>CAMKNA010000028.1 GCA_946414075.1 uncultured Fibrobacter sp.
GAATCACGTTTCCGTACCACAGGAACTTTTCGGTGATGGTGGTCTTACCCGCGTCGGGGTGGCTGACAATGGCAAAAGTGCGGCGCTTTTCGATTTCTGCGTTCATAACGAATCCCGTTTTTTACGCCGCCAAATATAGTAAATAGCGACGCGCGAGCGGTCACCTGTGAGCCATAAGCGACTCGTATTAACGAGTCGTGTTGGCGAGAGCGAGCGCAGGCCGGAGAAATCAAGCTAGAATTTAGCGCGAGCGGTCACTCACCTGTGATGGTATGGGTGGTTCTGCATCACCATCTGCACGCGATAGAGCTGCTCGGCCATAATCACGCGTGCATGGTCGTGGGTGAATGTCAAGGGCGAGAGCGAAAGCAGCAGGTCCGCCGTCTTTTTCAGGTTCTCGTCGATGCCATAAGCCGACCCAATGAGAAACACCACATTTCCCTGGAAACGGTCCCGCAGGGTATCCGAAAGCTTGACCGTATCCATCAGCCTGCCCTCTTCAGACAAAATAACACGGCGGTATTCTGACTTGGGAAACTTCTTTTCGAACAGGGCCGCCTCTTGGGCCAGAGACTGCAGGCGGTCATCGAGTTTCGACTCCTTCAGTTCCACCACTTCCAGCGGGTACACTCCCCCACGCAGGCGCTTCACATACTTTTCCATCTCGTCCGCTATAAACGGCGAGCCAGCCTTACCAAAAACTGCAAGAACCCACTTCATTTGGGTTAACGGCCTACGCTCAGGCGGTCTACCAAGAAATTAGGCATGCCTGCTTTCTTCATTCTTTCCTGGGTCTCGAAAACATCGTATTCCACGCGGATAATGCGGATACACTTGGTTTCCGTATCCAAAAGGCACCAGCTGGCACGACAGTCACGGTCACGAGGCTGGCCCACGCTGCCCACATTCACCAAAAGCCGCTCCGTATTCTCGATGGTGTATTCGTATTCGTCCAGAACCTTGGGGATTGCCATAGGGCGGCTCGCCACGATAACCGGACTGTGGGTGTGACCGATAAAACAGTAGGTTCCCGTAAAATGGTCAAAGGCGTTCAGGGCATCTTCCAAATCCGTAATGTAGAGCCAATCCGCCGGAGACATGGGCGACGCATGAACAAAAGTAATGTCGTTTTCTTCGTAAATATACGGTAATGAACGGATATAGGCGACAGAGTCCGCGCTCATGTTTTCCTGGGTCCACTCGATGGCCTGCTTGGCATAGGGATTGAAGCCCATACTGGATTCGTACTTGATGGCCACGCTGTCGTGGTTTCCGATCAGGCACACATCCATATTTTCCTTGGCAAGCTGCACACATTCATTGGCATCGACGCCATAACCCACCAAATCACCCAGGCAAATCCTGCGTTCCACCTTGTTTTCTTTCATGGAGTCCAAAACGGCATGGAAAGCGGTGGCGTTGGAATGAATATCAGAACAAATACCGTAAAGCATGGGTGTAATGTAGTAAAAATTCTATATTTGGCGCCGTATGGAAATCGTGGAAGCCAAGACAAAGGTAAGCATCGCCTACACGCTCAAGGAAATGACCGGGCGCATCCTGGAAGAAATTCCCCCGAGCCATCCCTTTGTATACATCCACGGCTACGACAACATCATCCCTGGCCTTGAAAGCGCCCTGGAAGGCCGCAAGCTGGGCGAAAAGTTCTCTGTGGAAATTCCATTCGACCAGGGCTACGGCCCCTACCGCGACGACCTGCTGCTCCAGGTCCCCAAGGAAGAACTCCAGGAAATCGGGGAACTCTGGCTGGGCATGGAGCTGGAAATGATGCAGGACAACGACATCCGCGAATTCCAACTGCCCGACACCGCCGACGAATTCTTCGACGGACTGAACCTGGACGACGAAGACGACGCCGACGGCATCTATATCGTAAAAGAAATCTACAAGGACACCGTCCTGGTAGACGGGAACCACCCCTTCGCGGGCAAGGACCTGATTTTCGATGTCCAGGTGGTAAACATCGAAGAGCCCAGCTTCACCGAGCTGGAAACGGGATTCCCCGACAGGGACGAGAACTTCGACGAGAGTAGCGACTACCCCGACAGCTACGACGACCATTACGACGGGTTCGACGACCCGGACAACCGCGGACGCCGCTGGCGGTAAGGCAAAACATAAAGCCCCCGGTCCTAAGACCGAGGGCTCTATCAAGCTTTTGGCTTTTCGCGATTATGCTTCGTCGGAGAGTTCCGGAGCCTTCTTGATCACGTTGCGGCGGCCATAGCGGACCTTGGCGGGATCGAAGGTGGTTTCGGCGACTTCCACAGCAGGTTCGGCGGCAGCTGCAACAGGAGCGGCAGATGCGGCGGGGGCGCTGACAGGAGCGGCCGGCGTTTCAACCGGAATACGCGGAGCCAGGGGACGGCGGCCTTCGGCAGCGGCGGCAGGAGCGGCCACTTCGGCAGGCTGGGCCACGGGGGCTTCAGAAGAAGCGGCCTGGGCTTCGGCGTTCATTTCACGACGATTGTTGCGGTCGGGACGACCGTCACGGCGGTCACGGCGGTTGCCGCGGCCATCGCGCTGTTCATTGCGGTCACGGTTCTGACCCTGCTGGGCCTGACCGTTCTTGTCACCGCGGTTGTCTTTATTCTGACGATCCTTGCGATCACCCTTGTTATTGTTGCGGTCACCACGCTGAGCCATTTCTTGGGCGCTGACAGAACGACGGGAACTGGGCCTCAGGTTCATGTCCGGGGTGAGCTTCTTAACGATAGGAGTGTGAAGGTTGTCAAGAATCTTGTTAACCTTAGTCAGGATAACGATACAGAGCACGACTGCAAGAGCAGAAAGTGCGAGTGCGATATAACTTTCCATCTAGGCACCTCATAAGTAAGGGTTAGCCGCAACTGCAGGCTGGAAAAGACCTGCAGAAGGGGTGATTGCAAGTGAATGTGTTAGGGGGCCATCTTAATAGCGTCTCAGGGAGACTTGACGGCCAGGTTCGCTCTAAAATAGAAGAGCAGGTTTTTACCGAAAAAACGGTAAAAAGGGGCAATCACGGGTGCAAATTTACAAAAAAATATGCCACAGAAAGCAAAAAATGGCAAAAAAAGGCCCAACAATTACAACATTTCTAAATTGTAGGCCATGAAGAAATCCGTGAAAATTATCCTGATTGTCGTCGCCGCCCTTTTCGTCTTGGCGTTTGCCACCCTTAAACTCGCCCCGGGATTCGTGAAGGACTACATCGTTGCCCACTCCGAAGAGTATATCGGCCGGAAGGTCGCCATCGAAAATGTGAGCCTTAGCCCCCTGACCTGGACCGTGAATGTGGACAATTTCGCCCTCCTGGAGCGTGACGGCACCACACCCTTTGTTTCCTTCGAGAAGTTCCGCATCAACCTGAACCCCACCAGGATTATCACGGGAACCGTAAGCATAGGCGAAATCTACCTGAAGGGACTCTATGTGCATGTGGTACAGAGCGGGGACCGTTTCAACTTCAGCGACATCCTGGACAAGGTGGCCGCCATGGATTCCAGCGCCACAGAGACCGTCGACACCACCGCCACGGATTCCACAACCATGATCAACGCGGCCGAAATCGCCGAAGGGCTCCCCGTGAGCATATCCGTCAAGAACATCTCTCTCGAGAACGGCAACATCATCTACGAAGATGCCAAGGTGGGCTCCAAGATCCACATCAAGGACTTTGGCGTGGCCATTCCCGCCGTCTACCTGAGCAACAAGCAGACCGATGTTGGCGTAAGTCTCAAGTTCGCCTCCGGCGGCGACCTGGATGTGAAAGTAACCGTCAATGCGGCCACCAACGACTTCGATGTGAATGTGGGTCTCAAGAACTTCGCTTTAGCGGCAGGGAAGCCCTATCTGAACGACTTTGTGAACATCAAGGACTTTGACGGCAAGGTTAGCGCCAACATGGACATCCAGGGCAACCTGAACTCTATCCTGTCCTCCAACGTCAAGGGCATTGTCAGCGTGGATAGCGTGGTCATCACCGAGGTGGGCGACAAGACCATCGGTGCAAACCATGTAGGCGTGGGTATTTCCGAGGCCAACCTGGACAAGTTCAAGTTCCGTATCGATTCCGTAGTGGTGGACGGCGCCTTTGCCCACCTGGACCTGTACAAGGGCGGAAAAACAAATATTGATGTGCTGCTCACCCCCAAGAGCAAGGCCGCCAAGGCCAAGGCAGACACCAGCGCCACGGATTCCACAGCAGTCCCGCTGGATTCCCTGGTAGCCCCAGCCCCTGAAGGCAGCGAACAGGATTCCGCCAAAGCCAAGGCCGAACCCGCCAAGAAACTGGACGCCGTCATCGCAAAGTTCCTGGTGCAGAACACCACCGTCACCGCCAACGACTACACCCTGTCCAAGCCCTTCAACTACAAGGTTTCCGCCATTACGGTAAGCGGTTCCAACATCAACTTCGACAAGCCCTGTAATGTGAATGTGACCGCGGCCTTCCCCGAAGGAGGCTCCGTCTCCGTCAAGTACAAGGGCGCACTCAACGACATCGGCACCATGGACGCCTATGTAAGCGTCAAGAACCTGGCCCTGAAATACTTCAGCAGCTACAGCCTGCATTTTACGGGCTATCCCATTACCGCAGGCACCATGGCCTTTGCCAGCGACAACAAGATGAAGGATTTCAATGTTGACAGCAAGAACACCATTGATATTTACAACATTGATGTAGGCGACAAGGACGATAGCGTAGACCCGGAATACCCCGTGCCCATGAAGGTGGGACTCTATGTGCTCAAGGACAAGGATGACAAGATCCAGTTCGACATTCCCGTGAAGGGCAACCTGAAGGACCCGGAATTCTCGTACCTGAAAATCGTGTGGGACACGATAACAAAGTTGCTTATCAAGGTGGCCCTCTCCCCCATCAAGATTGTGGGAGGCGTGGCCAACACGGGAGCCTCCGCCGTGGGCCTGAACCTGGGTAAGGATGACGAAATCCTGATTGATGTTTCCAGCGCCACATTTACCAGCGAGCAGTTCGCAAAGGCTTCCAAGATGACCGAGGCCCTTACAAAGGACCCGAAGCTCACTCTCACCTACACCCAGTACTACAACCCTGCCAAGATTTCGAAAGAGCACAAGGCCCACAAGCTCAAGACCGAATACTACAAGCAGAAAGAAGGCAAGTCAAGCCTCAACGAGATTGACGAAAAGGCGGCCCTGGAAATCAAGGACAGCGACGCAGGCTTCAAGGCATACGCCAAGGAGCACGATGCCGAATTCGACAGCAAGGCCATGCAACAGGATTTGGCAAACCTGGCCGAAAAGCGCAACCAGGAGCTGCTGAATGTGCTCAAGCAGCAGAAGGGCGTCACCGCGAAAAATGTGAAGGTCCAAACCGCCAAGGGCCTGAACAGCTACCGCGGCAAGCCTATGTACAAAGTGACTGTGGATGTGAGATAGAAAATGAGCGAAGAACTGTGTGCGAATTTTTCCCAGAAGGTACAGGAGGTCGCAAAGGCCCCCAAGTACAGGGGTGCGATTTTCCAGATTGAAGCCGACGAAAAGGGACTTGCCCTTGTTGACGTGAAGGAAGCGAGCCTGAAGGTCTACCTGATGATCGACCCGGAATGCGACAAGATTCTGGAGACCAGGTTCTTCACCTACGGCGGACCCATCTTTACCGCCCTTGCCGACACCTTCTGCAAAAAGATCCAGATGGTCACGGTAGACGAAGCCTGCGCCATCACCGCCGAAAGCTTGGAGCTTGAGCTCCGGGACACGCCGGATGTTCGGGCTATCGCCGAAAACGCTCCCGAAATCGGACAGATGAACACGCTTATCCGCCGGGTGCTGGAGGCCTACCCCGAAAAGAAGGCCACCGCCATTCTGGTCCGCGAAAAGATGGAGCGCATCAAGTACCGCACCCAGACTGCCGAAGGCCGTGCCGAGGCCGACGCCGAATGGAACGCCCTCACCAAGGTTCAAAAAATCGAGAAGATCGAGGCCTGGCTCCACCAGTCCGTGCGGGGCATGCTGCAAGGCGATGGCGGAGACCTGGAAGTCCTTGACCTGACTGAAGATAACCGTCTGAAAATCCGTTACCAAGGTGCCTGTGCCGGTTGCGGTTCCGCCATGGGCGGCACTCTGTTCTACATCGAAGACGAACTGAAGAATAACGTCTACTACAACCTGATCGTAGAACCCGAAGACCCGCTGGACAACATCCCGCCCAACCCGAATTTGCCGGGCCTGGACGACAATAACCCGCCGGCGACAATGTACTGATAGAAAAGATTTCCCCGACCCCCGTCGGGGCTTTCTTTTCTATATTGTAGAGCGTAAACATCAAAGGAAAAATTATGTCCGAAGAACTCGTTTTGAAATTCGTTGACCCGAAGCCCATGCGCTACGGTGAAAATTCCCACCAGTCCGCCGTTTTCTACCGCGACCCGACCTGCACCGAAGCAAACCTCGCCACCGCGAAGCAGCTCTGGGGTAAGGAACTTTCTTACAACAACATCGTGGATGCCGACGCCGCCCTGGAAATGGCCCGCGAATTCGCAGACGAAAATGCCGTTGTTATCGTAAAGCACATGAACCCCTGTGGCCTTGCTACCGGCAAGACACTGCGCAACGCCATGGAAGCCGCCTGGGAAGGCGACCCGGTGTCGGCCTTCGGTTCCGTGATCGCCGTTACCAAGAAGGTGGACCTGAAAACCGCCGAATTCCTCAAGGGCAAGTTCGTTGAAATCCTTCTCGCCCCGGCATTCGACAAGGACGCTCTGGAATTTTTGAAGAACAAGTCCAAGGACATTCGTCTCCTTGAAGTTGGCAAGATCAAGAAGGCCACCCACTGCAAGGTCTATAAGCACGTGATCGGCGGCATGCTGGTCCAAGACCGCGACGTGGACGTTTACGAAAAGTTCGAATGCGTCACCAAGAAGAAGTTCGCAAAGAACAAGGAAGCCCTCGCCCGCTTCACTTGGATCGTGACCAAGCACACCAAGTCTAACGCCATCGTCATGGGTTACGAATACGCCCGCGGCTACTTCCAGGTCATCGGCCTTGGCCCCGGCCAGCCGAACCGCATTGACTCTAACCTCCGCCTCTGCCAGCCCCGCGTCCGCGACAACGTGGCCCGCATGAAGGCCGCCAAGAAGTTCTTCAACGAAAAGGGCAAGTGCATCGACAAGGCCGGTCTCAAGGCCCTGGAAAAGAAGGTGTTCAGCGAAGTCGTTATGGGCTCCGACGCCTTCTTCCCCTTCCCGGACAACGTGGAAGCCGCTGCCAAGGCTGGCGTCCAGTACATCGTGCAACCGGGTGGTTCCAAGAAGGACAACCTTTCCATCGAAGCTTGCGACAAGCTTGGGGTGGCCATGGTGTTCACCGGCATGAGGCACTTCCGCCACTAAGAGCGGCCAACCACAGAGGATTTAGGCATGATTCCCGCATCGCAAAAGGAAACGAACCAGAGAGAAAAGGACCTCTACTACGCCGTCCTGTCTTTCTTGAAGTCCGTGCGCAAGGCGGGAAAGACCACCAATGTGGAGTGGAACGCCTACAAGGAAAAGCTCCTGAAAATCGCCCCCAGCGACGACATGGGCAAGGCAGCCGACATGTGGACCATGGATAACCTGGACCAGTTCAGCCCCGACAAGACACAGCTCCCGCCCCTGAACGACATGGATGCGGTGGCCAAGATCTCGCCCAAATTCGCTTCCCAGCTGATGGAGGCCATGTACTACGGCATGCTGAACCTGACCCAGGCGAACCTCATTTCCGATGAAATCCAGGACGCCGACCCCGATTGCGTCTCCACAGCCTCCCTGGAGGAACTGCTGGTGAAGCTCTGGATTGGCAACGCCAAGAGCTACCGGAAGGTGATTACGAACTGATGAACGAACGCGTTCGTGTAATCGGTGGCGGCCTAGCTGGCTGCGAGGCAGCTCTGCAACTGGCAAGCCGGGGTTTCAAGGTAGATTTATATGAGATGCGCCCGGTCAAGCAGACTCCCGCCCACAAGGACGGCCACCTAGCGCAACTCGTCTGCTCCAACAGTTTCAAGGCGCTGGGCGTCACATCGGCACACGGGCTTTTAAAGCAGGAACTCTCCATGCTGGGGAGTTTCCTTTTGGACTCCGCCCGTGAAGCCGCCGTTCCCGCAGGGGATTCCCTGACCGTGAACCGTGACATTTTCAGCGAATCGGTGGAAAAGAAGATCGCCGAATCTCCAAACATCACGCTCCACCGGGAAGAAGTCACGAGCCTCGCAGGAGACTGCCCCACCCTCGTCGCGGCGGGGCCGCTGGCCAGCGACGCGCTCGCCGACGATATATTCAAGCGGCTGGGTAGCGAGCGCCTCCATTTCTTCGACGCTATCGCCCCTGTGGTGGAGACCGATAGCATCGACTTCGACCACGCCTTCTACCGCAACCGCTGGGAAAAGGGCGAAACGGCGGACTTTATCAACTGCCCCCTGGACAAAGAGACCTATACCGAATTCGTGCGTAAGCTGTGCGAGGCCGAAGCCGTGGAGCCACGCCCCTTCGAAAAGAACGAACTGTTCGAGGGCTGCCTCCCGGTCGAAGAAATGGCCCGCCGCGGCTACGAGACGCTCCGTCACGGGCCCATGCGCCCCATCGGTCTCGGCCTTGGAAACAATGGACATTTGTGGTATGCAGTAATCCAGCTCCGAGCCGAAAACAAGCAGAAGACGCTTTTCAACATGGTAGGGTTCCAGACCCGACTCAAGTGGGGCACCCAAAAGGAAATCTTCACCATGGTGCCGGCCCTGCGCAATGCAAAGTTCGCCCGTCTAGGCTGCATGCACCGCAACACCTTCATCGAATCACCCAAGTTCCTGGACGCCACTTTAAGATTGCACCCAGATCTCCCCTGCGCCAAGGATATTCCACCTACCTGGTTTGCAGGTCAAATTACAGGCAGCGAAGGCTACACCGAAGCGGTGGCCACCGGATGGTACGCTGCTTGGAACATGGCCCAGACCATTTTGCACGGGCATGCGGACCCGCTCCCAGACGAGAGTTGCATAGTCTCCCTCATGAACCGCCTTGTGGAAGAGAACGAGGATTTCCAGCCCATGAATTTCAACTTCGGACTGCTTCCCCACCACGAAGGTCTCAAGAAAAAGAACAAAAAGGAAATCCTTGCCAATCGTGCCGAAGAAGCCGTGCGCAAGTGGATTGCGGAACGCCGCGACTTCGAATACCCGCCTAGCGGAATTCAGGAAGCCGCTCAACCTTAGCAAATCTCTTGGTGGCGGCGTCCAGTTCAAAAAAACGCTCACAGTCCCCCAGCGAAAGCATCACATACTTGGGCGTGAGAATCTTCAGGTACTTGTTCAGCTGTACCTGTAAACCCTCCCAAGTATACTCGCCTGGAGCCTTGCATTCCACCAGAAGCCAGGGCTTATCTAGGGTTGCCCCCTCGCGGAAATTACTAACGACAATATCCACCCGGTCGTCAGTCTTCGGGTCCACGGCACTTAGGCCGAACTCCACCGTTATCAGGTGGGCAGGCACCTTGACCTCGTTCAGCAAAAACTGAACCGTTGCCTGGCGCACCCGTTCTTCGGGGGTGTCGGGCACATCCTTCTTGCGGATGGGGTCGTACAAGGTCTCGTGAGGCATTGCCCAAAATTAACAATTAAAAATGAATAATGAAAAATTACTATTATTGCAAAAAAAGAATTTTCGATACCTATACAGGAGCATAAAATGCGCAGAAGACTTTTGAGCGAAGGTGCCAAGGAACTCTCTTACGAAATCCGCGAGATCGTGAAGAAGGCAAACCAGCTCAAGGCCCTGGGCCTCCCCATCCACTGGGAAAACATCGGAGACCCCATCGAAAAGAAGTGCCAGTTGCCCGACTGGATCAAGGATATCGTGGTGGACCTGGCCAAGACCAACCGCAGTTACGGCTACTGCCCCTCCAAAGGCATGCTGGAAACCCGCGAATTCCTGGTGAAGGAGAACAACAAGCTGGGCGGTGCACAGATCAGCGCCGACGACATCTTGTTCTTCAACGGCCTGGGTGACGCCATCGCCACCATCTACGGCCTTCTCTCCATGAACACCCGCATTATTGGACCGGCCCCGGCCTACTCCACCCACAGTTCCGCCGAAGCGGCCCACGCCCACACGGCCCCGATTACCTACCGTCTGCAGCCGGAAAATCACTGGTATCCGGACCTGGAAGAACTCGAGAACAAGGTGAAGTACAACCCGAGCATCGCGGGCATCTTGATTTTGAACCCGGACAACCCGACTGGCATGGTCTATCCGCTGGAAATTCTCAAAAAAATGGTAGATATCGCCAAGCGCTACAACTTGTTCATCATCTGCGACGAAATCTACAACAAGATTACCTACAATGGCGCCCACGCCTATGCGCTTGCCGAATACATCGGTGACGTTCCGGGCATCGCGCTCAAGGGCATTTCCAAGGAATACCCGTGGCCGGGCGCTCGTTGCGGCTGGGCCGAATACTACAACCGCGACAAGGACGAACAGTTCGACGCCTTCTGCCGCGCCATCGACAACGCGAAGATGGTGGAAGTCTGCTCGACCACGCTCCCGCAGATGACGATTCCGCGCGTGCTGGGCGACAAGCGCTTTGCCGAGCACCGCACCGCGCTGAACGAGAAGATTGGCCGCCGTAGCGCCATCATCAACGAAATCCTTTCCGACATCCCAGAACTCTACTTCAACCCGACCTACGGTGCGTTCTACAACACCATCATCTTCCGCGAAGGCACGCTGAACAGCCACCAGACCTTGAAAATTGACAACCCGATTATCAAGAAGAAGGTGGAGGAATGGTGTAGCAAGACCACGAACCTGGACTACCGCTTCGTGTACTACCTGCTGGGCGCAAAGGGCATCTGCGTAGTTCCGAGTACCAGCTTCTGCACCGACCTGAAGGGTTTCCGCGTGACGCTTTTGGAGGAAGACGAAGAAGAGCTGCGGGAAGTGTTCACTACCATCCACGACGCTATCGTGGAATACCTGCACAGCTAATCTTTTTAGATTCTGTTTACGCTATTCGTCCGTCTTTGCCGGTACAATCGGTAGAGGCGCGAAAGGCGGTTCCAGCTCGATGCTGATGGGACAGTGGTCTGATCCCATGACGGTCGTGTGGATCTCGGAACGCACCACATTGGGCATCAGGGCCTCGTCTACGAAGGCGTAGTCCAAACGCCAACCCACATTCCTTCCGCGAGCTCCAAAGCGGTTGGACCACCAGGAATAGACATCCCGTGTGTCCGGATGCAGGTTGCGGAAAGTGTCCACAAAGCCATGTTCCACATACTTGTCCATCCAGGCGCGTTCAATGGGCAAAAAGCCACTGACATTCTCGTTTTCCTTGGGACGGGCAATATCGATTTCCTTGTGGCAGGTATTGTAGTCGCCAACCGTCAGCACATGCTTGCCGTCAGCAATCCAGCGTTCACAGTTCTCCAGGAAGGCATCGTAAAAACGGAGCTTGTAGTCCAGTCGGTCGTCGCCGGAACCGCCGTTGGGGAAATAGATGGAATTCAGCACCCAGTCCGGAAACACCAGCTGCAAGACACGACCTTCGATATCGAACTCTTCAATATCGAAACCGTAATTTACCGCATCGGGTTCGATCTTCGTAAGGACGCCTACACCACTGTAGCCCTTCTTGCGCTGGCAAGGGTTCCAGTAGGCAAAATAACCTTCGGGCTTGGCGACGGATTCGGGAATCTGGTCCGTTTCCGCACGAACTTCCTGCAGGCATAGGATATCCGGGTCAGTCTCCTGGATCCACTTTTCCAACCCCTTCTTGAGAGCGGAACGAATCCCGTTGACATTCCAACTGTAAATATTCATTACTTACCGTATATTCAATTTCCATGAACAAAGATACAAAAAAGAAACCCGACGATAAACGCCGGGCTCTTACACCCAAGTCCGATACCCCAGACTACCACTTACTGTCAGGGGTAAAAACAAACCTGTATTTCTAAAATACACTAAAGTGTGATGAAAATCAAGTTTCTATATTAAAAATATGACTAAAAATTATTCCAACTTGGACGAATATTCCGACATTTTGGCCCAAAACGCCAAAAAAGCAAGCAAGAACCTCCGTACCCTCTCGGGTGAAAAGCGCAGCGCGGTGCTGAACCTGGTCGCCAAGATGCTCCGGGAGAAGAAGCCGGAAATCCTTGCCGCAAACAAGCTGGACCTGGAAGCCGCCACCGGCAAGCTGGACGACTCGAAGATGGACCGCCTGACCCTGAACGACGCCCGCATCGAAGCCATGGCCAAGGGTGCCGAAGAAATCGCCTCCTTTGCCGATCCCCTGAACCGCGTACTCGAATCTCGCGAACTCAAGAACGGCATCAGGATTAGCCGTGTGGCCGTACCTATCGGCGCCGTATTTTTCATTTTCGAGAGCCGCCCCAATGTGACCATCGACGGTGCCTGTCTCTGCTTCAAGTCGGGCAATTCAGTGATTTTGCGCGGTGGCAAGGAATCCCTGAATTCTGCCAAATGCCTGGCCGGAATTTTCCACGCAGCATTAACCGCAAACGGAATCGACGAAGACGCCGTGCAGCTGGTGACCGAAACGAGCCACGACCTGGTGGGCATGCTCTTGCAGCGCAACGATTGCATCGACCTGGTAATCCCCCGAGGTGGCGAACGACTGATCCGCGCCGTGGTGGACCAGAGCAAGATTCCTGTGATCAAGCACTTCAACGGCATCTGCCATGTGTACATAGACAAGTCCGCCGACATGGACAAGGCAGTGAACATCCTGATTAACGCCAAGACCCAGCGCACCGGCGTGTGCAACGCCATGGAATGCGTAATCATCGACCGCCACATCGATGATGCCACCGTCAAAAAATTGCTCGATTGTCTCGCCGACCGTGGCGTGGAGCTCTTTGGCAACAAGGACGCTCAGTCCCACGACAGCCGCATCAAGGACATTGGAGACGATAGCAACTACCACCACGAATACCTGGCCCTGAAGGCCAGCGTCAAGTTCGTCGACAATGTGGCCGAAGCCTGCGACCACATCGAGAAGAACAGCAGCCGCCATACCGAAGCCGTGGTTGCCGAAGATACCAGCGTGCAGGACTACTTCGTGGCCAATGTGGACAGCAGCAGCGTGATGGTGAACGCCAGCACTCGCTTTGCCGACGGCGGCGAATACGGTCTGGGCGCCGAAGTGGGCATTTCAACCGACAAACTGCACGCCCGCGGCCCCATGGGTGTGGAAAGTCTCTGCAGCTACAAGTGGATTCTCCGCGGCAACGGACAGGTGCGAGGCTAATTATGACATTTGACGAACTAATCAAAGAGATAAAGTTCGAAGTCGAGGTGGACGGCGTAAAGCTTGCACCGGCAATTGTTCAGGATGCCGACAAGGGCGATGTGCTGATGATGGCCTGGATGAACGAGGAAGCCCTCCGCCGCACCCACGAATGTGGCGAGATGGTTTTCTGGAGCCGCAGTCGCAAGGAATACTGGCACAAGGGCGACACCAGCGGCAACGTGATGACGGTAGTGGAATGGGCCGCCGACTGCGATAGCGACGCCTTGCTCTTCAAGGTCCGCATGCAGGGCCCGCAGGTGGCCTGCCATACGGGCGCAAGAAGCTGCTTCTTTAAAAAATGTGAAATGTGAAATGAGTGATGTGTAATTTAACATTTCACATCACACATTACACATTATTCCGATGGGTCTAGCGATATGAAAAAAATTCTCGCACTATTGCTCACGATGGCGATTTCGGGATTTGCCCAAGACCGGCTACAGATGGGCAGCAACTACTATGCCTACCCCACTCCAACCGCCAAGTACACCAAAGCTCCCGCAGGCTACAAACCGTTCTATGTGAGCCATTACGGCAGGCACGGGAGCCGTTTCCACCAGCCCGCTGACCACTACCACATGCTCTACAATACGCTTGCAAAAGCCGACTCCGCAGGTAAGCTCACCGAGCTCGGCAAGAGCCTACTGGAGCGCGCGAAATTCCTAAACGAATATGCAGCCCCGCGAGCAGGAGATCTCACGCAACTCGGTGTAGCGCAACACCAGGGAATCGCCAAGCGGATGGTAAAAAACTTCCCCGAGGTGTTCAAGAACGACGCCTACATCGAAGCCTTCGCCAGCACAAGCGTACGCTGCGTAGTCAGTATGGCGGCATTCCTTGAGGAGCTGCGTGCACAAAGGCCAAAACTCGACATCCATCAGGAATCGGGCAAGTACCTGATGAACTTCATCAGCCCCCTTGATTTTGGTAAAATCATCAACGAATCAAACACACCCGCATGGCAAAAAGAAAACGAAAAGCTTTACAGCCATGTAAACCCAACTCGCATGATGAATGCAATTTTCAACGATTCCGCATACGTACAGAAGAACATCGACGCAGGTGACCTATTCAGCAAGATCTATGAAATCGGCAACAGCCTGCAGGGCAGCCCCGAAATCGAGTTCAGCTTTGACGACCTGTGGACCGACGAAGATCTCACCGCCCGTTGGCACGCACAGAATGCCTGGTGGTACAGCGTGCTGGGCAACCACCCCTTCGCACAAAAACAGGGGCTTGAGAATGCCCGCCCGTTATTGAAGAATTTTCTTGATGTTGCCGACAAAGTAATAGCCACAGGCAATCCATCCGCAACCCTTCGCTTCGGGCACGATACAGTCATCTTCCCGTTCGCCGTGCTGCTGCAAATGGAGAACGGCACACAAAAAACGGGTATTGAAACCGCCGACATGGAAAACCTGCACAAGGTTTGGCGCGATTACGAAATCACGCCCATGGCAGCAAACACACAATTCGTATTCTACAAGTCTACCAAGAAGGGTGACCCCATCCTAGTGAAGGTGTTGCACAACGAAATCGAGCAGACTCTGCCTGTGACATGCGATGCAACAACAGTCAAGTACTGCCCGGCCGCCCCCTATTACCGCTGGGACGACTTCCGCGAATTCTACGGGAAGATTGCCAATAAAAATTAATCCGCTGCTTCGGCAGCTTTAGCGTCTTGGGCGGCCTTAGCCGCCTTATCAGCGGCATGCTCCAGACGGGCCGGTTTCTTGGCCAGATTACGGATAAGGCCGAACAATGCCGAAAGTTCATTCCTAGTCGGATGTAGGCGCTGCAAGAGCGTATTCAAGAAGTTATCACGCCAAGCCTGATCGTGGTACTGTCCCGTCAAGTAGCGGTCCATAAACTTCTTGAAGCTATCGATCTGCTCTATAGTGGCAGGCCCCGTTTCTGCAACACCACGAGTGGTCCGTTTCGCGCGGCCTTCACCGTTAGCAAGGGCTCCGCTACGGCAAAGCTCGTACAGGCCCACCGTTACCGCCTGGGCCAGATTCAGGCTCATGAGCCCGGGCACGGGAATCTCACACTGGTAAGTACAAGCATTTACCTCTTCGGTCTCGAGCCCGCAGGATTCACGGCCGAATACCAGGGCGATGGTGCCTTCCTCCGGTAAAAGCTCGGCAAGCCCCGGCATCATGGTATGCTTGATGGCCGAACCATAGATGCGCCGGCTGAAAGCCACAGCGCAAGCACAGTCCCCAATGGCATCTTCGAACTTGTGGACAATGGTCGCCCGGTCCAGGACCTCGTGACTGTTGGGGGCCGTATGGTAAGAATTCTCAATAACCTTGTCGCGCCGGGGATAGACAATGTACAGCTCGTCCAGGGCATAGCAGTGCATGGCACGGGCCACAAATCCCACATTATGGGGGTGTTCCGGTTCCACAAGGACAACTCTAAATTTACGCATGGATTTAAACCTACTCGACTTACCACTTGGCTAATGCATTGGCCACAATCAGGTCCTGCAGCTTCTCGATGGCACGGGCCTGGCCGTGGCGGTCCTCGGATTCATTCTTGGCCACATCGTAGGTTCCATCCGCCGAAAGGGACTTGTTCTCGTAGATAATCTTATCTTTCACATTATCGTAGAACTTGACGCTTACGCGAATCGTAACGCGGTAGGTTTCCACGTCGCTGGAACTGTTGTAGTTTTCTGGCTTGTTCGTGTAACTGAGAAGGACCATCTCGAAATCGGCATTGGCGTTCTCGTTGACGATACGGACACCGCCGGCATTGCTCTTGAACATGTCCAAAACGCCTGCGCGGATGTTGTTGGCCAGCACCGGGTCAAGGGTCTTGTCTTCCACCTCGTGGATCTGGACCGTCTTGATATGGCTCGGAAGTGTCGACGCCGTAAAACTGTAGCAGCCAGAAAGGAAGCCGGCAAACAAGGCAACTAACAGCATCGGCATATGTCGAAATAAAGAACTTCTCAAAAGCATGGCTCAAATGTAGATTTTTCGCTTCTTTCTAATTCTGAACTCCAAGCCCCAAACTCTGAATTAGCTAAATTTCCCCGCGTAAAATTTTTTACCCGAGGCATAATATGCTTGACATCAAGAAAATCCGCGAAAATCCGGAATACTACATTGCTGAAACCGAAAAGAAGTACACCACAGTGAGCTTGAAGGACGTTCTCGAAATCGACAACGAGCGCCGCCCGCTCCTCACCGAAGTGGAACGCCTCAAGAGCGAACGCAACGCCGAATCCAAGAAGATTGGCGACTTGAAGAAGAAGGGCGAAAACGCCGACGAGGCCGTTGCCGCCATGCGCGCCCTAGGCGACAAGATCGACGAACTCGACAAGAAGCTCAAGGACCTCGACTACAAGCAGACCGAAATGCTCATGCACGTGCCGAACATCGCCCCGCGTTCTCCGGAAGGCAAGGACAGCTCGGACAACGTTGTTGAAAAGGACGGCCCGATTCCCGCCGACTACTACACCAAGAACGATGACTTCGCCCGCGTGGACCACAAGACCCTCGGCGAACGCCTCGGCATCTTTGACTTTGAACGCGGCGCCAAGATTTCCGGCTCCGGCTTCCCGGTCTACCGCGGCTGGGGTTCCCGCCTGGAACGCGCCCTCATCCAGTTCTTCCTCGACGAACACATGAAGAACGGCTTCGAAGAATTCACTCCGCCGTACCTCGTCACCCGCAACACCATGCGCGGCACGGGTCAGCTCCCGAAGTTCGAAGAAGACATGTACCGCTGCGACAAGGACGACGACCTGTTCCTCATCCCGACTGCCGAAGTGCCGCTCACCAACCTCTATGCCGGCGAAGTGATTCCGGAATCCGAACTCCCGAAGCGCATCTGTGCCTACTCCGCCTGCTTCCGCCGCGAAGCTGGAAGCTACGGCAAGGACACCCGCGGGCTTCTCCGTCTGCACCAGTTCAACAAGGTGGAAATGGTCTACTTCGCCCACCCGGAAAAGAGCTACGAAGACCACGAGGAGCTTACCCGCTTTGGCGAAATGCTCTTGGAAAAGCTGGGACTCCCCTACCACCGCCTGGCACTTTGCAAGGGCGACCTGGGTTTCGGAGCCGCCAAGTGCTACGACCTGGAAGTCTATGCCCCGGTGGAAAAGAAGTGGCTGGAAGTCAGCTCCTGCAGCAATTTCGAAGACTACCAGGCCCGCCGCGCGGGCATCAAGACCAAAATCGGCGGCAAGAATGTGTTTGTGCATACGCTGAACGGTTCTGGCCTTGCCACCCCCCGCGTGATGGTGGGCATTTGCGACAACTACCAGCAAAAAGACGGCTCGCTGTTGATCCCGGAAGTGCTTCGCCCCTATATGGGCGGCATGGAATGCATCGAACCGAAGAAATAGTTGACAAAAATTAGTTTACAGAGAAAATAATTTTTCTTACATTTATGATAAACTTAAAAAAAGGATGATTAATGAATATTAAACTTGTTTCAGTCATCGCGGCACTTGCCGTTTCTGCAGCCGTCGCTCAAGATAACGACGAGTATGAAGAAGCTAGCGAACCTGCCACAGAATCCTACCAGGAAGAAGAGGAAGCAGCTCCCGAACCGGCTCCCGTAGTCAGGAAAAAAGAGACGGTCTCCATCGCAGAAACCCAGAGTGCAACAGAAGAAGCCTCCACTGCAAGCAGCGGTTCTCTCGATGCGCTTCACGGTGCCGCCTACAACATGGTCGGCAACGAGGGTGGTGCATCTACCGTCCGTGGCGACATGGCCGCCCCCTACAAGATGGCTGGTCGTTCTCTCATCTATGTGGAACCTACTAACCAGTACGGCGCTCTGGCCCTCACCAGCGGCAGCTTTACCTATCTGCTTGCCTTCAATAATGCCACCGACGATGTCGGCTTGCTGACCGCCGGTTTGGCCACCAAGAGCTTCGGCCTCACCGTGGACCTTGCCTTGGCCAAGCATTGGGCATCTTCCGAAGAAAAGGGTGAAAACAACTCTTCAAAGGATGAAGCTTCCCTTACCGAAGATGGAGACAATATAGGACTTACCTTTGCAGCCCCCCTCGGCGGGATAGACTTCGTTGCGAATGTCTATTGGCAGACATTTGCGGCTGACGCCGATGCCAAGTCCGACGGCAGTGAAGTCAAGAGCAGCAAGTGGGACCTGGGTGGAGCCATCACGTTCTCCAACGGTCCTTCCGCCAAGAAAACTTTCTGGTCGGTGGGAGCTGATTTCTTGCGCCACGAAGACAGCCAGGAAACAAAGGGTAACGGCCAAACCGTCGAGACGACCAATCCTGGCGCCTACATGATGATTATGCCGCGACTCAACCTTGCGTTTACCTTGGCACAGAAAGAAGACGCCCGCCTTCTTGCCGGTTTGAATACAAGGTTGCCCGTGATCCTCTTTGATAAGATCGAGAACAAGCCCAACAAGGAAGAAGACAGTTATTCCATCTTTGGCCTTTACACCTCCCCGAACCTTCTAGCAGAAATGTCCTTGACTGAAAACTGGATCATCTTCGGCGGCGCCTCCATTGACTGGGAAGTGATTTCCTATGCCACTTCGGAATACAAGAGGGACACCTACACCGAAGATGGCAGCATCATCTCTATGAAGAGCGGTTCTGCTCTGGCAAATGCCGGTGCAAGATTCCAGTACAAGATGCTCTCTCTTGAAGCTTCTATCGCCGAGAACCTTAACAACAACAACTGGGCAGGCCTGATCGGTAATTTCAGCGCCATGCTCACATTCTAACAGGAGGAGAAAAAAAATGAAAAAGATTTATGGACTTTCTATCCTAGCTTTCTCCGTAGCTCTCGTGGCCTGCTCTGGCGACGGGAACCCGTCTGCGTCGCGTTTTTCCGACGACGGCGTCAACCCTCCGTCCGTAATCAATGACCCTGCCGATGTTCAGAAGGATGTCGAGAGCGCTTCCAAGAACTCCAAAAAGACTTCTTCTCGTGAAGACGATGAAGACGATGATGACGAAAGGTACGGTGATAGCGATGGCGATAGCAAGTATACCGAAGATTACTCCAGCTACACCGACCCGTACAGCGACGAACTGATGCGTCAGACACTCGAGTACTACTCGAATCTTGGTGGCGAGTCTCCGGATATCGATTACAGCACCTATTTTAGTAACGACTATTAATCGCCGTTACTAGACAAGTTAAGGCGGCCTTCAGCATTTGCTGGCGGCCGTTTTTTTACCGTGTCGAAAGTTTCTTAAATTCAGCCCTGGCCTTACGCATGTCAAGCGTCGGTTCACCAAAACGAACGGACGAAGTCTCATGTAGTGTGCCTTGGGAAACTTTGCCGCCCTGCGGAATGTGGTAACCCCCCGACGGAGCAGATTCATGATGCCAAAAATACATCCAGTACAAATTCATTATTACGGATTTCGCTCCTTTCTTTGAATTTTCAGGGACTTTTTTTACAAAAATCTGAAATTTTGTGCAGTGAACCTATTGACAAATGCCCAATTGTGCATTATATTTATAGTGTACAATTTCCAAACCCTATTTCGGGAGGTTCAAAATGGACATTTCAGGAAAGAAAAAGGACTTGACCGAACGCCAGGCCGAAATTTACGAATACATCAAGAAGTATTCTAGAGAAAACCACATGCCCCCTACCGTCCGGGAAATCGGCAACCATTTCGAGATTTCCTCCACTAACGGGGTCCGTTCCATCCTGGCGGCCCTCATCAAGAAGGGCTATATCAACCGATCACCGCGCCTGAGCCGTGGTATCGAAATTCTCGACACCGATACCAGCAAGAACGCTTCACTCCCACGGAACAACACTGTCGAAATTCCCATCGTTGGCCGCGTAGCCGCAGGTACACCCATACTGGCCGTGCAAAACTTGGAAGGCACCGTCACCGTCGACAGGGATTTTCTTGCCTGCCGTAGCGATGTTTTCGCCCTCAGAGTCCGTGGTGATTCAATGATCGACGCTGGAATTTTCGATGGCGACCTAATTTTTGCCCGTCAGCAGAAATCCGCCGAACGGGGCGAGATCATCGTCGCTCAGATTGATAATGAAGCTACCGTCAAGTACTACCAGCCTACCTCGGACCATATCGAGCTTAGGCCCGCCAACCCCAAGTACCGTCCCATCATCGTGAAAAGCAATAAAGACTTTTCCATTGCCGGGCGCGTTATCGGGGTCATGCGCAAAGTGAACTAAGACGACTAATCGTCAAGTTCGGCCAGTTCTTCTTCTGCTTCCTTCAGGTCCGCAGCATCCGGGCCGTCCATAAACTCGTTGTCTTCGTCCTCTTCGTCTAGGGAATCCTGACCGAGAAGCCCCATCTGGTAATCCACCTTACGGGCTTCCTTGGACTGACCAAGCTTGAGTATAGCGGCACATTCTTCGCAATATCCCAGGTGCTTGTCCACCCAGAATTCCGGGGAGACTAGGTTCTTGTTGCAGCGTGTGCAAATCTGGGTTGCAGCCTCGCGAGTAAAAGCCAGGTTCTGCTCTTCCAGTTCCTTCAAGATTCGTTCCGTCAACTCTTCCTGAGTTTCTTCAGCAAGAGAAGCCTTGCGACGGACAGCCATAGTGGGCTTCTTTTCAAGGTTCTTGAGTTCCGAGGACACCTTCTTCTTATTGGCCCCGTCCTCGTGTTCATCGATTTCGTAGAACATGATGGTCTTGGAAAGGCGTTTCCCACCATCCAAAAGTACAGAGAACGGAAGTTCAATCTTCGGCTTTCCGGCCTTGCCCTGCTTGCCTCCCTTGACTTCGGAGGATTCTACAGGCACAGCTGTTTCGACATCTACAGGTGCAGGAGCTGCAACTTTGCCACCCTTGGGCTTCTTGGATTCGACAACCTTCCCTACCTTTTCCTTCTTGGCTGCGCTGGCAGGAGCCTTCGCAGGAGCGGGCTTCTTGGCAGGGGCTTTTGCAGGAGCCTTCGCGGGAGCGGGCTTCTTGGCAGGGGCTTTTGCAGGAGCCTTCGCGGGAGCAGGCTTCTTGGCAGGAGCCTTCGCGGGAGCAGACTTCTTGGCCGGAGCCTTCGCAGGAGCGGACTTCTTGGCCGGGGCCTTCGCGGGAGCGGACTTCTTGGCCGGAGCCTTCTTCGCAGGTGCAGGCTTCTTAGCCGGGGCCTTCGCAGGAGCGGACTTCTTGGCAGGAGCCTTTGCCGGGGCGGACTTCTTGGCCGGGGCTTTCTTCACAGGTGCAGACTTCTTAGCCGGGGCCTTCGCAGGAGCGGCCTTCTTGGCAGGGGCTTTCTTCACAGGTGCAGCTTTTTTCTTTGTAGCCATAGATTACTTCTTTTCCAGAATTTTAATGTTTATAATGGGGTCGCCCTGTTCAATGCGGCAAACGACATCTTGCCCGGACAAAACCTTACCAAATACCGTATGCTTTCCATCCAAATGCGGCTGGGGAAGCTGTGTGATAAAGAACTGCGAGCCCGCCGTATTGGGGCCACGATTCGCCATGGAAATCACGCCCGTTTCGTGCTTGAGCGCATTAGGCTCATCGTCAATCGTATAACCCGGACCACCACTTCCATTGCCATTGGGGTCCCCGCCCTGGATCATGAATCCAGGAATCACCCTGTGGAAGGACAATCCGTCGTAAAATCCCTTACTGGCCAGTTCCACAAAATTCGCCACTGTGTTGGGAGCCGCATTGAAATCAAGGGAGAGCACAATCTCCCCTTCATGGGTGGTGATAACCGCCTGAATTTCCTTAATTTGGGAATAATCCTTGTTAAAAACCTTTCCTTCGGCAAAGGAAAGACCCGTAGCCAGCACAGAAATCAACAAAACACGAGAAAACAATTTCATAAAACGGCAAGCACCTCGTTTCATATATCGTCCGTAATATAGAAAAAGTAAAGGAACATTGCCCCCCAAAATTAAAAAACTATGGGCAGATTTCTATATTTGTGCTGACTTTAAAAGACATTTCCCTATGCCGCAAAACGACAACATCCGAAATTTCAGCATTATCGCCCATATCGACCACGGAAAATCAACCCTGGCCGACCGCCTTATCGAACTAACCAAGACCGTTTCCAAGAACGAAATGACGAATCAATTGCTGGACGACATGGACCTTGAGCGCGAACGCGGCATCACCATCAAGGCCCACGCCATCCGCATGGTCTACGAACGGGAGGGACGGGAATACATACTGAACATGATCGACACCCCGGGGCATGTGGACTTCACCTACGAGGTAAGCCGCTCCCTGGCCGCCTGTGAAGGCGCCATCCTGGTGGTTGATGCAAGCCAGGGGATTGAAGCTCAGACGCTCAGCAACCTTTACCTTGCCATTGAGAACGACCTGACCGTAATCCCCGTACTGAACAAGGTGGACCTACCGGGAGCCCAACCCGAACACATTGCCCAGCTGGTCGGCGACCTGCTGGGTTACGACCCGGACAGGATTCCCCGGATTTCTGCAAAGACTGGGCTAAATGTGGGCGAAGTCCTGGACCGAATTGTGGATGAAATTCCCGCCCCCAAAGGCGATAGCGGAAAGCCCCTGAAAGCCCTGATCTTCGACTCCGTCTACGACAGCTACCGTGGAGTCATCAACTACATCCGTATCGTAGACGGCTCTCTCAAGGCGGGCATGAAAATCCGCATGATGAAAACCGGCGGCGAATATATGGTGACCGAAGTGGGAACCTTCAGCATGCACCGGGACCCCCGTCCAGAATTGACAGAGGGAATGGTGGGCTATGTACTCGCCAACGTAAAGACCATCAGCGATGTGAAAATCGGAGACACCCTTACCGATGCGGCTAACCCGGCCGAAGAACCTCTCCCGGGCTACAAGGATATCCTGCCCATGATCTATTCGGGCATCTACCCTATCGACCCCGAAGACTACAAGGACTTGCGCGACGCTCTCGAGAAGCTCCGTCTGAACGACTCTGCCCTAAGCTGGGAACCCGAGACTTCGGACGCCCTGGGCTTTGGATTCCGCACAGGTTTTCTCGGGCTTCTGCACATGGAAATCGTGCAGGAACGCCTGGACCGTGAATTTAACGTAGACATCATCACCACCGTACCCAATGTGGAATACCACGTGTTCATGAGCGACGGCTCCATGGTGAAAATCGAGAGTCCATCCAAGCTTCCCGACGCAAGCCGCTATGACCATATCGAAGAGCCCTATGTAAAAGCCCAGATATTCACCCCCAAGGAATATGTGGGAGCGCTCATGACTCTCTGCGATGAAAAGCGTGGCGAATTTGAGACCATGGAATACATCGACGAGGAAAAGGTCATCCTAAAGTACAACCTGCCTCTCGCCGAAATCATGTTCGACTTCTACGATCGGCTAAAGTCCGTAAGCCGCGGCTATGCCGGACTGGACTACGCCCCCAGCGAATACAGACGCAACAACCTGGTGAAGCTAGACATCCTTCTGAATGGCGACCCGGTAGATGCATTCTCCGTCATCATCCACCGCGACAAGGCCCATACCTACGCCAATGCCATCTGCGTGAAGCTAAAGGACCTGATTCCACGGCAACAGTTTGATGTGGCCATCCAGGGCGCCATTGGCGGAAAGATCATCAGCCGATCCACCGTAAAGGCCGTGCGAAAGGATGTGCTGGCCAAGTGCTACGGTGGTGACATTACCCGCAAACGCAAGCTCCTGGAAAAGCAAAAAGAAGGAAAGAAACGCATGAAGAGCATCGGCTCCGTGGAAGTCCCGCAAAAGGCTTTCCTGGCCGTACTCTCCCTGTCGGACAACTCCAACGGTAACGGCGAATAGTTCTGGCATTCAGTCATGGCATCTCTCAAGCGCATCGTCAGAAAGAAACAGCTGCGGAATTCCAAGGCATTCATTTTTCTTTTGGTGTTCGTACTGCTGTTATTCTTCGCAGCCGCCCTATGCGGGCGATTCTATGCCCTGGAGCCCCTAAAGTTGAGCGATTCCGCCATGTATCCGAAATTCAAGGAAGACGACATCGTCTGGATATGCAAGCTGCCCCGTTGCATTGACGAACTTAAGGTAGGCGATATCGTCTGGGCCCGCATGAAGAACAAGGAAACACTAGTCCGCAGAATCTTGGCCATGCCTGGCGACAAAATCAAGTTCTACAATAACGGGAAAGTCCGCGTCAAGAATAAAACCGCCCCCCTTCAGGACGACGATGTCTTTATCGAGACCCGCAAAATCACGGTACCCAAAAAAGGAGATACGCTCTACATAAACAGGTTAAACGATGTGGAGCAGGACTACGCCATAAACATCTTGCAAGAACAGAATATCCAGTTCTATGTAAAAACGACCCTAAGGCAAGGTGACCGGGAGCTGCCCCTGGATATGCTGGGGGCGCTAAAGCTAGGCAATCGGCAGGTCAGCCTGAAAGAAGTGGACCTGCTCCCCTGGCAAGACCGTTTCCTGTTGGAGCTGCAAGTATTCCAGCGGGAAATCGGCAACACTCCCGTAAAAATCAGGCGCGAGTTCTACAACAAGGCAGACTCCAGTCTCATCGAAAAAATTGTCGCACAGGATGACTACTATTTCGTCATCAGCGAAAAACTAAAGCACTCCCCCGATTCCAGGGAATTGGGCTATTTTTCAAAGACACAACTGCTGGGGAAATATGTCTATTCCCACCGGCACATCCCCAAAATCGCCGGCAACTACCTGAGCAGGGTTACGGCTTTCTTGAAAGACTTGCTGGAACTGAGTTCCGCTAACTAAGCTTGTCCTTCACCACCATGATTCCGCTCTGTTCCAACTTGGGATAGGAGCGCATGCCTTCTCCACCCTTGCCCTGGTCCAAGACCTGCAGCAACTCTCCCGTGGCGGAATACAACAACAATTGCCAAGGGCCGTTGGGGGCGTTGAAGAAGCCGGAATTCTTCTGCACATTGCGTTGGAATGTACGGTTCAGTCGATCGGCGACACTCCGAGCCTGCACCAGAGAAATATCGGCCAAGGACCACGAAATCGGGGTTCCGCCCATATCAAAAATCAACAGGGCTTCCGCGTCGGTTTCCTCTTTCATCGTGAATTTCCAGCTGAAACTCTGCCAGCTGGTGCTCAAGTCCAGAATACGGCCATTGGCATAGGGCGTATAAATCTCCGCATCCTTCTTTATGTTCACATTCAGGGTGCGCGGCTTGTCCGCCTTGGCACGCATGCTGAAAATGTAGGTGACACCGTTCCGCAAAGGCAGATGCTGTTTGAACTGCAAGCCCCAAGTTTCCTTGCTGCCCTTGGTAATGTCAAAATGAACAATGCCATCTTCCACCTTGACATCGGCCTTGCCTCCCCAGAAGTCGGTGACCCAGTTTTCCAGCGGATTCTTGTCCGAAAAATCCCCGTTCTGAATGAGATTGGTGCCAGCCCCCTGAAAGCCGGTAATGTAGTCCCTGTTCTGGATAAAGTTCGGAATGACGCTGGTATTCTGGATACCTAGCGGGCTGTCCACGGCCACCTCCTTGCCCCAACCCACCAGCGTATTGAAGGAGCCGTGAGCGGTCATGTCCATTTCCGGGCTATCGAAATTACCGGGACCCCAGCTCCAAGCGAGCCACCCGATATTCAATCGTTCCGCCTCGGCCATGATATGCTTGTAAGGGATTTCCTTGACACCTCCAGCAGCCACCGGCGCAAACTCACCCACCACAAAGGGCAACTTCAGTTCCACGGACTTTTCAAGGGTGGCTGTAATGCGTTCCTGTACGGTGGCGAAACCAGTCCTCGCCGGATCATGCTTCTCGCTGGGCCACCACATGTGGACGGAGAAAATTAAATTGTGTTCCGGATCCGCCTGCAAAAGCTTGGGCCCCACAGAGAAGAGAATCCTTTCGTCCTGGCCCCACATATCGGCGTCAATCATGATGGGCACACGGATTCCGGCAGCACGCATCTTGGTCACTATCATGTGATAGACATCAAAAAACTCACTTTCGGAAACTTCCCCCGCACCAGGCTCGTTACCCACATTCAGGATCATGTATTCCTGATGATTGGAAATCACCTGCAAAGTCTCCTCACGGAGCCAGTAATCCAGGGCCTCAGGCAAGCGATCCCAATTTCCCGTAGTATCATGGATTTCGGGAATGGGAATCATGCCGTTGGAAATGCAAAGTCCCATGATGTTGTCAAGATCGCTGATTCTACCACGAGTGTTCCAGACGATGCGGACGCAGTTGGCACCGGTCTTTGCGATCTCGGGAATGGTCTTGCCTTCCCTATCGGTCCAGATGAACATGTGGTTCACCCCACGAAGGACCACCTTCTCGTTGTCCTTACTGTAAAGGAATCTGTCCTGAACAAAAAATCCCGGTTTTGCTGCCGCTTTTACCATTGGGGCCCTCCAGTTATATCCACATAAAAGATATAAAAAGAAATCAATCTAGGATTAGCGAAGGCCAGATACTGGTGCAGTTGCCCGTTCCGGCAGGTGATTCCAGTAGCGGACAGGGAGACAACGCCTTAAAAGCTTCGGATTTTCGCGTTCCTTGATGGCAATGGACTTGTAGAATTCCCTCCACAGGTCCGTGAAGTCATCCTTCAGGTCCATGGCACCGGTTTTATAGCCCGGCAAAGTCACCACCTGGCATTCCCCTTGGTCATGAAAGAGCCCATAACCCCGCTTGGAATCGTAAATCAACCACTTTTCATTGGCAAAGCGCTTGGAAAAATGGTTTTCCATAAGCATCAAGACATCGTATTTCGGTTCGATTTCGGCACAGAGCATATTGTCGGGCCCCACGGCAAAACGGACCAGCCCCAACATGCCTCCGGCCTCCCGGCGCACGGACTGCCCCAGCTTGTAGATTGGGAGCATCTCCATAGATGCGGGATTTTTACCATAATTCGGGTCCACTCCCGAAAAGAGCTTTTTCAGGAAAGAGAAAATCTTCATCTCCACGCCGGCCTCCTCCGACAGGAACGCCGCATGGAGTAAATTGTAGACCTCTTCACTGGCAAAATTGACGATGGCACGATGGATTCGCGCCGCCTGTTCCTCGCTGGTCTCGATGCGGAAAGGCTGCAGGAACATGTCCATCGGGGCGGTAGAACGATCGGGACGAATCTCACCTACATCCAGATGCTGGCGGTAAATCTCAAAGACCGCGCTGAGAAAGCCTTCGAATGTAGAATCATATTGGACGGAAAGAGACATAGGCGATGCGAGGTGTGAAATGTGGGATGTGGAATGTGGAGTGTAAGAAGAACGTCATCCTGGAGCCGCAAGGTGACGGGATCCAGGCCGTAATGTGTTTGATCACGCGGGCAGGGCAAGGGGGGTGTTTGCAAACAGGTCCAGCTGGCCGGATTTGGGGCGGGGCAACAGCAGGGGCCGCACCATCTCGGGGTAGAGCCTCCGGAGGCTGGCGGGAGTGTCTGGATGGAAGATGAAGTACTTGGCCCGCTTAAGGACCACCCCCATCTTCTTCAAGTGCTCCAGCCTAAGCTTAGTGAAGCGCCTGCCCGAAACGATAAGCTGAGCCGACTTGACGCCGATTCCCGGAATCCGGAGAATCATCTCGTAGTCGGCATGCTGGATATCCACCGGGAACAGCTCCGGATGTCGTAGCGCCCAGGCGATTTTCGGGTCCAGTTCCAAGTCCAGATTCGGATGAGCTTCGTCTAAAATCTCGTCGTAGCGGAACTTGTAGAACCGCATGAGCCAATCCGCCTGATAAAGCCGGTGTTCCCGGACCAGAGATGGCTTGGTAGTGAGCACGGGCAAACGCTTATCCGCATTGATAGGAACATAGCCCGAATAATAAACCCGCTTGAGTTTCTGCTGGTTGTAAAAACCCGACGAAAGGGAGAGAATCTGGTAGTCGGACTCCCCCGACGCCCCCACAATCATCTGGGTGCTCTGACCCGCCGGCAAGAAGCTCGGGGTGTAGCGGCTTACGGAAGCCTTGTATTCCAGCTTGCGTTCCGCAAAAAAGTTCATGGGTGCATAGACGGAAGCGAAGTTCTTCTCGGGAGCGAGATACTGCAGAGACCTGTCGGAAGGAATCTCGATATTCACGCTACTCCGGTCGGCGTAAAGCCCCGCCTCATATAGAAGGCGGGCACTGGCCCCGGGGATGGCCTTCAGGTGGATATACCCTCCAAAACGATGAACCGTCCGGAGTTCCCGGGCAATCTTCACCAAGAGCTCCATGGTATAGTCCGGATCCCGAATCACGGCGGAACTCAGGAACAGGCCCTCGATGTAGTTGCGGCGGTAGAATTCGATGGTCAACTGGATAAGTTCCCTGGGAGTAAAGGTGGCCCGGGGAACATCATTACTCCGGCGGTTCACGCAGTAGGCGCAGTCATACTTGCAAGCGTTGCTCAGCAGCACCTTCAACAGGGAGACGCACCGTCCGTCGGCGGCCCAAGTATGGCAAATGCCGGCACTGCAGGCATCGCCAAGCCCACCCGTAGGCGCACAGCGGCTGGACCCGCTGGACGAACAGGACACATCGTACTTGGCCGCCGCCGAAAGAATCCTTAACTTTTCCCGAACATCCATATTTGCCTTTTTGTTCAAATGCACTTTTGTTCACTAAATATAAACAAAACTGCACAAAAAAGCAATAGGGTCGTTGATTTTTTTTAGTGGTGAACTACAGTCCCGTCAGACTTCAAAGCATTCGCGGATGGTCTGGATGATGGCGTCTTGCTGTTCGTGGGTCATCTTGTTGTCGCTAGGCAGGCACAGGCCGCGGGCGAAGATGTCGGCGCCGTTGTCTTGGCACTGGCCTGCGATGTAGGCGTTGGTGCGGGCCCGGCCGTTACCGCTAGCGGTGATGAATGGGTGGCTCATGTACATGGGCTGCATGTGCATGGGTTTCCAAATGGGGCGGCCTTCGGCATTCATGGCAGCGATGCTCTCCAGGATTTCCGTGGGGCAACTCTTGCCCTTTTCTTGCACATACAGGGCTTCGGTTTCGCCTCGCACTTGCTTGCACATGGCGTTCTTGTCGATAATCAAGCAGCTGAGCCAGAAGTTCGGTTCGCTGTTGGCGCTGTCGTAGGGGTTCATCTGCACGGGCAGGCCCTTCAGGCCTTCCTTGTAGCGCATGTAGATGGCCTTTTTCTGGGCGATGTGTTCGTCGAGGTAGGGCATCTGGCCGCGGACTACGCCGGCAATGACGTTGCTCATGCGGTAGTTGTAGCCGATTTCTTCGTGCTGGTACCAGGGGGCGGCTTCACGGCTCTGGGTGCTCCACTTGCGAACCTTCTCGGCATCTTCCTTGCTGTCGGTGAGAAACATGCCACCGCTAGAGCCGGTGATAATCTTGTTGCCGTTGAAGCTGATGGCGCTGTAGTCGCCGAAGCCCCCAGTCTGCTGGCCCTTGTAGCTGGCGCCGAAACTTTCGGCGGCGTCTTCAATCAAAAGCGCATTGTGCTTTTTGCAGATGGAGCGGATTTCGTCCACCTTGGCGGGTGTACCATACAGGTGTACCAGCACCACCAGGCGCACATCGGGGTAAATTTCGAAGGCCTTTTCCAAGGCCACCGGGTCCATGTTCCAGGTGTCGTACTCGGTGTCAATGAACACGGCTTCGCCGTTCTCGTAGGCGATGGGGTTCACGGTGGCGTCGAAAGTCATGTCGCTGCAGAACACCTTGTGGTTGCGAAGAGTCCCCTCGCCTGCCTTGGGCATGCCGTACAGGGCCTCCCCCGCCAGCTTGGTGCACAGGTGGAGTGCCGCGGTTCCGGCAGAGAGCGCTACGGCATACTTGCAGCCCACCTTTTCGGCGGCCAGGCGTTCCACCTCGTTGATGTTTGCACCAACGGTGCTCATCCAGTTGGTTTCGTAGGCTTCGGCAACATACTTGATTTCGTCGCCGTGCATGGTGGGGCTAGAGAGCCAAACTTTCTTTTCGAACCGCGTTGTCATACAGGTGAAATATAAAAAGATCTCCGCCTTCGCGGGGATGACAATGCGGGACTAGATCCCCGGTCAAGCCGGGGATGACAATTGTGAATTACACCGTGAGCAACAAAGCCCCAGTTATTGCGACTATGTCGCATAAACCGGCGCCTCAACAATAGAAACAAGCAAGCTTGTTTCTGCTGTATTCGGCTTGGGTTTATTTAAACTGGGGCGGTTGCGAGAGTGAGCGCAGGCCGGAGAATTCATCCCCGGTTTTAGCGCGAACGGTTATTTGTGAGCAACAAACGCCTCGTATGAACGAGGCGTGGTTGCGAGAGCGAGGGCCTTCCGGAGAAGCGGCCCCTGAATTTAGCCCGAGCGGTTATTTATACAACGGGTGCTTCTTGCAGAGAGCCACGATTTCTTCGCGGATCTTCTTGAGAGCAGCTTCGTCGTCCTTAGCCTTGATAGCGCGGTCGATGATGCGGGCCACTTCGCGAGTGTCTTCTTCGTCGAAGCCACGAGTCGTGATAGCGGCAGTACCGAGACGGACACCGGACGGATCCATCGGCTTGCGCGGATCGAACGGGATGGTAGAACGGCTGCAGGAGATGCCGACCTTTTCCATGGCCACTTCGGCTTCCTTAC
>CAMKNA010000029.1 GCA_946414075.1 uncultured Fibrobacter sp.
CGTAGTCGTTACGGCTGCGTTCATGGTTCGAAACCGAGCAAATCAGGACGATCTTGCCTTCCAAGCGACGGCCGATATGTTCCATATCGTCCACGTCGAGCATGTAGCGGGGGCAGAATTCGGAGTTTGCGAAGGTCTTCAAGGAGACCACGTCGGAAATATCTTCACGGAGGCCGATGTACTGGGCCATGTCGATGGCAAACGGATCATCGGTGAAGTTGCCGGTCACGATAAAACGATCAGACATAATTACGCCTTGATGTTAAAGTTGAGGGATTGAGTACCTTAAATATAGCAAGAAAAATGAAACTAGAACCTGCGCACCACCAGGATTTCAAAGGCTGAGACGAATTTCTCCTCGAGATGCTCACCAAAGGCAATAATGGAATACCCGCACTTGAGGACCACGTTCCACGACCATTTTTCACCAATGTAGCCCAGGGCGGTTTTCATGTCGGCCTCGGGCAGCAGCAAATTCCCGTCGTCGGCGTACTCGCGACCGTAGGCCACACCCACAACGCCCCAGAGGTTCCAGAAATACCCGTTGTCATAGACGAAGGTGTAAGTGTAGCCCATGTCGCCCCAAAAGCTGGTAATGTCCCGCTTGTCGTCTTCGTAGCCCAGCACACCGTCTTTATCCTCGGCATAATTGTGCTGCAGGCGCCCGCCGATAACCATGCTCCCTGCCGAACTTTTCTGCCGTCGGTCCAAAAAGTAGGCGCTCCTGGGGGCAAACCTGCCGCCTGCGGTAGCCATCCAGAGCATGGAAAAGTACATGTCGAACACCGTAAGGTCTATAAAACTGTCATCGTCGCTGTCTTCCAGGTTCTGGGAAAAACCGCTGTAATAGCGAACTTTGGCGGTAAGCCACCAGTCCCCCGGAAAAAGGTCCAGGCCGGTCTCGAAGGTCTTGGAGTCGGAATGCCCTTTGCTGGTGGTAAAGGGGAGGCCGTACTTGAAATCCCAGGAAACATCCCAGGAAGTGCCGAACAGGGTAAACAGGCTGTCGTAACCAAACCCGATACCTACGTCCACGGGCCGGTTAGACGAGAGGGGCTCGTCACCGTAGGCGGTGTTCTTGATCATCATGAAGTTGTAGTCGCACAAGAAGCGGAGCGAAATCCGCTCCCGGAATTTCGAGACGGGCGGCTGATCGTCGACCTGCGGTTCGTCCGCGAAAACCGTCCCCGAAAGGGCCGCGACAAGCAGAAGGATGGTCAGTAAATTTTTCACGAAAACAATCTATGGGGGTATTCCCTGTCAAAAATAGAAGAAAAAATCTATCAACAATGGCAAATTCCATCAGTCAAGCGCCATTTTATGCCGCCAGAGCAGTAGTCACGCAATGTTTACATGTAGTTTATACAATGTAAATTAATTGTTAATGCAATTTAGCTGGATTTCTCCATATCAAACACGATATCCACAAAAGTCTTTTTTGTTTCACGTGAAACATTCGTTATGACATCAAAATAACCCACACTTGTGGAAATACTGTGGTATTCTATTCATATCATATCCACAAAGAAGAAACCGCCGCCAATAAGCAGCGCTCATTTGTTAATATTTTGTTTAGAAATTTTATCAACAATTTAGGAAATCAAAATGCCACTTTTCGGGGTGCCGCCGTAAAGCAATAAAATGTGGCGATAGCATTTTTGAAGTAGAGAACCTCGGTATTGTCGTCGTCGGGGGAATACATGGACTTGAGTTCGGGGTAATTTTCCAGCATGTGGACCTTGGGTTCACGACGGTCGTCCCGCACAAGGGTCCCAGCCAGACGCAACCACTTGGAGCCCGTCTTGTCCATAGCGCAGATTTCCACCTTGCCGTTCTTCTGGATCTGCTTGGAGCAGTCCTTAGACTTGCCGGTCTGGATATAGAGCTTGCCCTCGAAGATCTCGATGGTCCCGAAGGGGCGGACCCTGGGCTGGTCACCATCCACCGTTGCCAAAAAATAGGCACCACATTCCTTAATGAAATTCTTGACTTCTTCCATATGATTGTCCTTTGCGAAGAATGTTCCGCGTTTCTGGTTAAATTTTTTCCCTATAAATCCTCTCCATCTCTGCGCTGAAGCAACAGAAGATGACCTTCTTGACTTTTTGGGCGGGGTATTCCCGGACCGTCCGAACAGCTATTTCGGTAGCGGCCTCCCAGGGGTAACCGTAGACGCCGGTGGAAATCGCCGGGAAGGCCACAGTCTCGCAACCAGCCTCTTCGGCCAAGTCGAGACAGCTCCTGTAGCAGGACTCCAGAAGTTCGGGCTCCCCATGCTGGCCATCCCTATAGACCGGGCCCGGCGTATGGATGACGAACTTTGCCGGGAGTCTGAACCCCGGGGTGATTTTCGCCTTTCCCGTCTCACAACCGTTCAGCGGTATACAGGACCGCAAAAGTTCGGGACCGGCCGCCCGGTGGATGGCGCCGTCCACGCCACCACCACCCAAGAGCGAACAGTTCGCCGCATTCACGATGGCGTCTACCTGAAGCCTGGTAATGTCACCCTGGATAACTTCGATTTCGATCATGGAAACCCCCAGGAGAAATATACATAATAATGGGCAATGTGAGGTGTGCTTTCATGCTTATCTGAAAAGCGAACCCCGAAGACTTTACCCAGATGCTCCCGATTTTCCGCCAGGTGATCGAGGGTGGCGACACTTATGACTTCGAAGAAACCGCCACCGACCAGGACGCCTTCGACTACTGGTTCGGCAAGGGAGTTTCAAGCTTCGTCATGGAAGAGGATGGCCAGGTGCTTGGTTTCTACAAGATTATCCCGAACCACCGGGGCCGCGGAAACCATGTGGCCAACGCCTCCTTCATGGTATCCTCAAAGGCACGGGGGAAAGGCGTCGGCCGCAAAATGGGCGAGGATTGAATACCGCCGCCATGCACCTATGGAAGAGCCTTGGGTTCCGAGAACTCTGCAGGCTCCCCGGCGCCTTCAACCACAAGACCCTAGGTTTCGTAGACGCCGTGATCTTCTTCAGAGAAGTTTAGTGGCTCGGCATAATTAGGCGTGAAACCAACATTTTGTCAAATGTTGGTTTCACGTGAAACATCCGCGCAGGGCGAGTGCGGCGCCCATACTTGTATGGGCATTGCAGACAATATTATAAAAATTAATCGTTCTTGAAAATTTTTGATTATATTGAAGCTATGGTTTCCACCTAAGGGGTTGATGATGATGATTCAAAATAAAATCCTGGCCACGGCTACTTTTGCATCCGCACTCCTTTTTTTCGGGTGCTCCGACGACAAGTCTTCAGGCACAACAGAAACAGGAAACAATCCCCCTGATTATTCTTCCTTACTTGATGATCTAAATTCTGATTATCCGGAGATAGAGGCTATTAAAAAGAAATATGGCGAATGCGATTCAAAGAAAGACGGCCTCGTCGTAAACGATGTCAGTGCTACCACCGGGTACAAGTTCGTCTGCAAAGACAGCTCCTGGAAACAGGCATCCAGTATGGATTTCGATGAAGATGGTATATGGTACCATTACGGAAGCTGCACCGATAAGGAAGAAGGGGAAATAAGACTCCCAATGTACGATAATCCTTCTTCAGCAAAATCCCACATTTGCAAAAACCATTCCTGGGAAGAAATTCAAAGCGGCACAATGCCAAAATGCGATAAAGAACGTCTCGGGCAAGTCATATACCTAGGCAAAGGCAGTTACAATGCCCGCATCTGTGACGAGAAGAAGGAATGGCGAGACGCATCTATAATCGAAGCAGCCTGGATATATCCAAACAAAGCCTCCATAGATACAGTGGCTGGATTATGCTATAAAGAAAGAAATGGCGAAAAAATTAGGCTAGACCATGAGAAGATTGCGGAGGAGGTACAAATCTATGAAGAAAAGGATGGCAAGAGAGTTAAAGTAGACTCTGAAACGGATTCTGAATTGTACTACAAATGCGCAGATAACGCCTGGACAAAAATCGACGCCACCGAGTACACTTATGGGGAATGCAAGGGAGTGTACGAAGATTCCATTATCGATATATCCTTTATTGAAAAGTATTACTGCCACGACGGAGCATGGCGTCGGTTGGATGCAAACGAAACCTTTTGTGGATTATGTACTGCCGAAAAAGAGTATGAAATCTGCCAATCGCCTTTAACGCCTGCTATGAAAGCCGCCTGCGAAAATGGAAAATGGCGATTCCTGGCGGCATACGAAGCGTACTACGGGTTATGCGTCAAGGAGAATCTAGATGAAGTACTTGGGGTGACTGGTTCTGAATGGGACGATGATAAAAAGGCCTATGTTTACTACACATGCGACACTGTCGGCAGAATCGGCTGGAGATCCGCTACTAAGGAAGAAATTCTGAAAGTAAAACTAGGAGATTGTCCAGTGGCCACATCGATTAAAGTCGTCGATGAAACTACTTACTTCTGCCCGGACTCAGTATGGAGAAAGGCTACCGAATTGGAACTAATTGCCGGATTCTGCACCTGGAGTATACGCGATTCCGTATATCACGATGATTATGATGACGACATCTACTACATATGCGATTATACGAAGAATGGGTGGAAAAAGGCGGAGCCCATTGAGATAGAAAACGGAATCTGTGAAGAATCCAAGGATATGGAGACAATCGTTTACAACGGTATGAATTACAAGTGTGAAGATATGGAATGGAAACTCGAAAACGATGGCGAGTAGATTTATGCCCTGAACTAAATTCACAATATATTCACATTAATCAAAAACTTATTAACGGATATTTTTAAAAAATGAAGGAATAAGGCCCTTTTTCCGTTGTATGCCCCTTTGGGTAATACTAAATTGTTGATAGTGATATAGATGGATTACAGGACCAACATCGAACAGCAGAATCTCCTGAACCTGTTCCTAGGGGAACATGGCGTTAAGCTGCCAGAAGAAACTCTCGGCAAGCTGTACGATTTTGCCAACCTGGTGGTCAATACCAAGGAGTTCGGCAACCTGATTTCGGCAAAGGATTCCGAGAAGTTCCTGAGCAGGCACATCGCCGACTCGCTGGTGCCGTACATGTACATAAAAGGAAGCGGCCGCTGGGCCGACATGGGTGCAGGCGCCGGATGCCCCGTCTTCCCGCTTGCCATCGTAATGCCCGAAGTCCAGTTCTACGCGGTAGAGCCCCGGCATATGCGGGTGCAGTTCATGCAGATGGCCAAGGAAAAACTCCACCTGGATAACCTGACCGTGGTAGGCAAGCGGTTCGAAACATCGGGACTTTCCGACCTGGACTTCATAAGCTGCCGGGCTCTGTCCACTTTCGAAAACGACTGGGAACGCGCACAGCCCGCTCTCAAGAAGGGCGGAACATTCCTGACCCTGAAAAGTTTCAACAACATAGTTCACCTGGGAAACGACCCTACAGTTATACTGCACAAATATGCACTACCCCAGGAAGAACAGGTTTACGCCTTAGTCACTCGAGGTAACGAATGAGTAAAGTGATAGCGATATGCAACCAGAAGGGCGGCGTGGGAAAGACCACCACGGCCGTGAACCTGGCTGCCAGTTTTGCCGCCCTGGAGAAGAAGACTCTCCTTATCGACATGGACCCCCAGGGGAACGCCTCCCAGGGTTTCGGCTACAACGAATCCCAGGAGATGGACATCCACGAGGTGCTGGAGCTGGCCGAAAACCCGGACAACGTCACCTACGAGAACATCAAGCCCGCCATTATGGATACCCGGCTGGACTTTCTCAAGATCATCACCTCGGGCCCGGACCTAGCCGTCATGGAAATCGAGCTGGTGAACGCCATGAGCCGCGAACACCGTCTAGAACGGGTCATGAAAATCCTGGACCAGGCCTTCGAATTCATCATCATCGATGCGCCTCCCAGCCTGAACCTGCTCACCATCAATGTGCTTACTGCCGCAAAGAGCGTCCTGATTCCCATCCAGTGCGAGTACTACGCCCTGCATGGCGTCACCGAACTTTTCAACACCATCCGCGAAGTCCAGAAGAACCTGAACGGCAACCTTAAAATCGAGGGAGCGCTCCTGACCATGTTCGCCAGCAACAACCTCTCGAAGCAGGTAGCGGCAGAAGTCCGCGAGAACCTGGCCAACACGGTTTTCCAGACAGTCATCCCACGCAATGTGCGACTGAGCGAAGCTCCTTCCCACGGGAAGCCGGTCATCCTGTACGATGTCAAGAGCCAGGGTTCCCAATCCTACATGAAGCTCGCCGAAGAAATTCTGAACAAGGGAAAATAGGTTTGAATAATGGGTAAGAAATCTTTTGCACTTGGACGCGGTCTCTCTGACATTCTCAAGGACCATGACGCTAGTAAAAACTTTTCTGCGGCTGCCCCCCAGGGCGAAACTTCCAATGACCAGAAAGTCGTGGAAATCCAGCTGGACTTAATCGACCCCAACCCGTTCCAGCCCCGCAAGTTCTTCAGCGAAGACGAGCTTTCGGAACTGGCCGAGACCATCAAGAGCCATGGGCTCCTACAGCCCATCAGCGTGCGGAACATAAACGGACGATACCAGATTATCAGCGGCGAACGCCGTACCCGGGCAAGCAGGCTTGCAGGACTCAAGACCATCAAGGCCCAGGTGTTCAACGATGTGGCCGACAAGGCTATGGCCGAATGGGCGCTCATCGAGAACATCCAGCGCGTGGACCTGAATCCTATCGAAACGGCACAGTCCTACCAGCAACTCATTGACAACCACGACTACACCCACGAGGACCTGGCGAAGACCGTAGGAAAATCCCGCTCCGCCATCACCAACGCCCTGCGCCTGCTGAAGCTCCCGGACCAGGTACAGTATTGGATCCAGGAAGGCAAGATTTCTGGCGGAGCGGCACGAGCCCTGTGCAGCGACAAGATTGCCGATGTGGAAGCTCTCGCTAAAAGGATCATCGAGGAAGGCCTGAATGTGCGGCAGATCGAAGCAATCTCCAGAGGCGAAGAAATTGCCCCGCAAATTCCCGCAGATGACTCAGACAAGCCTGCCGACAAGGGAATTAAGCCTAAGACTGACGCCCCCGCCAAGCCCAAGCTGGAACTCAGCGCCGACATGAAAAGTTTTGAGTCCAAGCTGGAAACCTACTTCGGAACGAAGGTGGCAATCAATCCCAGCGCAGGGACCGAATCCAAGGGGACCATCGTAATTAACTATTATTCCATGGACGACCTGAACCGCATTCAGCAGCTTATGGAAAACTCTTAGAATATTATGAAAGGCAAGTACTACACCATACAGATCATTCCGGAAGACTCCGAGAAGGTGCGGAAGTTCAAGGTTCGCACTTGGTGGTTCGCCTTTATCAAGATTTCCCTGATTGCGTTCATCCTGGTGCTTGGACTGTTCATCTACCATCTTGGGAAAATCAACCGCATCGTGGCCAACTACGAGAAGATGCGGGTGACCAACGCCCAGCTGGTCAAGAAGGACAACAACTACGAAGAAATGTTCGCCCGCCTGGATTCCCTTTGGATCCTGGAAAGTCGAATACAGAACATCTTCGAGACATTCCTGGAAAACGATTCCGGAAAGATCAACAGCATTATCGACAAGAACAAGTTCGCCCACACGCCAGTCGAAAAAATCCAGGTGGACTACGAAGGCATTCACGGCTGGCAGCCCATGTCCGAAAAAATCAAGCTGGAACACATTCCCAGTGTTTTGCCCGTGGTGGGAATTGAAAGCAAGAAATACTCCGAAGAAGAGAACCACCTGGGCGTAGATATCTCGGCACAGGCTGGCAACCCGGTATTCGCTTCCGGTGCAGGCAATGTGATTTTTGCAGGTGCAAAAGACGAACTGGGGAACACCATCATCATCGACCACCAGAACGGATACAGGTCAAGCTACTCCCACCTGAAAACCATCAATGTGAGAAAGGGTTATTCCGTAGGCAAGGGCGACATTATCGGCACGGTAGGCAGCACCGGCAACACCAGTGGCGCTCACCTGCATTTTGAAATTACAAAAGACGGGGTCAATGTTGACCCTTCAAGTTTCATCAACTACTAGCGAGGAAAATATGCCAGTCAAGGGCGAACAGGAAATTACCCAAATCAGCAACACCATCACCATCAAGGGCGACATCATCGGCAAGAGCGATGTCCGTGTGGCAGGTGTCGTCAATGGAAGCATAAGCATCGATGGCGAGCTCATCATCGAGAGAAGCGGCCATATCGAAGGCGAAATCAAGACCAAGTCTGCAGTGATTGCTGGCTCCATCAAGGGCAACATAGATTGCGCAGAGAAGATGATTCTCGAAAGTTCTTCTCAGTTTGTGGGCAACATCAAGACCAAGCAGCTCATTATCCAGGAAGGCGCCATGTTCCAGGGCAACTGCCAGATGGGAATTCCTTCTACTCCTGCAGCTCAACCAAAGGAGAAGTCCTAATTTCACACCTATATCAGTATAATCATTCTATTTATATACAGAGATAATTATACTGGTACTGTGAATTGTGGAAAGTAATGTTGAAGGTGAACAAGTACCTTTTAATCATCAACGAGATACGATATTCACATGTCATATTGAAAATGTTGAAGATTGAAGACGAGTCCACTTTTTTCAATGTTGGTTGCTGTTGAAAGTAAATTTTCAACCCTTGTTGACAGGAAAATCACGAATAGGCATTAAAAGTAGTGGCTGGGAATGATTTTAATCACATTTGGAAAAGAATAAATAGCTATAGTGTTCCCTTAGGGCAAGGTAAAGATTATATTTTTTCACTAGATGAATTCTAAGTTCTTGAAAATAGGGCAGATAACGGACCTTCATATAGGCGAGGATGAAAACCTCGTCCAGGGAATTGATGTACGAGCCAATTTCCTGAAGGCTTTGAATTCGAAGTCCATGGCAGATATAGACCTGCTAGTCCTGTCCGGCGACCTGGCCAACGAAGACGGTGAGCCTGGTGCCTATCATTTTGTAAAAGAACAGGTGAAAAATCTCAAGGTTCCCGTACTTGTAATTCCGGGAAATCACGACCGCTTGGATACCATGGCCGAATTTTTCGACCTGGAAGGTAAAATTCACGACGGCAAGTGCTATTTCAAGCATGAAATCGAGGGACGGACGCTGTTTTTCCTGGACAGCGCCTGCGGGACGGTTTCAAGGGACCAGCTGGACTGGCTGAAATCCGAGACCGCCAAGGTCCAGGGTAAAGTTTTCCTGTTCATGCACCATCCGCCTTGCCTTTGCGGCCACAGGTTCATGGATTCCAAATACTCGCTCAAGAATAAGGAAGAAGTGCAGGAAGCCCTTGCCGGAATTCCGAACCTAACCCACATCTTCTGCGGGCACTACCACTCCCACTTCGAACTGGACATGGGGCGCCAGAAGGTCCATGTGGCCCCGTCGACCCAGATGCAGATAGATTCGCACGCGCCCCATTTCATTCTCAAGAGCTCGGCTCCCGAATGGATGACCATAGAAATTGGCGAAAATTTCGTAGAAACGGCAGTTTATTTGCGTTAATGCCTTGAATTTTTATAATTTCTTTCTAAATTTGGTTCAAAATGGCGGTTTAGCTCAGCGGTAGAGCACTGGAATCATAATCCATTGGTCCGGGGTTCAAATCCCTGAACCGCTATTAAGTAAAAAAAGAGGCGCGTATGTCGAAAAAAATTCTAGGGATTTTAGTTTTGGCTACCGCCTCTTTTTTTGTTGGATGTAACCAGGAAGAGAAGGTGACCCCCGAAGTCATCCAGGCTAAGGTGGCCGCCGAGAAGTCCGCTCCCATCGTCAAGGTGGAGCAGTTCCAGTCACCGGACAGCCCCGTAATCGATTCTACCAAGGCTAGGCAGTATGTCAAGGCTAGCGCCGCCCTGGTGGAGTTGGGTGTCACCTGGTCCGAAAAAATCGATAAGGCTGAAGATTCAGAGAAGGTCCAGATCCTGAACGCCTACAATGTGGCTCGGGATCAGCTCTGTGCCCGCGTAGGCCTGGCCGGTATCGCCGAGTACAACTGGATTACGGCGGTGGCGCTTCCCAATCCGCAGAACACCGCAGTTTTCGAAGCTGCCGGTCTACGCCGATAAGTTCTTTTTTATGTTACGAGAAAAGCCTGGACAATCCAGGCTTTTTTCATGACGCTGTTTCGATGGTTATTGCATTGTGCCGGACCCGAGTCCCCTTACGGGTATGTAGCGGATGCTCCCGTCTTCGGATATGATCATGGCCACACCGGAAAGGTAGTTGAGCCATCTTCTCTTCTCGTAGTAGCGCACATTGGCATGCCCATCCGTCACATATGCCAGTAGGGGCACCAGCAGGTAGTCGTGGGTGCACATGAAGTTCACGCGCTTCATGTTTCCCATGTTTGCAAGGATCACATTGTCGAGCAGCTGGTTGCTCTTGCTCTTGAGATCGTAGAATGCGTCCAGGTAGGCCCCTGTGAATGCGTATTTGGAATAGACAGCCCAGCCCCCTCCGTCGGAACTGGAATAGCTCTCCACCTTTTTTGAGTCCCTGACATACCAGCCGCCGTCCAGCTCGTCGATTACTTCCAGCTGGTAGTTGGACTGTCCCTTGCCCTTGGCTATGTTCTCGCAGGTTTCCATGGTGCGTGTGTAGCCCGAGTATCCGTAGTAGAAGTCTTCCTTTGCCACTGCGGCAAGTCGTGCTCCCAGTTCCTGCGCGTACTTTACGCCGTTCTCGGTGAGGTGTCCGGATTTTCCCGTATTGCTGGTGCGCTCACTGTGGCGGATGATAAATACGGCCTTGTCGTTTGGTTTCAGGCTTGCATATACCTTGGAAATTTCGGTAAAGCCGTCAGCTTCCTCCGCCGTGGCTACGCGCCATTTGCCGTTATCGTAGATGTAGTTTATGTCATGGTTCACAAGGCCTTCACGGATTTCCTTGTCATATTCGCCGGGCCCGAAGCCTACGGTGTCCTTTTCCAGGGCGTTGGCCACGCGCCACTGCTGCGTTTTGGCATCGCATATAAACCGGACCTTGGAATGGTCCGCATGTTCGTAGTCGTTGGCGAAGTATACGCTCTGTCCCTGGTTCACGAAGGTGACGGCGCCTGCGTTAGAGGAATTACAGGGCTCGAAGCCATAGGCTATCGGGAAAAATCCCCGCATGTACTTTTCGAAGTCCGGTATGGTCTTGGCGCCCCATGCCGTCAGGTTGTTACGGATGTTGGCATACTTTCCGGCGGAATCAAAACCCACGACCCAGTCCGCAATCTTTATTTTCCAGTTCGGGTCGTTCCAGACACCATCGCCTTTGATATCCTCGGCCAGGTTGTTCGCCAGGGCCATCATCTCGGTCTCGTCGCGGCCTCCCTTTAGCATGGCGGATATGGCGATAAGGGCCGCACTGTATTCGCTGTTGTCGAGAATGTCCATCTCCACGGCAGATGGCATGTCGCCTGCAATGTCGATTCCAAATGCCGCAAGGATTTCTCGTTCGGCCTGGGGCTTTGCGATGCTATAGTCGATGTGGCTCATCGTCAACTGCTCTATGCGGGGAATCTCCAGGTGGGTGAGGATATTCACATTTGCCTTAGACGGCGTGCAGGTCCTTGCTGCAAGCGTTATCGGGCTGTCGGAAGATCCGCCGGTCAATTCGTCGAGATAGTGCCCCGTCACTTTGATCTTTACGCAGTTGGAATCGGAATGGACATTGTCTATGCGGAACTGGCCGGCATTTCCAATGACGCAGCCCTCTGCGACCTGCTGCATCTCGTGTCCGAAGAAGGAGTCGATCTCCTGTACTGTGATATTTGCACCGGGAATGAAGGGGCCCTTCTGTGCGGTTCCCGCGATAGGGGCGTCAAATCCCGAGGGTACGGGCGGGTTCTGGTTGTTTTGGTTCTGGTCCCAGGGGTTACCGTTGTTAGGGGTGTTCGGGTCGATGTAGTCCGGCGGATTTGTGACGATCTCGTGATCTATCTTGTCGACGGCCTGTAATGAACCGTCTGCGCAGGTGATGCTGAAGCTTGTACTGTCGGAAGCATTTAGCCATTCGCCCTTTACGCAAAAGTAGGGGAGGCTCTCGCCATCGATGAAGAAGAAGCGCCCATTGAGTTCTTCGTTGCAGGGGGGCAGGTCATCTGCATCCTCCACTGTCAGGGTATCAAGGATGGAAGGCTTTTTCTCGTCGGGTTCGGTTACTTCTGACCCGGGCTCGCTGGTACCATGTTTTGCGCCTTCTGCGTTTTCCACATTCTCTTCGGAACTGCTTCCATTGGAGCTACAGCTCGTGGCCAGGAGGACGAGAAAAAAAACAGACGCCGTTATGTACCAGGCTCTATTCATTTTATATAAAATACAAAAAAATTGGAAAAATCGTGTGCGGTATTCCGTATCATCTGTCTGGTTGGCAAGAAATAGGGCCTGTAATTGTTTTATATTTAGGTTTCACAAAACGAGGAATTGCACTATGAAAAATTTCTTCCCAGCCTTGTTGACGATGGTTGCCTTGGCTTTGGCCGAAAATGTCCAGATTCTTGAGCCTTCCGGTGCGGAATTCTCAACCGACGCGCCGCAGGTGGTCAAGTCCATCTTGCGCTCCGCTGTGGCCCAGACGGGGAACACTCCCGTGGAATCTTCGGCAAATGTCCAGCTTCGCACGACACTCAGTACCATGGGTTCTTCTATCGTGGTGGTGGTGGAGCAGATAAAGGATGGCACCGTAGTGGGTTCCGGCCGGCAGAAGACGCCCACTGTCGATGATCTGGACATGGCTATTGACGATGCCGTCAAGGCGGCCCTTGCGAACCTGGATGCGGGAAATGCCCCGCAAACGGCGGCATACGCCCCGGAGGCTGGTTATCAGGAAGGCCCAGATGTGGTCTATGTGGTGCCCGTGGAACGCGGCAGTGGCGAAGATCCCAACGACAACTTCGCCCACAAGCGTCCGACCCGCAACTATGTAAGCTATGGTCTCGGTATGGCCATGTGGCACAACTACGATTTTGTGGAAGAAAAGTGTGATAAGCATTTCAGTGGCACCGATAACGACAAATGCCATGAAAGCGAGGATGTGGACATGTCCTGGGAACAGGCGTTCGTGTTCCACTACGGACGTATTTTCGAGGTGATCCCCCATGCGGCCATCACCATCATCAACAACATGAATATTTCTTTCGGCTCAGAGTGGGAATGGCATGAAACCTTCCTGATTGGTGGCCGCTACTTTGTGAGTACCGGAAATATCACGCCCTATCTTGGCCTTGGTGCCGGCCTTGGCATTCAGACGGACGGGCACTACAACGATAGCGAAGAAAGCTTTGCTATCGGCCTTGCGACTGGTGCAGAACTGGGTGTCATCTTTTTCCGCAATTCCGCCACCCAGTTGGAAATCGGCCTTGCCTGGGATGCCCTTTGGGACGGCTTTGAGAGCTTTGACCGCCGTTTTGGTGCTGGAAGCTTTTACGTAGCTATCAACTACTAGTCGCCTGCTTTAGCAAACAGAAAAAATCGCCGTTCAGTGAGCAACAAGTGCCTCGTATTAACGAGGCACGTTTGACGCTTTCAGCGTCCGCGGCTGCACTCGGTCATAAAATTATGCAGCATAATTTTATGACGCTCGTTTTGCACGCTTTTGCGAGAGTGAGCACCCACCAGAGAAGTCATTCCCAATTTTAGTGCGAACGGTCTTCGTAAAGGCGGGACTTTCTATTAAGGGGAGATTCCAAAACTTAGAAGTAGATGAAGGCTCCGAGGGAGGAAACCATCTCGTCGGTGGTGGAGAAGGAACCGAAGGGATTACCCATAAAGACCTTTTCGAAACTCATTTCGAGAGCGGCCGGGCCGTATTCGAAGCGGACGCCTATGTTTACATCCGTGGCGCCGACAGAGGTATCAAGAACCTTCGTTTCTTCCTTGTTGAGTTCACGATCGGTATATTCTGCGGCCTTCCATTCGTAGCTTGCGCCACCAAAGGCCATGAAGTACTTGCTGAACTGGACTTCACCCAGAATGTTGGGCTCAATGAGCATGGCTGCTTCCAGGTGCTTATCGCAGATGGACTCGATTTCGTCGTACATTCGCATGGGAACATATGTGTTGACGCCCAGGTACACATTGGCGTTCTGGGAGCTGAGCACCGCCGTGCCGAGAGAGAACGCCGGCGAAATCATGATGTTGGCAAGAGTGTCGGACATGGTTGTCTTGGTGGTTTTCTTTTTCGTCTTGCCGTTCTCAACTATGATTTCGGAAACCTTGGTCTTGTGCTTGAATTCGTTGCGCTCGCCCTCGACCCCGATAGTCCAGTAATAGGCGTCGCCGCTGTAGGAGACGCCCAAGTATCCGTATGCGGCCCAGGCATCTTCTTCAACCGTGTTGTAGGGCTGATCCAGGTAGCGATTCTCGTTGGGGGTCGCGTATACGCCATTGAGTACGATATCGAAGGAGCCCAAGTTTACAGAGAAGGTGCCACCTACGGCAGAGCCCGCAGTGGTTCTCTTGGAGGTCTCTTCGGTACCGTCGGCATGGTCTGTATGACGCCAGTGCTTGCCAAGTGAGTAGTCCAGGGATGCGCCGAACTTTTCGAAGGCGATACCTGCGGTCAGGTTGCCCATGGCTTCCGCGTTTCTGAAGGCGAGGAAATAGGTCCAGCGATCGCCAAAGGAGACGACCCCCTGCTCATCGAGAGGGTCGAAGTAGACCAGTTTGGAGCCGTGCATGAAGTGGGGAATGGAGAGGTTCCCGCCGATGGTGGCGGCGGCGGCTTCGTTGCCGACGGTATTATAGGCGTTACCATGAAGGATGTCGCCCAGCTTATTGGCGGGGGCCTTTGCCACCTTGGAAGTGTCCTGTGCAAGAGAATCGGTGGCGGCCACGGTTGCGGAGTCTGCCGAAGCAACGCTGTCGGCTACGGCAACCTCGGGAGCCGTAGTTGCGGCAGAATCGGCTGTGGGGGCCGCTTCTGCGGCTACGGTGGTGGAATCGGCTGCAGGGGCGGGTGCAGCTGCTGCGGCATCGCTTGCCGGAGCGGCTGTTGTGCTATCGGTTGCGACCTGCTCTGGTGCCGCGGCAGCGGTGGAGTCTGCTGCCGGAGCTGCTTCCGCGACAGGGGCGGGCTCGGCAACGGGTTCTGCCGTGTTTGCGGCCGCTACAGGAGCGGGTTCCGCAGCAGGAGCCGGTTGAGCCACGGGAGCTGCGGCTGGCGTGGGCTGTGCTGCCGGTGCGGCGGCAGCGGGTGCATTTTGTGCCTGGACACTGGCTGCCAGGCCGAGAGCAAAGAGCATAAGGAATTTCTTTTTCATAGTATCCTAAACATAGATAAATAAGGGAAAAAGAGGTAAATGGGAACACATTATTTTTGTAGACAACTGTAAACAGAAAAGAAATGGATGGGACTACTAGTATTTTGGGAAAAGTCTAGTTTTAGCACATCGGCTTATCAGTGGAGTACAGTATGAAATTTTGCCAGGTATTCGGCGCATTGTCACTTGCGGCTTTCCTTCTTTGGGGCTGCGAGGGAGAAAATGTTACATCAGTCAGCAAGACGGATGTCGATATTAGGCTTGCCGACAGGGTGGGCCCGGTGAGTCAGTATGGCCAGCTTATGGCTGGCAGCGTAGATGGTGTTGGCCGTATCTATGGCTCCTGCGAAGGCGTTGCCGCCGGTAAAGAAGTCCAGGTTCGCGGCATGAGCATGTACTGGAGCCTTCTCGATGAAGCCACCATGTTCTACAGCGAAGCGGGAATCAATACCATGGTCCGTGATATGAAGGTGGAACTCATTCGCCTTGCCATTGCCACAAATGAAAAATGGAACAAAACTCCAGGCTTTATCAGGGATCCCGAAGTTCAGCGTGGTTTTATCGATGCTTCTGTGAAAGCTGCTGTCAAGAATGACATCTATGTGATTATTGACTGGCATTCCCATACGGCGGTTGACCAACTGGAGGAAGCCAAGCAGTTCTTTAGCGAGATGGCGGAGAAGTACGGTGGATACGATAATGTCATTTTTGAAATCTTCAATGAGCCGGCATGCCTAAAGAATGGGTCTGGGGACTGCTCTTTGTCTAAGTATGGCGGTGGTTTTTTGCCCTGGGATTCGGTTAGGACATACGCTAATGAGATTATACCTGTCATTCGCCAATATTCTGATAACTTGATTTTAGTTGGTAATCCATATTGGGACCAGACACCTAATTTCGCTATTGGAAATGAAGTAGAAGACCCGAAGCACAATGTTGCCTATACTTTCCATTACTACGCAATGACGCATGGTAATAACGAAAGGGGCAATGCGGACAAGGCCATGAAAGCCGGGCTTTCAGTGTTTGTAAGCGAATGGGGTACCGGCACCTCTAACGGTAATGGAACTCCCGGCGAAGACAGGAACATCATATGGCAGGAATGGATGGATGCAAATAAGCTTTCCTCCGCCAACTGGTCCGCTTCCAAGATAAGCGAGGGTACGGCCGCTTTTGCAAGCGATGCGACGGTTGACTCGCTGACATATAGTCCTTCTGGCGAAATGGTCAAGGGTTTCCTGGCAAAGAATCCGGACAGCTATAAAGCCTGCAAGGCGGCCAAGTAACTACTCGCAGTCAAGGCACACCCATTCAACGACGCCGTCGCAGCCTTCCTTGGATCCGGTGAGGCGTTCGCATGTATAGCTTTCGACGTCGATAAGGAATCCGAGGTTCCCGGCATTTTGAGTACAGCAACCATCACAGTCGCTATCGGCACACTTGTCGTACACGACGGCATCGATGGTGTTGTCGTTCTGGCGGAGCCTGAAGGTTTTGCCCCTGTACTTGCTCCAGTCTTTTTCGTGGATAGATATAATGTTGTGCTCGCTGACCCACTGCTCGGTTTGCTGGCCGTCTATGCCTGCAAAGTAGCCCGCCCATTCGCAACCATTGTACACGACGCATTCTTCGCTGCCGGGGTCCGGCCAAGAAATATACCAGGTTAGGTAGGCCTTGTTCCAGACGGTGTCAGCCTTTGCGGTAGAGCTGCTTGACTTAGAGGAAGAGCTTGTTTTCGAAGATGCCTTGCTTTCGCTACTGGTTGTGGCGGCATCGGAACTTGATGGTGCCACAGAACTGGATTCAGGCGTGGTACTGCTGGATTCCGGTGAGGCTTTACTTTCGCTGCTGGCGATGGCCGTGTCGGAACTGGATTCGGGCGTGGTGCCGGAATTGCTGGAACTGTCGTCACCGCAGGCGGCAAGGCTTGCAGTCGTCACAAAAAACAGGCTGAGCAGAAATTGTCTCGTCGTCATAACATCTCCTTATAACACAATTTACAATAATTGTGATTGGGAGATGACGCGCCTTACCCCTTTTCGTACCTCACATAGGCGAAGCGCTTGCTGTCGGGGGCCCAGGAGTTTACATTGATGGTTCCCTGCCCACCGAACAGTTTGATAATGGTGCGGGGTTCGCTCCAGCCTGTCTTATCGCTACCGGTCATGAGTCGGATTTCCACATTCTTGTTAGGCACATGTTCGCCGGGGCGCACATCCCGTTCGTGGTAGGCGAGCATCACGACCTTTGTGCGGTCGGGCGAAATGTGCGGGAACCATGTATTCCAATGGGCGTCATGCGTCATCTGCGTCTGTTCGGAGCCGTCGGCTTTCATGCGCCAGGCCTGCATGCGACCGCTGCGAACAGAATTGAACCAGATGTATTCACCGTCGCAGTCGTATTCCGGGCCGTCGTTCAGCCCGAACGCGGTTGTGAGCTGCGTCTCGTTTCCGCCGGCCGCTGGAATGGTGTAGATGTCGTATTCGCCGTTCCGTTCGGCGCAGTAGGCGAGAGCCTTGCCGTCAGCGGTAATGCCGTGGAGGTAGCTTGGTGCCAGCGGGGTCACTAGTTCCGGCGTGCGACCGTCGAAGAAAATCTTGTAGATGCGTGAAAGGCCGTCTTCCTTGGTGTGGTGGCTTACATATAAGCCTTCGCCATCGGGAGAAAGCACATGGTCGTTGTTGCAGTTGTCCACGAAGAGGCTCGGCACTTCGGTAATCGTACCTGTGGCGATTTCAAATTTGTAGATGCGTCCTTCGCTGTTATAGGTGAGAAACTTGCCGTCGGCGCTCCAGTTGGGTGCCTCAATGACCTTGTCGAATTCCTTGAGCTGCTTTGTTTCGCCGGTCTCGATATCATAAACTTCCAGGAAGGACTTGTCGCCACTGCGGTCCCAGACTTCGCCTGGGCTTAGCTCGAAGGGGTAAGAGACTCCCCACTGGGCACGGAGACTGTCCATCTGCGTCATCATCTGCATGGTCTTGCTGTGTGGCATCTCGGGGCATTCCCTTAGGCCCTTCTCCAGGGCAGCCTTGCAGCCCAGCACTTCATACTCGTAGCAGTTCTCGATGCGGGGCGGCTTCACGGATTCTTCTAGATTCCCAGCCACATCGAATAGCTGGATTTCTTCCATGTCGTTCAGGTTCTGCACGCGGATAAAGCCTTCGGTACCATAGATGACGCCTTCGTTCTTGAGCGGCGCCACCATGGAAGTCTTGAGATGGGCCACTTGCCCGCCTGCATAAACCAGGTCAATCCAGTCCGTGGCATCGACACCGGTATGGAACTTGACGCACTTGGTCTTTGTCTGCACGATGTGATTGGCTGGCCCACCGATTTTTTCGTCCGTCAAGAAGATGTCCGCGAATGTGAGGCTGTAAATGCCCAGGTCCAGCAGCGCACCGCCTGCAAGTTCGGGCTTATGCAGGCGCCCGATATGGGAAAGGGGCATGGAGAAGTCGGCCTCCACGCTTTCCACCTTGCCGATTTTACCGGCCAGGATCCAGTCTTTCACCATCTGCACCGCAGGCAAGAAGCGGGTCCACATGGCTTCGCTCATGAACACGCCCTTCTCTTCGGCAAGGGCCACCACTTCAGATGCCATCAGGGCGTTTGCGGTAAAGGCCTTTTCTACAAGCAGGTTCCGACCGTGTCCCAGACAAAGTAAAATGTTGTTGTAGTGTTCGGAATGCGGAGTCGCGATATAGATCAGGTCGGCGTTCGAATCCTGCGCAAGTTCATCGTAACTGCCATAAGCACGGCCAAACCCATATTCCTGGGCAAATTTCTGGGCCTTGTCAAGGGAGCGGGACGCCACCGCGTAGCATTCCACGCCCATACCGCGCTTTTCGAGAGTTTTGACTGCGGCGGCCATTTTGGTGGCAATATGGCCACACCCGAGAATTGCAAATCTGAGAACTGGATTGTTCATCTTTCCCTCTTTTAGGGAGAAAACTAGACATTTTCTGGGCGTGGCGATATGATAAGGGCCATATAAATGGGCTCGCCTGTAAACAGTTTTTAAATTTCGGTTATGAAATTTATTGAGGTCGTGGCGGGAGTTATTTGTGACGGGGAGCGGCGTTCGCCTGCCGTCAAGTTCTTTGCCACCCAGCGGGGCTATGGCGACTACAAGGATTTCTGGGAGTTTCCCGGCGGCAAGATGGAGCCTGGCGAAACGCCCGAGCAGGCCCTTGTCCGTGAGCTGAAAGAGGAACTTGCCGTCGATGTGGATGTCGGTGATTTCATCTGTACGGTGGATTACGATTACCCGGCTTTCCACCTGGCCATGCACTGCTTTTACTGCACGCTTGCAGGTGGCCATGCTCCGACCTTGGTTGAGCACGAGGCGGCCCGGTGGCTTACCCGTGGGGAACTCCATTCTGTAAACTGGCTCCCTGCCGATGTGGAAATTGTGAAATTTTTAGAAGAAGCATAGGAAAAAAAGTATATTACGGATAGGTATGCTCTATATCCATCAATATCCTGACTGGACCCACTTCCGGTTTGATTCCCGTAAGGTCCTGAACGCCCTTGGCGAAGCCCGCTTGCAGGAGGGCAAGCTCATTGGCGCCATGGAGACTTGTGGGTTTCAGGATTTGGAGCAGGAGCTTTTGATTCAGGACATTTGTTCAAATTCGGCCATCGACGGTCTCACTCTGGAAAAGGGTTTCGTGAGTGGGCAGGTCGCGCTTGTACAGGGTGGTAATTCCCAGTCGGCAGATCCTGCGGTACGGATCTACCTTGGGGCCATCACGAAGGCCTTCAATCCTGTGACGGTGGATCGCCTGTTCGCCTGGCATGCCTCCATGGGCCAGAACAAGGTGGCGAGCTTCCGTCAGGGCCCCAGTGCGGTGGCATACGGGCAGGGTGAAGGGAGGCTGGATTTTGACGGCCCCAATCCAGAGCGGTTGGAGCAGGAAGTGGAACGCTACATCCAGTGGATGGAGACATCCTCCATGGACGGCGTCATCAAGGCGGCGGTGGCCCACTTCTGGTTCGTTACGCTTAGGCCCTTCGCCGACGCCAACGGTCGCCTTGCGAGGCTCCTTACCATCGTGGCCCTGGCCCGCAGCGAGCAGACCACCCGGTGCCAGTTCTCCCTGAACCAGGCCTTTTTGGAGTGCCGCGAGGAGTATTTCAAGATTCTCAACGAGACCCAGCGGGGCAACGGCGACCTGACGGAATGGATCCTCTGGTTTATCGAGACTATGCAGCGGGCCATGTCCAGTACAAGGGAGCGTATACTCAAGGAACAGCGCAAGACCGCCTTCTACAACCGCCATGCGGGGGAGGCCTTCGACGAAAAGGACCAGAAGCTCTTTGCGGCCCTGTTCGCGGGAACGCTCCCTGAAAGCTTCACCGCCAAGGAACTGGCGGCGGTTATCGGCCAGAGTCACGACACGGCGCTGCGAACCATCCAGGGGCTCATCGCCAAGGGTATCCTGAAGGCCGACGAGAAGGGCGGCCGCAGCCAGCGTTATTCCATGGCTTAGGGGTTTTGCCCGAGCGGTCAAAAAAGTGAGCCGCAGGCGACTCGTCAATACGAGTCGCCGAAGGCGAGCTTTGGACACTTAGCACTTTAGTGCTTAGTGTACATGGCCACCTTTAGGTGGGAGCGAGAGCCAGCCCTGTATTTGTTGTCTTGGTTCTAGCTCGAGCGGTCAAAAAAAGACCCGCAAAGGCGGGCCTTTTTCAAAATATGAGGAAGGATTAGCCTTCTTCCAGGGCTTCCTTGAATTCGTCCACCGTGGCGATGTATTCGTCGATCATGTCGGGCTTGGAATCCAGGTGGGCAAGGATCTTTTCCAGGTGTTCCTTGTTGAACACGGCCTTCAGTTGGCGGCTGGCATGACCCTTGTAGCCCCATTCCTTCAGGATCTCGTCGGTGACCACGAAGGAGTCGTCCATGGAAACAAAACGCATGGGGCCGTAGACGGCCCAGTTGTGTTCCATCTGCATGCATTCGGGTTCCTGCATTTCGGGGTTGGCCATGTAGCGCTGGATGTGGCGGGTGCGCACATCCTTGACCTTGTCGATGCGCATGTAGCCCATGATCAGGTACTTGTTGCGCATTTCGGAATCGCTGAGGCCTTCGTAGCGGGTGCCGAAGAGGATATAGCGGCTCTTGGCACGGACGATGGCGTTGATGTTCTTTACATTGCAGCAGCTCATGAGTCCGTAGGTGCTGGTCTCGTAGTTGGGCTCGTAGAAGAAACCCTTGCCGTTTTCGTTCAACTGGTCGCGGACGGGCATTTCGGACTGGTGACTGGTTTCCACATAGAGCAGGCTGCCGGCGGCATTGCCGCGGTAATCTTGCCAACCTTCTAGATTGATTTGTGTTTTAGGCATTTTTCAACCCCTAGAAAAGTGATACATAATAAAATAACCAGCGGACCTAAAAAGGTTCGTCATTAACGATGCCAAGATACAAAAATCGATGTCAGAGGGTCAGGGCTTCTGCGGAAATATCTTTCATTCCGAACAGATTAGCCCCTTTTTCGAAGAAATTGGCAGTATCCGTGGTCAGAAAGCGGGTCTTGCCGGACCGCGAAAGCCGGGCATCCATCTCGGGGTGGCGGTTCAGGTAGTCTACCGTCTTGTGGGCCACGATCTTGCCCTGGATGAGCAGCCGCACATGGGGCGGGAGCGCTTCGCGGATTTCTTTTTCCAACAGAGGGTAGTGGGTGCAGGCCAGGAGCACCGTGTCGATTTCGGGGTCCTTCTGGAGCAGGGCTTCTACCTCTTTCTTTACGAAGAAGCGGGAACCTTCGGTATCCATCTCGCCGTTTTCCACCAGGGGGACCCACATGGGGCAGGCGTGCTGGGTCACCTTCAGTTCGGGGAAGAAGTGGTCGATCTCTATCTGGTAGCTGTTAGAAGAAACAGTGCCCGCGGTGGCGAAGATGCCGATATGCCCTGTATGGCTGTAGTTGCCAATTTCTTCGGTGGTGGGCCTGATGATGCCAAGCACCCGCCTGTCCGGGAATTCTACGGGCAGCACCTGCTGCTGGATGCTCCGGAGCGCCCTGGCCGATGCCGTGTTGCAGGCGAGAATCACCAGGGGGCAGCCCCGGTCGAAAAGTTCCCGCACGCACTGGAGCGTGTAGCGGAATATGCTCTCGAAGCTCCTGTTTCCGTAGGGCGCCCGTGCGTTGTCTCCCAGGTATAAAAAGTCGTAGTCGGGAAGGGCCGCCTGCAGGTCCCGCAAGATGGTGAGTCCACCAAAGCCCGAATCGAAGACGCCTATCACAGGGCGGCCTCCATGCGGGCGCGGACCAAGGGCATCAGTTCCTTTCTCGGGTCATTGTCGCCTTGGCGCTTCTCGATTTCGCCAGCGTCGATAGGGTCGAGAATCTGTACCGTCACCTTGCAGCGCCCCGTATCCTTGCGCCTTTCCCAGACGGCGGATGTGCCACGGATGACTATGGGAAGCACGATGGCTTGGGATTCCAGGGCGAGCCTGAATCCTCCACTCTTGAACGGCGAAAGGGAATCGTTCTTGCCGCGGGTGCCCTCGGGGAACAGGCATATTCTCGGCGTTCGGCCAGATTCTATGGCTTCGCGGATCAGGGTGGCTCCGCCCCCTTTTTTACGGTTGATGAATATGCACCCGATTTTGTGCATCCAGAAATTGAGAAAGGGGATGAACCGGAGGGAGGCCTTGGCGATAAATCCCACGATGCGCTCGATGGATAGAAACACCACGGGGATGTCGGCATAGGAGTTGTGGTTGCCCATGACGAACACGGGGCGGTTCCAGTCCACTTTGGCGAGATTCGCCTGGTTTTCGATTTCCAGGTCTATCCGCAACACATTCATGCAGAAACGGGAAAACTTCTGGATTTTTCCTTCGAACCAGGTGTTGAAATTTTTCCCGCAGGCAATCAAGATAAAGGGCAACGCCAGAATATGGGCGAGCATGTAGGAGAGCACTACAATCACCACATATATTCTAAACAAAATAACTGGCATGGTCCATCTAGGTTGCGGTTGTTTGTGGGGTAGGAATCGGGAGGGTTTTAGTTTCAGCAGTTTCCCTTTCCAATACCTCTGTTTGCAATATAGCAAAACAAGGTACGATTCGGCACGGGTCACCCCTACATAGTACAGGCGCCTTTCTTCCTCCATCTGCGCCTTGCGCTGTTTGCGGCTGCCTTCGCACTTGCCCGGTGTGAACCCTTCGGCAAGTCCTGCATAAAAGACGACGGCGTACTGGAGCCCCTTGGATGCGTGAACGGTTTCGATGTGGATCCCGTCTTCCAGCACCTGGTCCCCTGCAAGGTGGTCTCCGGCGATGGGCAGCTCCCCCTCGCGAAGCAATTCCTCGAAGTATTGTCGCTGTCGATTGTACCGCACCAGTATGGCGAAGTTTTTCCAGAGCAGTCCGTATTCCTGCCGCAGGGAAAGGATGGCGCCCCTTATCTTTTCCGCCTCCTCGATGGGATTGTCCGACACCCAGACTTCGGGCTTGCGGTTCTCGGTAAAAATCCTGTTGCCGCCGGAGCCTTTCGGATTGCCCGCCCGGAGAACCTTTCGTAGCGCTACGGGCTTGTTTGTGAATATCTCATTTGCCAGGTGCAGCACATTCGGTACGGAGCGGTAGTTCCATTCCAGGCGTATAAGAGTGCTGTCCTTGAAGTCCTCCTGAAACCGCCTGATGTTCCCGATGTCGGCGCCGCGGAACCCGTAGATGGCCTGGTCGTCGTCGCCTACCACGAACAGGTCGTTTCGGTTTCCGAGAATGTTTTTTACCAGCCTGTATTGCGAAGGGTTGATGTCCTGGTATTCATCCACTAGGATTTCGCTCCAAAGGGACTGGAAATATTCCCTTGCGTCGATGCTGGTTTCCAGCAGCCGAATGGCCAGGTAGATCAGATCTTCGAACACCACATTTCCCGATAGGATGACATTCTTTTGCAAGGGCCTGATTTTTTTCTTGAGAGCATTTGGCAGATCTCCTGAAAAGAGCTCTTCCCGATTTAGCCTGGTGGCGGGGATTTTCAGCCGTACCAGCTCGCGCAGGAATTCCCGATTCTCCGTTTCCTTGGGCGTGGGGACCCTGTTGAATCCGAGAATTTCGTAGGCGAACTGGCCGCCTATTTTTTGCTTGAGCATGAACAGTGCCAGTGAATGGAAGGTGCAAAGTCTGACTCCCGCCTTGGGGAATAGGGCTTCTACGCGTTCACGCATTTCGGCGGCGGCTTTTGCCGTGAAGGTGAGTGAGAGAATTTTTTCGGGCAGGACTCCGCTCATGATGCGGTACTGTATCCGCTTGGTCAGAACAGAAGTTTTACCCGAACCTGCCCCTGCAAGAATCAGGAGCGCTCCGTTTTGTTTGTGGTCGTGCAATACGGCGCTACGCTGGTCGCCGTTCAGACCTTTCAAGATGCTCTCGGCATCCATAGGTTACCATGTGGAATGCGGCGCCCCGAATATTGCGCCTGCGGGATATGGAAAAGGGACTAGGAATTTTCCTTGTCCGAAACATTCGTCCGGCCGCCAAGCAAGAAGGCAAAACCGCCGAACAGACTCAATACCAAACTTACAAAATAGGCCAGCAGCTGGATAACCACCGATTCAAGATTCTGGACTCCGGCCCTGGCAAACAGGGACTGGGCCAAAAGCTCTCTCGGGCCGAACCCGCCGATAGAAATGGGCAGCGCGCTCACGATAGCCACCAGCGGGATGTAGTAGAAATACCAGGAGATGGAAAGGTCCACACCGATGGCGATGCCGCAGAAGAAGTGCACCAGTATACGGAGAGACTGCGTCACCGCCGAAAGACCACTGATGGACACCCAGAGCCGCATGGAGCGGAACTGCTGGAACCGTTCGAACATGTGGACCAGCCTGCTGTTGATTTTGGCAGGGAACACCTTGACCATCAGTGAACACAGTAGCCTGCCCAGCCTACGACTGAACAACGAAGCGAACAGGGCGCAGAACCCGAGGAAAATCCAGACCGAAGGCCACATGAATGTCCGCTGGGCCTCGTCGTGCATAAAGAACAGGAGACCAACCGCCAGGGCAAACAAGGTTATAAAGAACAAACCGAAAAGTCTGTCAAAGAATGTTGCGGTAAGTCCCGCCCCCACGGTATCCTGGCCGCCCTGCATACGGATGTCGTAAATCTTCTTGGCGTCGCCGCCTACATTTCCGGGCATGAAGTTGTTGAAGAACAGTCCTACATAGTAGAGCTTGAGCAGGTGCCCGTATTTCAGTTTCACATTCTGCCTTTCCAGCAGGAGTTTCCACTGCAGGCATGCGGTGAAGTTGGAAACGGCAAGGCAGAGTATGGCCGCCAGCAGGGGCCATATGCTATCGACGGTAAAAATCCGGTAAAGGTCATCTACGCTCCACTCCGGATCCATCACGATGTTCCTGCAGACAAAGTAGGCGGGAACGATGGTCACCACCAGCTTTAGCAAGAAAATCAGGGAAGACTTCAGACGGCTATTCATTTTGTTCCCCTCCCGCCACGCGGTGGCGGATGACCGTATCCTGCAAAAGCTCAAAGGTCAATTCGGCGGCGGTGTCCCAGCGGAATTCGTCGGCGTATATGCGGGCCTCTCCTGCCAGCCGGGAGCGCAGTTCGTCGTCGCCATAGAGCCTGTCCATCTCGGCGGCGCAGGTGTGGGCGTCTCCTACAGGGAACAGGAGCCCGGTCTCGCCGTTCTTGATGCTGTCCCGTAGTCCGGGAACATCACTTGCGATGGTGGTTACCCCGAATTTTGCAGCTTCTACGACGGTAAGGCCCCAGCCTTCCTTATAGCTCGTCTGTAGGAGAGCGATGGGGTGGCGCAACAGTTGCCGTTTCTTTTCGGGAGTCACAAAACCTAGAAGATTCACGCGGTTTTCAAGACCGTGCTGCTTGAGCCAGGTGGGAATCTTTTTCAGCAGGGGGCCGTCCCCTGCCACCAGGAGCTTGATGTCTGGGTGCTTCTGGGCGAACTTCTCGAAGGCCTGCAGGGCTGTCCAGATGCCCTTGTAGCGGTGGACACGGGAAAGCCAGAGGAAGTAGGGTTGACCTTCCGCTTCTGCGGGGGCGTGCTCGGCAGAAGCATCTTCTGCTGTGGCGGTTGATACAGGTGCCTTGTCGTCGGAGCCGTTGTAGATAACGGAAATTCGATCTTCGGCAATCCCGATTTCGGAAAGCTCGTGCTTGGTGCTGGGGCTTACCGCTATGAAAGGTTGCTTGCGGTAGAACCAGGGTATGATCCGCTCGAAGGCCCACACCATGAAGGCTATGGGGAATGCCGCTTCGTGGAATATGGAGTCGCGCCACAGGTGGTGCATCTGCACCACGACGGGCTTCTTGGTCCAGAATGGCGTGAACAGCGGAAGCTTGTTCAGGTCTTCTACCACCACATCGAAATTGAACTCGCGGTCAAGCTTCTTGATATTCGCTGCGACGGTGAGCTGGAAAAACAGGTCTCCGCCCTTGCGGACAATCTCGATGCCGTCTACATTTTCACGAGGCTTGCTGCCAGGGAACGCCGTAGTAAAAAGCACGACCTTGTGGCCTGCATTTACCAGTTGCGAAAAGATGCTGTGCAGGTGCTTTTCAGCTCCCCCTGCGGCAGGGTGCATCCGGTCGCGGTAGTTGACAACGAGGATGTTCATCGGTTAGGGCTTACGGCCCAGGACTCCAATGCACAGCTGTGTATAGTGCATAAGTGAATTGTTCTCGAGAGAATCCAGGAACTTGTCCTTGATTTTCTGGTAGGCCGTTCCATCCAACGGATACTTCGGGAGTTCGATGCCCACCTTGAATCCGACTTCGCGGAGGATGCGGTAATAAAGATTCGGGCGCATCCAGTCGCCGTACTCGTAGACGCACTCAAAGCCGGCGTCGGTCATGAGCTTCTTGAGCTCTGGCATGGTGAACTGCTTTTCCCAGCCGGCGAACCACTTGTCCATGGCAATCAGGATATGCTTGATGATGGTGTAGGGGTGCACGGTCTGGGGCACATCGCAGAGACAGTGTCCGCCGTGCTTTAGGATGCGGAAGTTCTCCTTGATTAGCGGGAGAGAGTCCTTGAAATGCTCGGCCAGTCCCTGGTGGAACACCAGGTCGAAGGTGTTGTCGGGGAAGGGGGCCTTGAAGGCGTCGCCGCGAACCAGTTTCAAGTTACTATAAAGGTTATCCTTTGCGCGGAGCGCGTCCACAATTTTCAGGCTGTTTTCGGCAAAGTCCAGCACATAGACATCGGCACCCAGGCGTGCGAGTTCGGCGCTGTCGCGACCTGTTCCGGCGCCTACTTCCAGGACCTTGAGCCCCTGGAGCTTAAAATTCTTTTTGATGGTATTCAGCACCGATGGGGACGAGGGGTACACCTTGTCCATATCGTTTTTCTGTTTCCAAAAACGATTCCATACGGACTGGTCTGGTTCTTTCACTGTCATAGCCCGCAAAATATACGAAATTGTATCTTGTGGAGTATCAACGAATTACGATGGGCAAGGCTGAATGGCGTCATTTTTATCCAATTTTGTAATAAAAAGATGACAATGTTTGAAATTCGTGACAAAAATTTGTATCTTTGGCTTGGATTTAAGGGCGATAAGGGCCGATTTTATGCCAAGTTGTAAAATTTTGTTCTTTTGGCATACAAGTTGCTCAAAATAAGCGATATTTAGAGAGACAAGGTTATAGAAATGCATATTGATTCAACAGATACCACCCTAAAAAGATACCTCGAAGACATACGACGCACCGCCCCCCTTTCTCGCGAAGAAGAACAGATTCTTTTCCAGAAGGCGAAGGAAGGCGACAAGATTGCTAGAAAGAGACTGATTTCTGCCAATATGCGTTTTGTTTTGAAAGTGGCCATCCAGTACCGTGGCTGTCCCATCCCGCTGCCGGACCTGGTGAGCGAGGGAGCTATGGGCCTGGTGCGTGCCATCGAGTCCTTTGAACACACCCGCGGTCTCAAGTTCATCAGCTATGGCGTGTGGTGGATCAAGGCCTACATTACCCGTGCCATCAACGAGCAGGGTAACCTGATCCGCTTGCCGGCCAACCAGCATCTGCGTGTGCGTAAGGCTTTGCACGAACAGTCCCGTGGTAAGGAGATTAACGAAGAGATTCGCGAGCTTATCCAGATCGGTCAGCGCGGTGTTTCTTTCGATAGCCCCCTGAAGGCGGACTCCAAGGCTACCTACGCCGAAGTGCTCCCGGACAATGGTGCTTCCAACCCCGAGGCCGATTCCGAGATCCAGAGTGTGGAAAGCCTTGCCCGCGATTTGATGGAGCAGCTCCCGGAGCGCGAAGCCAAGGTGATTACCGGCATTTTCGGTATCAACCAGGAAGCTCCCCAGACGCTTCGCGAAGTGGGCGAATCCATGAACATTTCCCATGAACGCGTCCGTCAGTTGCGTGACCAGGCCCTCCGCCGTATCCGCAAGTACAACAGCAAGGAATTCCTGCAAGAGAAGAAGGATGCGTTCCTGGCTGCCATAAACAAGTAACGATTATTCATTACCTCCTTGGAGACCTGCCCTGCTGGCGGGTCTTTTTTGACCGCTCGGGCTAGAATAGGGAAAACAGGTACAGGGCTGGCCCTCGCTC
>CAMKNA010000030.1 GCA_946414075.1 uncultured Fibrobacter sp.
ACGACCATGAGTTACAACCGTAACACATTCAAGGTAAAATTCGAGGCATAAATATGACCTATGAAGAAATTGCAGATACCCTGTTTGTAGAAATATCCGTTTTCACGACCTTGCTAACCGCATTCATGTTATACAACAACATCGTGCTGTACAAGATGAGTTTCAAGGACAAACTTTCCATTATGCTTGTATCGGCAACGGTCTTATCTGCTTTTGACGGAATCTGGCATTTTGTAGATGGGAATCTTACATACAAAATCCTTAATTATGCCTGTGCCTATATTTTTGCAATTGCAATGATGCTTGGAACATCGATGTTTACGCGATTCTCGTTGAATCAATTTGGACTCAAGATGAGTTCAAAAAAATTGCACTACGCGCTATTTATCGCACCCACCGTTCTTACCGTTATTTTATGCCTAACGACACCTTGGACCGGCCTAGTATATTCCATCAACGAACATGGAGAAATTCAATATGGCATCATCTTTGATTATTGCTTGGTACCGATTGCTTTCATGTACGCAAGTTCACCATTGTTACAGTCCATCTATTACTTAATCCGACGCCGAAAATCAAATGCGGAAAAGAAATTCTACGCTCAATGTATTTTGATAACCTCCTTATTGATTGCAGGAATTGAGTTTATTCAGCTATTCATCTTGGAACTTGATGAAAATTATCTAGAAACCAGTCTTTCATCCGCCATCGCGCTCACCTTCTTTACAACAAACGTGAACACGAATAGGTTCGTCAAGAATCGCGAGAAAATAGTGGCCGTCGAAACCGACCTGAACCTCGCCGCAAACATTCAAACAGGTTCTCTTCCTTCCGCAGAGGGCGCTCTTGTCAACCACCCCGACGTAAACATCTACGCAACCATGGATACTGCCAAGGAGGTCGGCGGAGATTTTTACGATTTCTTTGAAATCGACGGCACGCATATTGCATTTGTCATCGCCGATATTTCGGGCAAAGGTGTTCCCGCGGCCCTCTTCTCGATGACCGTGAAGACGATGATCAAAGACCATGCTTCGATGAAACTGTCCACGGCTCAGATCTCTACCGATGTCAACCGAATCCTGTGTGAAAGCAACCCCGAAGAAATGTTTGCCACAGCATGGATTGGCATTCTAGACACCACGACACGCATCATGAAATTCACAAATGCAGGCCACAACGCCCCCTGTTTTGCAAGAAAGGGCGAAAATTTTGAATTTTTGAAGAACAAGCATGGGTTATTCCTTGCAGGCATGGACGATACACAGTACAAGGAATCCGAGATTCAATTACAGGATGGCGACAGCCTTTTAATCTATACCGACGGATTAACCGAAGCGCACAACGGCTCAGGGGAACTTTACGGCGAAGAGAGACTACTGAAAAAGCTCAATTCGGCCGATGTCCGTGGCGGCAAAGCATTCTTAACACAGATTAAGGAAGACCTGCAAACCTTTGTGGGAGATGCCGAACAATTCGACGACATTACCATGTTGTCAATTTCTCTCAGGTAGACAAACCGCAAACGCTACCCGAATCTCCCAGACCGTTCCAGTTGCATGAGCTGGTCCATGTCGATAAGCATGGCGCGGGGCTTGGAGTTACCCGTACTACGGGCGCAGAGGCCTAGACCGAAAAGCTGATCCACAATCTTGCCTGCGCGGCTGTAACCCACGCTAAAGTGACGTTGCACTGCAGACGTAGAAAGGCCGTTACCACATTCGATAGCCCACTTGGCCACTTCAAACAGCAACTTGTCCTTCTTCTCGTTCAGGGCGCCGTTTTCTTCGCCATCCTCACCTTCCCCACCGTCTTCGGCCACCTCGAAGGATTCCAGCTGCGGGTAACAGACATTCTGGTTACTGCAGGCATCGGCCAGGCGTTCCGCTTCTTCGTCGCTAAGGAAGGCCCCGTGAACACGAACCGGGTCCGGAGCGTTCACCGCCTTGTAAAGCATATCGCCTCGACCGAGAAGCTTTTCGGCACCAGCATGGTCCATGACGGTACGGGCATCCACCTGGGAGGCCACCTTAAAGCTAATACGCGTGGGCAAGTTCGCCTTGATGTTACCGGTAATCACCTTCACAGAAGGACGCTGGGTGGCAAGAACCAGGTGAATGCCCACGGCACGAGCCTTTGCCGCTAGGCGGCTTACGTTCTTCTCGATTTCCTTTCCGGCAACCATCATCAAGTCGGCCATCTCATCAATAATCACCACGATAAAGGCCATGCGATGACCACGGTCGGTCTCGGGAACATCATCAGGCAATGTTCCAGCTTCGAACTTCTCGTTGAAACCGTTCAAGTTACGCACCTTAGCAAGGGCCAGCACTTCGGTACGGCGGTCCATCTCGTAGCAGAGCCACTGGAGCGCCTGTATGGCCACCTCGGGTTTAGTAATCACAGGCGCCAGCAGGTGCGGGATGTTCTCGTACATCTTCAGTTCCACCGCCTTCGGGTCCACGAGAATCATACGCAGGTCATCGGGAGTCTTGCTCAAAAGCATGCTGGCCATGAGGGCGTTAATACAGACGGACTTACCGGAACCAGTCTGACCCGCAATCATCAAGTGAGGAGCCTTGGCCAAGTCCATGGCAAAAGGTTCGCCAGAAATGTCTTTACCCAAGGCCATCACAATCTTATCTGGCGAGGGTTTGAATGCATCACTCTCGAAAATGTCTCGACCGAAAATGGTCTGCATCTTGCGGTTGGGAATTTCGATACCCACGGCTCCCTTGCCGGGAATAGGCGCCAAAATACGGATAGAGACGGCCTTCAGGGCCATGGCCAGGTCATCTTGCAGGGCGCTGAACTGGCTCACCTTCACGCCTGGGCCCGGTTCCACCTCGAACCGTGTAATGACAGGCCCAGTCTCGCAACCCACCACCTTGCCCTTCACCTTGAAGTTCTCCAGCTTTTCTTCAAGCATGTGGCCGATTTCATTAAGCTCTTCTACAGTGTAATCGGCAGGCTGCGGATCATGGGCATCTAAAATCTCATCAACAGAGGGAATGCGATATGGATCGAAATGCACCGTCGGGTCGGGCTGGGGAATGCCGTTGGCCGCACCGCCCGTAGCTGTAGTTCCTCCAGAAGAAGTTCCTATCTGGTTCGGCGCCACATAGCTGGGGTCGGCATCCACCTCATCGGAGGTCACCACCTGGGGGATGAAGTCATCATCTTCTTCGCCAGATTCTGCCGACGGTTCAGCGTTTTCACCGTTCAGCGTAGCATCCTCGGAAACTGAAGTTTCCGCCACAACGGTCTCTTCATCAGGTGCCGCTTCCGTAGCCATTTCGCCTGTGGCATCGGCCACAACGGTTGCTCCAGCAATCGCCGTTTCATCTTCCGTGCTGACGGGCCCGGCAACAGCGGTTTCATCCTCACCGCCACGGACCGCGCCTTTCACCACCAGGTTCCCCTGGCGTTCATTTTCCCAATTGATTTCTTCCCGGGCTCGGCGGATTTCGGCAATCTTATTGCGGATTTCGCGAATCTGGAGAGCGCTCATATGCGCGCCGTTTTCACGGAGTTCCCTTTCCAGGCGGGCAATTTCAGGATCTTCGCCCAGGGGCTTCGGAGCAGGTTTATCTGCAACTGTCCCAAAGGAGCCTTCGACGAGAGTTCCTTCTACATACCTGTCCACGGTCGTTTCTTCACTGGCAACATTCACAGGCTCCATCCAATTCTTGCGAGCGCTGAAAGGCTTGAGCACGCCCTTGTGCTTGGTCCTGTAGGCATCGGGAATATTGAAGATGGTGGTATCGCCGTCCATAGAGATTCCCTTCCGGACGGTAGTTGTCTCGTCGGAATCGTCCTCTTCTACGGCATCTTCCCCTTCAGGGATCTTCTCCTTCACACCGCGAATCCTACGGAACAGCGAAACGATGTGCCTAAAACGAAGTCCGAAACAGAAAAACAGCACCGCCACCAAAACAAGGGACAAGATAATCACAGGAATAAACAGAACATCGCCGCAAAGGGGACCCACCACATTGGAATCCAAAAAGCGCCCTACAATTCCTCCACGCATGATGAACACATCTTCGGAGACATTGGCCTTGCCATGAACGGGAATAGACATCAACACGCACAAATCAAGGCCCACAATGGAAAGCCCGAGAGCCACGCGGAAAAGCTTCTGGCGAAGTCCCTGGAAGGTGATGAACAACCCCCAAAGCATTACGGACAGGATAATGAAAATCACGGGCAGTTTGCCGAAGGCAAAGTTCAGGAAATCCCCAAATCGGGTCATGATCCCCTTTTCGGAACCTACATACACAACGCTAATGCAAGACAGCAGGGCAATAGCGGCCACCGCGATAAGCCCGTAACCCAGCACCATCGCGCCTAGGGAACGATCCCCAGAACCTTCGACCTGTTCCGGTTTTGTTTTGGATGTCTTACGAACCGTTTTCTTTTTCTGTGCAGCCAAAATGCTCTCCTTCGCCATTGCATAAGAAATATAATTAAAACCTATTTATTATTATTGACAATATGCAAATAAAAGTGTCAAAAAAACTGAAGAAACTCCTAATCGGTTTCGGCCTTACTTTCGGCTTGGTTTTTCTCATTCTATACCTGGGCAATGTACAGAACCCCCAACTAGACGCCACCCGCAACGGTGCAGAATCCCTGGAATATCTTTTCTACGACATGTTCTTCAAGGTAAAGACCGGCAAGACCCATAACCTTGAAGATACTAACGACAAGAATGCCCTGAACAGCAACTACGACCCCAACATTTTCATCGTAGATATCGACGAACCATCCCTTGCAAAACTGGGAAACTACAACACCTGGGACCGTTCTATCCATGCCGATGTGGTCAAGAACTTGAGCAACGGCGGAGCTTCGGCCATCGGCTTCGATATCTTGTTCAAGAATGCCGATTTTGGTATACAGAAGACCCAGCAGGTAACCACCATGCTGAACAAGCTCAGCCCCGAGACTTCCTGGGATTCCCTGGGCGAAGACATACGCGTATTCTATAATTACGACTCCATGTTGGTGAACGCGGTCAAGGAAAGCCGAAACGCCATTGTGTGCAATATCTTCGACAGCTATCAGTCCTACAAGCACGAATCCCAATGGACTCCTCTCAGCACTCCGGAACGGGCTGAAGAAATCGGATTCAGTTCTACTTTTGAGCTTTCCCAGGCAGATTCCGCCCAGAATATAGAACCCAAGGACCTGCTGGACAACATCTTCCCAGAATTGGCAAAAGCCGGAGCCCAGATGGGTTCGGTGAACGCCTACCCAGATGACGACGGCGTGGTCCGCCGCGTCTCACTGCTCTACCGTTTCCCGAGTCCAGAGATCTACCCCAATGTGGAAAGCAAGATTTATTCCACCATGCCCATGATGACCTTATTGCACCTTTTCCACCAAAAGCCGAAAAATGTGAAAATCCAGATGGGGCAATATGTGGAGCTGGGCAAGCCTTTCGGCATCTACAGGGATTCCTCAGGGTTCTACCACACAACCTTCCCCCAGTTCAGCTACCCCATGTTCCTAGCGCTACATAAAAAAATCAAGGAAGCCGCCAGGAATCCAGAGGACAACACCCAATTTATCGACATATCCTCCAAGATTATCGCCACAAAGAACAACGACGGAGACATCGTCTTTGAAATTTTCGAAGGACAAATGCTAAATGAAACCCTTTCCGCAGCCCTTTCCCAGATTGATGTTTCCATGCTGGATTCTCTAGGAGAAGACGAAGAAAAGGAGATTGCAAACAACATAAGTATCAAGCATGACGAAGAAGGCGCAAACCGTTTTGTTTTAACGGATAGCGAAGAAGAGGAAGAAGCCGTCATCACACCCTATATCGTGAACACGGTCAAATATTTTGCCGATTCACTACAGCGGCTCCCACCGAACAAGCCCACTCATATTTCCATGGACATGGATATCCATTACAATGCGGCTCAAAAGAAATGGCTTTCTAATCTAGTCATATTAAATAGCGATGTTCTTACCGATATTATCAACCTTTCCGAAGAGCGAATCGAAAGCCTGAAGCCCGGAAGGGAAATCCGTTTCGGTAAGGTAAAGCGGATCCCCATCGACCGCTGGGGGCATTACCAGATTAACTACAAGGGGCGTTACAACACCGCCGAATCTGAGCGTACATTTCAACACCTTTCCTACTACGACATCACCAAGAATCGCGTAGATCCAGGCCTTTTCCAGGGGAAAATTTTCGTCCTGGGTTCTGCGGCACCGGCCCTATTCGACTTTGTGACCGCCCCTCACGAAGAAAACTACCCCGGCGTACTGACACACGCCACCATCCTTCAAAATATCCTAAACGATGATTTCCTTATAACTCTGCAAGAGAACTACCAACAAATCATCGTCATCCTCTTGGCACTTGTTTGCCTGTTGATTGGCCTTTATGTAAAAAGCTACATCTCCATCGCCCTCTCCTTTATCATGATGGGCGGCTATCTCGCCGTTGCCTACCATTACTTTCAGCAAGGGCTATACATTGGAGCTTCCAAGCAGATTTTCGCCATTCTACTCACCAACATTGTGGCCCTGATTATCCAGTTCTACTTTGAGACCAAGGAAAAGCGGTTCCTAGGTAACGCCTTCAAGCAGTACATTTCACCGGAACTGATCGATGAGATGGTGAACAACGAAATCATGCCCACCCTGGGTGGATCCAAATCCAACATTACCGCCTACTTTACCGATATCGCCAGTTTTTCCACCTTCTCCGAAAAGATTGGAGACCCCAGCAAACTGGTAGAACTGCTGAACGAATACCTGACCGCCATGACGGACACCTTGCTGTTCAACAAGGGCACCCTGGACAAGTACGAAGGAGATGCCATCATCGCCTTCTTCGGAGCGCCCATGCCCCTGCCAAACCACGCCCAGAGCGCCTGCGATAGCGCCGTAGATATGCAGACCAAGCTTATGGAACTCCGCAAGAAATGGGCCAGCGAAGGGGACAAGTGGCCCAAGGTGGTCCACGACATGCATATGAGAATCGGCATCAACTCCGGCGACATCGTGACCGGAAACATGGGATCCACCATGCGCAAGAACTACACCATGATGGGTGACGCAGTGAACCTGGCCGCCCGTCTGGAAAGTGCCGCCAAGCAGTACGGGGCCTACATCCAGATTAGCGAGGACACGCAAAAGCATTTGGACGAAGGCCGGTTCATCTACCGCTCGCTGGACACCATCCGCGTGATAGGCAAGAGCCAACCCGTCAAGACCTTCGAACTGCTGGCAAAGCCCGGTTGCGAAAATGAGAACAGCTTGAAAAAACTAGTGGAACTCTGGGAACAGGCCCGTTGCGCCTACCTGGCCATGGAATGGGACAAGGCCAAGGAACTGTTCACGGAATGCCTGGACTACGAGCCCCACCACCCCGACAGGGATCCGGGTTCCAAGACCACGCCTTCACACGTGTACATCAAGCGTTGCGAAGCCTACAAGATAAACCCGCCTGTTCAGGCGGGCGAGACTTGGGACGGCGTGTTTACCGCCACGGAAAAATAAGGCTAGTTAAGTTCGATATTGTCGATCAGGCGGGTCTTGCCAAAGAAGGCCGCTACCAGAATCACAACCTTGTCCCCTTCGCGGATGACACCGTTGAACTTCTGGAGGTCCTTCTGGTTCACCACCTCTACGTACTGCACCTGGCCGCGGTTCGCCAGCACAGACTTCAGGACGATATCCCGGAGACGCACAACGCCACGCTCGCCAGCCTCGAAGGCGGCTTTCGCCTGCTTGAGACCTGTCGAAATCCCAAGGGCCTGCTTGCGCTCGTCGTCGGAGAGATATTCGTTTCGGCTAGAAAGGGCCAAGCCCGACTCCTCGCGAACGATAGGCACGCGATGAATCTCAATGTCGAAGTTCAAGTCCTTCACCATCTTCTCGATGAGAAATACCTGCTGATAATCCTTCTCGCCAAAATAGGCTTTATTCGCTCCCGAAATCAGGAACAACTTGGCCACAACCGTCAAAACCCCGCGGAAATGCCCCGGGCGGTAAGCACCGCAGTACATACTTTCCAAAGATTCGTCACGGACAAGGGTCAGGGGGTCGCCATCGGGATACATCTCGGCAACGCTTGGAGCAAAAACATAATCCGCCCCCAGTGACCCAGCAAACTTGGCATCGGCCTCAAGGCGCTTCGGGTACTTATCCAGGTCCTCGTTACGACCGAACTGGATCGGGTTCAAAAAGACACTCACCACAGTCACTTCGCAATCCTTGGCACAGGCCTTGATAAGGGAGCCGTGTCCATCGTGAAGCGCCCCCATGGTGGGCACCAGGCCGATGATCTTATCCTGCTTGATAAAAGGTTTCAAGGTTTTACGTAATTCTGCTATGGTCTTGATGATCTTCATATAGCCTTCTTAATTTCCATCGGGAACAAAATAGGTGGTCTGCTGCGGGCATTCCGCTATGGCATCCAGGATTTGTCTCAGGTGATTTTCGTTGTGAACAAAGTCGATGTTGTCCGTATTGATAATCAGCACGGGGGCGCTGGGGTAATGCCAGAAAAGGTGGTCGTAACGTTCCTGAAGGTCCTTAAGGTAGTTGCCCTCGATGGCCTTTTCCATCTGGCGACCGCGACCGCGAATTCGGTTCAGAAGCGTGGGGACGCTGGCCTGCAGGTAAACCACCAGGTCGGGTTTCGGCAGGTCCTTGTCCAGGGAACGGGCCACCTGTTCGTACATGGCATACTCGCTGTCAGAAAGGTTCTGGGCCGCAAAAATCTGGTCCTTGTCGAAGGTGTAGTCGCACACCAGCAGGTCGTGGAACAGATCGCTCTGAATGCCGGTGTTCTGCAACTGCTTATGGCGGTCCAGCAAGAAGAACAGCTGGGTCTGGAAGGCATAGGCTTCCTTGTTCTCGTAAAACTTCTCCAGGAAGGGATTCTCCGCGAAGTTCTCCTCTATGCAGAAGGCGTTCCAACGCTCGGCAATAATCCGGGCAAGGGTGGTCTTACCTACCCCGATGACTCCTTCGATAGCCAAAAAATGGACGCCCTTGTCCGTAAGCATCAGTCTTCCTCCCCTGTCACCGTGCGGAACGGGATTTTCCCCTCGCGGGCAAGCAAGTCCACAAGCAAACTCTTCACGGTACGCCCATTCAGGGGATCTTCCCAGTCGGGGGCAATATCGTTCATGGGTACAAGCACGAACTGGCGGTGCAGAATCTCCCCGTGGGGGACCTGCGGCCTGCCGGTCAGCACCTTGTTGCCATAGTATAGAAGGTCCAAGTCTATTTCCCTGGAATTCCAGTGCCCCCTGGGCTTGCGTCCAAGCACAAGCTCGGAGCCCTTGAGATAATTGAGCAGACGCGTGGGAGTTCCCGAATACCAGAAGCTCACCACCTGGTTGAAATAGGGACCCTGCCCCTCCGGACCAACCGGAGGGGTCTCGTAAATGGGGCTTTCCTTCCAGCCGCCGGCTGAAATTCGGCGCAACATCTCCCTTCCCTCGGAAAGTCGACTTCCCCGAGGCGAGAGATTGCTGCCTAAGGCCACAAATACTCTTTCTAAAGATTCCACGCCCTCAATATAGCTAATCGGCATGTTAATTTTTATTTTTTTTGCTTTTTTGGCCGTTTTGGGCTGACAAATGGATTTTTTTTATTTATCTTATGCGGTGTTGGCGAAGCTCAAGCCTCCCCAATTTTCTGGAGAACAATTCTCCATTTTATCATATCCCCCCCATAAAGTTCTTTTCCATTAAGAAAGACCTCATATTATCAAAGGATAGTCTAGTGCCTAGATCCAAAAATAATCCTGAAGAATTGGCTGAAACCACTTTAACCCCCGAAACAGAAAAGCCCAAGCGCCGCGGACGCCCCAAAAAGGCCCAGGAAGAAGGAAGCGTAGAACAGGCCGCCGCAGAATTCATGGAAGCGGAGAAGAAGGCCGAGCCCAAGGCCGAACCCGCAGTCCCGGCCGCAGACGCCACACCCAAGGCCGAGATCCAGGCACAAAACCAACAGGGCCAGGGCAACGCCCAGAACCAGAACGCCCAGCAGCAAGGCCAAAACCAGGCACAGAACCAGCAGGCTCAAAACGGGCAGAACAACCAAAATCAGAACAAGGGCAACCAGGGCCAGCAAAACAACCAGAACGGCCAGGGCAACAACAAGTTCAACAACAAGTTCAATAAGTTCAACAAGTTCAAGAACCGCCACGGCAGGAACCTGCCCCAAGACGACTTCATCGACGAAAGCATTCAGCTGCCGCCTCCCGACCCCGAGAAGGTGGCCGCAGCTCGTGCCAAGTGGAAAGAACTCCGCGGGCTCCCCATGTTCGAGCTCCAGCGCCAGGCCGACGAGCTTGGAATTCCCGACTTCAAGACCATGCGCAAGCAGGCCCTGGTCTACAGCATTTTGAGTGCCACCACCGGCGAAGACTGTCCCATCTACACAGAGGGTGTGCTAGAAATCATCCCCGACGGCGGACACGGATTCTTGCGGAACCCCGACCACAACTACCTGGCGGGCCCCGACGACATCTACATCAGCCGTAACATCATCCGCCGCTATGACCTGAAGATGGGTGACACCATCACCGGCCAGATTCGCCAACCCAAGGAAGGCGAAAAGTACTTCGCCCTTATGCGTATTGACACGGTGAACTTCGAACCGCCCGAGAAGACCAAGCGCCGCGTCTCCTTCGAATATCTGACGCCCATCCACCCCATCGAAAGGCTCAACCTGGAATGGGACCGGGAAGAATACAGCACCCGCATCATGAACCTGTTCACCCCCATCGGAAAGGGACAGCGTAGCATTATCCTAGCTCCTCCCCGTACCGGTAAGACGGTGCTTCTACAGAACATCACCAAGGCTCTCACCATCAACCACCCCGAAGTGAAGCTGATGGTGCTCCTGATTGACGAACGCCCCGAAGAAGTGACCGAAATGCGCAAGCTGGTGGACCGCCTCCGCGAAGAAGGCTCTGCCCGCGGCAAGAACATCCAGGCCGAAGTGCTGGCATCTACCTTCGACGAGGAACCCACCCGCCATATCAAGGTGGCCGACATGGTCATCGAGAAGGCTAAGCGCATGGTGGAACACGGGAACGATGTAGTCATCCTACTGGACTCCATCACCCGCTTTGCCCGCGCCAACAATGTGGTCATCCCCCACTCCGGAAAAATCCTCTCCGGCGGTGTGGACGCCAACGCCATGCACAGGCCCAAGCGCTTCTTCGGTGCCGCCCGTAAAATCGAGAACGGCGGCTCTCTTACCATCATCGGCACGGCACTCATCGAGACTGGCAGCCGCATGGACGAAGTGATTTTCGAAGAATTCAAGGGGACCGGCAACAACGAACTGGTGCTGGACCGCCGTATCGCCGAAAAGCGCATATGGCCGGCCATCGACATCTTCAAGTCCGGCACCCGCAAGGAAGAGCAGCTATTGTCCGACGACGAGCTTCGCCGCGTATGGGTGTTGCGCCGTTACCTGCAGGACATGACCACCGTGGAAATCATGGAGTTCATGCGGGACAAGATGAAGCTGTTCAAGACCAACATGGATTTCCTGAATTCCATGAACGGATAATTGTTGCTAGATTAATAAAAGTTTAGAAGGGTTTTTATTATGAACAAGAAAATCTTTTTCGTCGGAACAGGCAACATGGGTGGCGCCATCCTCCGCGGACTCCTTTCCGCAGGCACTGCCGCAAGTGAAATTTCTTTCCTGGAACCAAACGACAAGGCGGCCGAAGCCTACACCGCTCTCGGCTGTGTCCGCAAGAATAACTTTGCCGATGGCGTGGCCGCCGCAGATGTGACCTTCCTGTGCGTGAAGCCCCAGATATTCAAGCTGGTCGCCAAGGAATGGGAATCGGCGATGCAGTCTCAGAAGTCCGAAAAGGCCTTCATCAGTATCATGGCCGGCGTCAAGCGTGATTCCCTGCTCGCCGTTCTCGGCAACAAAAGCCAGGTCCTCCGCGTGATGCCGAACTTGCCGCTCACCGTAGGCAAGGGCACGGTGGCACTAGCCACCGACGGCGTCACCGAAGACACCCTGAAGACCGCCGAAGAAATTTTCAACACCATCGGAGTCACCTGCCGCGTCACCGAAAGCTTGATGGACGCCGTCACCGGACTTTCCGGTAGTGCCCCCGCCTACGTCTTCGAGTTCATCGAAGGCCTTACCCGCGGTGGCGTAAAAGCAGGCCTTACCCGCGATGTGGCGCTGAAGCTCACCCTCGGCACCATTGAAGGCGCCGTGGAACTGGTCAAGCAATCCGGCAAGAGTCCTAGCGACCTGTGCGCCATGGTCTGCTCCCCGGGCGGCACCACCATCGCAGGCATCAACGCCCTCGAAGATGGAGCATTCCGCAGCACTCTCATCAAGGCCGTAGAAGCGGGCACCAAGAGAAGTAAGGAACTGGGATAGTTTGTCCTCCATCCAGCTATTCTCTCACGAAACCGACACATCCGCCTTTATCCAGGATGTGCTTTCTTCCGTGAACTACGAGCTGGAAACATTTACCACCTGGAGCAAGGCCGACCAGGTCACCTCCCCCATCATCGTCTGGGACCTGGATTCCTTCTCTCAGTGCAATGTAGAAGCCCTGACCGCCATCCGTCTTGAAAGGCCGAACACCATGATTCTCGTCTATGCCGAGGATCCCGAAAAGTTCATCTCCATCCCCAACAACCTCTACGACATCATCCTGTCAGTAGAGTCCCTGAAGCTCCACCTGATGAGCAAGATCCTCCGATTGAAGGACATCTACAGCGCCAAGATGATTTTCAGGGAGCGCATGAGTCACCTGGTAGGAAAAAGCGCCGCCATGGACGCCCTGCGCAAGACGGTGGAACGGACCATCCTCCATTCTGGACCGGTTCTTATCCAAGGAGAATCCGGCGTAGGCAAGGATCTTGTGGCCAGGGCCATCGCCTGCATGTACGAGCGGTTTGTGACCGTAAACTGCAGCGCCATTCCCGACGCCCTTTTTGAAAGCGAGCTTTTCGGACACACCCGCGGGGCCTTTACCGGTGCCCAGAACGAACGCATCGGACTGTTCGAGGAAGCCAACGGGGGTGCCATCTTTTTGGACGAAATCGGAGACATGCCGCTACATGCCCAGGTAAAGCTCTTGCGAGTCATCCAGAACCGGGAAATCCGGCCCATCGGAGCCAACAAGACCCGCCATGTGGATGTGCGCATCATAGCCGCCACCAACCGGGACCTGAGCGAAGAAATCCGCAAGGGCCGTTTCCGCGAAGACCTATACTACCGCCTGAATGTGATCCCCATCCAGATTCTCCCCCTGCGGAGCCGCAAGGAAGACATCGAGGACCTGGCGAACTATTTCATTCGGCAGTACGCACCCCAAGGTGAAAACTTCATCATGTCGCCGGAGGCCCTGAAAAAGCTACAGGCCCACCAGTGGCCGGGAAACATCCGCGAACTGGAAAATGTTATCCAGCGGGCGCTATGCTTTGCAAACCCGGGTTTTTTAAAACCCGAAGATCTTCAAATCGACGAAGGACTTTACCAGGAAAAATCCCCTTCGGGAGCCTCCTTCTGCAACACCTACGATGAGTTCCGGGAATACCTGCTGGAACAGGAGCGGCAGTTCCTGACCAACGCCATCGCCAAGAACGGCGGCTCCGTAAGTCTCACGGCAGAACGCCTGGGAATGCTCCGCACAGCCCTTTACAACAGATTGAACAGATTGGGCGTGAAAGTTCGCAACTAGCCAAACAGGCTACAGTTTCAGGACTGTTTTGCCTTTTTCCACATTTCTTGCAGGCCTTCTAGGCCTACCTCGGGCATTTCCTTGCCCTGTTCCCTGCACATGGACTCTACCTTGCGGAAGCGCTTCTCAAACTTGCTGTTTGCCCGCTGCAGCGCGATGGAGGCGTTGAACCCGCAATGGCGTGCCACATTTACCAAGCTGAACATGATATCGCCGAATTCGTCTTCCAAACGGTCCACATTTGAATTTTTTTCAGAAATTCCTTGCATTTCGGCGCGGAATTCTGTAAATTCTTCCTGGGCCTTCTCAAATACAGGTTCCCGGGCGTCCCAGTCGAACCCCACCCTAGCGGCACGACGGATGATGTCCTGGGCCCGGGCGAGCGGCGGCATGCTTTTGCTTACTTTGTCCATAACGGACCCGCCGGCTGTTTTCAGATTGTTCTTTTCGGAGGCCTTTATCTTATCCCTCTGCCTACTGACGCCGGCGGAGTTGTCCACTTTTGCATCCCCGAAAACATGAGGGTGCCTGCGTACCATCTTCTCGCAGATTCCCTGCACCACATCATCGACGGTAAAGTCCCCGGACTCCTTCATGACCTGGGCATGGAACACCACCTGTAGAAGCACATCCCCAAGCTCTTCGCACATGTGGGCGGCGTCTCCTTCCTGGGCGGCATCGATAAACTCAAAGCACTCTTCTACCAAGTACGGGAGCAGGGAATGGGTTGTCTGTTCCTTGTCCCAAGGGCATCCGTTCTCAGAACGGAGAGTCTCCAAAATTTTCACCAAGTCTTCAAAGGAATATTTCATACCATGAAAGATAGAAACACCATCGCCTGCATTACCGACCATTTTCCCCTTTTGCTGGGCTCATCCATTTACCGCCCCAACAGGTTGTTTTTCAAGGGCAACCTACCCGAAGGAATCGGGGTTGCCATGGTAGGCACAAGGCGCCCATCAAGCAACGGACGGGAACTATGCCGCCGCCTGGTCAAGTCCCTGAAAGGCTCCAAAGCAGTCGTCGTCTCGGGGCTTGCACAGGGAATCGACTTCTACTGCCACGAGGCGGCCCTGGATTTCGGAATCCCCACCATCGCAGTGCTAGCCCAAGGGTTGGAGGCCAGCATCCAAGGCTCCCGAAAAGTTCTCGCCGCACGCATCCTAGAAGCAGGTGGTGCCATCGTCAGCGAATACGAAGGGGACTTTGCCAGCTTCAAGGGATGCTTTGTCGCCCGAAACAAGATTATCAGCGGGCTTTCCAAGTGTACCGTCATCGTCCAGAGCAAGGTCAAGGGTGGGGCGCTCCTTACCGGAGAATTCACCCGCCAAGAAGGAAAACCCCTCTACGCCTGTCCCGGAGATTTCGACAGCGAGGTGGCCGGCGGAACCAACCAACTGCTGGACCAGGGGCTTGCCTCCCCCGTCTTTGTCCCCGAAAATCTCTACAAGATTCTCGGGCTGCCCCGCACCCAGGGGCAAAGCATCACCAGGCTTGAAACGGTAGGCTGCAACCTGACCCAGGGAGCGAAGAACCTATTCTTCAAGTTCCGGGGATTCCGAAAAACTTTTACGGAAATACAATCCACCATGACCTTACCCACGCCACAACTTTTAGCTATATTAACGGAGCTGGAGATCGCAGGTCTCGCCCAGAGCAGCGACAACTTCCAGTTCTACTTCAACGGAGAGCCCTGATGCACAAGAAGAAATACATCGCAATCATTGCAGTGCTGTTTCTGCTCTCCATCGTCGTGGCCGAACTCCTGTTCGGCAAGAACAGCATTCCTAGGCAAAAGCAGGTCAAGCAAGAGATTGCCATGTACCAGGCCAAGGTGGATTCTCTCAACGCCCTCATAGAGCAGTACAAGAAGGAAATCGAGTTGCTGGAAAACGACTCCATCTACAAAGAGGGAATCCTGCGTAGCCGCTACGGCATGAGCCGCAAGGGCGAGAAGGTCTTTCAGTTGGTGGAATAGGCGCGCGAACAGTCGCCTGTGAGTCACTATGCCATCTTCGAGGCGTCACTGGTCTTGACTTCCACCTTACCCGCAAAGAAGCTGTAGGCCGCAGGCACAATAAAGAGAGTCATGAATGTGGCAAAGGTAAGCCCACCCGCGATGGCGATGCCCATGGCAATGCGGCTCGGGGTGCCGGTGAGTATCAGCGGCACCGCGCCCAATACGGTGGAAAGGCTCGTCATAAGGATTGGGCGGAAGCGGCGCTCCGCCGCTTTCCGAGCCGCCTCCAGCTTGGAGCAGCCCGTACTTGCCGCAATCTGGTTTGCAAATTCCACAATCAAAATACCGTTCTTAGTCACAAGGGCAATCAAGAGGATCAAAGCAATCTCGCTAAAGATGTTCAGGGTCTGCCCCATAATGAACAGGCAGGCCAGGGCCCCCGCCAAGGCAAGCGGCACCGTAAAGAAAATCACGAAGGGGGCGCGGAAACTTTCAAACTGCCCAGCCAACACCAGGAACACCAGCGCCAAGGCCAGCAAGAACACGATGTAAAGCCCGCTGGAGCTTTCCTCAAATTCCTTGGAAGACCCGCTCAAAGTGGTGCTTACGCTGGGATATTCCTTCAGAACATCCTTTGCAATCCGGCGCATTTCCTCCACGCCGTCGCCAATGGTCTTTCCAGGTACAAGGCCCGCCTGGATGGTAGCCGCACTAAACCTGTTGTAACGCGGGAGCGACGGCGATGCAGAGCGTTCTTCGTAGGTAATGAAGTTTTCGACGCTGACCAGCTGTCCCTTGCCATTCTTGACAGACAGCATGGAGAGATTCTCAGGAGTACTGCGATACTGGTAGCCCACCGCACCGATGATATCGTACTGACGGCCATCCTTATAGTACTCCCCATAAGACTGGTCACTGATGGAAAGCTGTACCGCCTGGGCAATATCGTTCACCGACACGCCCTCTTCGTTGGCCTTGTCACGCAAAATTTCAATGTGAAGTTCCGGTTTGGTAAAGCGCAGATTCGTATTCACCACGCTGAATACAGGACTATGGCTTGCCGCCTCTTCGAATTTGGGCACCAGCGTACGCAAGACTTCGATATTGGGGGCCTGCAGTACGAACTGTACCGGAAGCCCTCCGCGCTGGGTACTAATACTCTGGGGTTCAAACACCATCACGCGCAAGTCAGGGTATTCGCTGCCCAGAATCTGGATGGCCCGCGCAATCTCGCTCTGGGGGCGGCGCGCTTTCTTATCAGAGTTCAGGAATATGCGCATTCTGGAGTTTCCCGCATTCCAGGCGCCCGCCTGGATTTCGGAATACTCGTTGGTATCCATCAGCGCAATTACCTCTTCGGCAAAGGCATCGGCCATACGCTTGGTACGGTCAAGGCTCACCCCCTCGGGCATATTCATGTTCACCATGACCGCATTGGAATCTTCCGTAGGCGCCATTTCGCTGCTCATGTTGGTGTAGCAGAAATACGCCGCTGCCAAAAGCCCCAAAATCACCGGGAACAACAAGAAACGCAACTTAAGGAAAACTCCGAGAAGTTTCGAGTAAATCCGGTTTAGCCAATCAAAGAAGGGCTCCGTCACCTGGAAAAACCACCCCTGCTTCTGGTGCCGCAGGAACTTCGAGCAGAGCATAGGCGAAAGCGTCAAGGCGCAGAATGTAGAAAGGAACACCGTCCCGATCATCACCGCCACGAACTCCCGGAACAAAAGTCCCGTGGTGCCGCCCAAGGCAAGCACCGGCACAAACACCGCCATCAATACCACAGAAGTGGCAATCACAGCAAAGAAAATCTCATTGGTTCCCGCCACCGAGGCCTGCTTGGGGTTCATGCCCTGCTCAATCTTGTGGTAAATGTTTTCCACAATCACAATGGCGTCGTCCACCACAAGGCCAATGGCAAGCACCATGGCAAGCAGGGTCAGCACGTTAATCGAGAACCCGCACAGGTAAAGCACAAAGAAACTCCCCACCACCGAGACTGGCACCACCACCATGGGGATAAGGGTGGTGCGGGCCTCCCGCAAGAAGGCGAAGATAATGGCAATCACCAGCAAAAATGCGATAAAGATGGTCTCCACCACCTCCTTAATAGAGGCGCGGATATTGATGGAGGTATCGCGACCGTAGAGCACCTGCACGCCCTCGGGAATCTCCCGACGGATGTCCTCTACACGCTTGTAGAATTCGTTGGCGATTTCCACATGGTTGGAACCCGGCTGCGCCATCAGGGCCAGGGTAATGGAATTCTTGCCATTACGACGGAACCCCGTGCGGGTATCCTTAGGTTCGTAGTGGATATCCGCCACATCGGAAATGCGGATGACGGTGCCGTCAGCAGCGGTCTTCACTGCAATATTCTCAAAGGCCTTGGGGTCCAAGATTCGGCCCAAAGTACGAATCGAAAGGGTGGTCTCGCTACCTTCGATAGAACCCGAAGGCAGTTCCAGGTTGCCCCTGCTGAGGGCCGCCGACATCTCCGCGCCCGACACGCCCAGAGCCTGCATGCGGATAGGGTCAATCCAAAGGCGCACCGTCGGGCGCTTTTCGCCCCAGATGGCCACTTCGGAGACTCCGTTGATAGTCTGCAGGCGTTCCTTCACAAAGTTATTCGCGATTTCGGAAACTTCCATGGGGTCCAGCTTGTCGCTCACCAGGCTCACCATCAGAATCGGATCGTTGTCGCTATCGGACTTGTAGACCGTGGGTTCGTCCACATCGTCAGGGAGCCTGCGGCGCACGCGGCTCACGCGGTCACGGACTTCGTTGGCAGCCGCTTCCAAATCCATGCCCGTCTCGAATTCAATGTTGATGAAGGAAAAACCGTCGCGGCTCGTAGAAGTAAGGGCCTTGATACCCGAGGCACTGTTGATGGAAGCTTCCAGGATTTCGGTAACTTCCGCCTCCACCACGGCGGCATTAGCACCCGGGTAAGAGGTTCTCACCTGAATCAGCGGGTAGTCCACATTGGGATATTCGCGCACGCCCAGATTCGATGCGCCAAAAAAGCCAAGCAGCAAAATGACCAAGGCGACGACGGTCATCAAGACAGGGCGGCGGACCGAGAGCTGGCTTATGCTCATCAATCCACCTCGTAATTCATGCCATGCCTAATGTCCTTGATATTGACAGGCACGCCTTCCCTAAGGCTGATAATTCCCGAAACGATAACCGTATCGCCCTTTGAGAGTCCCGAAACTATTTCCACCGAGAAGGGCGTACGGAGCCCGGTCTTCACATGCTTGACATGGGCCTTGCCATCCTTGACCACAAACACATAGGCCCCATCCCTGTCGAGAATCAGGGCCTCCGCAGGGATTGTGGTGCTGGACTTCTGCGCCGTTTTCATCTGGAGGGTAATGCTGGCGTAGCCGCCTGCAATCAACTTGCCGCTGGAATTGTCGACGGTGACCACCACCTGCCTAGTGCGGCTGCTCTCCGAAATGGTAGCATCCAAGGCAGTCACCTTACCCTTCTTTTCCACATTCCTTTCCTGGTCCTTCAGAGTAACCTTGTCACCCACCTTCACGCTGGACGCGTACCTCTGGGGCACGGCAAAGCGGGCCTTCAGCTTTTTCACATCGCTGAGTTCTGCTACGGGGGCCCCCGCGTTCAGCCACTGGCCTACCGAGATGCTCACAAGGCCAAGCTTGCCCGCAAAGGGGGCACGAACTTCGGTCTTCTCAATTTGGGCCTTGATGTATTCTACGCTGGCCTCAGCCGACTGCAGGTTCGCCACGGCAGCTTCCAGATCTTCCTGAGTCATGCCACCCTGCTGGTACAGGGTGCGGGTGCGCTGTTCACGCTGAGTTGCCAATAGCAGGTTGGACTCCGCCTGCTTCAGCTGGGCCCGGAGTTCTGAATCGTCAAGCTTTGCAAGAAGCATCCCCGCAGGGACGCTGGCGCCATCCTTGGCATGCAGTTCCACCAGGCGGCCCGAGACGGCGGCACTCAGGGAGACGCTGTTGTTCGCTTCCAGGGTCGCCATGGTCTGGAATTCACGCTTCGGCTTCGAGAATTCCGCCACATAGCCTTCCACATTCAGGCTGCGACCGCCCTTCGCCGGCTTTCCACCTGCGCCCTGGGGGGCGTCCTTGGCGGAACAGGCGACAAGCATCGCGGCAGTCAAAAGCAAAAGGAACAGGTTTCTCATAATTTATCGCTTATTTAGATGCCCAAAGACTCATTCCGGTTGCCTAAAAACTCACATTCACCAAAAGCCCGCTGCCATCGTCTCCGAATTCGGGCACGAACTGCAACCGCTGCCCAAAGGACTTGGATGATGTCTTGCGGTAGATACGCATGGCATCCAACATGGAAACCACGCGGTTCAACACTAGCGCCCCCACCGACACCTGGAAAACAATCCGGCTAATGCGGTAATTGCGCAAGCGATTTTTGTACTCATCGATGTGTTCCGAAGTTTCGGGATTATCGCTGCTCCCCCAATCCCACTGGATATCGTCCGAAAATTCCTCGTTTGTGGCCTTTCCAGCGCGAATCATAGACTGGTTGTAGTCTTCGTCCATATCTGGCGAGGAATTCTGCCCAGCCACACCAGAACGGCTGCGGTAGTCCCCCACCGTATTCAGCAGATCAATCTTCTTGCTAGATGTATTGAGCCCCGCATGGCGCACCGCATAATCATGAGCCGAAGAAATGTAGCGTTCCCCCGCATAATAGGACCCAACCGCCACCATCCACAGAGCCACATCGGTCCACATGAAGGGGCGGACCATATCCCGCTCGTCCAGGTACAGCTCGCCCATACCGGGAAGCAACGCAGATGCCCCTAAGGCAACAATAAGGCTTTTCTCCCTGTTCTTGCTCACGCCTTCATCCACAGAGATGACCATCTGCGAAAAAGCACATGTGGCACAGAGAAGAATGGCTAGAAAAAAGCGCATTAGAATCCCCAGCTGGCCTGTACTCCCACATCGAATCCATCCAGGAATCCCATGTAGCTTTCAAAATGCAGCCGGTCAAACCAAGAAACATCCTCCGAATAGAGTTCCTTGTTATGGGCATTGGCCGTAAAGGCTGCATCCACGGCAGAAACCAGATGGTTCAGAATGATTCCGCCAAAGAACCATATCTGCAGGTCGGCATAATCGTTGGCCTTGTCCCTCATATCACGATACCTGGACAGGTTCCTAGACTTGCCCAAGGGCACAACGGACTCCACTTCGCTTTCTTCCAAAAGCAAGTTCTGCCCAAGAGCCACGGAATCCACATCATCCCAACCCAGGACATAATTTTTTTCGCTAATCAGCTGATAAACACTGGACATGTCGTAGAAGTTCTTCTGATTCTTGATTTCCGTACCCAAATTTGACGGATTCGACACGGAGAAACGGTCCGTATGGGACTTGTCATTGGTGAACAGCTTCCCCTTGGTATAACAACCGGAAGCATTGGCATCACCGTAAATCGCCTTGCAGAAGTCTTCCCGGCTTCCCATATAACGAGTTTCGAACCGGGATTCCTCGGTCTCGTCGGAAAGCTGGTTCAGGTAGATATCCCGCATCTGGGATTCATAGCGGCCTATGGAGAAATGCTTCCTGGCAAACTTCTTATACTTGTCCACCTGCTTGTCATACTTGTAAATGGTGAAATAGTACCAGCCACCCCAGAGTGCCGCTTCCATAGCCAAGTAGGCCGCGCCCCGCACTTTGGTAAATGTCGCCCCCCCTACATAGAGCTGCCCGCTACCAGGAACGACCAGGGACATGAACAGGGCCTTGCGGGGACTCCTATACTTGCCCTTCATCTCGTCGATGCTGTGAACCTTAGAAACCTTCACCGGGCCAAGCAGGTCCCGACGGCTCATGCTGCTGGACGACGGAACCTGGACCATCTCGACAGAACTGGAAGAAGCTTGCGAACTGGAGGAAACCTCGGAACTGGAAGATTCTTCGGAACTCGATGATACTTCGGAGCTAGAGGAAAGACTATCCTGAGAAACATCGCTAGACGAGGATAACTGTAGGGAATCAAGAGCAACACTGCTGGAAGACTGCTGCAAGGAATCAGGATTGGCGACACTAGAACTAGAAAGATCAACCGAGCTGGACAAACCTTCGGCTGGTTCGAGCGGCTCACCAACCGGTTCAGAGACCTTTTCGGAAACTTCAGAACTGGAACTTGGGGCAGTCACAGCCGTCTCGCTAGACTGGGTAGCCTCGGTCTCCGCCTCGAATTCCGCAAAAAGGTCCCGAGGTTGGGCAGACACCAATTGGGCCCCAACAAAGCACACTAGAAAAGAACATAGGACAAGCTTGTGCATACAGCACTAAAATAGCAAATTAGGGAGAAAAAAACATTCCAGCCGCACAATTGGGACTGCCGCAACGGAACAGAAAACAACTTGACGAGCGGTGTACTATTGAGTATTTTTTTGCAACACCTCATCCAGCGAGCCAATATGAAAAAATTCACAAAAATCATCGCTATCGCCATTCCGGTTCTCTTGTGGACAGCCTGTTCTGATTCGTCCAGCGGATCTGACGAAACCATTCAAGACCCCGAAACGCAAGAGCCCCAGTCTTCAGGTTCAGAACAGTCTTTGAATTTAGAGCAGTCTTCAGATTCAGAATCGACGCAGTCCAGTTCCGAAGCTTTTGTACCCGAAGAACTGGTCTACGACAGTCTCGGTTTTGTGGATATCGGCTCTGCATACCATACCGTCGCTCCAGATGAAAAGGTGGTGTTCGTATTGCGCCATGCGGAAAGGAAAAGTCAAACCAGCAAGGAAACGCCCCTTACCAGCAATGGAGAACAACAGTCTCAATTGGTAGGGCAGAAGCTTGTTGGCGGAGAGGACTTCGTCTTCGGCCATACGGACTATGTCCGCACAGAAGAAACGGCACACAACATAGCCATAGGCAGGAATCAGGATACCTTTATCCATGACACCATTCCCCAAATCACAAGTAGCTGGTTTGTCAAGAACGATTCACTTCGTAAATCATACATATCTAGGGATACCAGTTCAAACCTGGTCGTTGCCTTGTGGGCTTTCCACGGACTTTTTGCGGACGCTTTCTACGATCTGGAAGAACGGGGAAAAGAGGTCGTTGATACCTATCTCACTAAGGATTACAGCAAAATGCCCAAAGCCAAGGTCATTATCAGTCATGATGAATTTATTGTACCGTTACTCGCCTACGCCACGCTCAACACAACCAATACGAGATATGATTGGAATCCATGGTGGGTCAACTACCTGACAGGTGTTGCGATTATCGTCAACAGCAAGAACGAAAAACGCTATATCTGCGTCAAAGGGTTGGAGAAGGCCCACCTGTAATTTTACCGGCAAGAAACAGAAAAAGCCGCCCCCTATTTGGGAGCGGCTTTTTAAGATTTTCAGTGATTCAGAAAAAGCTTATGCTTTTTCAGCGACTACCCAAACCTTGACCTGAGCTTCCACGTCGCTGAACACCTTGATGGCAACGGTGTAGACACCGAGCTGCTTGATGGGTTCGTCCAGCTGGACCTGGGCGCGGCTGATCTTGACACCGGCCTTGGTGATAGCTTCGGCAATGTCGCCTGCAGTGACAGAACCGTAGAGGCGTTCGCCTTCCACAACCTTGCGTTCCAGGTTGACGGAGATTTCGGCGAGCTTTGCGGCGATGTCGCCAGCAGCAGCGAGTTCCTTCTGGAACTGGGCTTCGAGGGCGGCACGGTTGGTTTCAATCTGGAGCTTAGCTTCCTTGGTAGCACGCACGGCGAGCTTGCGAGGGAACAGGTAGTTACGGGCGTAACCATCCTTAACCTTCACGACGTCGAGCATCTTGCCCAAGTGGGGAACATTGGCCTTAAGAATAATTTCCATAGTCTAGTTCCTCCTATTAGCGAACGCTGTCCGAAACAAAGGGGAGAATCGCCATCTGACGAGCACGCTTGATAGCTTCGTTCAGCATACGCTGGTACTTGGCAGAAGTGCCGGAGATGCGGCGAGGAATGATCTTACCGCGTTCGGAGATGAAGCGGCGGAGAGTCTTCTCGTCCTTGTAGTCAATGAACTTGACATTGTTTTCCGTGAACCAGCAAGTCTTCTTGCGGCGGATACGGGGTGCCTGTTTCTTATCTTCAAAAGCCATTATTCAGCCTCCCCTTCTTCTGCGTCAACCGGAATGATTTCTTCGGTAGACTGAGCCATATCCTGGTTGTAGACGATTTCGCTCATGGGATAATCCACGAGGGTCATCCAGCGGAGAGCGTTTTCATTGAGCTTGAGAGCGGCTTCCATGTTAGCAACTACAGCGGCTTCGGCCTTGTAGTAGAAAATCACGTAGTAGCCGTGCTGGCGCTTCTTGATGGTATAGGCGAGCTTGCGCTTGCCCCAATCGTCGCGGCGGAGAATTTCGCCACCGCCGTTAGTGATCATGGCACCGATGTTCTCGACTTCGGCATTGATGGCGTCGTCAGAGATCATGGCATCGATAATCACCATGGTTTCGTACTGTCTCATAATGAGTCCCTTTGGTCTTTCGCCCAGGCCCACCATTGGTCCTGGGAGGGTTCCGGCCTTAAAAACCGGTGGACCAAATATAGAAAAAGGGGCCGTTTTGTCAAACCCCAAGCGTAAATCCAAGGATCAAAGCCCTATTCCAGCCAGAAACGCCCCTGTTAAAGTATCGCTGAAAGCCGCCTTCCAGGGTTATCCACAGGGAATAGGTACTCTTGTCGGCCCAATCCCATACACTACGCAAATTGAAGCCCAAACCAGGGGTCAAGGTCAGAAGCTGGGACCTGCGGAAATTGTGTTCATACTGGACCCCAGTAAAAAAACCTGCGTATTTGGAAAACGCGTACCCCATCCCGAATTCTACGCCCGATGAAAATCCGTCCAGCGAGAACATCTTCTGGCATTCCGTAACATTTTCCGTCTCCGTAGAATCCACCGCTTCATCGTCCTTCTTCGACCTGTTTTTCCATTCCTTGCGAAGCTCGGAAATATCCGTAGTTTCAAGTCCCAACAAAGGGGACAGGTACATGGAAAACCTGGAGAACGCCAAGTGGAACTTGCCAAACATGCGATATCGGCGGTATAGGAGCGATGTCTCAGAATCCATCTCCCCACCGAAAAAACGAACCTCTACCCCACCGGAAAACCACGGCGAATAGAAAAACTCCATCTGCCCCTGCCAGATTCCCAAGCAATCGCATTCATCGCTAGGATCAAAGCCCCCTGCGCCTATTCCCACCGTAAACCCCTGGCCTGTATAGGCAGATTGTTTTGGCAACGGAATGTCTTTGATGGCAGACTGCGAAGCGGTTTTCTCCTGTGCAAGCGCAAAAGAGAGTCCCGCCCACAGCAGGATTATGGCAAATCGTACAAACACGGGTAAAATCTATAATCTTTTTCTTTCAATTGTGTTTTTCAATCGCAAATTTCGTATTTTAACTACCGTACTAGGAGACCCTATGTTAAAGTTTAAACGCATTCTCGCTTTGATGACCCTGACCGCAGGTTTCTGTTTTGCCCAGCTTACCGCCGAATCCCAGATGGCCAATGTCCAGCTCATGCAGGATTCCGCAACCCACGCCCCCATGAAGATGGACTTTTCAAAGCCCCTAGTAGGCATCAACGACCCAGGAATCCTGTTCAGTCATTTTAGCAACCGCCCTCTGCTCATCTACTATTTTAGCCCCAAGTGCCCCCACTGCCAGCGCCATTTCCCCGAAATCCAGGACCTGATGAAGGAGTATGAACCCGCAGGCCTCACGGGAATTGCCATCGGACTTGGCGGCGGAATCAAGAAGAACGACATACGCATGTTCATTGACCAGTTCCACGCCGTGATTCCCGTGTTCCAGGACGCCAACAGCAAGTTCGGACCGGCCTACGGTACGGGTTACATCCCTGTGCTCTATTTTGTCCAGAGCGACGGCACCTTCTACCGCTACGAGACTTTGGACGAAGCCAACATGAACCACCTGAAGGCCACGCTGAACAAAGTGTTGAAGAAATGATGCAGCGCACCATCCAAAACGACATTGCAAAAACCCGGGCCTTTCGGTCCGGGTTTCTGTTTTAAGGAGAAAATGTAGGTTCCTTCAACCAGCGGCGATTACATCATGCCGCCCATGCCACCCATGGAAGGATCCATGGCAGGCGCTGCCGGCTTGGGTTCCTTCTTCTCGGTGATCACGCAGTCAGTTGTGAGAATCATCGAGGCGATGGAGGATGCATTCTTGAGGGCCGTGCGGGTCACCTTGGCCGGGTCGATGACGCCAGCCTTGATGAGGTCTTCGTAGGTGTCGGTCTTGGCGTTGTAACCGAAGGCGTCCTTGCCTTCCTTGACCTTGTTCACCACCACGGAGCCTTCGAGACCGGCGTTCTGCACGATCTGGCGGAGCGGTTCTTCGATAGCGCGGCGGATGATGGCAGCACCGGTCTTCTGGTCGGCGTTGTCGAAGTTGAGCGCGTCAATGGCCTTTTCGGCACGGATGAGGGCAACGCCACCACCCGGAACGATACCTTCTTCGACGGCAGCGCGGGTTGCGTGCATGGCGTCGTCGACGCGGTCCTTCTTTTCCTTCATTTCGACTTCGGTAGCAGCACCGACCTTGATCACGGCAACGCCGCCGGCAAGCTTGGCCAGGCGTTCCTGGAGCTTTTCGCGGTCGTAGTCGCTCGTGGTGGTTTCGATCTGCTTCTTGATCTGACCGATACGGCCCTTGATGGAGGCTGCATCACCAGCACCTTCCACGATCGTGGTGTTGTCCTTGGTGATGGTGATAGACTTGGCCTGGCCAAGGACGGTGACCGGAGCATCTTCGAGCTTGGCGCCCGTGTCTTCGGAAACCAGCATACCGCCAGTGAGGATAGCGATGTCTTCAAGCATGGCCTTGCGACGGTCGCCGAAGCCCGGGGCCTTGACGGCGGCGACCTTCAGGGTGCCACGCATCTTGTTCACAACGAGCGTTGCGAGAGCTTCGCCATCGACGTCTTCGGCGATGATGAGGAGAGACTTGCCCTGCTTTGCAACGTGTTCGAGCATCGGGAGCAAATCCTTCATGGTAGAAATCTTCTTGTCGTACAGCAAGATGAACGGATTTTCGAGAGCGACTTCCATGCTGTCCGTGTTCGTGACGAAGTACGGAGAGAGGTAGCCACGGTCGAACTGCATACCTTCGACAACGTCGAGGACGGTTTCAGCAGTCTTGGATTCTTCGATGGTGATGACGCCATCGTTGCCGACCTTTTCCATTGCGTTGGCGAGGAGTTCGCCAATTTCGGGGTCGTTGTTTGCAGAAATCGTTGCGACCTGGGCAATGTGTTCCTTGCCGTTAATCTTCACGGCCATCTTGCCGATTTCCTTGATGACGGCGTCAACCGCAGCGTCCATACCGCGCTTGATGTCCATCGGGTTTGCACCGGCGGCCACGTTCTTGAGGCCTTCGCGGGTGATGGCCTGGGCCAGCACCGTAGCGGTGGTGGTACCGTCACCGGCGGCATCAGAAGTCTTGTTGGCGACTTCCTTGGCCATCTGGGCGCCGAGATTTTCGTAGGCGTCTTCCAGTTCCACTTCCTTGGCGACCGTCACGCCGTCCTTGGTCACGTTCGGGGCACCGAAGGAGCGGGCGATCATCACGTTGCGGCCCTTGGGGCCGAGAGTTACCTTGACTGCGTTGGCGAGCTTGTCCACGCCCTTCATGAGGGATTCGCGAGCCGCCACATCAAACTTGAGTTGCTTTGCCATTTTTGTTTTTCCTTTTCTTTATAAACTTTTTTGATTAGAGCGTCGCGATGACGTCCGGTTCCTTCACGATGAGGTAGTTTTCGCCATCAACGGTGACTTCGGTGCCGCTGTACTTGCCGTAGAGCACCACATCGCCCACCTTGACTTCCATGGGGACGATTTCGCCCTTGTCGTTCTTGCGGCCCGGACCCACGGCCACGACCTTGCCCTGCATGGGCTTTTCCTTGGCGTTATCCGGAATGAAGAGACCCGAGGAGGTCTTCTGTTCGGCTTCGGCCGGCTTGACAACGATTCGATCTGCTAAAG
>CAMKNA010000031.1 GCA_946414075.1 uncultured Fibrobacter sp.
ATGTGGAATTCGCCCGCGATATCGCCATCAAGTTCAACAAGCATTTTGGCGAAGATGTTTTCACCATTCCGGAACCGGTGTTCCAGGAAACGACCGGTATCATCCCGGGCCTCGACGGCCGCAAGATGAGCAAGTCCTACGACAACGTGATTGACATCTTCCTGGAAAGCAAGGCACTCAAGAAGAAAATCGGCAAGATTGTGACCAACTCCCAGGGTATCGAAGAACCCAAGGATCCGGACACCTGCAACGTGTTCAAACTTTATAAGTTGTTCGCAACGCCGGAACAGACCGAAGCGCTCGCTGCCCGCTACCGCGCCGGCGGCATGGGCTGGGGGCATGCCAAGCAGGAACTCCAGAATGTTCTCGAAGAACACCTAGGGGTAGCCCGCGAGAAGTACTTTTACCTACTCAGCCACACCGAAGAAATCGACAAGATTCTCGCCTACGGTAAGGAGAAGGCTCGCGTCAAGTCCAAAGCTATGATGGAAAAGGTCCGCGCTTTATTGGGCACGTATTAAGACCGTTCGCGCTAAAGTCAGGGACAAGTTCTCTGGTTTGCGCTCACTCTCGCAACCGCCCCAGTTTAATAACTGGGGCTTTGTTGCTCACGGTAAAGACCGTTCGCTTACGGATAAAAAAATCCCAGGCGACCTGAACACATAAAGATTCGCAAGTCCGTTGCTGCTTTCGCCCTGGCGAATTGCCCGCAAATAATCATTGTTCAGGGCCTGGGAACACGCAATTTAGCTTGTTTTTTTTCAGACGACAAGGGGTGGTCCGGCATTTACCCGTGATAAAATGCATACTTTTTTTTACATTCGTTGGCAAAATCGGTTTTCAAATGTTATATTTATAATACGCTCTTGCCGCTTTTGGGCTGTATGGAGGGAAAAATGTGGAAAAAAAGAGCATTGGGTTTGGCGATTCTTGTCGCAGGGATACTGGTTTGGTCCTGCGGTGACGGTTCGGTGGATTCGCTGAGCGACAATGAGCTGATTATGGTTACCCGTTTCCCGAGTACAATCGACTACGACATGCTGGACAGGGTTATTGACGCTTGTAAGCAGGACAAGGAATGCTGGGAAAAGGCCAAGAAGTCCGGTGAAATCTACAAGGGTGACTTCACCAAGATTCTTCGGGACTCTTCGGGAAACATTATCATCCAGGAAGGGGATTCCGCCTTTATTTGGAAAGACGGCAAGAAACTCCCCGTTTTTGATTTTTCTTCCAATAGCAAGGGTGATGACGACGACGATGTGACTACGAGTGGCAGTAAGTCGACGGCAAGTAGCTCCAGCAGGCGCAGCGGCAACGGTGGCTTCGATGTGGACGAAGGGGACGGTGTAGGGGACGATCTCAATAGCGCAGGTTCTGGTACAGGAAATAGTTCCAGGGCCCATGTCCAGAGCAGTAGTTCCAAGAAAGGTTCTGGCAAAAGCAGTTCCAGCAACGCATCCCAGTACACGAACCCAAGCAGTTCCAGCCTGGGAACCTATACAGGTTCAACAAGCTCCAATAGCCGTAGTAGTACTTCCGTGATTACCATCAGTGCCAATTCCGTGGCCCAGAGCAGTAGCTCGCCAAAACCGATCCATGCAAGTGCGGCTTCGGGTACGTCGACTCGTTCCAGTAGTTCTAATAATGGGTCGGCCCCGTCGAGCGCTTCGGCCAAGTTGTGTGGGGACAAGGCCATTGAAGGGACTTGCACTCCCAATAAAAATAGCGTCGCTCTTAACGAGCAGGTCACTTGGACCTACATTCCCAATTCGGGAACCTGTTCAGATGGGAACATAGAATGGCAAAGTTTGAATGACGGAAACATTAAGGGAGACGACAGTCAAATTTTGACAGCCGACGGGACTTTGAAGCAGTCGGGCGGGTTGTCCTTTGTGGTTGCGTTCTCTACAGCAGAAAAGAAGGAGCAGACTATCTTCTTTATGGATGGCAAGAGGTTCAATTGCGATCCTGTTACCGTTTCGTCGCCATAGCGGGCGAGCAAATCTGCAAAAAAAGACGATTTTTCTCACATAATTGTATCAAAAAAGAAACAAAGCCGTTGCGTAACGGCTTTTATTAACTTATATTTACAAAGGTGTGTGCCGCATTGTCGAGGGGACCTTGCGGATTTGGGCCTGGCCCAGGAGATGGTGTATGTGGTTTCTTAAAAAAAGTTTACTTGGACTAGCCCTGGTGGTCGGGGCTGTGGGAATGGTGCATGCGGCGACCGTGGCTCCATTCTACTTCGAGAGTCTCGGAGCGTCATCTAGTGAACAGCCTGGGAAACAACAGGATTACTGGGAAAGCCTGATGAAGTACAAACTGTGGGGGACCACAGGTATTACTCTGAGTAATGAGGGCGAAATTAGGCTGGAAGATACCACAGGCTACAATGGTACGGCGACAGGGGATCTCTTGCTAGGATTTCAATGGGGGCATGATTATCATTTTGGTGGAACCACATTAATAGGAGGGGATGTAAAGATAGGTTCATTCACACAAGCTGAAATGCTGGGAGGCCCATTGCGTGCTTTAGGTGGGCTACAGATTCCAAGTTGGCAAGCAGGTAAATTTTCTGAAGTTAACAATGTTGTTCGTTTTGATGGACCATATTGTGTTCAAGGTGCTATTACGGGTAATGGTGCAGCAAACGATCCGACAGAAGCAACATGGAGAGATAATGTAAGCGGTGGCGTTTATGATGGTGATAGTTATTCAAGCTGCCCGTCTGAAGTTCCTGGTGTGGACTCGCATTTGTCGGTCCCGAAGATTCCGACTCGAAATGATGGCGATTGGGAGGCGGGGATAAATTTAGACCCGAACTCGCCCATTTCAGAGGCCGACCCTGACAATCCTTCCTGCAGTCAAGCAGGAACCATAAAGGTTGCGTATATTCATGTTCCCCCTGATTCCGTATACACAAATGAATATGGAACATACGATAAGTATATTGACAAATTAAAAGTAAGTAGCATTTGTTCTTTCAAAATTTATGTAGTGATGCCGCCAGGAGGTCGACTGACCCGTATATTTGTTAGAGATGGTTTCGAACTGGATAATTCGGCTCATTACCCTAAAATTCAAACCGTCTATGTGACGCAAGGTACAAAGTTCAATAGGTCGACCGGTGAGTGGGATTTATCCGGCAAGGCGGATTTCTCCTATATCAGCAATCAGAACTATGCCGGAAATTTGTTGTTTTATACAACACATCCTGTAAACTGGGGCTCGACAGATCATCCCAGCTATCAAGGGTCGTTTATCACATCGGGTTCGATGACTATTGGAAATGCGTTTACGATTGCAGGGCAACTTATTGCTGAAAACATCTACATAAGAGCCCCCTTTGCTGGCGATTTCCGTTTCGTTCCCTTTGACCCACCCTTGATTTCCTTGGACATGGCGGTAAACCAGCAACTGTCCGAAGCCGAAGGCAAGGTTGCGGGCTACTATGACGATGATAAGGGCAGTGTCCTGCAAATCAGGCTCACCAAGACGCCCACGACGGATGTCAACTTCAAGTACTGCTTTACCTTCGATGGTGTACTCCAAGGTGATAAATCTACCGACAGTTACAAGGCCGCCACGGATGATGTGGACCTGTCGGGAAATCACGCCTTGCCCCTTTGCAAAGACGACAATTCGGTGTTCGAGATGGCCCATGTTGCTGCCGGGACAAGTACGCCTGCAACGCCCATCAAGATTTGGATAAACGATGACGACCTGATTGAAAATACGGAAGCGTTCCAGCTGAAGATTTGGGATTTGGACGGCGGCGTGTTTGGAGACAATACCCGCGAATGGCGCGTGCGTATGTTCATCAACGACGACGACGATATCACCCCATTGGTCCCGCAGACGGACAATTTCACCATCACCACGGATGAAGATGTACCCATAATCATTTCCGCGTTCCCGGCGACTTACGATGATGGCTCGAGCATGCTTAACTATAGCGTGATTATAGAGACCTTGCCGGCCAATGGAAAGGGTGTCTTGACTTACAATGGGGTTCCTGTTCAAAAGAACCAATCTATCCCCAGCGGAAATTTGGGTGGCTTAATGTATACGCCTCCTGCGGACCAGTACGGGAACAACTTTACGACGGTCAAGTTCCACCTGCATGCCGTGCCAGAAAATGCAAACACCGAAACCAAGACGATGACCATCAACATAAATCCCGTCAACGATGCTCCGAGAGGTAAGGGATGCAATGCTGAAGTATATGAGAATAGTATTCAGGGAACAGCCGTTTGCGCGGTTGATGTTGTCGATCCTGAAAACGAAGGTAGCATGAAGTATGCAATCACTTACGGAAACGACGGCATTGCTTTGGATGAAGAAGGCAATAAGCCTTTTTCCATCAATACATCTACAGGTGCGATTACCGTCAATGGTAAGTTGAATTACGAGCGAATCAAGTTCTATCCGTTGCAGGTTACGGTAACCGATAAGCACGGCGCCAAAACGGTTGTCCCCGTGAATGTCACCATTCTTGATGTGGATGAAGATCCGTCCGCCAAGAATTGTACCGGTGAAGTTGCCGAAAATTCTCTCATTGGCACGCCGACAGGCTGCTGGATTGAGGCCGATGACCCAGAAGACGGCTATAAGAAGTTGAAATACAAAATCACTGGGGGTGTTGGCAAGAACCTGTTCAGCATAGATGCCGATGGCAATATCAAGGTGAACGGCCTCATTGACTATGAAACGAGAACGCAATACATTTTGACGGTCACAGTCACTGACACCAAGGGAAATACGGCTACGGCCACGGCGACAATTAATATTACCGACAAGAACGAACCGCCTACGGTAACCGAACACCTGAATTGCTCTATCACGGAGAACACTAAGAAGATTATTGAAGGAGCGAACTGCAAGGTGGTGGCCAGTGATGTCGATGCCAACGACGCCTTGACATACACGATCGTGGATGGCAGTACGAATGCGAAATCGACATTTGCGGTGAATGCCACTACTGGCGTGATAACGGCAACGCAAAAGCCGAACTACGAGGCTATTTCTGCCTACACCTTGTATATCGAAGTTAAGGATAAGGGAGACAGCATCAGGTATGTCCAGGCGGACATTGCGGTTCGCGACACAAACGAGGTTCCCACGGCTGTGGTCAAGAATGGAACCATCGACGAGAATTCCCCTGTGGGAACCTATGTGGATTGCGGATCTGATAACGCCGGTAATTACTTCTTCTGTGTCGAAGGGCATGATGTAGACGCGAATACCGAGTTGACCTACAAGATTATCGCTGGCGACCCGAACGGAGCTTTCACCGTTAATTCCGTTGGCGACATCTTGGTGGCGAAAGATATAATCGACTACGAAACACAACGAGAATACCAGCTGACCATCCGCGTCCGCGATAATGGAAAGCCGGGTGCATTAAAGGACTCGCTGTATGTTGATAAGGTCGTGACGATTACCGTGAACAACGGCAATGAAAGGCCTTCTATTACGGGAGTTCCCGACACGACCATTGACGAGCATACGCCTGTGGGCACCGTGGTGGGGACTGTTTCCGGTACTGACCCCGAGGACCCGAACAACAAGGATAGTACCTTGACCTATCACTTTAACGGCGGTAACGATGGTCAGGTCTTTGCCATTGATTCCGTGACGGGCGTAATCACTGTTGCCAAGGATATCGATTACGAGGCCCTTGTCGAGTTCCGTGAGGACACGGTGTTCAAGGTTAAGGTCTTTGTCAAGGATGCGGAAGGACTCCGTAGTACCGAGACGGTTGTGACCATCTCCATCAGGGATATCAACGAAGGCCCCCATATCGAAGACGCCACCATGATGGTGGAGGAAAATCAGCCCAAGGGCACCAAGGTGGGAACGCTCGAGCTCGAAGATCCGGACACGAAGAACATAAACAGGCAGAACACCTACGAGATAATCGGCGGTGACAAGGACCTGTTCACTATCGATTCTAAGACGGGGGTCATCAAGACCAAGGCCGTGTTCGACTACGAAGCCAAGAAAAAGTACACCCTGAAGGTGCTGGTGAAGGACCAGGACGGCCATACCGATACGGCTACCGTCACCATCGATATTAGAGATGTCAAGGAGACATCTGCCATTCAGGTGACCCATACCGAAACGGGCAGCGGCGCCAAGCCTAAGGGGACTCTCCCGGGAACCCTGTACATCAACGAGAATTCCATGCTTATCCAGTGGGAAGCGGACGGTGTTCCCCAGCCCGACACCCTGGTGCAGAATCTCAAGGAGGGCTTCAATGTCGTGACGCTGACCTACACGGACCCCACCAAGAATACGGGCGTTACTGAAACAATCGGAATCTTTGTCAGCACGCGCACCCCCGAAGTGACGGTGACCACTGCGGCAAGCCACGAGACTGGGGCGAATATCTACACCCTGGTGGAGACGGTAGACGAATCCGACACCTCCGTGTATGTGAACAAGAAGAACAACGATATCGTGATCACGGTGAAGGAGCCTGTCCTTGACCAGTCCTACACGGATTCCACTTGTAGCTACGACAGCCTTACCTTTACAGTGAATACCGAGCTGGAACCTGTTACCGTGCCCTCCAGCACCTACGATGTCGTGAACAAGGTGGCGGCCAATGGCCCTGTGCTTAACATGCACCCCGCTTCCGAAGTGACCTATTCTCAGTACAATGGAGACCAGGTCAAGGTTTCCTATACGGAGCGGATTGACGGCGTGGATGTGATTATCTCCTATGTAACGGATAGGGATGGAAATGTGGAGAAGATACCCGTGATTGGGGCCAATGGAAAGATTGATTCCATCGAGGTCATTACGGTGTCTTACCAGGTGAATGTGGGCGGCAGGGTCGTGAATGTCTCCTATGTGGCTGACGCCGCTACGGGCCAGGCCCTGAAGACCACTACGGTGAATAATGGTTCTGGTTCTAGTAGCGTCTCTAACTCTGGCTCCAACGGCGGTTCCAGCAGCGGTAAGCCTGGCTCTAACTCCGGCTCCAATGGCGGATCCAGCAGTGGCAAGCCTGGTTCTAACTCCGGTTCTAACGGTGGCAATTCCGGCTCCAACGGCGGCAACGGTACGGGCAACTCTGCGCCTGTGTACATGTATTCTCTGACCGAAGGCGAAGTCCTGTACTCAGTGACCTATGACTACACGACCAGTGCCCGGGGCCTGGGCGAAACCACGGTCCAGGTGAGCTATACGGTTGACCAGAAGGGCAATGTGACCAAGGACCGTGACGGTAATGTCGGCTACGAAGTAAGCTACACCTATGTAAATGAGATGGGCAACTCTTCTACCCAGTCTGTGCACATCGTGGTTGACCTGATTCCGCCAAAGGTGAAGATCATCACCCCGGAGAACGACGAGATCCTCCATTCCAACATGGTGGAAGTGTCGTGGTGCGTGGATTTAAGCGATGGCCGCGGGTGCGTACCCCAGGACAGCCTTACATTCGAAGGCCTGCAGCCGGGTGAGGTGAACGAGATTGTCCGCCTGTACCGCGACAAGGCCGGCAACGAGGCTTCCGATGTGGTGTATGTCATGGCAAAGAATACCAAGGATGTGGACATTTCCGTGGAAAAACCGGTAACATCCATTACCTTGGAAGATGTGGACAAGTACTATGCCAGCAAGAAGCCTGAAAAGGGCCAGACCTTCGCAATCTCCATTTACAATCCCCAGACGGACAAGGAAATAGAGACCATGGTGGGCGGAAGCTTCAAGAACCGTGAATCGGCCCACGATTCCGTCTATCCGGGGCTGAAAGGTCACTTGGGCCCGACTCTTGGAATCCAGACCAAGGTGCCCGTAATCAACTCTGTCGACGGCCTGGCCACTCTGGATGACCTGGTGGGTGACGATGGAATGATCCTGCTGTCTTCAGTGGATGCCGTGGGCAGCGAGAAGGCTACTGTTGAAGAGTTTGTAAGGGATCATTGCGATGCCGACTTTAGGGCTAATCTGGGTAGCGACATTAGCAAGGCCAACCTGTACAACACCGAGATGAAGGCAAAGATTTGGGTCTATACTTCTCTGGGACAGTTCGTGGATTACTTCGGATTTACCCAGGAATTGAATGACCCGAGCTATGCAAGCGATGCCGGCGTGCTGACCTTGTACTTCGAGATGAAGCCCGATAAGAATGGAGATCTCCATACGGATAACGGCCGCCTGTACGCCACGGGAGCCTATATCTACAAGACGGAAATCACCATGAACAGCGAGCTGCGCTGCGATCTGCCGCCCTTCGACGATGCTTCCAATGTGAATCCGATGGGAAAGAGGAAGAAGGTCAAGGAAGACCTGCTGAAGTCCTTCGGTTACAAGCGCCCGAAGTCCAAGAAGTAGCCTAGTCAAGCAAGTCTAATCTTATTATGCCCGCCTTGAGCGGGCATTTTGAATTACTCGTATTTCACACCGACGGCGATAAGCTTTATGTCGCCTGATTTTGGTGTGAGCGTTATTTGTTTGGAATCGTATCCCTTGCCTTCCATGTATTCCATGATGGCGTTGATTTTTTGTTCGGGACCGATAATTTCTAGCGAAAAATTGTGCCTGCGCATGAGTTCGATGGCGTCGTTCAATGCGGTATAGCTAGAAGCGATTAGCCTGTGGGAGCTTTTAAAAAACTTGATTTCTTTGGCGATGGCGCTCAGGTCCTGCTTGGCGCTGCGGGCGCAGCCGTTTTCGTCTACATGGACTTTGGGGAGTGTCACGGGGCACTTGTCCAGATGGTCGGGCACTCCGTCGAAATCGGAATCCATGATGCAGCCGAGAGAGTCTACCACGGCTCCTACGGGTGTTTTGGGGCATTGATCGATGGCGTCGGGTACGCCGTCCTTGTCCGTATCTAGCGGGCATCCGTTTTTGTCGACGGGATAATCTTTTGGCGTTTCGGCACAGTTGTCGTGCAGGTCGGAAATGCCGTCACCGTCGGTATCTATCGGGCAGCCTTCCTTGTTTACCGTTTCCCCAAGTTCCGTGCCGGGGCAGGCGTCTACTTCGTCGGGGATCCCGTCGCGGTCTTCGTCTAGCGGGCAGCCGAAGGGGTTGACTTTCCAGCCTTCGGGGGTGCCCGGGCAGGCGTCGTTTTCGTTGAGCACCCCGTCGTGGTCTTCGTCCAGGGGGCAACCCTTGGCGTCAACGGGGTCATCTTTCCGTGTTCCTGGGCATTGGTCCGCATTGTCGTCGATGCCGTCTCCATCGGTGTCAAGCTTGCAACCGTCCCCGTCTACGGCCATGCCGGCCGGGGTGTTTGCGCAGGTGTCCTTGTAGTCCGGGACCCCGTCCTTGTCTTCGTCTAATGGGCAACCAAAGAAATCCACCTTCACGCCCAACGGGGTGCCGGGACAGTCGTCCACAATGTTGAGAACCCCGTCCTGGTCTTCGTCAACGGGGCATCCACGGCTGTTTACCACCATGTCGCGGGCGGAACCCGGGCACATGTCCAGACGGTTGGGAACGCCGTCCCTGTCCGAATCTTTCCAGCTGAAATCCAGGGCCTTGCTGATTCCTAGGGTCATGGAAATTTTGGGGCTCCCGGAAACAGCGTAGGAAATCTTCTGGTTGCCGTCGTCACGCGTGACCCAGTGGCCATTGCTTATTTTGGTGCCCCTGAAATAATCCAGCCCGATATCGACGCCAAGCAGCAGGTTGAAATTCTGGGGGAGGTGCAGCTTTAATGCTGGCGAGATGCGGAGCGCGTCGTTTGCCAGATGGTCGTTAATCTTGCTTTTGGTAATCTTGGTTTCGCCAGAAGCTTCGACGATGACGGAAATTAATTTGTATGGAAAAAGGTTGATGCCCGTTCCCCACATGATGTACTCTGTACTGTAATTCCCGATATAGTTGTTCCATTGGACGAGCTTGAAGAGTTCAAGGGTCCAAAACAGGGTGGTGGCAAAGGACCACTTGCCGTAGGTGTAGGCGTGGGTCTCGCCGTTCTTGATGTTCCAGATGCGTCTGGGGCGGAAACCTGCGTCCTTGGTGCCAGTGGGGGCGAACAGTTCCAGCGAGATGGCGGGCTTTAGGGGGAAATCCGTAGGGAGCGATGCCTTCCCGTATATTTGCAAGTCGCCCATACCCCAAGTATCGAAGTGGGTCTCGTTCACGCGGCCGTCGTAGTAGATGGGCTGGTAAATGCCAAATTCAAAAAAATCGAGGGGGGCGTAGGAAGCCTGTAGGGCCCCGCCAGATGAGGGAATGTTACTCGGGACTTCGTACTTTCGGCCATTTCGCATTTCCTTAAAACCGTCGATGGCCATGGGGGAGCCGTCACTCAGGCTTTCGTAATTTCCGGAAAAGAAGAGAAAGCCCTGACCAAGGGTGGAGGACGAGGGCACCCTGAAGCCGTCGGCATTGCGGACAGCCCCGGTATGCGAAGTTGCGTAAGTCGTTGCCAGACAAAGAGTTACGAGTATTTTCCGGATGTCCATCGCAAAAAATTTAATTTTTTTTCGTAAAGGTATTGACTTTTTAAAGTTTATGTATACATTTCCACTCGTGGAACGAAACAGACAGACCCCAAAAGACATTCCCGTGTGGCACAGAAAGGCGCAAAAGGCCTACCGGGTCAACAGAATTATTATTCTGCTCCAGATCGTGGCCGCCTTCGTGATGTGCGGGGTGATTTTGGTGGGTGTCGAACGAGTCCTACATTAAGGAGAATTCTATGTCAAATTTTGTCTACCACTGTGGTCGCAGGCCCAAGAGTGAATCTTTTGATAATTCCATGCCTTTTCCCAATGAGGAAATCGAGGAAGAAATCGAGGAGGAGGAAGAGGAACTCGATGAAGAGGTTGATTTCGACCAGCCTTCTTTCAAGCGTGACCAGATCTGGTCTGATTACGCCGAGGATTTGGATTACGACCAGTGATATGCCTTTCTAGGCATATCGCTTTGTGGGGAACTTCTCTTTTAACGGCTGCACTCGTTGCTTGTGCTCCTGCCCAGGCTCCCATGGGGGCCGATGTTCCTTCGGGTGGTCCCGGTGGGCCATCCGATGTTCCCGCCTATGCGGAAGGAACCACAGAATCTTTTGCACAAATTGCCCTAAGGGAAAAGGTCCATGATTCCTTGGCAGTTCGGCCATCGTGGACCTACTACCAGTATGCCCTGGAAGCCATGGACAACCAGGAGTGGCTTTTGGCCAGGCATTACCTGGACGAATCCCTGCGTCAGCTGATTTCTGAAAAGTACGATTCGCTGTACCATAATGTGGCTGATTCCCTGGATCAGCAGTATCGATTGAAGATGCCTCTCCGTATTGTGGACGCTTTGGACGAAGTGTACCCGAATATCGCGGAGATAGGCGTGGATGCCGAAGTGTTCGAGCAGAACGAGGTGTCCATCGAAGGCGTGGACGCCCTGGATGAAAGTGTGGCGGACAGCGCTTCCCTACAGGTCATCGAGAATTTCTTGGATACCGTAGATGTGGCCCAGTTTACGCTGCCCGTGGTGTTCAACGAGCGCGTGATGCAAGAGATTTTCTATATGTCTGGCGGGGCCCGGTCGTTTACCGAAGGCTCCCTGAATCGCAAGACCGCCTACGATTCGTTAGTTTATTCAAAATTAGATGAGATGAACATGCCCCGGGACCTGATCTACCTGGCCCTGGTGGAATCGGGATTCAAGCTGAAGGCCTACAGCCGCGCCAAGGCTTCGGGCATGTGGCAGTTCATTCCGGAAACGGGTAAGCGTTACGGGCTTACGGTGGACTACTGGGTGGACATGCGCCGCAATCCGGAGATGGCTACGACGGCGGCTCTCAAGTACCTGTCCCGCCTGTACAGTGAATTCAACGACTGGCTCTTGGCCATGGCCGCCTACAACTGCGGCGAAGGCCGCGTACGCCGTCTGGTCAAGGAGAAAATGGCCGATTCTACCTGGGACACCACGCAGGTGGTGACCTACTGGGATTTAGAATTGCCTAAGGAGACCATGCGCTATGTGCCTAGAATCTTGGCTGCCATGGTCATCGGTCATTATCCCGAACATTACGACATGAAGATTAATCGGCAGTACAGGCCCGACTTTGATACGGTGACGGTGTTCGACTCGTTCCCCCTGGAAGAAGTGGCTAAGGTTTTGAAGGTTCCCGAGGACACGCTGCGCAGCCTGAATATGGAACTGGTGAAGTGGTGCACGCCGCCTAACAGGGACTCTTACCTGCTGCGCCTGCCGGTGGGAACCCGCAGTGCCTTTGTGGACGGCTACGACAAGATGGAGAAGAACAACTTTTCCAGCTGGCACCACCACAAGGTCAAGCGGGGCGAAAGCCTGGGCGTAATTTCCCGCCAGTACGGCATTTCGGTGAAGGAACTGCAGCAGGCCAACGACATGAAGGGGACCCGCATCCGTGCAGGGCAAACCTTGCTGATTCCCATCAAGGTCACTCCTAAGAAATCTTCCGGCAAGAAACCTGTGAAGGTCAAGACCTATGTGGCCAAGCTGGGCGACAATGTGGCTTCCGTAGCCCGTCTCTTTGGCGTGTCCCAGGAGAGCCTACGGGTGTGGAACTCCATGAAGGACGACTATGTGGTGAAACCCGGCGACACCCTGTTCGTGTCCAAGCCAGAACTTAAGCCCGTGGTGCCCCAGGCAAAGCCCACTCCCAAGCTTGCCACGGGGGAACGCTATGTGGTGGGCGAAGGCGATACCTACGCCGGCATCGCCAAGAAGTTCGGTGTCCCGGTGGTGATGCTTCTGGAAGCCAATGGAGGGTTCCAGCGTCGCCTTTCCGTAGGGGATTCCATCGTGGTTCCGGAATTTACCCAGTCCGTGCAGAAGGCTTCTGCAAAGACCAAGACCGCTGAAAAGTCTGCCGAAAAACCTGCTGAGAAATCTGGCAAGTCCAAGTCCGCCGACAAGCAGGAAAAGTCGGCGGCCAAGTCGGAAAAAACCGCGGTTGAGAAGGTCCATGTGGTCAAGAAGGGGGAAGGTCTTTGGGACATTTCCCGCCAGTACGGCGTGACCATCGAGGACATAGTCCGCTGGAACGACCTCAAGGACACCAAAATCCGGATTGGGGACAAGCTTATTATCCGAAAATAGGGCAAAAAATCGCTTTTTTTTGAATTATTTGTGTATTTTGCCGAAAAAAAGTGTAATTTTAATGGCGTAAAACGAAAAACTATCACGGGAGCCCCGAAAATGAACAAAAAAGTACTTGGTTTGTGCGCAATCGGCCTGCTGGCTGCTGGTCTTACCGCCTGTAACGACACCATGGATCCTAACGATCCCCAGTCCGTCCGTAAATACCTGACGAAGCAGAAAATCGCCTTTACGCCTAACCAGTTTGTCTCTTATGCGGTGAACAGCGATACCGCCAAGATGACCCTGTTCCTGCAGGCCTCCATGGAGATTGACGCTCCTGCCGACAACGGGAACAACGCTGTGGCTATCGCCGCCAACAAGGGCAATGTGATGGTGCTGAACTACCTGTTCGACCACGGTGCAAAGGCTAACGTGCGCAACGGTAATGGCGAGCAGGTGATTGACAACGCCGTGATGATGGGCAACAAGGATGTGGTGAATGTCCTCTTGGCCCAGCTCAAGAAAGAAGGCGTGGATGTTCAGAACTTGGGTACCGCAGTGACCATCGCCGCCAAAACTGGCAAGGTGGACATGCTGGAACTGCTGGCTGATGCCGGCGCCCCGCTAGAAGTCAAGAGCCCCGACGGATACTACCCGATCCACCTGACGGTGAAGGGCGGTCACTACGACGCCATGATGTTCTTAATCAAGAAGGGCGTGGATGTGAATGTGAAGTGCGGCCAGGGCTACTCCGTGATGGACTGGGCCAAGAACGAAGGTTACCCCCGCCTGATCAAGGAACTGAAGAAGGCCGGCGCCAAGAATACCGCCGCCTACACCAAGGAATTCGGCAAGTAATTCTCGTTGAAACTTAAAATAAAAGGTCCCGCAGAAATGCGGGACTTTTTATATCCGCTCGAACCTTCAGCGATTCGTCAATACGAGTCGCCCGCGGCTCACCTATATCCGCTTGCGCTCGCGGTCGCTTTTTACAGCAGTTCTTCTAGGGTCTTGAATAGGGACTCGGGCTCTATGGGCTTGCTTAGGTGGGCGTTGAGGCCTGCCTGCAGGCTGTTCTGCACGTCTTCGTCGAAGGCGTTTGCGGTGAGGGCGATGATGGGGATGCTTTTCGCGTCTTCCCGGTCCATGGCCCGTATGGCGGCGGTGGCCTGCAGTCCGTCCATTTCGGGCATGCGCACGTCCATAAGGATGGCGTCGTAGTAGCCTGGCTTGTGGTCCCTGAACATTTCTACCGCAATGCGTCCGTTTTCGGCATGCTCCACATTGATTTTCCGCATAGAAAGAATCATGGTGGTGATTTCGGCGTTTACGGCAACGTCTTCGGCGAGCAGGATTTTGCGGCCTTCAAGGTCAACCTTCGGTTTGTCCGTCCCGTCCCCGTTTGCCGCGCCCTGTCCACGCTGTCCGGATTCTTTGCGGGAGCTCTTTTGCAGCGTAACGGTAACGGTGAACTTTGAACCGAGCCCCTTTTCGCTTTCCACATCGATGTGCCCGTCCATAAGTTCCACGAGGCTCTTGGTAATGGGCAGTCCAAGGCCCGTGCTCCCGTACTTGCTGCTGAAGGATTCGTCTTCTTGGGCGAAAGTCTCGAATATACGGGGCAAGAAATCGGCGGCGATTCCGATACCCGTATCTTCTATGATAAAGCGGAGGGTGCGTTTTATGCCGCTAGCGGGTTCGCTCTCCACGGTCATCTTGATGCCGCCTCCTTCGGGGGTGAACTTGACGGAATTCCCGAGGATGTTTATCAAGATCTGGCGCAACTTCGTCTCGTCGCCGATGTAATTGCCGGTCGCGCCCTCTTGTACTTCGTAATGGTAAAGGATGTCCTTGCTCTCGCATTGCCCCTGGATGATGTAGTTTACCTGTTCCAGGATTTTTGTAAGGGAGAATTCTTCGTTCTTGATGGTTATGCTGCCGGAATCGATACGGCTGATGTCCAGGATGTCGTTGATGATGCCGAGCAAGTGTTGCGCCGCCGCCCCGATTTTTTCCAGATGGTCACGGGTAGATTTGGGAACGCTCTTGTCGGTCAGGGCGATGCTGTTGAGTCCGATGATGGCGTTCATGGGGGTGCGGATTTCGTGGCTCATCTTGGAGAGGAACACGGTCTTGGCCTTGTTGGCCTTTTCGGCGGTCTCCAGGGCCTCTTTCAGGGCCTCGCGGCTAACTTCAAGCTTGTGACGGTATTCTTCCTTTTCGTCTTCTAGCACGTAACTGTGCAAGAAATTGAGGCCGAGCATGTATCCCATGGCGTAGAAGGGCCACAACGGGAAGAAAACCTGGAATAGGAGGAACACCGCCATGGCAAGGCCGAATAGCCCGATGGTCAGGTGCCGCTGCCGGATAACACCCTCGGTCTTGGTGGTGGTGTAAAGTGTGTAAATGGAGGCCGAAAGGAACATTAAGATTTGCAGGGCCAGCGCTACATGGCGCATGTAACCGGTATGGTAACTTCCGTCACTTTCGAACCAGAAAAACACGGGGTAGAAAAAGTTGAAGATGATGCCCGCAAGAACCAGCCAGAAAATGATTTGCCCCACATGCAGGAGCCACCGTTCAAAGAAATTCTTGCGGTCGAGATAGGATACCACGTAGTGGGTCCACAGCATGACTGTGGCAATCATGGCCACAAAATAAACGGTAGTGTCTGCAAACAGGAGCTTGATAAGGTGGTGCTCGTCCAGGATTCCCCACAGCATGTCGGTGATGTAGTACACGAGTACGCCGAACAGGAAACGGCAATAACTCTTTCGGGTAGGGGAGTATTCCGTCCCGTTTGGCTTGCACAAAACATCACGATTGCCGATAAGCAACAGGATGGTTGCCAGAATGCCTATGATGGAGTATGTCATGCTTTTCTCCCGTCCAGTACCCGAGCAAGAGTTTTGATCATGGTTTTCACATCTACGGGTTTTGCGATGTGTGCCTGCATGCCTGCGTCTTCGGCGGCTTTTACGTCTTCGGCAAAGGCGTTTGCGGTCATGGCCACGATGGGGATTTGTGCCAGGGCCTTGTTTTCAAGGAGCCGGATGTTCTTGGCGGCGGTATAGCCGTCCATGACGGGCATCTGGATGTCCATGAGAATCAGGTCGTAGTAGCCGGGAGCGGACTTTTCCACCATCTCCACGGCGGACTTTCCGTTTTCGGCGGTTTCTACGGCAAAGCCTGTCTGCAAAAGGATCATCTTTGCAATTTCCAGGTTTACCAGGTTGTCTTCTACCAGAAGCGCGCGCTTGCCTGCAAAGGAAACTTCGCTGGATGCGCCTTCGTCGGATTCTTCGGGCTTGTCGCCGCCATACTTGAGCAGGTCTTCTTCGGTGGCGAGCTTGAACTTGACCCGGATAATGATTTCGGTACCGTTCCCGAGGGAGGTGAGCACCTCGATGGTTCCGCCCATCATATCGACGATGCTCTTGGTGATGGCAAGGCCGAGTCCGGTTCCTTCTGTGCGGCTGTTGGTGGAACTCCGTTCACGCTCGAAGGCGGTGAAAATCTTGCCTACAAAGTCCTTGGACATGCCGATGCCCGTGTCCTGGATTCGGATTTCGTAGAAACCGTAGCCTTCTTCGCCTGCTCCAACTTCCCATAGGGACACGTTGACGCTCCCCCTTTCGGGAGTGAACTTGAAGGCGTTGGAAAGCACGTTCAGGAGCACTCGGTTCAGGTTTTTCTTGTCGCACCAGACCAGGTTGTTCTTGACCTGCGAGAGGTGCAGCTGGAAATTGATTTTTTTCTGCTTCATCTGTTCGGCGAACAGGTCCCGGATGCTCTCGAAAATCTTGCACAGGTCTTCGGGTGAAAATTCCAGCTCTACCTTGCCGCTTTCGATACGGCTCATTTCCAGAATGTCGTTGATGAGGGTCAGCAGGTGCTGGCTAGACATGTCTATCTTTTTCAGGTAGCTGTGCAGGTTTTCGGAAGCGGGCTCCTTCATGGCCAGGTTGGTATATCCGATAATGGCGTTCATGGGCGTGCGGATATCGTGGCTCATGTTGAACAGGAACTGGCTCTTGGCAAGGCTCCCTTCTACGGCGCGGATTTTTTCGCGCTCTACCAGTTCGTTCTTTTTGCGGACCTGGTTCTGCACATACAGCATAACTACCAGCCCGATAAAGACAATGGCAAGGAGCACGACGCCGGTAAATACCAGCATGTCGCGGGAAACTTCGTCGGGGGCTTTTGCATACAGGAGCTTTGCCACCCACATGATGGCGGAATACAGGAGCAGGGCAAACAGCACCACGCCCGAGATGGACATGCCGCTGTATTCGGCGAGGGAACTCCGGCGAATGGTGCTCCAGTAAAAGACAAAACCCAGCAGGCACCACAGCGACAGGAGCAAGAAGGCGGCGGAACTCATGGCTTCCATGGCGGCAAGCCTGGGCACAAGCTGCACCACCACGAGGATAATGGATATGATAGTGCCGATACCGCCGGCCACACGAACTTTGGAGTTGTTTTCGGTCTTTGCGATTTTCCAGGCCGCAGCCGATACATAGCCGAACCCTACAATGGCGCCGAAGGATGTCAGGTCCACGAACCAGTTCAGCGTGTTTCGGCCCAAAAGCGCAAGCACAATGGAAATGACCATGATGAACAGGATGCTGTTGGTGGTCTTCGAGAATCCGTCAGAAAGGATACGGTCTTCGGCCATGGTGGAAAGGATGCGCACGATGGCGCGGTAACCGCCTATAAGCCCGGTCAAGATGGCGGCAACGGCAGTGATTCCCAGGACCACAAGGCCAAAGGGCCCCATAATCTCTTTTACCCCGTAGAAAACGGGCACGGAAACGACCCCTTGTAGCGTGCCGATTTTGGAGACATAGTCACTCCAGGAGCTGAATCCTTCTGGAACAACGGCCACTCCTACCAGTGCAATCGATATGTACGAAATAGCGGCCAGGATAATGGCGATGGCGATAATCCACTTGGTCTTTGTGGGCGAAAAATTGAAGCGGTAGGTCTCGAAGCAGGCCACGTCAAAGCCCACAAAGGCCCACGGGGCAAGAATCACCAGGCTGAAAATGCCGTAAAACGGGTTCAGCCCTGCCGTACCGAAAACGGGGCCGTTGGTGAGTGCGCCGGTAGCGAGAGCCTTGGGCAGGCAGATAATTCCGATAATGACAATTCCTATGAACAGGATCAGCGCGAAGAGGGTCTGCAGCTTGTGCAAGATTCCCTTCAGGAGCAAGAACAGGGTTCCGACCATGGCGAGGCTCACCACAGATACCATGGCCTCGGTAAGGAAAACCTTGTGCCCCGCTACCGTATAGCTGTACCCGATTTGCAGGGCGTCGCCCAACAGGAGCCTTGCCACGATAAACAAGGCGGTCGCGTTCAGGAAAACGACGGTCAGGTAAGAAAGGCACAGGAACCAGGAACTGAGAAAGGCGTGGTCGCGGCCGAAGGCTTCCTTGGCGTAGGCGTACACACCGCCGGGCTGGCCGTTTCGCCCCATCAGGTAAGAGAAATTGTAGCCGATCACCAGCATGATGGCCATACCCGCCAGCATGGCGATGAGGGTTCCCAAAGGGCCCGCCACCGGAAGGAACGTGGTCCCCGGCATCACAAATATTCCCCATCCGACCATGACACCGAAAGCCATGCCCCAGACGTCTAGGCGCGACAGATACTTAGAAATAGCAGAATTCTTGTCTTGCAGCATATCTATTTCCTATTCTCGGCGGTCCAGATGAGTTCTTCGAGAGTCTGGTACAGGTGTTCCGGTTCCACAGGCTTAGAAAGATGGGCGTTCATGCCTACCTGCAGGGAACGTTGCACGTCTTCGTCGAAGGCGTTTGCGGTCATGGCCACGATGGGCACCGTCCGGGCATCGCTCCGGTCCAGGGCGCGTATGGCCCTGGTCGCTTCCAGACCGTCCATTTCGGGCATGCGGATGTCCATCAAGATGGCGTCGTAGAAATTTTCGTCGCTCTTGGCGAACATGTCCAGTGCAATCTGGCCGTTTACGGCGTGATCGACAATGGCGTCTTTTACCGTCAACAGTTCCTTCATGATTTCGGCGTTGATGAGGATGTCTTCGGCCAGCAGGATATGCCGCCCGGCGAGGCTTGCACGGCACTTTTTCTTGAAAAGGTTCATGTTGTTTCGACGGGCGATGCGTTCGAACTCGTCGATGACGTTGCTTGCAAAGAGCGGTTTCGCAAGGAAACTGTCCACCCCGATATGCAGCGCCTCGTCCATGATTTCGTCCCAGTTGTAGGCGGTAAGGATAATCACCGTAGTCTCGTTGTCGTAACGTTCACGGATCTTTGTCGCCACTTCCAGGCCGTCCATGTTGGGCATTTTCCAGTCCAGAAGCACCAGGTTGTAGGGCTCGTGCTTGGCGTGCTTTACCTCCAGCATCTGCAGGGCTTCTTCGCCGCTGGTGCTGGTGTCCGCCTTGATGCCCGCCTCGTCCAGCACGAACCGCGCGTGTTCGCAGGCGATTGGGTCGTCATCGACGACCAGTACGCTGATATCGCGCAGGTTCACATGGCCTATCGACACTACCTCGTGGTCGCAGTTCTTGAGGGTCACCACCACCGTGAATACGGAACCTTCGCCCTTCTTTGACTTTACCGAGATAGAACCGTTCATCATTTCCACGATGTTCTTGGTAATTGCCATGCCAAGTCCTGTGGAGCCGAACTTGTTCTTGCGGCTGGAATCTTCTTGGGTAAAGGAATCGAACACCTTCGGGATAAAGGATTCGTCCATGCCGATACCCGTGTCCTTCACCTCGAATTTCAGGGTACTCTGGTCTTCGAACTGGGCCACCTTGGAAATGGTAAGGGTGATGCTCCCGGGGGCTTCGGTAAACTTGATGGCGTTGCTCAAGATGTTGATGAACACCTGCTTGAGCTTCATGTCGTCGCCGATAAAGTAGTCGTCCACATGACCCTCGATATGGCATTCGAATTTGAGGCCCTTGTCTGAGCACTGGGACATGACCATGGTGTTGATTTGCTCTAGCATTCCGGCAAAGGAGAACTCCTCCTTGCGCATCACCAGCCTGCCGGATTCGATTCGGCTCATGTCCAGAATGTCGTTGATGAGCCCCAGCAGGTGCCGTGCGCTCCCGCCAATCTTTTCCAGGTATTCGCGGGTCCGCTCCGAAATGGCCGGGTCTCTCAGGGCGAGGCTGTTTAGGCCGATGATGGCGTTCATGGGCGTGCGGATTTCGTGGCTCATGTTAGAAAGGAAGGCCGTCTTTGCCTTGCTGGCCTCTTCCGCCGCGTCCAGCGCTTCGCCCAGGGCCTGGTTCTTGGCCATGGAATCCCGCATTTCGGCATCGATGATGGTGAGCCCCATGCCTACCGCATGCACCATGTGGTCCTTGCGGTCTTCAGGGTGATGCACCCCTGCCATGCGGATCATTTCGTAGTATTCCTTGCCGTCGCGGCGGGCCAGGTAGCGGTAGGCGATCAGCTGTTCGTTCTGGAGCGCCTCGCGGATGTTCGCGGGCTCGATGAACTTCAAGAATCCTTCGCGGTATTTTTCCGTAACGCAGTTGTTGCCGTAGTCCCGGAACCGTTCCAGGTAGGGGAAATGCACTCCTTCGGCGTGCTGGTGGTGATCTTCGGGGTCACCGCGGTAACAGACGGCGTCGTCCTTGTCTAGATCCACGTGGTAGACGCTTCGGTAGTCCGAGGCCATGGCGGTAATCATGCTGTCCAGCTGCGCCCGCTGTTTTTGACCTTCCAACAGCTTCTGTTCAATCTGTTCGTGCTTTTCGGTAATGTCCGAAATAAACACGTAGTAGAGCCCGCCGTAGTTTTCGCTGTCGGCGTAGTGTCCGTAATCATCTACCCAACGGAGCTTTCCGTCTTTGCGCTTGATGCGGTACTCGACATAGTCCAGTTTTTCGCTTGATTTTACGATTTGCTTGTCAATAGAGGACTGAATTTTTTCGTAATCCTCGGGGTAAACCATGCCCTTGAAGGTGAAACCGGTCAGTGACTTGAATTCGTCCAGGTCACGGCACCCGAAAATATCGAACACCGTGTGGTTTGCGTAGAGCAGTTCTCCATCACCTTGAGCCTTGTAGATGAAGAATCCACCGGGCATGTAGCGCCCGATGTCTTCTACGATGGACATGTTCTTGTCGTTCAGCTTGAAATGGTTGAACATGGTTGCACCTTTCGGTTAAGTGTTTATGCGCACAGTTCCGACAGTTTGTCCCTGAGGTTAAGCAGTTCCGACACCATTCCGCTGTAATCCATGGCGGTACGGTTACGCAGTGGCTCCGTAATCTTTACCGCCATGTCGAACATGGGCGTCAGGGCCAGGTTCCCAAGGACCCCTTTCAGGGCATGGACCGCGTCGAAGGCCTCGTCCAGGTTGTTGCTCTCGATAGACGACTTGAGCTTGTCAAAGTTCTTTTCGGCAGGGATTGTGGCCACCAGCCGCAAGTACAGCGCCTCGTTTCCCATGCAGCGTCCAAGACCCTCTTCGGTATTGGCGCCGAAGGCTTTCAGTTTTTCGATAGTAATCATGGGGCGTTTCTCCTATGTTCGAGTTCCTTTTCTATAAACTTTGAGAATTCTCCGGCTGGAACCGGTTTCGAGAAGTAATATCCCTGGATGATGCCGCAACCCATTTGCTTTAGGGTTTTCAGCTGGGAATCGGTCTCTACGCCTTCGGCCACCGTGGGCACGTTCAGGAACTTGGCGATGTCGATGACCAGTTCCACCAGCTTCATGTTCCGTTCGTCCTTTTCCATGTTGCGGATAAACGACATGTCGATTTTCAAAATATCGATGGGGAGGCTCGTAATCATGTTGAGGGAAGAATAACCGGAACCGAAATCGTCCATCTCGATACGGAAACCTTTCTTGCGCAGGTTCTCTACGACCTCGATGAGCCTTCTTGCATTTTCGGAGTAGGCGCTTTCGGTAATTTCCAGCATGTATTCGCTGGGAGAAAGGCCGTTTTCCTTGAGAATGTTGTCCAGCTTGGATTCAAGACTCGGGTCCAGAATGTCGATGCGGGAAACGTTCACCGAGACGGGAACGGTAATTCCGAACTGTTCCTTCCACTTGCGGATCTGTGCGGCGGCTTCGCTCCACACGAAGTTGTCCACCTTCTGGATAAGCCCGTTGGATTCGAAAAGCGGGACAAAGTCACCGGGGCTCACGAACCCGAGTTTCGGGTGGTTCCAGCGGATAAGCGCTTCGGCGCTGGTAAGTCTCGGCGTGTCGCCTTCGATGTTGTACTTGGGCTGGTAATAGACCACCAGGTCCTTGTTGGCAATGGCTTCGGGCAGGTCTCGGATGAGGGTCTCTTCAAAGACATGCCTGGCGTGGATTTCTTTGTCGTATCGGGCGAGGGTATGGGTGTAGTCGCCCCGAATCTGGTTGCAGGCGATTTTTGCACGGTCAAACCAGGCCTCGACTTCCACATTCTTGTCAACGTTTTCCCAAAGGCCGCAGCGCACGCGGATGTTGTTCATCTTGAAATTCGCGAGTACATTCTGGATGGTTTGTCGTACACTTTCGTAATCAACTTGGTGGGCCGCATAGATGTAGAAAATGTCTGCGTTGGCACGGCAAGCGATGGCGTTCATCTGGGGGAGTTCCCTGTCCAGAGCCTCCGCGATTTTTGAAAGCAGCAGGTCGCCAAAGGGCCTTCCGCAGAATTCGTTCACCAGGTGGAAATGCTCGATGTCGATGACCAGGGCGTCTCGTGGTGTTTCGCTGTCCCAAAGTTCAATCTGCCGGATATACTCGAAGAAATATTCGTTGGTATAGAGCCCCGTGACGGAGTCCCTTTCGGTCTGCTTGATGAGGCTCTGGTCTTCGAACAGCTCGATAATGCGTTCGCAGCGGGCAAGCACCACCTCGGGCATGTCGAAGGGCTTCTTGATAAAGTCTTCCGCACCCAGCTTGAGGCTTCTGACTTCGGATTCCTTTTCCGAGGTCATCACGATGACGGGAATCCGCTTGAGGGCTTCGTCTTCGCTCCGTTTCTGCAAGAACTGGAAACCGTCCATGACAGGCATGAGCAGGTCCAGCAGCACCAGGGAATAGCTGGAATCCTTTTCCGCAAGTTTTTCCAGGGCCTCTTTTGCGTTGTCGGCGTAGCTGACCGTATATTCCTGCGAAAGGATATTCCCGAGAATCTCGCGGTTGATCAGCTCGTCATCCACGATGAGGACGTTCCTCTTGATGGTCCTGTTCTGTCGAAACTTTTTCATCGGGAATCTCCGTTATGGAATCATCGTTTCCAGGGTTTCAAAGAGGGTTTCGGGTTGCACGGGCTTTGAAAGGTGGGCGTTGAGGCCCGCCTGCAGGCTCCGCTGCACGTCTTCGTCGAAGGCGTTGGCCGTAAGGGCGATAATCGGGATTTTTTGGGCGTCGGCCCGGGGGAGCTTTCGGATGGCCATGGTGGCCTGCAAGCCGTCCATTTCCGGCATGCGCATGTCCATGAGAATGGCGTCGTAATAGCCTTCGGGCTGCTTGCTGAACATCTCCACGGCAATCTTGCCGTTTACGGCGATGTCCGTTTTCATGCCGCGCATTTCCAGCACGTTCTCCATGATCTGGGCGTTGACTTCTACATCTTCGGCAAGGAGTATGTGCCTGCCCTTCAGTTCCGCCTTTTTGCGGGTAGACTGTTCTGCGCTCCGTTTTTTCTTGAGCACGGTCTTGAATTCGTCCAGCAGCGCTCCCGTAAAGATTGGCTTTGCGATAAAGCTATCTACGCCGGCCTGCACGGCCTCGTCCAGGATGTCGTCCCAGTTGTAGGCGGTTAGGATGATGATTGCCGACTCGTCGCCGGTGGTGGCGCGTATCTGCCTTGCGGTTTCTACGCCGTCCATCTCGGGCATCTGCCAGTCCACGATAATCAGGTTGAAAGGCTCCCTGCGGGCGTGGCGCAGCTTGACCATCTCCACGGCCTCCTTTCCGGAGTTTGCCGTTTCGGTGGCGATTCCCGCCAGCTCCAGCACCAGCTTTGCATGCTCCAGGGCTACCGGGTCGTCATCCACCACAAGCACGCTCAGTTCGTTCAGGTGGATGTCGATGTCTCCGTTGTCCTTCTCGTGCTTTTTCGTAGAATCTTGCAGGGTAACGGTAATGGTAAAGGTGGTGCCCTTGCCCTTTTCGCTTTCTACCTCGATGTTACCGTTCATCAGTTCCACGATGCTCTTGGATATGGCAAGGCCCAGGCCCGAACCGCCATACTTGCTGGAACTGCTGGTGTTTTCTTGGGTAAAGGTCTCGAACAGCTTGGGCAAGAATTCCTTGCTCATGCCGATACCCGTGTCCTTGATGGTAAACCGGAGGGTGGACTTGCTGTTGAACGAGGCTGTCTTCTGGACGCTGAAATCGATGCTTCCGCCCTTGTTGGTGAACTTGACGGCGTTTCCGAGGATGTTGATGAGCACCTGCCGGAGCTTCATGTCGTCGCCTACGAAGTATTCGTCGATGTTCCCGACAAAGTGGCAGTTGTACTGGATTCCCTTTTCTTGACACTGCACGCTGAACATGGTGTTCACCTGCTCCATAAGCTTGGAGAAGGGGAATTCCTCGTTCTTCAGGGCGAACTTGCCCGATTCGATGCGGGACATGTCCAAAATTTCGTTGATGAGGTTCAGCAGGTGTTCGGCGGAGCCTCCGATTTTTTGCAAGTAGTCCTTGACCTTGTCCGAAAGCCCCGGCTCATGGAGGGCGAGGCTGTCGAGCCCGATGATGGCGTTCATGGGAGTGCGAATCTCGTGGCTCATGTTGGAGAGGAATATGGTCTTTGCCCTGTTGGATTCCTCGGCCACCTTCAGGGCTTCGGACAATGCCTCCCGCTTGATACGGTCCTCGGCTTCCTGGATTTCGTGCTGGAGCGAAACCCTTGTGGTGCGCCGGACATGCAAGATGATAAAGACGAACATGGCAACGAGCACAAAGGCTGTCACTGCCGCAAGGAACTGGCTCCGGACGATGATTCCCGAAGAGATGCTGCCAATCTGGTTGCTGATGACGCTTTCCCGGATGAGGTAGGTGAGCATCCAGTCCGTGTTGTGGATGGGCACGTAGTACAGGGTCTCGCGAATGTTGTTGTAGGTGAACGAGACTTCGCCTTCGATGTGTCCGTTGAAATCGTCCTTTACCTTTTCAAAGGAATAGCCCTTGTCGTAATCGGCGTGGCTGAGGGCGTTCAGCAGGTTGTCTTCGCTGGCAAGGCCGCCCAACACCATGTTGGTGAGGGCGTTCCCGTCTTTGGTGTAGATATTACAGAAGGTGGAGTTGTTGTTGCCCCCCTGCAAGGAGAGTCCTTCTAGCAGGTTCGGGATACTCAATTCCATGAAGCACACCACCAGGACCCGGTCTTCTAGGGGTAGCCGGTCAACGGGGATGGCGATGATGATGGTCTTGTTCTCGGCGCTTACATTCTTGATGGAAATCTCGGGTTTCTGGAGGTTGTTGTAGTCGATGCTGTACAGTTGGATGTCGGTGCGGGTTCCGCGGGAGGTATAGATGAGTCCCGTGGTGTCCACGAAGGCGAACTTTTCGAGCCCGTAGAGCTGTTTCATGCGGGCCTGGTAGGCTTGGAGTTTTTCGATGCTCTTGAGGTCGTCTTTTTCGATAAGGCCTATGGCGATGTCCATGTCGCTGATAAAGTCCGCAAGCCTTGCGGAAACCACCTGCTCGCGACGTTCGGCCAGTTCGTTCAGGTAAAGGAGGCTCACGCTCCTGACAGCCTTTTCGGTGTCTGCGCCGGCGCTTTTGCCATTCCAGAAAGAGCCTACAATCAGAATGGCCGCTACAACGATTGCCGCCGTGATGGCGGCCCGCATAATGCTGGCCTGTTTTTTCGATTCCATATGGATACCCCCGATAGAGATTCCCTATGGAAATTATAATAAAAGGAAATGCCCGCTCGGTGGCGGGCATGATAAAAGGGTGGCGGGCGTGGTTTACTTCACACCAATCAGAGACAGGTCGCGCACAGCACCCTGTAGCGACCGCTCGCGCTAAAATCGGAGAAAGACTTCTCCGGATTGCACTCGCTCTCGCCTTCGACGACTCGTTAATACGAGTCGCCTACGGCTCACAGTAAGAGCTTCAGCGTATGGTTTATTTAACTCCAATCAGAGACAGGTCTCTGACAGCGCCCTTGTCGGCACTAGAAGCCATGGCGGCGTATGCCTGCAAAGCCTTGCTGACAACGCGGTCGCGGTGTTCCGGCTGCCATGCTTTATTACCGCGAGCTTCCATTTCCTTGCGGCGGGCGGCCAGCTCGTCGTCGGTGAGTTCCACATTGATGGAGCGGTTCGGGATGTCGATTTCGATGACGTCGCCCGTGTGCACCAGGCCGATGTTGCCCTTGTTGGCGGCTTCCGGAGAAGCGTGGCCGATGGAAAGACCGCTGGTACCGCCGGAGAAGCGTCCGTCGGTGAGCAGAGCGCAGGACTTGCCCAGGTGACGGCTCTTGAGGTAAGAGGTCGGGTAGAGCATTTCCTGCATGCCGGGGCCACCCTTCGGGCCTTCGTAGCGGATGACGACCACGTCGCCAGCCTTCACCACGTTCGGGTCGAGAATGCCCTTCACGGCATCTTCCTGGCTTTCGAACACCACGGCGGGGCCGGTGAACTTGAAGATGGATTCGTCGACGCCGGCAGTCTTCACGATGCAGCCGTCCACAGCGAGGTTACCGTACAGAACAGCGAGGCCGCCGTCCTTGGTGTAGGCGTGTTCGCCATCGCGGATAGCGCCATTGGCGCGGTCCAGGTCGTGGTCGGGGTACATGAAGTTCTGGGAGAAGGCGACCAGGTTGAACTTGCGGCCAGGGCCTGCAAGGTAGCGCTGCTTGGCTTCTTCAGTCGGGTTACGCTTAAGGTCGTTCACTTCCAGGGCTTCGCCCATGGTGGCGGCGTGAACGGTCTTGGCATTCTTGTGGATAAGACCCATGCGGTCCAGTTCACCGAGGATACCCATGATGCCACCGGCACGGTTCACGTTTTCCACGTGGATGTTGTGAACGGTGGGGGCCACCTTGCAGATACACGGGGTGTTGCGGGAGAGGCGGTCGATGTCCTTCATGGTGAAGTCGACGCCCGCTTCCT
>CAMKNA010000032.1 GCA_946414075.1 uncultured Fibrobacter sp.
ATCTGCAGAAGGACGCCCGTGACTTCATCGACATCACCTTCTGCCGCAAGAACCCCATTCCGCTGGGCACGCTGTTCAACAGCCCGCTGTTCCAGCCGCTGGTAAGCGTGAAGGACACCGCCAACGGTGCCGACGCTGTGGCCCGCATCATGAAGCTTATCGAAGAAAAGGCCCCGAGCCTCAAGAAGTATCACGTTTAATTTTCCAGGAGAATCCTATGGCAAAGAACAAATCCATCAGCGAAATCATCTGCGACTACATCAAGAAGCAGAAGCTCTCCCCCATTCCCGTGCAGACCCTGAACGAAGAAGCCGCCTCTACCCGTTACTTCGGCGGTGACCTCAAGGAATTCATCGCTGCGGCAAAGACCCTCGGCGCAAAGGGAATCTTCGTAGAAGAGCTCTACCTGGAAGATGACGAATTCTACTACGACAGCGGCATGGACGACGAAGAATACATGGCCCTGTACGGCAACGACGACTGCAACTGCGGTTGTGACTGCAAGTGCAAGGACAAGAAGGGTAAGAAGGCCAAGGATGACGATTCCGATGTGGACGGCGTCTGGTTCGAGCCCGAAGACCTGGACGGTCTGGACCTGACCCTCCTGAAGCCCCAGATGGCCAAGTACATCGACCGTATCGGCGAATGCTGCGGCGCCCGCCTCACGGTTCCCGGTGTGGACCGCCTGGAAGTGGAAATCTTTGCCGACTGGTACGACAAGTTTGCCGAGCTGGTGGACGAAGCTTCCGAGATCATCGAGGAAGACCCCAACGGCGCCCTGGAAGCCATCGAGGCCATGTTCAAGGCCGAAGAAGAAGCTGACAAGAGCGTGAAGAAGATTGCGGTTCATCCCCCGAAGGGAAATAAGAAGACCGCAAAGTCTAAAGGCAAGAAAAAGTAATCACCTATGTCATGCCCGTGAAGACGGGCATCTTCATTTTTCAACAAAAAAAAGTCGCGGGTCCACCGCGACTTTTTTGTATTCGTTAACAATTAGCGTTATCGAGTCACGCGGACCCTGGTCATCTGGTTGCCTTGCTTGACCAGGTAGACACCGGCCCTGTGGAACTTGGCGAAGAGAGCGTCCTGGATGGATGCCCCAGCAGCGACACTCACGCGACCCAGGTCGCGGCCCTGCATGTCGAACACCTGCAGATCCTTGCCTGTAGCGACCATACGGACCTTGGCCAGGGCTGTAGGCGGCACATAGGGATTACCCTTGTCTACATCCTTCTCGGTGAACTTGATGTAATCCGCATTGACATAACCCGATGTAAAGGTCACGCGTAAAACATGGGGGCCCGCCGAGATGGAAGTCGTTGTGCCAGTCACCTTCGAGAAGGTGGACCAATCCGTAACCGGAACTTCTGCAGTCCCCACAGACTGTCCGTCAATAGACAGTTCTATGCTGCTCGCATTATCCGCTCCCGTACCGGCAGAGATTTCGAAGTCATAGGTGCCGGTATAGGTAACATTTATGGAATATTCCATCCAGTCACCCGGTGTAATATACCCCAAGCCATGACCTGTGGAGGTTCCAATGACCTCAACCTGTTCATCGCGATAACCGGTGGATGTATAGTCGCTATCATACCCGCCGACGCTATAGGCAACGCCATCACCACCCTTGTCAAAGTTTTCGAACTCAATGGTTCCAGGGACGGAGTTGCTGCTATAGGCAACCTGAGAAGTTGCAGACGCGCTGCTTGTGGGATTGGTAGAGGCACTGGAAGTAGGCGTGGATGCCGTTCCCGTATAGACCCTAGACACAGGGAAGTCGAATTCGCAAGAGGCGGTTCCATTCGTATTACCCACTTCTCCGAGAACCTTGGCCTCGTACATTTTACCGAGTTTCATGCCGAGTTTCGCCCACTCGTCAAAGTGTTTGGTAATGTCAATGGTACCACAGTTACGAGCCTTGGTCTCGTCACGGACACCATAGTACTGTTCAAAAGTCATTACACCGTCAACAGACCACTGCTCAACCTGCGTATGAGTCCATGCTTCGTATTTTACGCCATCAACATAGTAGTCGCCCTTTTTAGACCAACCCCAGCTAGTTCCGCCAGGCTTATACTGGCTAGCCCAAGTATCCACGATATAGTACTCGATGACAGGATCTCTGGACCAACCATAGATACCGATGAAGGAATACCCAATATTCTGTTGGCCACTTAGAGAAACCTTGAAATCGGCATACAGGTGTCCCAGTTGGTCATATGTTTTGAAGCATTTTTTCTGTTGATTGTCGCACTCAAAAGACAAACCCGAACGGCACAAGTAATCATGACTATTAACCGCGGAGCATTTCATGGAACCGTCGGAATAGAATGTGGCGCTACTTGCACCATTGCCACCACGGTACCACAGTTCGTAGTCATAATCGCCAATCTTGCTGATAGTCTGATACTCATCATCCCTTTGTGTTCCATTTGTTTTCGTGGAAGTCCCGGAATGAGCCCCTGAGGAGCAGAAATCCTGAGCCAGAGCCTGTGAGGTGAAAAGACCAAGGGATAGCAACGCAGCTGTCCCGACCGAAAAAAATCCCTTTTTCATAATTGAACTCCTCTTCAGAAATCCAATCCCAATGTAAACATATACAAAAAAGCCCCGGATGTCACCGGGGGCTTTTGTAAATTTATGTAAAGGTGGTGTTTTTTGCGTTTTTAAGTCAAAAACTACCCTTCTTCCTTCTCGATGGAGTCGTCGTCCACCTCCACACCTTCCACCTTGTCGAAGGTCTCCTTGGCCTCGGCGCTGTCCTGCTCGATATCCTCCACGCTGGGGAGCGCGGTGGCATCCTGCACGGCGTCGCCTTCCCGGAGGCTGATGGCCTTCACACCCTGGGCATTACGGCCCGTAAGGCGGATGTCGGCAGCCTTGATACGGATGACCTGGCCTTCGCGACTGGTGATAATCAGGTCGTAGTCGTCGGCAACGCTTTCCACGAACACTGCAGGACCGATCTTGTCGGTGACCTTCAGGTTGATAACGCCCTTGCCGCCACGACGGGTAATGCGGTAGGTACCGGGTTCGCTGCGCTTACCGAAACCGTTCTCGGTAATGGTGAGCACCTTGTTGCCCGCCTTGAGCCACAACAGAGAAATCACCTCGTCGCCATCGGCCAGCTTGATACCGCGCACGCCGTGGGTTCCACGGCCCATGGGGCGGAAGCAGGTAATGGGGAATGTCAGGGCCTGGCCGTTGCGGGTGGCAAGCATCAGCAGGTCCTTGGGGATCGGGCGGCCTTCAACATCTTCGGAACCGTCCTCACCTTCGGCCACTTCAGCTTCGGCAGTCTCGGCAGCCTGCTCCACGGCATCGTCAGCGTCGCTGGCATTCAGCGAAGCCTTGTATTCCTCTTCGGTCATGCCCACCAGCTGCACCTTCACCAGTTCGTCGTCTTCGTCAAGACGGATGGCGTTCACGCCCGCCTTGCGGGGGCGGCTGAACAGGGTCAGGTCCATCTTGTTGATGATGCCCTTCTTGGTGGCAAACACCAGGCAGAAGAACCCGCCGAACTTGCGGACCGGCACAATGGCCTGTACCTTTTCGCCTTCGGTAAGTCCCACAAAGTTGATAATGGGGCGACCCTTGCCGTTGCGGGTGCCTTCGGGCAGGCGATAAACCTTGGTCCAGTAGGCACGGCCCTTGTTGGTGAACACCAGCAGGTAGCTATGGGTGCTGGCCGTGAAAATCTGGTCCACGTTGTCCTCGTCCTTGAGGGTCGCACCGATAATTCCCTTGCCGCCGCGGTTCTGGGCCTTGAAGGTATCGATGGGCAGGCGCTTGATGTAGCCTTCCTTGCTCAAGGTAATCACCTGTTCTTCTTCGGCAATCAGGTCTTCGTAGTCCAGGTCATCTACAGAGTCTTCGATGCTGGTGCGGCGTTCGTCGCCGAACTTGGCCACCACGGCATCCAGCTTTTCCAGCACGATGGCGATACGGCGTTCCCGCTTTTCCAGAATGTCCTTCAGGTCGGCGACGGTGGCGATAAGCTCGTTGTATTCCGCTTCCAACTTTTCCAAGTTGAGGCCTGTCAGCTGGGACAGGCGCATGTCCACGATAGCCTGGGACTGGATGTCGTCCAGGTTGAAACGGTCCTGCAAGTTCTGCTTGGCGATTTCCGTCGTCTTGCTGGACTTGATAATCTGCACCACCTCGTCGATGTTCTGGGTGGCAATGCGGAGCCCTTCAATGATGTGGAGGCGAGCCTCGGCCTTCTTCAGGTCGAACTGGGTGGCGCGGGTAATCACATCCAGACGATGGTCGATATAGACCTGGATCAGTTCCTTGAGCGTCAGGAGCTTGGGCAGGTTGTTCACCAAGGCCAAGTTGTAGATGCTGAAGGTTGTCTGAAGCTGTGTATTCTTGTAAAGGTTGTTGAGCACCACCTCGCCCACGGCATCCCTGCGGAGCTCGATCACGATCCGCATGCCTTCACGGCTGGATTCGTCGCGGATGTCGGTAATGCCGTCTACACGCTTGTCGCGGACCAAGTCCGCAATCTTCTTGCAGAGTTCCGCCTTGTTCACCATGTAGGGGATTTCGGTAACGATAATGCGGGGCTTGCCCTTGCTATCGGTCTCGATATCGGTACGGGCGCGTACACGCACACGGCCGTGGCCTGTAAGGTAGGCATCGCGGATACCGGCGCGGCCACAGATGAGTGCCCCCGTGGGGAAATCCGGACCGGACACATACTGCAGCAGGTCTTCGCCAGAAATCTCGGGATTCTCGGCCACCGCGTGGATGGCGCTTGCAATTTCGCGCAGGTTATGGGGAGCCATGGAGGTGGCCATACCCACGGCAATACCCGTGGTTCCGTTCACCAGCATGTTGGGGAGCGCCGAAGGCAGCACCAACGGTTCTTCCAGGGACTCGTCGTAGTTGGGGCCCATGTCCACAGTATCTTTTTCAAGATCCTCCAGCATGAGGGCGCCCAGGTTGTTCATCTTGGCTTCGGTATAACGCATGGCGGCAGCGCCGTCACCGTCGATAGAGCCGAAGTTGCCCTGGCCAAACACCAGCGGGTAACGCAGGGAGAAGTCCTGGGCCATGCGGACCAGGGTCTCGTACACGGCGAAGTCTCCGTGGGGGTGGTACTTACCGATGACATCACCCACGATACGGGCGCACTTCACCGTCTGCTTATTGGGCAACACCCCCAGCTTGTGCATACTGTACATGACGCGGCGGTGCACCGGCTTGAAACCGTCCCGCGCATCAGGGAGCGCACGGGCCACGATCACGCTCATGGAGTAGCGCAAGTAGCAATCCTGCATGTCCTGTTCAATCAGGCTCTTGAACTGCGTTCCTGGTACCAATTCTTCTGACATTACTTATCCTCTATCATCGCGTTTATTTTTTCTAAACTCTTCTCGTCGGTCTGGTCGATGCGGTGGGGCACCACCGTAGCATAGCCCTGGTTCAGCAGGTAGTCGTCGCTATCCTTGGGCTGCTCGTCCCACAGCTTGTCGCCATCCAGCTGCCACAAGCCACCCTCGTGGCTGTAGTGGTCCGTAAACATTCCGAGGGCCATCTTGCAAGCCTTGAACCCCTTGAAAGATCCGGCGGTAGCCTTCGGAAAATTCACGTTCCAGAAAACGCCGGCAGGAATCTGCCTGAACAGTTCCTTCTTCACGACGGTAGCGGCAAAATCCACCGCCGTCTGCAGCAATTCCGTTCCCGTCCCGCGTAGTGAAAGGGCAATTCCCGGCACTCCCCAGAGGGCCGCTTCGCGGGCACCGGCCACCGTTCCCGAATAAAGGGACGACACGCCAGAATTCTCCCCCACATTCACGCCCGAAAAACACACATCGAAAGCCCCTGGACCGGCGCCCTCGGTAGAAAGCCCGTAAAGCGCAAAATGCCCCAAGGCAAACTTCACGCAGTCGGCAGGTGTCCCCGACATGGAATAAAACTCAACACCACCCACAGCGCTCACCTTTTTGACAGAAAGCCCGTGACGCACCGTAAAGGCGTGGGAAACACCGCTCTGCTCCCGTTCCGGGGCAAAGACGAACACGCTCCCCAGAGAGGAAAGGGCGCTCGCCAAAGCGCAAATATTCTCGCTCTGAACACCGTCGTCGTTGGTGATCAAAATGCGGGGTTTAGGGGTGTTTTGCATGCTCACTAAAAGATAAAAAAATATGCCGAAAAGCGGGGTAAAAAACGGCGAAAAACCTGTAAAATTCTATACTTGTGGCATGTACACGGAACCTAAATTTTTGGCCATGAAGGATGCGTCCAAGGCCAAGCGTATGGCCGAACTTTTGCGGGTCATCATCCTGCAGCTGGGCGACGATGTTCCCCGCGCCAAACGGGAGTTCGAGACCTACGCCGGCTGGATGAAATTGCCCGAAGAAGAACGGCTCAGCGGCAAGAACCAGGCCCAACTGATTGACCTGTACAAAACCTTCCGCACACGGGCGGGCCTCGGGTTCGAACGGGATGTGTACCTGGAGCAGGAACCGGGGGACCGCGAAGTCCCCAACGAGCAGTCCATCCCCTTCGCCGTGCTGGTCCACAACCTGCGGAGCGCTTTCAATGTGGGATCTGTCATCAGGAGCACGGACTGCTTCGGTCTCGAAGGAGTCCACCTGAGCGGCTACAGCCCATCCCCCGACCATGTGACCGTCAAGAGCGCCGCCCGGGGCTGCCAGGAATGGATTCCCATCAAGCGCTGGGAAAGTCCCTTGGACTGCATCAAGTGGCACAAGGAGAACGGCTACGAGATTATCGCCCTGGAGACCGGCGAGGACATCCCGAACATTTCCGATGTAAGGTGGCCCGAGAAGGGGCTTATCATCCTCGGAAACGAGGAACTGGGAATCGCCCCTGAACTTATGGAACAGGCCACCCTGAAGGTCACCATCCCCATGGCGGGCCGAAAGGCCAGCATGAATGTGGCGGGGGCATTTGCCATCATGGCGTTTTGCCTACGGAACAGATAATAGTTATATTGATAAAGTAATTCTAGCCGGAGGACCCTATGGAAAACAACGGAACAAAAGCCCCTATCGAGCGTGCCCCCATCAGCGAAACGGCGCTGACCAAGAAGCTGCTGGACTTCTATTCCTTTATCTTGTGCGTCCTCTGCGCCACTTGGCTCATCAAGACCTTTATCGAGCGCAAGTATCCATCACATGACGACGCCAGCGACCGCCTTCCCAACGACGCCAGAAAATGACGGGCGCCGTACTGTAGACAGCCACCACCGCAATCCAGGCGTAATGGGCAGGCAGGTGGAATACATAGGCCGCCACATAGAGAGCCCCCGCCACACACCAGTTCATGATAGCACTGGCAAACATGACCCATAGGGTATCCCCAGCCCCGCGCAGTGCCCCTGCATAAATCACCAGCAGGACTTCCACGAAAATGTACAGGGAGGCAAACCTGAGCATGAACATGCTCATGGGGCGTGCCGAGTCGAAGATGTCCAGGGCGCTTTCAGTAGCTTCGACCGTGTCGGGCCTGAAAATGTCAGTCAGCACGCCAGGCAAGAACACGAACAGCACACCGATAATAAGGGAATAGCCCCACCCGAGCCTAAGTCCCGAATAGGTGGAACGAGTGGCGGCCGCCGCGTTTCTGGCTCCCACATAGCGGCCCACAAGGCTTGTAGAGGCCACTTCCAGGCCCATCAGGGGGACATAGGCCACCATGTCCCAGTTGAACATGATAGACGATGCCGTGGCCGATTCGGGTCCCAGGGCATGGAACATGAGAATCAATAGCTGGAACGCCAACATGTTCAGGAACATCTCCACCCCCGAAGGGATTCCCCGCTGTAAAAGTTCACGGGTCAAGGGCCAGCTAAAGGCAAAGGATGAGCGGGTATTGAAACGGCTATTGCAGGACTTTCCAAAGAACTTTACAAACAAAATAATCGTAGAAACCACATTCCCGATAAGGGTCCCGTAGGCTGCCCCCGCCACGCCCAAGGCTGGAATCGGGCCAAGGCCATAAATCAGCACATAGTTGCAGACCACATTCACAATCATGCCCACGAAGGCGGCCTTCATCACAATCTTCGTCTCGCCGATACCGCTAAAGAAGCAGGGGGCCGCATTGCGGACCAGGTTGATGGCCCCACCAAACATCAGGATGTCGAAATAGGTCTTCTGGTATTCCAGCTGGTCAGCCGCCAGGTTCTCCATGTTGAAGGCAAAATGGCCAAGGGGAATCGTCAGGTACAGAAGCGGCACACTCAGGAGCGAAAGGTACACCGACTGCATGAACACCCGGGCGCAATCGCCATGTCTCTTTGCACCGAGCCTTTGGGCCACCATGGCGGTGGTGTAGCTGATGGCCCCCGTAAAGAACATGGTAAGGGCAAGCTGCACCGCCCCCGCCCCAAGAGCCGCGTTCATTTCGGCAGGCCCCAGCTTGGAAAGGAACAGCCGGTCGATAAAGGTCATGAAGGTATCGAACGACATAGACAGAAGCATGGGGAGCGCCACCACCAGCACATCCTTCACGCCACCGTTCTTCTTGAACTTCGATGGCTTGTAAAACCTGTCCACTATCGCCGATATCATAAGTCGCGCAAATATAGAAAAGAATCCTTTTGCTATATTACCACACCATGATTTGCGACCATATTCTCGGGACCATCCACCACGGCACCTACAAGAAGGTGATCGATGTACTGTTCGAAAAGCACGAACTCAAGGAACATTCCATCCGGAGAATCGCCAAGGACGGCGTGGAACTTGAAATCCAGGTGACCGAGGATCTACAGGAAGGCGACATCATCGCGGAGACGGAGCACTACGCCTACGCCGTCAAGATCTATGTGCCCAAACCGCCAAAAGAAAACACCGACCCGGAAATGCGAGTCAAGCATTATTTGTAAGGACTCTGGATTAGAAGGCCGATGCTGACCTTCGTCAGCATGACTCGGGATTAAAAGGCTGATGCTGACTGAAGCCTGCCCTGGGTAGCCAAGTCAGTATGGCTGCTGGATTACTTCAGCACAGTGTTGGCGCCGCTTACCGTACCATTGTGTTCGATGGACACCGTGTAACGGCCGCTGGGAACCTTGTCGCCGTTCCAAGGAACACTATTGAACCCAGGCTGAGCCTTTTCAGCAACCACCGTAGCCACCACGGCACCATCTGCATCCATGATGGTAATGTTCGCCTTACCGGCAGACTTCAGGCTGAAAGCGACGGCATTGCGGGAAAGACCCTTGAACTTTGCGGAGCCAGGCTTGTTCCCATTATTCTTTTTAGCCTTGGGAGCAAATTCGTCTGCCTTGTCCACATAAATTCCGTTGACATCGGCAGCGCTCACCGGTTCGTCGCCAGCGACCAGGGACCCATGCTTCAGCACGGCCACCAGCTGCTTGTTGCCGCCATTGGCGCTGGCAAAGGTTTCCAGCTCCTGGGCATCAAATTCCTTCTTGTCGCCATACCAGGATTCCACCTGTTTGCTCTCGAAATCCTTGACCGTAATCTTGGTACGGCGGAGCGTCGTCTTCAGGGTATCACCGGAATTCACGAAGGTAATTTCCACCGGCTTGTTCACCTGGCCACGGAGCATATCCTTGGACTGCTCAATGCCCAAACCCCTAAGGCTCACTCCATCCACGGCAATGATATCGTCACCAGCCTGGATATTTGTCTCTGCCGCGGGAGTGCCAGGAATCACCTGGACCACATGAACACCCTGGGGAATCTGGTAAATGGTGATTCCCACGCCGCCGAACTGTTCATCTGCCATGGACGGTGCAGCCATAACGGCAGCCATCAAAGAAATCTTGACAAAGCGGTTCATGATTCTCTCCTTATGCGGTTTTTCTTTAAATATACAATAAAAAATCAGTCAAAGGGCTGGATTTCTTCCGTTTTTTCGGCTTCTCCAGCTTCCTCTTCCGTCTCGTCTTCCCCTTCCCCGTCTTCTTCGTCCTCATAGTCTTCCATGGTCTTGTCCCCAGGGACAATAACCAGACCAAGAGTCACAGGCTCACCCTTAAGGTCCAGGTAGGCTTCCAAATAGAGGTTTGTGGAAAGGCGGAGCAAGCGCAGGTCCAGCATGGTGCCGCCCTTATGGATGCTCTTGGGGTTCAGATTGAAGAAAAGAAACTTCTTGTTGATGTATTCGAAGCGGTCGTTGTCATAATTGATTTTCCATTCCGAATCGCCATCGTTTTCCTGGCGATAGGTGCAGCGGTCGTTGTCGATATCGCACTCGAAGCTGGCATTCTCCTGGTACTTCTTGTTCCACTCGCGGCTAAAGGCGCAGCTCTGCACGCGACCGGCTCCATTGCGCTGCTTGTTCAGCTGGTCGTTGATGACCACATAGTCCATCTTCTGGTCCTTGACCTGTTCGTAGACCTTCATGAGGATGATATAGGCCTCGATGTCCTTCGGGCACTTGCCAGTCAGGTTCACATCTTCGTGGGCTTTAAGCAAGGTCTGCTGCAAGTCCATGTCAATGGCATCGGGAATCTCACTCTTCTTGATCTTGTCCAGGACCTTTTTCGGCGGGATGAACACCACCTTGTCGCCCTTCTTGACAGCATAGCCTAGCTGGTCACGAACATAGTCCAAGCACTGTTGCACATGGATATGCACCGTATTGGAACCGCCCGATACAAAGTCCACCCCAATACGGACATTCCACTCACCGGCGTTGCTTCCAAAAGTCTTGTCTATCTCGCAAAAAGGTTCTTCCCGGATACCGTCGATAAAAATGACCTTCGCGTTTAGCTTTGTCACCAGGGATTCCGTCTTATCCAGGGCACCCCCCAGACTCCAGAAATTCGGATTCAAGCGGAGCACTTCGGCAAAGGCCTTGTCACCATCCAATGCCGGCAATAGGGAATCGTTACGGGCATTCTTTTCCTTAAGTAGTTCGGAATACTCCGTAGTTACCATCATGTTGCTAAAGCCCTTACGGTCCGCAGGAGCAGGAGCAGACCAGGAAAGGGTCGTCAAAAGACTAAGCGCAACTAGAAGCAAAGCGGAAATTTTCATACGGGGAACAAAATACAAAATCTTCTATTCCAAAATCCGGATTAGGTCCAGGATGTGCGGGATATGATAGTCCACCCAGTCAGGAATTTCAGCAGAAGGGCTCACGAAGACCGTCGTCCAGCCACGCCGATGGGCAGGCTCCAAATTGCGGAGGGAATCTTCCAACAAGACTATTTGGCTCTTTTCGCCTAGCCACCTTTCCATTTTCTCATAGGCGCTATCGTGGGGCTTACCGACCCAGTCCATCATCTTGAGATCAAATACACCATCCATAGCAGAGCGAATCCCCATATGGTCCATGCCCGCCTCGCTCCAATCATGGCGACCATTGGTAAACACATACCGCCGACCCGCCAATCTTTGCAGGAGCTTTAGTTTTTCAGGAGATTCCTTGGGATAAATCAGGTTTTCGGGTTCATGAATAAAATCGAAAAACTCATCGGGATCCACCTGATTCATGGCCATAAGCCCCGCAAGAGTCGTCCCAAACCGTTCAAGATAATCCGTTCGAAGCTTGTGGGCCGTTTCGAAATCCGTACCTACGGTCTTTTGCACAAAAAGGGAAATCCGATGGTCAAGGGAATTAATGACGCAACGCTCTTCCGTTCCGTACAAAGTAAGGTCGTAGTCAAAAAGCCAAACTGTATCAGGGCGATTTGGAATCATCTCGTCCCAGCCTACGGTCCAGCATGGCCTGGACTTCGGGAATCAGCTTGTCCTTGATGCGTTCCAGGTACAAGCACTGCAGCTGGATCATGCGGTTACGGTGCCTGCAGGCGTGTTCCTGAATCCAGTGGCTCACTGCTTCCTGGCGATTCTGCATCTGGGTCTGCAGGCTCTGCTGGATATAAGTCCTTTGGACTTCCATATAACGCTGCATGTTGAACGGCAGACGATAGGTGCGAATAAACTGTTTGAGCTTCACCAGCAGGGAAAGGTCTTCTGCCTTATGTTCCAGCAAGAACTTCCGTAACTCTTCGAGATGAGACTTGAAAAAGGGCACGATGGCTTTATCGTCTATCTGATAGAGCTCCAGTGCATCCTGTTTCTTTGTAGCTTCATCTACAGCCATGGCAACAATTTATGTATTTGTCTCAGGATTTTGGTTAGTTTGTTTCACAAAAAAGCCAAATTTTACACTTTCCAAAGGAAGGTTTTCCAGGCTCTGTAAAAAGATTCGGCCTTCCGTACCGGGATTCAGGCGGTCGGCATCCCCTCCCCTGAAATCCTTCAACGACGAAATTTTACAAAGGCCCATTCCCTCGGGAGTCATCAGTTCCAGGGAATCGTCCAGGGAGAAGGGATTTTTTACGTTTACCCGACAGGAACGGGTCTGGGCATCGTAATCCAAGACCTGGGCGCAAACGCAGCCTCCTGAAGCGGCCACATGGGTAGATTCATAATTCTGGGGTAAGGGCCCTTTCAGAAACCCTGGCATAAACCCGCGACCATCCACAAAGTCCAGCGCCCGGCGAGCTTCGTCAGGAACCACCCCCTGGGCATCAATGGCCATACGGTAAGCCCGCACCACCTGGCTCAGGTAGTAGACGGAACGGGTGCGGCCCTCTATCTTGAATGAGTCCAGCCCTGCCCGTACCAAGTCGGGAACCACATCCAGGGCACACAGGTCACGACTGCTCATGAAGTAGGTCCCCCAGGTGTCCTCATCCAGCGCTACAGGGGGCAGTTCCGGACGATCGGTCCGCTGCAAGAAGAAGTCCCCCTCATGCTCCCTGTAGTCTGCACACTGGGGGCCCTCATTGGCGTACAGACGGTACGGCATGCGGCAGCTGTTGTCACAGGCCCCCTGGTTCGCATCGCGCCGGGTTACCCAATTCGAAAGCATGCAACGGCCGGACATGGCCATGCAAACCGCCCCATGGACAAAGACTTCCAATTCAAGATCCGGGACTCGCTCCTTGATCTCCAGGATTTCAGACAGGCGCAGTTCCCGGCTCAAGATGATACGACGGACTCCCAACTTTTTCCAGAAAGATGCCGTCAGGTAGTTGGTGGTATTGGCCTGTACAGACAAGTGAACTTCTGTCTGGGGAGACACTTCACGAAGCCAGCCGACAAAACCAGGGTCGGCTACAATCAGGGCATCAGGCTTCAGTTCCAGAGCGGCAAGCAGGGCCTTCTGGAACGGTTCCACCTTGGTATTCCGGGGAATCACATTGCTGGTCAGGTAAAACTTTTTGCCTTGACCATGAACATAGGCAATGCCTTCGGCAAGATCATCCAGGTTCCTGAACCCGTTCTCCCGGGCCCGCAACGAGAAGGCGGGCTGTCCGGCATATACCGCATCGGCCCCGTAGGCCAGGGCGTATTTCATGCGGGTCAAATCTCCCGCCGGAGCCAAAAGTTCAGGCTTGCCTACCACTTGAACCCTGCCCTCAGGTAAACCTTACGGTCATCAAAGAAGGTCACTTCGCCCAGGAAGCTCACGAACTGGCCCTCGTAACTCAAAGCGGGAGTCAAGGAATACTGCATCCCCGCCCCATCCAGATATCTCTTGTGGATTTTCATGTGGTTATGAAGCGGGGTCGTGTCATTGATGGCACTGCCGTAATCCGTCCCCTTCCAGAACCAGGTATTCCGGATTCCTGCGAAGATGTGGTTGTCCAGCCTAGCAAAGACATTCCAATCTATCGTGCGACTGTTAGGGCCACCCTGGTTTCCAAGCGGGTACCCCAGGTGGGCCATCTGGGCCGTATTCTTTTCGAAATGGCTGTACACATACGGTTCCACACGGGCGTATTCCGCTATGGTTCCCGCTTCCAGCTTGTGTCCCTTGAAAAAGAAGTCATGCCCCGCCTGTAAGCCAGCCATCCATGCCCATTTGGCCTCGATGTTGTCGTTCTTGATCAGGCTCACGGGGCTTTCCATGTCATCCAGGAAAAATTCCGTATAAACACGCATGAACTGGAACAGTCGGTAGTTGAAATCAAAAGCCAGGGCACCGTTGTTGCTGTTTTCCGAGTAGTTCCCTTTTTCCATGAACAAAGGCGCTGTCGGCACAAAGAGCCAGGGTTTCATGTTGTCGTAGAGCACCGTCAGCTCACTGATACCCACAGTCGCATTTCCCACCGCCAGTTCGTAACGGTGGCCAAACAGGTTCCGGGTATCATCCTTGTTCTTCATACTCATGCTGTTGTTGTAGACACGCAGGTCAGCATAGAAACTGACAACACGCAACGGTCCAAAACGCATGTCCAGAGAGAGCATGTTATAAGGCAGGGCGAACTGGTTCAAGGTCAGGTTGTTGTAATAGCCAGGGCCCCAGTGCATCACATCGCGCCCAAGGTCTATACGAAGCCAGTCGTGATTGAACCCAAAGTGCGTGCGGTAACGGGCATAACTAGTGTACTCTACACCCGAGTTATTTTCCTCTTTCTGGACTTCGACAAACTCTCGGTCAAAGGATTGCGGCTTATCGGCCGTGTGGGCTTCGTCATAAATGCGGGCATCCAACACAAAATCCACGGAGTCCGCGTAGCCCCGCATATAGATGCCCCCATCAATGCCCGGCCAGATGGTATCGCCCAAGGACTCGCCCCCACGATAGTCAATACCGCCCACCACACTGGTAGCCAGGGCTATCCGTGGAGCCTGGGCACGGCAAGCATCCAGATGCCCTGCAGAATCCACGCTCGGGTGTCCAGAAATCTTCGCCCTGCACACATTGTCGTAATAGAGGAGGGCGTTGCTTTCCGTTCTGACGAAGTTCTTCTGGAAAGCCGTATCCCGACGGGGATAGGCAAAGGACTGGGGCATGTCCCCCGTGGTCAAGCGGTGGTACTCGAACAGCAAGGGAGCCGTTTCGAGCATCTTTAGATTGCGGTGGTGGTCCGGCCCCAGCACCGGGGACGCAGACCAGGCCAAAGAGAAGCCAGCGGCAAGCACCGCTAGCGCAAATAACGGGCGTTGAATGTTTTTCAAGAACATCGCTTAGCGCACATTACTCGAAAAGAGGAACTTCCCACTTCTTAGGTACAGTAGGAGTCCCCTTTTCCGAATGGTTATAGGTAAAGCCATCTTCGGAAATTCCGGAAACCACACCCTTGATGGAATTGGCACAGTCAGTCGGCACAGGGCAGCGCTTCTGGTAGTCCAACATGGTTTTCACCGACAAGAACAGGTTGTTTCCATAAACATCCCAGTTTCCTTCCTTGTTCTCGCTGGCACCTTCGGCGGCCTTCAGCGAATATGTCCCTTGGGCATCTAGCTCAAGCGACCATTCCATATTGGCTTTGGAATCGAAAGCCGCCCACTCCCCAGCCAAGGACGCCGCGTCGACGACATCATACTTGAAATCTGAGTGGGTACAGACAGAATTTCCGCGAATGGTATCCAATGTTGAGGTAATCTGATAGGTTGCCGTAAGCATATCCTGCTTTGAAGAGAAATGCGCCCACAAGAATGTATAGCCCCTGTAGGTATCCACATAGCCGGCATTCCAAGAAACCGTATCCTTCCCTACGACCCTTTCCAATACATAGCGGCCCTTGTAGAAGCTGTAAACCAGGGTTGTATCCTTACCGGATGTTTTGCAGACAAGACGCTTCTTGTCCAATTTCCCCGCATCCGTGGTCAAGGCACGGTTAGGCTTCAGCTGTTCTACCTTGGCCTCCACAAAATCACCTTTATCACCCTCGCGATACTTGAGAGTTTCTCCATCCACAATGAAGGAAATCTTTATTGGCTTGGTTGAATTTTCGGCATTCTCCAAGACCTTATTACTTGCCAAGGAGGCATCCAGTTGCAGCGGGACAATGGAATTGGTGGAGTCCATCGTCACAATTCCATTCTTGAAATCCGTCTTCGTCAACAACACGGCCAGATGCGTGTTGTTATCAACCTTGTCGATTGCCCACAGGGAGAACAGGCCAGCCTTTGCCCCCGTCCCTAAATGGAATTCTTCACCCTTGATTTTCAAGACAAGGTATTTGTTCATGTCGTCCAGGGTGGCGGCCCGGGCCCCTTCGGGCCAACTAGGATCAACATACACCGCAGAAGAAGATACCTCTGTAGAATCCCCTACGCTAGAAGAGGATTCATCCATTTCCTGGTCAACATTATTACCGGAACTACTGTCATCACCACATGCCGCAAAGAAAAGGGCTATGGCAAAGCAGCCAGCCAAAAAAAATGATTTCTTCATAAAAAACCTCTCTTTTGGGTATAAAAATAAACACTAATTTGAGAAGGGCGGGATACGCCCCCTACAAAACATTGCCAAAAGCCCCTTTTTCAGAATAGCTTTAGCTTTCTAGCATATACCGGATATCTTCGACGCGGCGGCGAAGAGAAGCATCCCGGCTCAGTTGCTCCGTCAGGGAGTTAATAGACGATATCACCGTGGAATAATCCCTACGAAAAGCGTTACCAATGTTCTTGAGAGACTCTGTCGTGAGTTCCCTGCACAGGTACATGGCCACTTTCCGTGGAATGGAAACCCCCGCGTCCTGACGCTTGGAGCAAAGCAGCCTGGGCTCCACAGAAAACTCGGCAGCTACGGACTCCATGATGTTGTCTACCGTAAGGATCGACGCCACCCCCGATTTGGGAGCCGAATGCATACGCTTTACATTGGAGAGATTCAACTCCACATTGTTGAGCACATGCATGGCCCGAAGCCAGTTCATGAGCCCCTCGATAATCCGGACATTTGCCCGAGGCTGGATTGCAAGATAGCGACAAATTTCATCACGATCAGATTCCACAAAGGGGATGCCTTCGGACATCTTGCGGATAAGGGCAACGCGTGTTTCAAAATCTGGTTCCGCGAGCCCAACGGCCACGCAGTTTTCCAGCGGATTCAACAAATCCGCCGTAAGTTCATGGGACGGGGAATTCTTTTCAGGCTGTTCTCCCTGGGAGAGCTTCTTGAACTTGGATGGCGGACAGTCGCTGCTAAGCACAATTTGACGCCCCATCCGGCTCATGTACTTAATAAGCATGGATAGACGGGCCTGGCACTTGAGTCCCCTTTTCAGCAGCTGGATATCATCCATCAAAAGGACATCGCAGCGTTCGTAGCGATCTGAAAATTCTTGTTTGAGCTGGTTCACCCTACCCCAGTCTTTCGCTTTGGACGCATGACCTATGGCCGCAAAATCCCTTAAGAAGTCATATGCCTGGCGGTAAACAATGCGAAGACCCGGACGGCTTTGCTGCAAGCTTGCGGCAATGGACTGAAGCAAGTGGGTCTTGCCAAGACCCGGAGCCCCATAGACCAAAAGCAGGTTCATGGCAGAATCTCCAGGGTGCTCCACTATCGTCTGGCAAGCCTTAAGCGCCGTGAAATTACATTCCCCTTCAATAAAATTATCGAAGGTGTATTTTTCATACAAATTAAGCTTTTCGGAAGCCGGCACCTGCGACTGCGCGACGGCGGCCTGGGCTAGAGACTTGCGGATTTGGCATTCCACTTCCCTAGGCACCTGGGAATACTTCTGCACAACGGGCTGTGCCGGTTTTTCGTCCAATACGCGAACCTTGTAATCCACAAAGTCGCTCCCGTATACAGAAGCAAAGGTCTTGCGCAACAAGGCGCCATAATGACTATTCAGCCAGGTTTCCCGAAAGGTGTCGGGAACCGTCAGGCAGACATATCCTTCGAAAAAGCCATCATATCCAACGGCATCAAAAAAAGCGGCACCAAAATCAGAGCATTCCTCGCGAACAAGGGCCAAGGCCCTAGCCCATGGAGAGCCATTTTCATCTAACAAATAAGCAATGTTATCCACAGTTTTCCAAACACAAAAAAAAGGTCAAACAAAATCGTTCACCAAAATTAAATAAAACATACGAAAAAGAGATTTTTCGCTGAATTTTTTTCAAAAATCACTAATTTTAGCAAAAAAAAGGCACTTTCCCGCTATGCGCCGTTTGTGTCCGTTTCTCTCCGAAAAACACCCCTTTTACACCCTTGAAAATCAAACTCACATCCCTATGGTTTTCACAAGTTATCAACATATTTTTTTTCAAAGATGTCTTGACAAAAAAAGTTCTAAAAAAGAACTTTCAGCGAGGCAGCATCGGCACAGGCAAGTGCCTTTGTTTTCCACTCGGGATCGAGAAGCAACTTCGCAACACCCGCAATCGCCACCGTATGGGCCGTAGCAGACTCCTGTGGAGACAGGAGCAGGCACAGGAACTGAGCCTTTTCATTCTGAGGAACGGCCACCCCTTGAATTTCGGGGGCGACAGCAAAGGCCATCAGGGGTGATTCCAGTCCCTGAATTCTGGCATGGGGCAACAACAGGCCTGAACCCATGTAGATACCCTGCCCTACCCTTGTCTCTACAAGCTTCCATGCAGACAAAGCATCAAAGGGTACGCCCGCGCTTACGAGGCCTTCAAAGGCATAGCCCAGCGCTTTCTGAAAAGCAACCGGTTCCTTATAAACTTGTGTGTAGACAGGAATCAGGGAACTCAAAGGAGAGCGCGCTCCATAAAGGAGAATACCTGGGAATCCGTGGCCTTGGCAATCTGGCGGAATTCAGAGAACAACACCCGCAACTGCTTCTTGCCCGGCTCGATATACTGTTCGAACTTTTGGATGCCCTTGGTCTTGGAAAGGAAGCAATAGGCTCCCAGGGCCTGCATCAGGCGCTGGAGACTTGCATGGACAAAGCTTTCCCAGGCATCTTCCTTGGTATAGATCTTTGCGCCCTTGTACTGGAAACGCCAATATTCAAAGAAATCCTTCACCATGTCCAAAGGCAAGCAGACATACGGATCCCAAAGGAGGGAGGCGATGTCATAGAACATGGAACCCCGACGGGCTCCCTGGTAATCCACGAAAACGATTTCGGAATTGGGGCGGATCATGATGTTCTGGCTCTGGAAATCACGATGCATCAGCACCTTGGTCTGGGCATCCACGGACACCGCCAAGAGAGAATAGAAATTCTTGACGCAGTCAGGTATTTCGGATATTCCTTGAACACCTTTCAGGTAGTTGTCCGTAAAGTAGTCGGTCTCCCACTTGAGAGCGGCAAAGTCAAAACGGCGAAGCCATAGATCCGTATGGGTGCTGAACAGAGACTGGGAAGCGCTCTGCCAGTGGATCAGGGCCTCGATGACCTCCGGGTAGAGAATACGGACGCTACCGGACTGGGGCTTGTCCGGAGAAACATCGTCCAGAAGGCGACGGTTTCCCAAGTCCTCCTGCAAAATCTGAGCGGAATTTTCGTCGACGCTAAACAACTTCGGTACCGGAAGGCCTTCTGCCTTGAACACCTGGGAATATTCAACAAACTTCTTGAAATCGTCATTTACTTCGGCAGACACCTGCAATACAGCAGACCGCTCTCCAGAAGAAAGCCGGTAATAGCGGCGGCCCGAACCCGCACCCGCGATAGGGTCCACCGTAAAATCGTCAGCATAGCCATGGGAGCCGAGATAGCCCTTAATTTTTTCAGAAATTTTCAATTCTTCGCCATTCATGGCATAGAATATACTTTATCGCAGGGAAAAAAGCCAATAAATGTTACGAAAAAAGGCTTTTTACTCGATTTCTTCGTCAGTCAGGTAGCAAGCCGGGTCCTGAGCCCAGAAGTCGCCAGCCACCGCCTCGGCGCGAGTGCGGAAGTTGCCATTACAAAGGTTCAGGTAGGCGCACTTGGGGCAGCGACCCTTCAGAAGGGGCTTGCGGTCCTTAAGGCCTGCCAGTATGGGGTTGCTCAGGTCGGTCCAGATTTCACCGAAAGGCCTTTCCCGCACATTCCCCAGGGTGATGTACTGGGTGAACTGGTCGGGGTGCACATTTCCCACGCTATCAATGTTTCCGAAGGCCATTCCGCTCCTGTTTCCGCCGTTGCTCTGGATGAGCTTCAGGATGCGTTCACCGAGAACAGGGTCCCGCTCCTTCATCTTGAGGTATAGGTAAACGGCGTCAGCGTGGTTGTCCACAGTAAGGATTTCCTTGTTGATCCCGCGGGCCTTGAAATCCAGCGTGCGTTCGATAATCAGGTCCATGGCGCGACGGCTTTCTTCATGGTTCAGGTCTCGCTCCACCATAGCAGAACCGCGACCGCTGTAGACCAAGTGGTAGAAGCAGACTCGGTCGATGTTTTCTTGTTCCAGCAGATCGAAGATGGAATCCAGATCTTGAACATTGTCGCGGGTGATGGTAAAGCGGAGCCCCACCTTTTGCCCCGTGGCCACGCAGTTGCGGATACCCCGGAGCGCCATCTGGAAGGCTCCCGGCTTGCCGCGGAACTTGTCGTGGGTGGCTTCGCAACCATCCAGGCTGATACCCACATAGCCTACGCCCATATCTTTCAGGCGTTTTGCAATGTCTTCGTCGATGCGGGTGCCATTGGTGCTGATTGTGGGGCGAATGCCCTTGCTGGCGGCGTAGTTTGCCAGTTCAAAAAAATCCGGACGCAACAGGGGCTCGCCACCGCTAAACAGGATGACGGGAACCTTGAAGTCCGCAAGCTGGTCGATGAGCGAAAGCCCCTCTTCGTGGGTCAGTTCGTTCTGGTACTTGATGGCCTCGGAGCGGGCGTAGCAGTGGACGCAGTTCAGGTTGCAAGTCTTGGTGCAGTTCCATACCACCACCGGGCCACGGCCCTCGCTCACGCCGTTCTGGGACTTGTGGGCGTGAGGCGTATAGCGGAGCGTGTCGCCGAAATTCGGCACATCCATCAACAGCTTGGTAATGCTAATCATGGGGCGAAATGTAGAAAACTAGTCTTTAAGGCAACGGACGGAGTACCCGCCGGACTTGGTATCGACACTCCACTTCGCATAGTCACCGCTACTGTACAAACCCGTGTAGTACACGTAAAATTTATTGAACTCCGTAGAATTCCAGAAGTACGTGTGGTCACCCTTGAGATTGTAAGCCCCATTGTTCGTCCTGTAGCCCGCAGGAAGTGCCGAAAAACCGTAATCATCTGTACCGTTGCCGTCTCTTCTCCAGCCGGTAGTGGTCTTCAGCTTGATGCCTGCCGTAGACGAGTCACCCACGGCCGCAAACAGAGCCTTCCATTCGTCAAAACTCGGCAGATGCCAGCCCTTGGGGCACACGCCACGAATATCGCCGGTGCCCAAACCGCATTCATTGCCGTAGCCACATTCAGCCTCCGTTTTTCCAACCGCCGTAGTCCAGGTATACAAGCGACCGTATGTGTCGCACGAAAGAGTTGCATCATTGTAACAGTAGCTGTTGTCCGTAGCGTAGTTCAGGTTCTCGGCCATCCAAGTCTGATCGCCAATCTTAACTGTTCTGTAAGTCTGTCCGTCGCGTTCGTCGGTCATCGTTCCCTTGACAACAGTTGAAGGGTCAACAATCGTGACATTTTCACTGCTGGAAGAGTATTGCGAAGAACTGGAAGATGTTTCTTTGGAACTATCGGACGAGGAAACTTCAGATTTTCCGGACGAAGTCCCTTCGGAACTGCTGGAGTCCTTGTTATCGAAATTACTGGACGGTCCATCATTAACTTCACTGGAACTTGATGACTCATTTAAAACGTCAGCACCCGAACTGCTGTCGTCACCGCAAGCGGCAAACACTGCCATGGCGATAAAGGAAAGTCCAAGACCCAGTTTTCGCATATCCACCCCTTTTCAAGGTATTTTCTGACATTTAATCTATATAAATGCCTTTGAAAATGCAAACACGAGCAGACCTGGATCCCGTCGGCCTTCGGCCTCCAGGATGACCCCAGGGCAAGGCCGAGGTAACAAAACAAAAAACACCTCCCGCAGAACGGGAGGCGTCATAAGGGAAATTTCCTCTACTACTTACTTTCTGCAGCAGGAGCGGCGGCAGCGGCTGCGGGAGCAGCAGCTTCAGCGGCAGGTGCGGCAGCGTCGGCAGCATCCTTCTTCTTGGACTTAGAAGAGATGGAGAAGATCACCGTACGAGGAACGGAAGCCAGAGTAACACCTTCGGGGAGCTTGAAGTCCTTGGCGTAGAAGGTTACGTTGGTCTCGAAGTCGGAGATATCCAGTTCCAGAACGGTAGGAATGGAAGCCGGCTTGGCAGAGAGCATCAGGTAATGAGTTTCCTGAGCCATGACACCGCCCTGAGTCTTGACACCCACCGGAAGACCGGAGAGCTTAACAGGAACGCGAACCTTCACCGGAGTGGCTTCGTCGATCTTGAGGAAATCGATGTGGACGAATTTCTGGGAGATGGCGTCTTTCTGGTAGTTGTAGATGACGGCGGGATTACCGGCCTTGCCATCGATTTCCAGGTCCAGAAGGGTGTAACGCTTACCGGGTGCGAGAACCTTACGAATATCAATTTCGCTGACGCTGATATTCACAGTCTCTGTACCCTTACCATAATAGACAGCCGGAATCTGACCGGCCTTACGCAAACGCTTGTTGTCGCGGTTTGCACCTAGCACTCTCGAGGTAGCCTTGAGCGTTGTGAGTTCCATTGTTTTTTCTCCAATTTGGATGGTTAAAAGTTCATTGGGGTAGCTGGATTCGAACCAACGAATAACGGAATCAAAATCCGTTGTCTTACCACTTGACGATACCCCAATGGTGGCGCAAATATAGAAATTTCGCCTAAAATTCAAAGGGATTTACTAGCGGGACAGCGCTAAAAGCCCTGGAAAAAGCGGGTCACCTTCTGGTATCTGGTAATAGATTTTACCGATTCCAACGCGGATTCCGCCTGTTCCTTGGTCTTAAAAACGCCAAAGACGGAGGCTCCCGACCCCGACATGAGGACAGAGGTCGCCCCCAGGTGGATAAGTTCTTGCTTGAGCTTTTCGACCAGAGGGTGCTTGGGGAATACCGAAATCTCGAAACTGTTGAAGACGTTTTCTAGCGCAAAATCGATGGGGGCCACAGGGGTGGGGCCACCTGCGGACTTGAAACCGGCCTTGTAGGCCTCCCAACGGTCAGGCCCCGACTTGGGGACTCCTGCATAGGCGTCCTTGGTGGGAACAGCGTCCAACGGGGTCGCTATAAGCAGGTGCTGGTCGTCTTTCAGCTGGAGAGGTTCGATAGGCGTAAGCTTTTCGCCGATGCCCTCGGCGAAGGCCGAGCCGCCTCTGACCAAGAAGGGCACATCGGCCCCAAGACGGGCGGCCAACTCTTCCAGGGCCTCATACGGGAGGTTCAACTCCCAGAGGCGGTTCAGCAAGCGAAGCGTTGCTGCGGCATCGGCACTACCACCGCCCAGACCTGCGCCTAGAGGCATCACCTTTTCCAGGTACAGGTCCACGCCCTTCCCGACACGGTAAGCATCTTGCATCAGAAGAGCGGCCTTGTACACAAGGTCCGACTCCTTGGGATATTCCTGGGGAACATTGTACTCCAGAGTAATCTTGTCGTCTTCACGAAGGGCTGCCGAAACCGTATCGCCCGCGTCGATGGTCTGGAACAAAGTTCCCAGGTCATGGTAACCATCTTCACGCTTGCGGATGACATCTAGAAACAGGTTAATTTTTGCAGGAGCAAATTCTTTCATGGCATTAAACTTAGAAAAACAATATTCCAAGTTGGAATAAAAAGGGAGAAAAAAAATCATCCACAAAAAAAATTAACATATATTAAACAAAGTAAAACATTTTCTAACAGGAGAATCCTCATGAAAAAATTCGTTTTCATGCTTTTTCTGAGCATTGCAGCAATGACTGTCTATGCACAAGTGGATAAAATCCTGGGATTCTGGACCGCTATCGATCCCGACACCGATAAACCATACGCCACCGTGTACATATACAAAGGCGACAACGGCAAGTACTACGGCAAAATAACCGAAATTTTGGATTCAAACGACCCGGCCGACCAAAAACTCGTAGGCACCGTGTTCATCAAGGACATGAAAGCCGATGGCGACAAGCTTACCGGCGGAACGATTTACGACCCCGAAGAGAACAAGACCTACCACGGCAAGATTTCAATTGACAAGAAGGGCCGACTCGAACTGCGAGGTTCCCTAGACCGTTGGGGACTATTGGGCGCAACGGAATACTGGATTCGCAAAAAATAATCAGAAAAAAAAAGGAGAAAACATGAAGCACACATTCTTTAAACTCGCCGTATCTGGTTTAATTTTTGCGACAACCACCTTTGCCCAGTCGGCAAACGAAATCGCCAAGAAAGCCCATGACTTGCCTACCGGAAAAACTTCATCCGGAACCATTTCGGTTACCTTGATTGACAAAAACGGGAAAACTCGCAATCGCGAAATCGCATCTTACACCATGAAGGATGGCTCCACCGACAAGACGGTCCTTGTTTTCAAGACACCCAGAGACGTGGCGGGAATCAGCTACCTCACCTACGACTACCCCGACAAGGCCGACGGTTCCACCGTCGATAGCGACAGCTGGATTTACCTGCCCGCCATGAAAAAAGTGCGCCGCGTATCGGGTTCCAGCAAGGATGACGATTTCCAGGGAACGGACTTTACTTACGACGACCTGGGCACCCGCAGCCTTTCTAAGGACAACTTCGCCATTCTCGGCGAAGAGAAGGTAAACGGTGTTGACTGCTGGATCCTTGAAGCCAAGGCAAAAGACGCAAAGGCGAAAGTCAGCCGCCGTATCACCTGGGTCGATAAAAAGACCTACGTGGTCCGCAAGGGCGAATACTACGACAAGCAGAATCGGCTCCAAAAGACGCTCACCTGCGAAAACATCAAGCAGGTCAAGGGATACTGGACCACCCAGAAAATGACCATGACCAACGTGCAATCCAACCACAAGACCGTCTATGAAATCAAGGACCTGAAGTACAACGAAAAGGTGAACGAGAGCTACTTCACGGTAAGCGCACTTGAACGCGAACAGGTCAAGTAGATTCATCAGGTGGGTTGAATATGAAAGTCGAGAAGCTCAGTCAATTTTTCGGCAAGATTGGACGCGCCCAGCTACGCCATCGCTGGAAAATTCTTATCGCCCTGCTCATCGTTACGGTCATCTGCAGTTCCGGCTTAAGTCAGTTTGCACTCGACATTGGCGAAGACGGCTGGTTCGGCGATACCGACGACATAACGCAAAACACAAAGAAGTACGAAGAAATCTTCGGAAACCTGAACGGTGTTGGCGTTTTGCTCGTAAAACAAGGGGACGGAGATGTCTTTAGCGAAGACATGCTGAAGGTCATCGATAAAATCGGAACCCGGATGAAGGACGAGATTCCGTTTGCAGACCGACTCACCTCGATTATCAATGTCGACATTCCTGTTGGCAACGAAGAAGGTTTCGAAATCAAGAAACCTTACGAGAACGGCATTCCCTCGGATTCTGCGGAGCTGGCTAACGCACGCGTACTCGTGATGCGCGGAAGCGAAAAGACGAATGCACTCGTGAACTCCCTCGTGAGTGACGACGGACGAGAAACTTGGATTTCCCTATCGCTATACCCGTTCAAGGGAAAGGAACTCGACGAAAAATTCAACGGCGAGTCAGATGAAGTCCCTGTTGCCATCGGATACAAGCTGATGGAAATCATCGAAAGCGACGAATTCCAGAACAAGGGTTTCAAGCTTTACGGTGGCGGAATGCCGTACGACAACGCCAACGAAGACCGCTACGAAGTCCCCGAATACGGCATCAGGGTTCTCTGTAGCATCGGCGTGATGCTTTTGTTTTTGGCCTTGTGCCTGCGCAACGTTTTTGGCGTAGTTGTGCCTGCCGTTACAACCCTCAGTGCCATTGCATCGGTCTTTGGCGCAATGTCCTATTTTGGAGCAAAAGCCGATTCCGCCCTCGTGACACTACCAGTCGTTCTCGGCATGGCCCTTGCGGTGGGTTATTCGGTGCATTACATCAAGATGTTCAAGCTGTTCTTTAGGCGCACAGGCAAGCGCAAAGAATCGGCAATCAAGTGCGTCGAGGAATGCGGATGGCCGGTGCTATTCACCGTTCTTACGACCATGGCATCTTTTGTCAGTTTCCTGTTTGTCGACATGAAACCCCTGGAATGGATGGGCAAGACATCGGCCTTGGTAGTACTCGCTATCTACCTCTACGTAACCATATTAATTCCGATTTTACTTTCTTTCGGCAAAGATCGTGCCCCTAAGGCGATGCTCGAAAAAGGCGCCACTAAGTTAGACACAAAATTCGCAAGTTGGTCAAAATTCGTCTATAAAAAGAAGAGGGCCTTTATCGTCGTTACGGCTCTGATTATCGCAGCATTTATCCCCGGGATGTTTAAAATTACGGCGCAACTGGACTACCTTACTATAACAGGCGACAAGATGTCGTACATCCGAGAAACAAAGGAAATGCTCAAGACAAAGCTCGGAAACCAGTACAGTTACACGATTATGATTTCCTATGACGAAGAAGGTGCTTTCAAGAAACCGGAAAATATGAAGGCGCTATTACAGCTGGAAGATTATCTGGGAACACTTTCGCTTACCAAGTGGTCGGGCGGCAAGGCACGTGTGGCGTCGGTGACAAGCATCTTGAAAGAAATGAATCGCGCCCTGAACGAAGGAAAAGATTCTCTCTACACCGTTCCCGAAGACGAATATGTGCTTGCACAGCTGATGGAACTGTCATCTATCGAAATGCGCCAGGATTTCAGCGATGCGATGGATGAAGACTTCAAGACGACCGTTG
>CAMKNA010000033.1 GCA_946414075.1 uncultured Fibrobacter sp.
CGACGAATCCAACGAAAAGCTCGGCTACAAGATCCGCCAGTGCGAACTGCAGAAGGTCCCGTACAAGATTATTGTAGGCGAAAAGGAACAGGCTGAAGGTCTCATCGCTGTCAACAAGAGAAAGGAAGGCGATAAGGGTCAGATGACCGTTGCCCAGTTCCTCGAAATGACTGCTGAAGACCGCAAGGTCGTGAGATAATCTGACATCCGGTAAAATTAAAACGCAGACTCGGTTGAGCCTGCGTTTTTTTTCGCAACTCCAGAGAGCCTACATGATGTAGGGCCTAATCTGCTTCAGGAACAGCTTGCGGCCAGAACCATCCTTCATTAGCTTGAATTCAAGGTCAAGGGCGAAACTGTCCGGATTTTTCTTGTATAGATCGGAGAAGTAGTACTGAGCCTTCATGACCAGGCGGTACAGCTCCAGGGTTTCTTTTTCAGTGAGTATGGAAGAGCTTGGCGATAGGGTAGAGTACTGCGTGACAACGCTCTGCACCCCGTTTGCCGAAGGAATAATGGAGAACTTTTCAGGGCGCTCGCCACCTTCGGGGTTGGTAATGGACAGCTCGCCGACCTGCGCGTTCACATAGATTCCGGCCACCGATGGGTCGGCGATGTTCTGCGTGATGATGACGCCGTTGGCAAGTTCGTCGGGGAATCCCTTGTGGACGGCGACGGCCATCTGTACCGACATATGGTCGATATTCCACAGGGTGCGCTCCTCGAAGGCCTTATAGGTCCACACCGAAGCCCAGACCTTGGGAATCTCATCGGAAGGCAGGTCGCCAGCTTTGCGGGTCGCCTTGTAGGACTCGTAAAGGCCTGCTCCATTGAAGTCTGCCAGGTCTTCGGAGTTGGTGCTGGAACGCAGGCGGACGCTTGCCTCGCCAAACATCTTGTAGACCTTGGCGTCAAGGGCTTCGCCGAAAGCTTTCTCTACGGGGGAATGCTTGAACATGTAGATGATGTTGTCAAGGGTGGCCTCGCGCAGGCGAGCATCCACAGTGAAGTCGTCCCGCTTGATAATTGCCGAGATGTAGTTACGGAGTGATGTGCCGTTTTTGCTAGTCTCGGCGCAGATGTCGTGGACCTGTTTGCAGATTTCGTCGGAGCGTCCTTCCTTGCCACAATCCGTATAGGAATCTTCACACATGTCTTTTGTGATGGTGCTGTAGTTCAGGAAGTTGCTGTAATGGTAGAATGGCACGCCGAAACCGTTGGGAGAGTTGTCGGGAATGACCTTGTGGAGTTCCGCCAGGTTTGCCACCTTGACGCCTACTGACTTTGCCGAATTGAAGCCCAGCTCCTTGAATTCGGTGAGACCGGAATCGGAAAGGTCGTAGGTGAGCTTCATCTCCTTGCGAGCATTCTTTTCCCAGTACTTCTTGGCCTCTTCGATGGTGGTCTCTTCAATCGTGTAGGAGTCCGTAGTTGCCACCAGCTTCACCAACTTCCCGTTCAGGGCGAGCAGGGAATCCGGAAAATCGTGCCCGTTGAACGCAATGTTCGGGGTCTTGCGTGCCTTTGCCGCCAGGTTCACATGGGAAAGGGATGTTTGGGCGTCCTTACTGATGGATGCCGCCACTAGCGGGATTTCGGCTGGGAGTGTCTCCAGGACCAGAATGTCGTGCATGGAGACGATGGCCGTGTCCAGCTGCCGAGCCGTCATTTTGCGGATGGTACCGTAGGCGGTGCCCTTGTTCATGATCTGGAATGGAATGTTCCCGAACAGCTTGGCGTGGGTATAGACAAGCACGCCCTGGGATTCGAATGTCTTGGCGTAGTCCGCGGCGGCCTTTTCGGCTTCGCTGCCCGCCGGCATGTAGAACAGACGGTTCTTATTTGATTTCTTGTCCAGGAACAGCATGCGGTCCTGGATAAGGGAGTAGACCTTTGCCACCTGTTCTGGTGAAATCTTGTCTGTGGCGAAGAATGTAAGGCCAATCAGCGAATCGATGGTGGAGTAGTAGACCAGTGTCCCTGCTGCTGTATTCTTCTCGGCGTCCTGGTAGGTTTCCTTCTCATACTCACTGCGGGTTCGTTGGTCATTCAGGATGTCCCTGGCAAATTCGTAATGCAGCTGGTGCTTCGCGGTGTTCATGAAATGGACTTCCGGGTCATTCTTGTCGAAGTCCGTAATGATGAACTTTACCAGGTAGCTGGTCCCGATTTCCACATCGGACTTGTAGGCCATGTTGCGGAAGGCCTGGTAACTGTCGCTTTCGTAGAATCCAGTCCATTCGTCGCCATTCTGGACAAAGGAGATTGTTCCTTCTTCGGATTCGCTCGTTATGGAATCAACATTGGAACACGCTCCCAGGATCAGAGCCAGGGAAGCAAGCAGGAAAAACCTTGTTTTCATGTTTTTACCTCAGGAAAGATTATTCGTCGGAGCTGGTCTCGTCTTTTAGCAGGCGTTCATCGCCTTCGCAGACCTTGAATTTGTCCTCGAACGTACCGAATTTCCCATCTTTGTCCACCACATTGCAGACGATGGGGAGAGTGCGGTCTTCGCCACAGCCGTCCGCTATTAGTTTGCCATTGGCCGAGTAGACCTTCATGCAGTCCATTTCCTGACAGGGACGCCATCCGAAGCCTATGGAAGAGTGGTTGTAGGCGAACTTCTTGCCGTCATATTCGAAGGAAATCTCGTCCACATGGTGGTTTCCACCCCAGTCGTAGGCAGGCTTGGTCACCTTGGCCTTTTCCCCGTTCACATAAAGCTCAATTTTGGGGTTTTCGATGACTGGGAGCGCCTGCATGAACCCTTCGCAGGAGGTGGGGGTCCCTTGCATGTAGATGTAGCCGTCCAGCTTGTCGTACTTGAATGTGCAGACCATATCGTGGGCAGGGATTGTATCGTGGATGTCCATCGCTGCAAGATGACAGGCGTACGCTTTCTGGTCGGGCTTCTGTATGTCGAAAACCTCGGCGGGGTCTTCCGATTCGGAGGATCCGTTTCCGTCGGAACCGTTGCTGGAGGAGTCGTCGCCGCAGGCGACGAGAGAAAGAATTGCAAAAATGGGGAGGTATTTGTATAGTGTTTTCATGGCTGTAAATATACCCTAAAATGACCCGAAAAGCGAAAGATTGTTTTGTTTTTTGCGCTTTTCCCGCCAAATAAACATAAACATATATATATGTATCCAAAACTGCGAAAAACCTTGTTACATTTTAGCCCCGAAAATGTTCTGGACGGTGCTTACATACCTTCTTATAGGGCTACTTTCCTTGTTCGGCCTCTTCTACCTGTGGCTGGAGGTGCGCTTCTACCGTGCCCTGGGGACCGTTCGGGAAGGGCGCTCCGATGTAAAACCGCCACCGCGGGTCAGCGTGCTCATTGCGGCCCGGAACGAGTCCGCGGGCATCAGGGCCACCCTGGATTCCGTCCTTGAACAGGACTACGCCGGCGTCTGGGATGTTTGGGTGGCCGATGATCGTTCTGACGATGACACCCCCCAGATTTTGGCGGAATACGCCGAAAAGTACCCGGAACGGCTCCACATTTTGACCATCAGGGACCTGCCCGAAGGCGTTAGCCCCAAGAAGCACGCCATCAGCAAGATGATCGAGGCCTGCGAAGGGGACATCCTGTGCCTTACGGACGCCGACTGCATTGTCCAGCGGGAGTGGCTCACGGGCATCCTCCGGGAGTTCGAACCCGGTATCGAGCTTGTGGCCGGGCATTCCTACATACCCACCGTCCCAGGGAAGTCCCCCTTCATTATCTGCATGCAGGCGGTGGAAACCCTGATTTACCGCGTGGCGGGCACTGCGGGCCTGGCCATGCACCTGCCCCTGACCAGCACAGGGAACAACCTGGCCTACCGGAAGGACTTTTTCAAGAGCGTGAACGGTTTCGAGAATGTCATCAAGATCCAGAGCGGCGACGACGACCTGCTGATGCAGAAACTGGCCACCGACCGCCCCTTCGCCATGCGCTACTGCATAACCCCTACGACCTTTGTGACCACAAGCGGCAAGGAGACCCTGAAGGAACTCTGGGAACAGCGCAAGCGCTGGGCATCCAAGACCATCTACTATTCCCCGAAAATCGTTTTCGTGCTCTCCATGGTGTTCCTGTTCCTCACCATGCTCTGCGTGACGGCCGCCGTTTCGCCCTTCAGTACCGAAGTTTTAATTGCAACTCTGGTCGCCTTCGTTCTCAAGAGTCTGGGCGACCTGATTCTCATTTTGCGGGGACTTAAAATTTTCAGGCAGGAGCACCTGCTCAAGTGGTGCATTCCTGTAGAAATTGTCCACGCCCCCTTTACCGTCCTTGCCGTACTGTTCGGCCTGTTTGGACGATTCAAATGGAAGTAAAATGGCCACCAAAACCAAGATTCCTGAAAAGACCCTGATTATTGCCGAAAAGCCTAGCGTTGCCGCCGACCTGGTAAAAGTCCTGGGTGCAAAGAATTTCAAGAAAGAGACCGCCTACTGGGAAAGCGACACCACTATCGTGAGCCATGCTATCGGTCACCTGGTTGGCATTGCCGATCCCAAGGATATCGACGAGCGCTACAAGGCCTGGGACATGAAGACGCTCCCCATGCTGCCCGAGAAGTTTCCCCTGGTAGCCCTCCCCACCACCAAGAGCCACCTGACTGCTTTAGGCAAGCTCATCAAGCGCAAGGATGTCACCACCATCATCAACGCCTGCGATGCGGGTCGCGAAGGTGAACTGATCTTCTTCTACATCCTGGACTATGTGCTCAAGGGGAATTTCAAGGGAAAGACTCTCAAGCGGCTCTGGATGCAGAGCATGACCCCCGCCGCCATCAAGGACGCTTTCGAGCACCTGCGAACCGCCGAGGATATGGAAAACCTGAAGGATGCCGCGCTCTGCCGCTCCGAGGCGGACTGGCTGGTGGGCATGAACGGAAGCCGTGGGCTTACCGCCTACAACAGCACCATGGGTGGCTTTCAGATTACCCCATGCGGTCGCGTGCAGACCCCGACCCTGGCCATTATCGTCAAGCGCGAAGAGGAACGCCAGCAGTTCAAGCCGGAGAAGTTCTGGACCATTACCGCTGATTTCGACAATAGCGGTAACAGTTACCAGGGTAAGTGGTTCAAGGCCGACGGCAAGGAAAAGGCGAAGCAGGTTTTCGACGAGAAGGCGGTCAAGGCCATCCTTGAAAAATGCAAGGGCAAGTCTGGCGCTGTCGAAGAGAGCACATCCGAAAGCCTGCAGAAGTGCGGCCAGCTTTACGACCTGACTACGCTCCAGCGCGAAGCCAACAGCCGTTTCGGTTTCAGCGCCAAGACCACACTCTCTATCGCCCAGTCCCTTTATGAGCACTACAAGGCGACCACTTACCCCCGTACCGACAGCCGGTGCCTGCCCGAAGACTATGTGGCTCCCGTGAAGGCCACCTTGGGTAAGATTACGGGACCCTTGGAAAAGTTCGCCAAGGCGGCCCTGGACAACAACTGGGTCAAGCGTACCCCCAAGGTGTTCGATAACGCCAAGATCTCGGACCACTTCGCCATTATCCCCACAGGGGTGATGCCCAAGGGTCTTTCCGAGGCGGAACAGAAAATCTACACCATGATTTGCCAGCGGTTCATCGCCGTGTTCTTCCCGCCTGCAAAATACCTGAACACCACCCGCATTACCACCGTCGAGAACGAGACTTTCGTTACCGAAGGTAAGATTCTGGTGGATCCGGGTTTCAAGGCGGTCTACGGCAAGGATTCTGACGACGAGTCCAATATCCCGAAGCTGAATGGCAACAAGGCAAAGACTGTTTCCATCGAAGCAGAAGAAGACTTTACCAAGCCCCCAGCACACTACACTGAAAGCACCCTCCTTTCTATGATGGAAAGCGCCGGTAAGCTGGTGGAAGACGACGAACTCCGTGACGCCATGAAGGAACGGGGCCTTGGAACCCCCGCCACCCGAGCCGCCATCATCGAGAAGCTGGTGAGCGACAAGTACGTGGTCCGCGACGGCAAGGACATGATTCCCACGGCCAAGGCCTTTGACCTTATCAAGGTGCTTTCGGCCATGAACTGTGACGCCCTCACCAGCCCGGAACTCACCGGGGAGTGGGAATACAAGATGGACCTGATTTCCAAAGGCAAGGAATCCAGGGCTAGTTTCATGGAAGGTATCGTCGAAATGACGAAAACCATGGTGAAAAACATCAAGGGCTTCAAGGAAGAACACACCGAAGGCGAAGCCAAGTTCAGCCCCGTAAACGGCAAGAAGGTCTTTGAGACGGTGAGCCGCTACAAGACCGAAGATGGCATTGTCGTTCGCAAGATGATAGGCGGCAAGCGCCTTACCGACGAAGAGGTGGTGGAGCTTTTGACCAAGCGGAAAATAGGCCCCCTTATGGGATTCCGTAGCAAGAAAGGTTCCGAATTCTCAGCGGTAGTCATTATCAACGACCAGAACAAGATTGAATTTGTCTTCGAGGAAAAGCCCGAGGAAATTGAAGTGGGAAAGAAGGTTGGCGCATCGCCTATCGATGGGACCGATGTGTTCGAGACCCTTACCGGCTATGTTTCCCAGAGCTACATCGACAAGCTGCCTACGGGACTGAGCCTGCCCAAGGTCCTGCTGGGCAAGGAACTCCCCCTGGAAGAGATCCAGAAACTTTTGGCAGGTGAAAAGACTGCTCTCATCAAGGGTTTCCGCAGCAACAAGAGCCACCGTTTGTTTGACGCCTACCTGTACTTGGAAAAGGGCAAGCTCAAGTTCGATTTCCCGCCCAGGGAATTCAAGCCCCGCCGTTTCGCAAAGAAAGGATAAGAGTAGGAAGTGAAATGCGGAATGCGGATAGGAAGAATGTCATCCTGGAGCCGCAAGGCGACGGGATCCATGTGGTTTAGGTTTATTCCCATAGTATTCCTGCTTTTCGCTTTTGGCAAAGCGGACATTATCGCTGTTGCCGACACAACACAAGCTGATACATCTCAAACCGACACCATTGCCGAAAATCCCTATGGCCTGCCCGACGAACTGATGCCCCTCTGGAATTCCATGAGCATCAAGCAGAAGGCCGCCCAGATGGTCATGGTGTACCTTTCACCGGCACAGTTCCTGATAGAGAATGAATTCGGTGCCGTGCTGGTCATGAAAAACCACCTGAAGGACACCGCCGCGTTCAAGCAGCGGATTCGCGAAGCTAACGAAGGCCTGAAAATCCCCCTGTTGGTGGCTAGCGACCAGGAAGGTGGGCTGGTGAACCGTCTGGGAGGCATCTCCGAAAAGTGGAAGCACGCCCCCAGCGCCAAGGAGATGCGGGACATGCCTGTGGATTCCGTGAAGCTCATCGCCGAAGATATCGGTGGTGAGCTGATGGAGCTGGGCATCAACATGAACTTGGCTCCTGTGCTAGACCCCGCCAAAGACCACCGCAAAAAGAATTCCTTTATGGAAGAGAGCGCCCGTAGCTGGGAAAAGGATTCCACCAGTACAGAAAAAGTCCAGGCCTTTGTCCAGGGCATGAGCCAGAGTGGGGTAGTCTGCGTCTCCAAGCATTTCCCTGGCTACGACAGTTGGACCAATAGCGACCACCAGATCGCCATCAGCGCAAGCCCCAGGAACAAGATTGCCTACAATGTGGAATTTTTCAAGCGGCTATCCGACGACATTCCCGTCACCATGATGAGCAGTGTGCGATTTATCCGTATATCTAACCGCCCGGCCGTCTTCGAGCCGAAAATCGTGAAGATGGCACGGGACATGAACCCGGAAACGGTCATTCTCACCGACGACTTGTGGGGGGTGTCCCTTCGCGCTTGGGTCAGCGGCACCGAGCGTGTCAAGAGCAAGGGCTACCCCCGCAAGGATTTCCGCAAGCTTATCCGTACGGCTCTGACCGCCGGGAACGACATGTTCATGATTACCTACCCGGCCAAGGCGGTGGAGATGGTAAACTACCTGGTCCAGATATCCAAGAATAACAAGGTATACCGCAACCGCATTGAAGAATCTGCCGCCCGCATCCTCAAGATGAAGTATAGGGCCGGGATGATAAAGGTGCAGTAAAGTAGAAAAAAGGCTCATTTGGCCGCAACCTACGCGGGTATCGGTAACTTCACCGCCAGCGTCAAGCTGGGAGAAAAGACCATCCCGTGTGGCACGACGGTCGCCGTGACCGGCGCGCCCGTGACTGGGTGCAAATGCACTGTGGACGAGACGAACCCTGATGTCAAAGACGGCGACGTTACTGTCACCTGGACGGTCTCGGACTGCATGGCCGGTAGCGCCGCAGCAGACATTGGGACCTACGCCTGGACGGGAGCCACGGGGACCACGGCTACAGCTACAGCGACCGTGTCCAAGAAGGGCGACACCAAGAGTGCATCGGTGAAGGTCACCAGCACGGAGAACGCCTCCATGAATGTAACCTCCTGCCCGTCAGTGAAGGCGATAAATTCCGACCTGCCGGATTATTTGATTGAAGAAGTTGGCGGCAAGGTTAATGTTCCTGTAGGACAATGCGTCTCTATAACTGGAACAGCTTTGAGTAATGGCGCCAGTGTCAGATGCACTCATTCATGGCAAAGTTCCTCCTGCTCCTATACAATCGCCGCAGGGACGACAACACTTACTGAGACAAACGGAAACTGCAATATCTCTCCGGGGAGCGCCCTAGCGATGTCTGCAGTAAGATCCAACAACGGGCAGGTATGCCTCACAGAGGCTACGGGCGCAACCGAAGTGACTTGCACGGTCACAAACTGGTAATAGCCTTCCTTTTGTAGAAAAGCCCCGCGGATTTTCGCGGGGTTTTTCTTATAGATGGCCTTGAACTACTTTAGTTTTTGTTGTTTCTGCGCTGCGATTTTCCGAGCTTTCTCAATCAGATCACCAGATACACCAAGAGATTCTAGGATGCCTATTCCTTGCTCAGCGACGAGCGCATCGTTAGGGCCTTGTCGAAGAGTTCCTTGAAGCCCGTATCGTATCTGGGGTCCAGATAGACTTGCCCCTGCAGCGATTCGGGGAAGGGTCTCTTGCGGACGGGTCTCGTTTTTCTCTGCTGTTTAAAGATTCTTTTTACAGGAAAAAAAAGCCCTCCCGGATGGGAAGGCTAAAAACAGCTGATTATTTCTTACCAAGTGTTTTTACAAGAGGCAGAGCCGTAAACCTTCACTGTAGTACAATTACTATAGGCGCCTGCAGATCCTCCGACTGCTTTTGGAGTTCCTCCATTACAGCTTATGGATCCAGAGCCGTCGCAAACGAGCTGTCCTCGATTGCTGGTATATGTGATTGTGTAGATATACCCAGATTCAAGAGTCTGCGCAGCTCCGTCATAAGATAAAGAAATAGCTTTCGGCGTCCAAGTAGAAGAGTTGTCCGTAACCGTGACCAATTTTACGCAGGTTCCCTTCCCCCCCCCGCCGCTGAGTGTGTATTCGTATTCCTTATCCCCTGCTGATGTCGGTGTGATCGTAAACGAGGTCCCGCAATTTGTGGAAGTAACACCATCCCCCGTAATTGAAGAACTCCAGCAACCATTCGATGAATAATCTACAGTAAATGTAAAGCTTTCCCCAAAATTAATTGAAGACTTGCTTACGGTACAGGTGAAATTATCTGGCTGGCTCAAATCTGTCGCCTTGACGCTTGGACAGGTCTTCACTTCCATGGTTGCATTCTCTGGACTAGTTACCGTTACTGACGCGCTCTTGGTGTCGCCCTTCTTGGACACTGTGGCGGTGGCTGTTGTCGAAGAACCTGTAGCTCCTGTCCAGGCATACTTCCACCCGTCGCCTTGGGTAACAGTGCCCGCCTTGCAGCCCGAAACAGTCCATGTTACTGTTTGGGACCCCGTTGCCACATTTGGCGTGGTGTCATCCACCGTGCATTTGCAGTCTGTCACGGGCGCGCCGGTCACGGCGACTGTTCCGCAATCAATGGTCTTCTCTCCCAGCTTGACGCTGGCGGTGAAGTTACCGATACCCGCGTAGGTTGCGGTGACGGTCTTTGCATCGCCGCCGCAGGTGCCGCTGGTGGTAAGGTCCTTTCCTCCTTCTCCAGCACCCTTGATAGTCCAGGTACAGGTGGAGGCATTAACCATTTCCTTGTACTTGTTCTGCTGGTTGATTTTATCCATTATGCTTCCCGACAAGGCGGACTCGGCCAGGTCGGCTGCGGTAAATGTCCAGGTGACTTGCTTACCCTTGACAATTTCGCTGGCGCTTGCATTGCAGTTTCCGTCCGGAACATTGGCGTCGGTGGTTGTTGCCGAAGTGCTGCTGGTCGTGGTCGGACCGGGATTGTTGGATCCACTGTCCGAAGATCCGTCAGGGGGGACCACCCTGGAAGTGCTGCTCTTTTCGATGGGGCCGCCTTTTCCTCCGTCACCGCCGTCGTCATCACCGCCCGGGTTCGGGGTGTCGCCGCCATCGGCGCTGCTTTCGGGCTCCGGCAGCTGGTCCGCTTCGGTCATTTTCTCTGCGCATTCGGGGCTCTCCTGGCATTCCTTTATGGCCTTGTCCTTCAGCTGGTTTATCATCTCTTCGTCGACAATTTCGGCGGTCTTTTCGTCTTCTCCCTTGGCGATAATATCGCCACTACCGCAGGCCCAGAAGCCGGCGGCGACAAAAATAGCCGAAACACCAATAAGAATCTTCTTATTCATAGTAAACCTCTTTCCCCTAAATATATGCTTTTTTTAGCCAAATGGGGATGTCGATACCCCAAAAACAGACTTTTTGAGCTTTTTTATGCGCCATGTCACGGTAAAGTGTTCCATTAATTTTCGCGTTTGGTTACAAAAGTTTACAAAAGTACCGCTGTTTTAGGTGTTTTTGCGGAAAAACAGCCCATGGGTCACGCGTTTTTGTTTTTTGCCGTTTTTTTTCATTTTTCTGTTTGCTTTTTGAACAATAAAAGAATAAATTTTGGGGGTATTTTGCGGTGGGTTCTTGCCTACTGCGCTTAGTTGCATATCAAAAAAGGTGAAAAATCTATGTCAAAAAGGTTTTCCATGTCGGGTCTAGGGAATGTGTTAGGGAAGGTCTTACCGGCACTGCTGGTCGCCGTTGGTGCGTTCAGTGGCACGGCAGATGCCCAGTGCTATTGTGGGGGAACCGTGCGCTTTAAAGCCCCTAGCAACTGGAGTGAAGTGTATTTTGGTACCCGAAATTGTTCGGCTGCAGAAGCAGGCCATGTTGCCGCTCCAGACGCAGATGGATACTTTACCTATGACTTGTGCAACATAGGCCACCTAGAAAACAGCGGCGCCTTTTTCAGCATTCTCAATAGCGTTACGCAGGGCAGCATTTCTGTGATAAAGAAAAGTTCATGGGTCACTCCGACAAATGACGGAGTTCCGAACGCATTTTCGAACAATCTTGATTTCACCTGCCCGGGTGCTGGCAATATCACCTATGTGGCAGAAAACCCACTTGTCCCCGGTACAGTCTATACGGGGTCTGTTCCGCCCAGTGCCAAGTACCTATACATCCTTGTGCCCGATGACAAGCTGTGGCAGTCCGATGTGATGATGCTCCGTTATACCGATGGGTCGGGGCTGCAAAAGGATACCTCCATGGCCCCGGCTCCGGGAATGTGCGGCTGGTTCTACATGGTCTATGACGAGTCCAAGGTTCCCAACGACATTATTATTTACCGCAAGAACAAACCGGACGACCAGATAGGAGCGACGGGCCTTTGGGGTAACGATGCCGATGCCACCCCGATTCCCTTGAAGACAATCCTGGATGGATATCATTCGGACAGGCTGTATTTTATTCCCGATGATTCCCAGTGGCCCGAAGGTCGAGAAGACGAGCAGGGAATTTTTGTTACGGACCCCAGCGTAGATGGCGTTTGTACCTTCGAGCTGGCTGCCGTGATTTACGATACCGACGAATCTCTGTGGACGTCCAAGGTAGGCCATATCTTCTCGACGAATGACGAAAATGACAGCTATGCGGGGCAGTGCCTTGGTGTCCGTACGGGCATTGTCGAGACGGATTTGGGGTCGGACGGTAAACCCAAGTTGAACACTACTCCCGGTGGAAACGGGATAAAGTGTTTCGGTTCTGCCGACAACTTCAATAAGCTGTTCAACTATGTGGAAGGCCTAAACGAAGTCCAGTGCTACAACATGCCCTTTAGGCACTATGGCACCGACCCGCGCTGGGGATTTGACTCAGACTCTGCGAACATGGCTGGTAATTTTGGTGGTTTCCACCCCGTCGACAACACCTCTGACGCTACCGTCGTGAAGGAGTTGAGCCCTGTTGCCTGTCCTACATGTAGGCAGAAGCGTTATGCCCAGGGGCCGGTTCCCTTCACCATAGCTGCAGAAACCTTTGACAAGTATTGCAAGGGCCCTGGCTGGGCTTCGGGCATAGATTGTGGAGCTATAGCGAGTGGAAATTTGACATATTTCGGAAATGGCGACAATCCGGCAGTGTGGGATTGGGGTGCTGCCCGATGGGAAGGCCAGCACAACCAGCAGTTCTGCTTTGAATCCCATGCCACCTTCACCTATAGCGAAGACCAGGAGTTCACCTTCCGTGGTGACGACGACATTTGGGTGTTCATCAATAAGAAGCTTGCCGTGGATAACGGCGGAACCCACCTGGCCGCTCCGAGCCATGTGCAGCTGAAGCAGTTGAACGGCACCTATGGACCGGACTTCTTGGTTCCCGGACAAGACTATCCGCTGGACATTTTCTTCTGCGACCGCCGTACCACCATGAGTAATGTGATTATCAAGACGAACATGTTCATCAAGCAGGTCAGTGGTCTGAATGCTAATGGTAAAAAGAAGAGCGATGGCTCTTCTGTGGACTATGAGCTGTGCTATGACCAGAGCGGCGACGGTTCATGTGCGTCCGTGGCTCTGGGCGCCACGGGCGGTGGGGATGGAACTATCCATGCTTGCGGTGAAGGCATCAAGCAGTACGGTGACTTGAAGTACATGATTACCACCAGAAAGGGCGATACGATTGCCGTGTTGAAATCGGGACAGTCCGGCTGGCAGTATGGCGGTATCGATATCAGCAATGTGTTCAAGCCCATTGTGAATGCAGATAAGATCAACGGTCTTACTCCGGGTAGCTATTACCTGGTTATCAATTTCTGCGACAAGAGTGGAACTTGTAAAGAAAAGGACAAGACCAAGATTAGCTTCCGCATCAAGGGTAACCTGGATGTGATGACCCAGACTTCTACCTATGTGGTGAACGATGGTGACGAAGAGAGCCCGGCCTACCGCAACAACACGAAGTGGACATTTGTCGGCGAAGGCCTTGCGGGTTCCCGCGTGCCGGTGTATGTGTCGGCATTTGCCGATGGTGGCGTGGACCTGTTGAGCGCCATTGGCCAGAGCTATACACTGACTCTGGATGCTGGTATGAAAGCCTATACATCGAAGACTGGCGATGCCGAAGTGACATGGCCCAGAAAGGTGGGCAACTCGGGTATCGACACCGTTTGGGTGGGCGTTGGTCTCGACAAGATGAGCCAGAGCCCCGAAGAGAAGACGGTGTCCCTCAAGTCCCAGGCTAAAATCAAGTTCTATGCTCCGGAGCTGGACTTTGCCGAACCGAAAGTTGTCGACGAAAATGGTCATGTGAAGGAATGGACATATCCGATTACGGGTGATCCTCTCACCATGGACGGCGAAGAGTATTTCCACTGGATTGGTTCCGATGTGGACCTGTATGTGCTTATCGTGAACCCCGCTACAGGCAAGATTTGCGAAGACTGCAGGCTGGACCTTGGCCTTGTGGATTCTCCCTCGGGCGTGAAGCAGTCGGGAGATGTTATTTACCTGGGTGAAGGCGCCTATCTCATCTCGATCAACTCCCGTAAGGAGTACATGGACACCACGGCGTGGATTACCGTCGGTAGCCTGGATGACGAAAATGGCCTGACCTATAGCTCCTACAAGAACCTGCGCTTCCGCAAGCCGCCGGTACCGTACCCGCAGCTGGTGGACATCTTTGATGCCAAGGGCGAAACCTTGGGCTCGCTCAGCATTATTGAACCCTACTTCTCCAAGACGAAGGAGTACCTGGACGGCAAGGCCGATTCCATTGCCATCCACTATGACAGACCCTTTGCCCCCAACCCCCAGGGCGAGTACAAGGACTCCCTGCCGTTCCTGATATGCATCGACTGGGACGAAGATGTGTTTGATGAGTACGACTTTACGAAGATAAAGAAGTGGCCGGAGTCGGCAAAGCCCGGTTCTGCCGATACCCTTGCGTTCTCCAAGACTAAGAAGGACTCCGCGGTGGTATGCTCCTATGTGATTGACTCGGCAACGGTGTACAAGGCCTTTGAACGCCGGTACAAGGCCAATGGCAACAAGAGCGACAGCGTGCTGACCTTCGTTGCGGATTCCACCTTCTCGGTGGCGGTAAAGACTGTCGGCCGTGGAAAGGTGCTTAGCTTTGCTACCTACGAGGACCGCAAGAAGATTACCAAGGGCCATTTCGATGGATCCATTACGGACCGTATCGCCCCGGTGATTGTGAGCGCCCGTATCGAGAACTCCTCCGACGATATCAGCCGCCTGACCGTGCAACTTTCGGAACCGGCGAAATTGACAGATTCGACCAACAAGATGGCTCCGTTCACCTTCTACATGAACTCGGCTACGGAAGTCTCGGATGCGAAGAAGTATGCTTCTTCCACCGCAAGGCGCGAACCGACAGGTATCGGGACGGACAAGATTATCATCTTGTACGACAAGACGCAAGGTGCAAAGAATCCGACACCCCGTATGGGCGACTATATCCGTTTCCGTGCGGATTCCTGGGCGTGGCGTGATACCGTGAATACTTCGAGCGATGTGGCTGCTCGTTCTTCTAGCGATGCCAGCATGCATTGGAACTCGCCTACGGACTACAATTCCTCCAAGCGCCTGCCCTCTGCCTGGGTGAACATCTTGGGTGAATACGCTGCGGAAGTTTCGGCTATCAAGCTGGCCACCATCAACAAGGATCTGCCCCCGAACACGCCTCCCGTTGAAACGTTTGTCATTCCGACGACATTCAACAAGGACTCTATCATGGCTAACCATCCGGGAACCTTGGGATTCATTGTGCAGTCCGACATCGCCGCGTTTATAAGCAGTGATGAGAAGATAGATTCCTGCTTCAATGCAAATCCCGATGCCTTGGAAGATGTGTATTTCCAGTACGAAGTGCAATACTTTACGAACCTGGGCTCCTATGTGGCCGGGGACAAGCAGAAGATTTACTGTAAGGATCCGAAGTTCTTCGGTGAGGGTAAGACCTGCCGTGAAGTGCACGGGAACTTCTACATTGCCTGGAACATGCTTTCTGACAAGAAGCGTCTGGTGGGCACCGGTGCCTATATTGCCAAGATCAAGTCCTTCGTCAACTTGGGCGACAAGTGTGCCGATGGCAAGGTCAAGAGCAGCAAGGCCGAAGATACAGATATGTGGGGCGCCAAGCGCGGCAAAGGCGTCATAAAGAAGTAGCGCAAATGTGTTATTCCGGGCTTGGCCCGGGGTTTGAAAGGCGGGGGGAACCCCGCTTTTTTTGTTATCTTGTATGTTATGCTCTATTCAAGAATGGTATTTAAGAGATTTGCTATCGCCACATCTCTTGTCTTTAATCTTTCGTCTGTCACCTTGCTGGCTGCTTGCGGTGACGACGGTTCTGCAAACAAGGTCGATGAAACCGGCGAGGTAATTGGGCCCGATGGCAAGGTGATACCCGACAGCATATTGGCGTCGGATTCGCTGTATACCTGGTACCTGGATGAACTGGCCAAGGGGAAAATTCCGTTGAATCCCGATGGTTCCAGCAGTTCGGGCAAGGATAGCGGAAAGGACGTTACCGGCGATGAAGAGGAAGATGCGGACACCAAGGTCCACATGCTGCCCCCCGCCGGATTCTATTCTGAGTTGACGGTCCCAGTACCGTTGCCCTTGTACGGTGGAAAAATCCGTTGCACTTTTAACGGTTCTATGCCTACGAAGAAGACGCCAGAATTTGCGGAGCCCTACGAGATTACCCGGAATACGCCGGTCCGTTGCGCCGAATTTGTCAAGGATTCCATTGTCCGCAAGTCTAGCCACACCTTCTTTATCAACGAGACCGTTGCCATGCCGGTGGTCGCCATTACCGTGGACTCGGCGTTCTTTAGAGAAAGGTATGGCAACACATCGGATTGCTATGGTCAGGATCCTTATTTTTGTAGCGTCCCCATTATGCAAGAGGCGGAGTACCCCGTGCATGTGGAATTCTTTGAAAAGGGGAGCTCTAGCGTAAAAAAGGCATGGCAGATTGACGCGGGCATTTCCCTGATGGGCAACTACAGCCGTACCTATGAAAAGAAACCCGTGGCCATCAAGATGAAAAAGGAATACCAGGATGGCCGCCTGAAGTATAGTCTGTTCTCGACCCGGCCCGAAGACAACAAGTTCAAGGGTTTCAACCTGCGCAATGGCGGGAATCGCTATGTGGGAGACTTTGTGGCCGACCCCGCCATGGCTAGCGTAGTGGAAGGCTCTTCGGTGGATTACCAGCGCAGCCGACAGGTGGTGGTGTTTTACAATGGTGTGTACATGGGAATCCACGACTTGCGGGAACGCCTAAACGAACATTTTGTGGAGACGAACCATGGTATTGATTCTAAAAGCGTGGATATGATCAAGCAGGTGAAAGATGTTGTTACTGCTAATGGTGGGTCGGCCGAATCCTATGTCAGCATGCTGAAATTTATTGGGGACAACCATTTTAACACGGATACTTCTGACGCCAAGGAAGCAAAGAAGGCCGCTAAAAATTACAAGGATGTGCAGACCATGCTGGATGTAGGTAGCTATGCAGACTACATGGCTGCGCAAATATACCTGCGGAATGGCGACTGGCCTAGCAATAATGTGCGTGCCTGGCGTTCTCCAGACCAGCCCTACCGATTCATTCTATTTGACTTGGACCAGGGTTTTGGCTGGGAATGGAGTGCCTTGTGGCGGGCCGGTCCTGTGTCTATGTTTGACTGGATCAGGGATGACAGGGAATCAGGACGAACTGGTCCTAATTTCTTTGCCCATATCTTTGTCAAGCTGCGAAAGAATCCTGATTTTTGCAGAATGTTTGTGAATCACGGTGCTGTGATGCTAACCAGCTACTTGACCTACGAGCGCATGGTTGCCGCCGTAAATAGGGTGAATTCCGAGATCCCGGATTCGGAAATGGATAGGGACCTGAACACCCTGGAGCGTCCGGGCGGGCCGTATCCATTTGACCGTACCGGTTACTATGTTGTTTCTTATGCGCAGACTAGGACCCAAGGGACCCGTGACGAGTACCGCGCTGAATTTGGCCTGGGCGACGACATAAAAGTCACCATTGCCTCAAGTGGGAATGGTAGCGTGCTTGTGGACGGCATGAAACTCCCCAGCACGAATTACACCGGCATCTTTTTTGCGGGAAACAAGTTGCTGTTGCAGGCGGTTCCAGCGGCAGGCGCCACCTTTGCTGGCTGGAGCGACAAGAATACGGATAACCCACGCCTTGTGTCGCCAAAGGACGGCGCCAAGTTTACGGCCAAGTTTAAGTAGTGTCTGGGAGATTTCAGTATGATAGGGACCAAGAAGATTCTTTTCAGTATGGCCTTGTTTTTTGTCTTGGGTCTCGTTGCCTGCGGAGACGATTCCTCTGGAACGGACGCCAAAAAGACTGACGATGCTGGCAACGAAGAAATCCAGAATGCCTGGGATGGTGCAGATAGCGTCGTAAGTGGAGTCTGTAATATCCATGCATGCGACAAGGCTTCGGAAGGGGAGCGAATCTATGTTCGCTCTAGCGGAAAAATTTACCAGTGCAAGTCCGGTACCTGGCTGGATTCCAAGGGAAAGCAATTCTTGGAACAGGAGTTTATAGACTGCTTTGTTGAATCTCTGGTCCAAGATTCTGTCGAGACTCCAGAAGATTTGAAGGCCTGTACAGCACAGAAAGAAGGTGGCTTGTCCGTCCTTTCTGGGAATTTAGTGGCGTGTGTCTCAAAAAAATGGGTGAATGTTGCATCTAAAGTGATTTCGGAATCGGACTTGCCGGATTGTTCCAAGAAGGGCTTTGTTTATGTACTTGGGAAAATGGCTGCCTACGAGTGTAAGGAAGGCGCCTGGTATGTGGGTGAGAGTTCTTCGTCGCAATCTTCATCTTCTGCTAAGCCCAAGTCCAGTTCTTCGGTTCTGATAGAAGACGATGGCACCAAGGTTCGGGGAGTGTGTCGAGTGCTTGTCAGTGAGGCGGGAAAGGGAGAGAAGATAAAATACTCCTTTGTCAATATGGGTGGCACCGTGGTTACCTATTCCTGGAACTTTGGAAAATCGGCGTCGATTGCTACAAGTGAAAGTGCCGTGCCCACTGTAAGCTATAGCCGGGGAGGCACATATAGGGCAAAACTGGTGATTAATGAAGGGCGTGATTCGGAAAGTGATGAAATTGTCTGCCCCAGTGTACATGTGGCAGGAACTGCGGTGGAGAACTGTGGGTGTAATGCAGATGCGGAAAACCTGGTGGTTCGGGAAGGGAGATCCGCAAATGTAACATGGACCGTCTCGGGATGCTCTGGTGCCGCGCCCTTCACTTATGAGTGGGGGGACGATGTTGTCGCAAATGGTGCTTCTGCCAGCAAGACCTTGACAGAAACAGGGCGGGTACAGCCTTCTGTAACTGTTGTTAATGATGATGGGGAAAGTGCAGAGGTGATGTGCTCGGCGGTCTCTGTGACTAGGCCCATGTCAGTAACTTGTCGGTTTTCTGAGGGCTTCGGAAATACATTAAATGTGAACATTTCGGATGTAAAAAACACGCCAGCTAATCAGAATAAACTGGAACTTAGCATGGTTGGTAGTGAAGAAACGGAACCACAGATAGTTACGCTGGAAGGTTCCTGTTGGAGCGGTGGCTGTAGTTTTTGGGGCGTTTATACCCAAATAGACTATGTTTCTCCCCGCTACGATTTGGTGTTTGATGGGGATACCCTTTGCACCTATGCCCCCGTGAAAGGCTGTTCTTGCAATAAAATGGATCTTGTCTCTGGGTCGAAGGATTTGTCGGAATCTAACCCAGTTCAATACCGTTGGACGGTTCAGGGTTGCCAGAATCTTGGGGTTGGTCCGCTGACCTATTCATGGAATGGGGATAATTATGTGGCAGAAGACGGATATCCCGGAAGGGCTGTGGGGTCGTTTACAGAAATGGGCCGTTATAGTCCAAGCGTGACTGTGACGAATTCCGTTGGGTATTCCATGACGGCAGGTTGTTCCCGAGCCTCTGTTACGGAGGCCCCGTATGTGGAAACAGACTTGAATGAGTTCGAAGGAGTGTTGCCGGCAGGTAGTTACGCAATCTACAGTTATGAGGAAGACGGTTCCTGGCTAACATGGGCCGACGAAGGGGAAGTGATTCCCAGTGATTTGGAATATTGGTTTGAGCGGGGGCTGTCCTCCATTGACACGGTTGAAAAAGTGTGCAATGATACGACTACATATCAGGCCTATGCGATCAATGTTTCGTACCCCGTACTCCTGACGGTTCCCGAAGGAAAATCCTTGGTGCTTCGTGATTGTGAATAAAAATAGGGCGACGAGAGTGGACTAATCCTGGGCTCCGTAGACGACGGGGCCTTCTTCGTCTTGTGTCGTCTCGTTATTTTCTGGTGTAGCAGGCGCGGCGGGGGCCTGCTCGGCAGGCGTTGGTTCAGCGGTAGGTGCCGGCTCGGGCGAGCCTTCATCGTCCTTATCTCCGAAGGGGTCTTCTTGGACTTCGCTCAGGTCTTCGCGACCTTCCAGCATGGCCATCAGGTCGTCTTCGGTGACATCTTGGCCACGGCTGGCCCATAACAGGGCCTCGCGCATCACGGCAGCGATGTCGCCAACGCTCCCAGCCTGGGAGCGTGCCGTGGCCTCTTTGCGGATTTCTTCCACAAGCCCGGGCTTAACATCGGGGTCCTTGGAGAGGAATACCGTCTCGTGGGCCATCTCTTCGGCGTATTCCTCGTTGTTCTTTTTGCGGTAGATCCAGATGGGGCCGAACAGTTCGCTCTGGCGGAACACCAGCTCGTCGGTCTTGATCATCTCCAGCAGGGCCATGAATGTCACGGCCGCCACAATGGGGTGGGAGTCGTTGTCCAGCAGGTCTTCGAATAGGGCGCGGCCGTGGATATTCAGGTAGTTGTTGATGGCCTGTTGACGGTCCTGGATGGTCACATAGTCCAGTTCAATGTGGTGGATGGTCTCCGAAATCTTGGTCTTTAGGCTTTTCTGGTAGGCGCGGAACAGCTGCCAGATGTTGGCGTCGGCCAGGGTCTCGTCGTCGTTCTGTGTCTTTTCCAGGCGGCCGCGGCTGTAGGTACCGTAGTTCTCACTTTCCATCTCTTGGAGGCCGCCGGCCACCTGCTTGTAGCGCTGGTATTCCAGCATCTCCCGCATGAGCTGCTCGCGGTCCTCGTTGTATTCCTCGATGAGTTCCGGGTCCCGCTCTTCGGCGGGCAGCAACTCCTGGACCTTGAGGGCCATCAGTCGGCTCGCCATATAAAGGAAGTCTCCGGCCTTCGAAAGGTCGGCTACGGTGAAATGCTGCACCCATTTTAAGAAGTCGTCGGCAATTTCGGCGATAGGAATCTGGTCCAGGGACATTTCCTTTTTCTGGACCAGGTACAGAAGCAAGTCCATGGGCCCGTTAAAGGAGCCTATGCGTACTTCGTAATCTTCCTGTTCTTCGATTTCGGCCATTCTTATTCCACGGTTACGCTTTTTGCCAGGTTACGGGGCTGGTCCACATCGTTCCCACGGAGTACGGCGATGTGGTAGGCCATCAGCTGCAGCGGCACGCAGGTGACGATAGGCATGAGCATGGGGATGGTCTTGGGCACCTTGATAAGGTGGTCCGCAAATTCGTCCAGGGGCTTGCAGTCCTCGGTGGTGACGGCGATGACCCGGCCACCACGGGCCTTGATTTCGCGGACATTGCTGATGACCTTGTCGAACAGGGCGTCCTTGGGAGCGATGACCACCACGGGCATGTTTTCGTCGATCAGGGCGATGGGGCCGTGCTTCATTTCGGCAGCGGGGTAGCCTTCGGCGTGGATGTAGCTGATTTCCTTGAGTTTCAGGGCGCCTTCCATGGCTACCGGGTAGTTGAAGTGCCTGCCCAGGTACAGGAAGTTGTTGGCCTTTACATATTGTTTCGCAATTTCTGCAATTTTGTCGGAAAGTTTGAGCGTTTCTTCCACCAGGGCGGGCAGTTCCGTGAGGGCGCGGACGATGTCGGCCCCGGCTTCGAAAGAGAGCCTACGCTGGCGTCCGAGCAAGAGCGCGATCATGGCAAGCACAGTCACCTGGCTTGTGAACGCCTTGGTAGAGGCCACGCCGATTTCGGGACCGGCATGCAGGTACACGCCGCCATCGCTGGTGCGGGCAATGGTGGAACCCACGCCGTTACAGATGGCAAGGGCCGTAGCGCCCTTCTGCTGGGCTTCTTTCAAGGCTGCCAGCGTGTCGGCGGTCTCGCCGGACTGGGAAATGGCAAGGACTAGGGTCCCCGGCTTGATAATGGGGTTCCGGTAGCGGAATTCCGAGGCGTATTCCACCTCCACCGGTACGCCGGCTAGGTCTTCAATCATATATTCGCCCACCATGCCGGCGTAGTAGCTTGTTCCGCAGGCGGTAATGATGATGCGGTTGATGTTCCTGAGTTCCTTGATGTTGGTGTCCAGGCCAGCCAGTTTCGCGTTCCCTTCGGCAATGAGCAGGCGTCCGCGCATGGTGTTCTTGAGTACCTCGGGCTGCTCGAAAATTTCTTTTAGCATGAAGTGGGCGAATCCGCCCTTGGCGATGGATTCCGCGTCAAAGTCTACATCTTGAATGTCGCGGGTCACCTCGTGGCTGTTCATGTTTACGATGGAGTAACCGTCGCGCTTGATTTGTACCACATCGTTGTCGTCCAGGTACACCACCTTCTGGGTGTGGTTGATGATGGCGGAAACATCGCTGGCCAGGAAAAAGTCGCCATCGTTTCCGATGCCGAGAATCAGGGGGCTGCCGCGGCGGGCTCCAATCATGGTGTCGGGGTCGTCGCTGCAGATAACCGCAAGACCGAAGGTTCCTTCAATCAGCGACAGGGCCTTTAGGACAGCTTCCTTCAGGTCGCCGTTGTAATTTCTGGCAATCAGGTGGGCCACCACTTCGGTGTCCGTTTCGGACTTGAATGTAACGCCCTTTTCGATGAGCTTTGCCTTGAGACTGGCATAGTTTTCGATGATGCCGTTATGGACGATGGAAATCTTGCCGTCGAAGCTTACATGGGGGTGGGCGTTTTGTTCCGTGGGGGCGCCGTGGGTGGCCCAGCGGGTGTGGGCGATGCCGATGTTTCCCTGTACTGGGTTTTCCTTGAGCTTGGCTTCAAGGGCGCTGATTTTACCGGAAGCGCGGACTGTGGAAATTTTCCCTTGGTCGATGACAGATATTCCCGAGCTGTCGTAGCCACGGTATTCCAATTTCTTCAAGCCGCCCACAAGAACGGGGAGAGCTTCACTTTGGCCGATGTAGGCGACTATTCCGCACATAAAAATCCTTGAAAGACTCGTTTTCTACAATATATGAAAACTTATAAGCAAAAATTAGCATTTTAGGTCCCGTTTTTCGCAGGATTTGCTATTTTATGGGGGTCAATTCAAAAGAAGAGGACAACTTATGAATAAAAAAGTGATTGTTGCTGCAGGTGCTCTAGCCCTGCTCTTGACAGGTTGTGATCAGTTGTGCCAGGGCCCCAAGACCAAGACCGCTCTGGTCACTGAGAAGGACAAGTATAGCTACGCCCTGGGTGCCCATTTTGGTAACCAGGCCCAGTTCCAGCTGGTAGCCCGTGATTCTATCGATTTGGATTTGGATCTCTTTATTCAGGCCTTTGTCGAACGCTACAAGCAGGATAGCGCCAAGTATCTCATGGCCGATTCCACCATTTTCCAGACTTTGACCGAACTTTCCCAGTCCCGCCAGGCCGAAAAGGCCAGAAAGGATAGCGTTGCCGCTGCCGAGAACAAGGCCAAGGGCGAAGCATTCCTTGCCCAGAACAAGACTGCCGAAGGCGTGGTGACCACCGAAAGTGGACTCCAGTACAAGGTGATTACCGAAGGTACGGGTGTAACGCCTTCCGATACCGATGTGGTGAAGGTGCATTACACTGGAACGCTGCTGGACGGCACCAAGTTCGACAGCTCCGTTGACCGTGGCGAACCTCTGGAGTTCCCCATCGGCGCCGTGATTCCTGGCTGGACCGAAATGCTCAAGCTCATGAAGGTGGGTGAGAAGGTCACCGCTTGGATTCCTAGCGACCTGGCTTATGGTCCCCGTGGCCGTGGCCCGCAGATTCCTGGCAACAGCACTCTCGTTTTCGAGATGGAATTGATTGATACCCATGCTCCGGGTGCTCCTTCCAACGCCGTTGCTGCTGCTGAACCTGCTAAGGAAGAAGCTAAGGCCGCTAAGGAAGAAGCCAAGCCTGCTGAAAAGGCCGCTGCTCCCGCAGCCAAGGCCGAAGCTAAGCCCGCCAAGGCTGAAGCCAAGCCTGCTGAAAAGGCCGCCGCTCCGAAGGCCGCTCCTGCCGCCGCTGCTCCGGCTGCTAAGGCCGAAGCCAAGCCCGCGGAAAAGCCTGCTGCTCCCGCAGCTGAAAAGCCCGCTGCCGCTGCACCTGCTGCCGCCCCGGCCGCTGCACCTGCTGCCGCTCCTGCCGCCGCCCCGGCTGCCCAGCCTGCTGCCGCTCCCGCTGCTGCACAGTAATTAGAAATCATATTCCTGAAGAAACTCCCCTCCTCGAGGGGAGTTTTTTATATTCCCTTTAGACAGGAGCCTATATGAAAAAAGCCTTTATCTCTTTATTTGCAGCAGCGCTGGCCTTGACGGTGGCCTGTTGCAGCGACACGAAAACGACTAAAGAAACCGCAGAAGCGAATACGGCACCTGAAATGGCGAAAGCAGCAGAGCCGGTTGCTGAAACTGCAGCTACGGTTGAGGGAACAAAGACGGTTTCCCTTGCAAATGGGGCGAAGGTTACCTGGATCCAGGACAACGATGGCGAGAAGCTGATGCCCCGTGACCTTTTTAGCGATGCCAGCAATTCTCTTTTTGCAAGCCTGAATATGCCGGCAGGGCTTCCTGCCTCCGTCAGCACTTTCCTGGTTCAGGTGGATGGCCAATACATCTTGTTCGATGCGGGGCTCGGAGCCTTTGGCGGCCAGCTGATGAACCGACTGGCTGCTTTGGGCGTGAACCCAGATTCCATAGGGCTTGTCTACCTGACCCATTTCCACATGGACCATATTGCGGGCCTGGTTGCCAAGGATGGCGCTGGCGCTGATACGAAGGTCTTCAAGAATGCCGCAGTTTATGCGGGCAAGGTGGAATACGACGCCTGGATGAACGATATCCCGAAAAATGACATGCAGAAGAATGTAATGGCCCTTTACAAGGATAGCCTGCACCTGTTTGCCTTCGGTGATACGCTCCCCCATGGGGTGCTTGCGATGGATGCCGTGGGCCATACGCCGGGCCATACCGCTTTCCAGCTTGCAAACCTGCTGGTGGTGGGCGACCTGATGCACGGTTACGCCTTGCAGAAGGACCATCCCGAAATCAATTCCAATTACGATATGGACAAGGCGAAGTCCGCCGAGAGCCGCAAACGCCTAATGCAATACGCCCGCGATAACAATCTCCTGATGGCGGGTATGCACCTACCTCCTCCGGGATTTGCGGAGTAGGCTTCTGTAGGTAGGGCTAAATGGGGTTGTGTCTATGAAAAGAAGCGAAAAACACATCATTGTGAACTTGCAGAAGGCAAGCGCAGCATTCTCTTTCTCCTTTCTCTTGTTCATGGCGCTCTTTGCCGCGTGTTCTACGCCGACAGTTTCTAGCGATGATTCTGATGAAAATTCGCTCAATCAGTCTAGTTCGTCTGGAGAGAGAGTGAAGTCGAGTGGTTCGGAGAAACCGTCTGAGTCCAGCAGTTCTCTGAGCGAGGCCGATTGCGCAGCTCTTCTAGAAGGTGAAACGGAGTGGCGTTGGGATATACCGAAGGATTGTCGATTTAATCCTGGTATTGACTATGGCACCATGACCGATAGTCGCGATGGTCAAGTCTATAGAACGGTGGATATTGGCGGGCAGACCTGGATGGCAGAGAATTTGAACTATGCAAGCAGCGCTAAGACTCCGGGGCTTCTTGGGAAAAGTTGGTGCTTTGGTGATGACTCAAAAAAATGTGCGGTGACAGGTCACCTTTATACTTGGGCTGCGGCAATCGACTCTGCCACGCTTTATAACGGTGGTAAAGGTGTGAATTGCGGTGAAGGCAAGACTTGTAGGCTCCCCTCAAAGGTGCGAGGGCTTTGCCCGAATGGTTGGCACTTGCCGGATACTACGGAATGGAATACCCTTTTCACGAAAGTGGGCGGTCGGAACAATGCGGGCAAGGTTCTCAGGTCGCGGACGGGTTGGAATGACTGTGAAGACGGAACGGATGATTACGGCTTTTCCGTGCTGCCTGATGGCGGCAGGTACTACGATGGCCTTTACGACTTTGCTGGTAGTGCCGCCAGCATCTGGAGTACTTCGCAGGACGGTGAGATGTATGCCTACATCATGGATTTGAGTCTCTGCAGCAAAAATGTGTACCTGAACATCAGCCGCAAAACCAATGGGCATTCCGTCCGCTGCGTAAAGGACTGAAATTTGGGGCGGTAGGGGCGTCTCCCTAGGCGAGGGGGTGGCCTTCCCTGCCTTACTTTGCTATCTTTGCCCTCGGAACAATTTTATTTAACAGAGGTTCAAAAAATGAATTATTTCAATTCTATCCCTATGCGTCGCCAAC
>CAMKNA010000034.1 GCA_946414075.1 uncultured Fibrobacter sp.
CTTTGCTACCGTGTGGCTTTCAAAAATCTTCTGATAGAGTGATTTTCCCATGATTTTGTCTCTTTGTGTTAAATTGCGGGTCAAATATAGAAAAATAAGGGCGGTGGAGTAAGAAGAAACCTAATTTAAGACCTTGCTGAAGTGCTCAAAAACTGATTAATTACCTAAAAAACTGATTAATCACATTAGGTAATAAGATGGATGGCCGTTTTTACGCAGAAAACGGCGTTTTGCCCTATGGCATACTTTTTGCAATGCATAATAGTTTTCTTTTTACTCTTGACAGCGTATCAAAAAGGAGATACATTTGGATTATCTCATTTATTATGAAAAAGGCTAAATCAACATTTGAAAGGGTCATGTCGGACCCGAAACAAAAAAAGGCTTTTGAAAAGGAATATGCGAATTTTCTTTTGTCCGAACTGTTACTTGACGCAATGGCTCAACAGGACATCAGTGTGCGTGCGCTGTCGAAGGCTTCGGGTATTTCTACTTCGGTAATTCAGAATTTGCGGGCTATGCAGCCCGTAAACATTACGCTAAAGACCTTGAATGCGTTACTTTCGACACTTGGATATGAGCTTGTCGCTCGTAAGGGCCGACATTGTGTGAATTTATCCACGCCCTAATGTTCCTTACTTCACGCTCCAGTCAATAGGCTCGATTCCTTTGCTTGCCAGGAACGCGTTGGCCTTGCTGAAATGCTTGCAGCCAAAGAAGCCCCGGTATGCCGATAGGGGGCTCGGGTGGGGCGCCGTTAAAATTAGGTGCCCACGGTTCGGGGCTACCAATGCCTGCTTCTTAATGGCGAAACTGCCCCACAGCAAAAACACCAGGTTTTCCCGGACCTGCGAAAGCCTCTGGATGATGGTGTCGGTAAAGGTCTGCCAGCCGATTCCCGCGTGGCTTGCGGCCATGTGGGCTCGCACCGTCAGGGAGGCGTTCAGTAGCAAGATTCCCTGCTTGGCCCAGCATTCTAGGTTTCCGTGGGGCGGAGGCGTGATGCCAAGGTCGTCATGAAGTTCCTGGAAGATGTTGATGAGGGAAGGAGGCGGCTCGATTCCGTTGGGCACCGAGAAGCACAGCCCGTGGGCCTGCCCGGGATTGTGGTAGGGGTCCTGCCCGATGATGACCACCTTCACCTTGTCCACGGGGCAAAAGTCCAGGGCGGCAAAGATTTTCGGTCCCGGCGGGTAAATTACATGATGCTCCGCCTTCTCCTTCAGGAGGGCTTCCTTGATTTTCTGAAAGTAGGGTTGTTCGAACTGGTCGCCCAGGAGTTTCAACCAGGATTCTTCAAGCTTAACCATGACCTAAAAGTTAGAAATATTACATTTATTGTAGTTGTGGGTAGAAAATGAACGATTTTGCTTATTGGTTCGTTTTTTTGGGAAGCATCTTGATGGTGCTGAATATCGTCCGTTATGCATCCTTTGGCCGGTCGGCTTTTCGTACTGAAGGGTGGAGCCGAGGAAAGGTAGTCCTCAATCTGCCATTGCTTTTGCTAATCCTTGTTTTGTTGGGGTACATCTCGGTGCTTTTATGGGGTAGTCCCGATGCGGTTGTAGCGGGGATACTCCTGGGCGGAAGCCTCTTTGTTTTTCTGGCGGTGTCGTTGCTGAAGATTGTCCTTGGAAGGATTCTTGACGACGAGAAGAGAATCAGCGTCTTGAACAAGGAACTGCGCGACATGGAACAGGCCAACAACGCCAATGCGGTGCTACTGACCAATATGGGTCATGACATCCGAACCCCCATGGACGCCATCGTTGGCTATGTTAACTTGTCTAAGAAAGAGGATGCCACCTTTGATCAGGTCAAGGGTTACCTGCGCAAGATAGAGCGTTCCAGCCTGCATCTCCTTTCCCTGATTAGTGATATTCTTGAAATGAGCCGTATCAAGAGTGGTAAGGTCGATACGGAAGGCTCGCCTGTGGATCTGCATGAAATGGTGTCGGGCTGGCATGATGTCTTTGCAAAACAGATGGAGGAGAAGAAAATTTCCTTCACGGTAGATGCCAGCGGTGTGAAGGATCCCCAGGTCCTGTGCGATAGGCACAGCTTGGATAGGGTGGTCATGAACCTGATAAGCAATGCGCTCAAGTTTACCCCGGACGGTGGGGAAGTTTCCGTAATCTTGACGGAGAAGGTCTCAGACAGGGAAGGCTTTGGCCTGTATGAGCTCCGCGTTAAGGACAATGGAATTGGCATGACGGAGAGCTTTGCATCCAGGCTTTTCGAAGCCTTTGAACAGGAACGCTCCGTTACCATCGGCGGGGTGCAGGGAACGGGCCTGGGCATGGCCATTATCAAGCGCATTCTGGACCAGATGGAGGGCCGTATCCGTGTGGATTCCAAGTCCGGAGTGGGAACGGAGTTTACGATAACCTTGCCATTGCGTTTACAATCTGCCATGCAAACCCACTGGAATGCCGCTTTGCCGGGCTGTCCTGTGAATTTTTCGGGGAAGAGGGCCTTGGTGGTAGATGACATGCTGGTGAATAGGGAAGTGGCTGGCATGCTCTTGCAGAACATGGGATTCCAGGTGGAGTATGCCGAAAACGGCAAGGATGCCGTGTACAAGCATTCCAGTGCTCCCGGGGACTATTACGATGTGATCCTCATGGATATCCAGATGCCGGAGATGGACGGCTACGAGGCCACCCGCAGGATTCGTAAGTTAGGGAGCGTGGAACATGCCTATGTTCCCATTGTGGCAATGACAGCCAACGCTTTTGAAGAGGATGTCCAGCAGGCCTTTGAGGCCGGAATGTACGCCCACATATCGAAGCCCATCAATGTGGAAGTCCTGGAAAGGACCTTGGCCAAAATTCTCGGCAGAAAGCCTAGTCCCGCAGGAATCCTGTGAGCGGGTCGGAGGCGGAGCCTCCGCGCGTAAGTACGCGCCCAAGGCCTGCCAGGTAGGCCTTGCGACCCGCCTCGATGGCGAGCTTGAAACTGTTCGCCATGAGCGTCAGGTCGCCCGCCGTTGCAAGGGCGGTGTTCGCCATGATGGCGGCGGCCCCCATCTCCATGGCGGCGCAGGCCTCGGATGGCTTTCCGATACCTGCGTCCACGATGATGGGCAGGTCAATTTCGTCAATCAGAATCTGGATGAATTCCCGTGTGGAAAGTCCCTTGTTGGACCCGATGGGGGCGGCAAGGGGCATGACCGCGGCAGCACCTGCGTTCACCAGGTCACGGGCCACATTCAGGTCGGGGTACATGTAGGGCATTACCACGAAACCTTCCTTTGCAAGGGTCTCCGTGGCCTTCACCGTTTCGTAGTTGTCGGGCAACAGGTACTTGGTGTCCCGCATGATTTCGATTTTTACGAAGTCCCCGCAGCCAAGTTCACGGGAGAGCCTTGCGATGCGCACGGCCTCGTCGGCGTTCCGGGCTCCCGAGGTATTGGGCAGTAGCGTCACTCCCTTGGGAATGTAGTCCAGGATGTTCTCGTGGTCCTTGGTGTTGGCACGGCGCACGGCAAGCGTTACGATCTGCGCTCCGGCATCACGCACGGCCGCTTCGATGAGCTTCAGCGAGTACTTGCCGGAACCAAGAATAAAACGGGAACTGAATTCGTGACCGCCGATAACGAGTGTATCTTTTGCGCCTTCCATAAAGCCTTCTTTTTTTTGCGTCTGGAATATAGAAAAATCCGCCCGAATCAACCGGACGGATTTTATTTAGCGAACTGATTCCGAAATCCGAATTCAGGATTCCGAATTGTGCGAGTGCTTTGCACTCGCTAAGTTTTGTCTTCGCCGCGGAGCATGATGACCTTGCCCGTGCGGATGTATTCCACGATTTCGAACTTCTGCAACAAGCTCTTGAGGGTATCGACCTTGACGCTGTTGCCCGTAATCTGGATGATCATGGAAGTCATCGTCATATCGACGGTGTTGGCGTGGAAATGGTCGCAAAGCTGCAAGATTTCGGTGCGCTGTTCTGCAGTGCAACGAACCTTGATGAGTGCGAGTTCCTTTTCCACGGCGTCGGTACCGGTATGGTCCTTGGCCTGAACCACGTCCACGAGCTTTTCGAGCTGCTTGATGATCTGCATCAAGATTTCGGGATTGCCGTGAGCGATGATGTTCATGCGGCTGAAGTTCGGGTCGAGCGTGGGGGAGACCACCAGGGAATCGATGTTGTAACCACGGCGGGAGAACACGAGGGCGATGCGCACGAGCACGCCCGGGCGGTTTGCAACTAACAAACTAATAGAATGTGCTTTATCCTTTAACATGGCTTATCTCCTTAGGTCGATCCCGTGGGCTTTTCAAGTTGAGTCTTCGGCTGTTCGGTAATCATGCTCGTAATCGGAGCACCGGCCGGAATCATCGGGAACACGTTGTCTTCCTTTTCGCATTCGCAGTGGATGAGCACCGGGCCTTCGTTGTATTCCAAAGCCTTCTGAATCACGCGTTCGGCGTCGGCGCTACGCTTGATGCGGAGCCCCAGAATACCGTAAGCTTCAGCGAGCTTCACGAAGTCGGGGTTGCCCTTCATGTCCACGCAGCTGTAACGCTTGTCGTAGAACATGTCCTGCCACTGGCGCACCATGCCCAGGTACTTGTTGTCCATCACAAAAATCTTGATGGGCAGCTTGTGGATGGCGGCAGTGGCCAGTTCCGCTTCTGTCATCTGGAATCCGCCATCACCGCTAAAGCTGAGCACAGGCCAGCCGGTCTCGTTGCCGAAGGAGGCGCCGATGGCTGCTGGGAACCCAAAGCCCATGGTACCAGCACCACCGCTGGAGTGCAGCTGGCGCGGGTAGTTGATGTCGAAGAACTGTGCAACCCACATCTGGTGCTGACCCACATCGGTAGTGACGATGGCCTTGCCCTGGGTGAGCTTGCTTGCTGTGGCAATCACATGCTGCATGCGGAGCCCGCCCTGCTTGGGGTAGGTAAGCGGGAACTTCTTCTTCCAGGTCTGGCAGGTCTTTACCCAGTCGGCGGTGTCAAGCTTGTTTACCATGGGAATTAGCTGTTCCAAGACCAACTTGGCGTCGCCGCAGAGGAACACATCGGGCTGCAAGACCTTGCCCTCTTCGGCAGGGTCGATGTCCAGGTGCATCTTCACGGCGTCCTTGCAGAACACTTCGAGCTTACCGGTGATACGGTCGTCCCAGCGGCTGCCGATGGAGAAAATCAGGTCGCAGTCCAGCACGGCCTTGTTGGCGTACACCGTACCGTGCATGCCGAGCATGCCGAGAGAAAGCTCGTGGTCGGTGGGAAAGGCGCCCAGGCCGAGCATGGTGCAGCATACGGGAGCGTTCAGCTTTTCGGCAAGTTCACGCACCTGGCGGCTGGCTCCAGAAAGCATGGCGCCGTGGCCCACCAGAAGCAGGGGCTTCTTGGACTTCTTCAAAAATTCGGCGGCGCGTTCCACGGCCTGGATGGGGGCGTGAGTCGGAATCTTGTAGCCCGGCAGGTCCATCTTGTCGGTGAAGGGGGCGGTGCAGGGGCCGGCGGTCACGTCTTTGGGCAGGTCAATCAGCACGGGGCCCGGTCGGCCGCTGCGCGCGATGTGGAAGGCCTCTTTCATGATGCGGGGAAGGTCGTTGGAATCCTTCACCAGGTAGGAATGCTTGACAGCAGCGAAAGTCATGCCGCTGGTGTCGCATTCCTGAAAGGCGTCTTTACCCAGGTTCGGCGTGGTGGTCTGGGCGGCCAGCACCACGATGGGGCTGGAATCCATGAGGGCGGTGTAGATGCCGGTAAAGGTGTTGGTGGCGCCGGGACCGCTAGTCACCAGGGCAACGCCCACCTTTCCGGTCTGACGGGCATAACCGTCGGCCATGTGGGTGGCTCCCTGCTCGTGGCGGGTCAGCACTACCTTAATATTAGAATCGAGAATTGCGTCGAACATGGGGATCGCAGATCCACCGGGATATCCGAAAATGGTGTCGATTCCCTCTCTCTTGAGGCACTCGATAATCACTTCGGCACCACTTAATGTCTTGTTTGCCATAATAATCCTGAGTTAGAGTTTAAAATTTTTGAATAAGTTGTCAAAAAATTAGCAGTTTTTGCTTGAAACGGCAAGATATTAGTCCTAAAATTCTTTAAAAATTTGAAAATTTTGTTAAAGTTTTAGGTTTTAAAATGGTTTTGTTGTGAAAAATGACTAGATTTTTGTCAAAGTTTTGTGAAATTGTGATTTTATTTCTCTAAAATTTGCTGATTTCTGTATAAAGTAGATGAAAGTATTGAATTTTTGTATGAAAACTTATTGGTTTTGGCGGTGAGTGTATGGATTCTCGCCTTCGCGAGAATGACGTCTGATTAAACACCCCGCATCCCACACCCCACATTTTACTACCTATTGATCATGAAATACAAGAACCCCGACTTTATGTCCGCCGTCACCACCCCCATCGAGGGTGAAGTCGCTTTCCGCAACTACGCAGACGCCACTTTCGGTTCCCACACTATTATAGTGGGTATCGACGAGGTGGGCCGAGGCCCCCTGGCGGGCCCGGTGGTGGCCTGTGCCGCCGTGCTCAAGTCCCCCGACATCTTGCCCGTGCTTAACGACTCCAAAAAGTTCACCCGTCCCAAGCGCGAAGCCATCTACGATAAAGTAAAGGAAGCCTGTGAGTGCTATGCCATTGCCAGTGCCAGTGTCGAAGAAATAGACCGCCTGAATATCCTGGAAGCCGATTTCTTGGCCATGCGCCGAGCCCTGCAGGCCCTGGGGATGCCGGGGGTATCCGAAAAGGCGCCCGAACTACCTGTGGAGGTCTGGGGAAGTTTTAAACCAAATTCCACCGTGCTGGTGGCGGTAGATGGTAACCTGAAGATAAAGGGGCTAGACCTGGGGTGCCAGTTTCCGGTGATAAAAGGGGATGGCCTGGTAGCCTCTATCTCTGCGGCCTCTATTTTGGCGAAAGTCTTCCGTGACCGCTACATGGACCAGTTGGCTCAGGAATACCCTGGTTACGGCTTCGAGAAGCATGCGGGTTATGGCACCAAGGCCCACCTGGATGCGATACGCAAGTTGGGTCGTTCTCCCGTGCACAGGGAATCGTTCCACCCCAAAGGACTATAGACGAATGTGAAATGTGATAGAAAACACTCTGGGAACAGAAAAATGGGTATTTTAGGGTATTTCTGTCAAAAAACTTGCATGGGTTGGTTCTTATTTATATATTTCCGCCTGAATTTAATGCAAACTCTTTTATGAATGGAGAATCTATGAAGAAACTTGCAATGGTTATATTCCTTGCCTCTATGGCCGGTGGAGCCTACGCTCAGGCCCCTGCCGCCCCTGCACCTGCGCCTGCACCGGCTCCTAAGGCCGCTCCGGCACCTGCGGCCGCTCCGGCACCCGCTGCTCCCGCCGCTCCTGCGGCTGCTGCTCCGGCTCCTGCTGCCCAGCCTGCTCCTGCGGCTGCCGCGCCCGCTGCTCCGGCTGCTGCCCCCGCCGCTCCTGCCGCCGAACCGGTAGCCGAAGCTCCGGCTGTGGATCCCTGCGCTGTGGACTCTTTGGGCCAGTACATTAATGCCGATGCTTGCGCTGCCGAACAGGCTCGCCAGCAGGCGGTCGCCGATTCCATCGCCGCCGCCGAAGAAGCTGCCCGCCAGCAGGCCATCGCCGACTCTATCGCTGCCGAACAGGCTCGCGCCGATTCTATCGCCGCTGCCGAAGAAGCTGCCCGTCAGCAGGCCATCGCCGATTCCATCGCCGCTGCTGAGGCTGCCCAGAAGGCTGCCGAAGAAAAGGCTGCCAAGGCTCCCCGCTTTGCTGTGGGTGCTACCGCTTCTGGTGCTTTCGGTATGTTTGACGTGAAGTACGACCAGAACCGTTTTAAGGATTTCCCCTTTGCCCTGGGCGTGAGCGGACTATTCTCCAAGCAGCAGTTTGGTGCCCGCCTTACAGGTTCTCTCCAGTACCACCGCCTCTATGTGTCTGAGTCTGGTAACCGCACTATCAACGAAGGTTACTGGCGTGCCGGTCTTGGCCTTTATGCCCGCTGGATGCCCGCTATGAAGGAAGGCCTGATTGTGGAACTGGGTATTACCGGTGCGTGGGTTACCTCTGATGACATCAGGATTCGGAGCCCCTTCGCCACCAACCACACGGACATCTTCTATCGTCCCCAGTCCGAGTATGATCTCGAACTCGGTGCAGGCTACGGAATCACCTTTGCCGGAATGGCCGGTGAATTGGGTGCGTTCGTGTCCTATGACTTGGATGAGACTATGCGATTCAAGACTGGTGTCGAAGGTACCGCCTTCCATATTGGCGCCCGCGCGACCTTCTGGATCCTCAACTTCTAATAGACAAGTTTATTAACAAAACATAAAATACAATCACAAGGAGAATGTATGAAACATAAACTCTTGACTCTCGCCTCGGCTGCCTTGCTGTGCGCTGCTTGTAGCGACACTGCGGTTTCCGATGCCAATGACGAAATCAAGGAAACGTCCACGGTGACCTTCTTCGTCTACGACGTCCTGACCAGGATGCCTCTCGAAGATGTTGCCAACTACTACCGTACCGAAGACAAGACCAAGTACACCGACTCCACCGGTACTATCGTGTGGAAGGATGTGGAAATCGGTAAGTCTTACTTCGACTTCCAGTTGGAAGGTTATGCCATGAAGCGCCACAACATGTTTGTTGATGATAAGATTCAGCATGATGTGGCTCGTGTTTATGACTACACCGAAAAGGTCGAAATGTACGAACTCGGTGTGACGGTCAAGGGTAAGTTCTACTATAGGGATATTGCCACCAAGAACTGGAAGCCCGCTGCACATGTCCGCATCTATGTGGACTACCCGGATTCTTCCGAAATCTACCCGAACGAAGTCTATGAATACACCAAGGATGACGGTTCCTATGAATTCAAGGGACTGGCCGCTAACATTGGCTTCACGGTGAAGAGCGAACGCTTCATGGTGGACAGCGTCGTTTATGAAATAGACTCCATCGGTGCTACTGCCCAGCGTGTGGGTGTTGTGAAGGAAATGGACCCCATCGTTGCCGAAGTGGCTTCCTTGGAACCGGTTCTTCTGGAAAGCAACCTGAATGATCTCAAGGTGAAGGATGACATCAAGCTCACCTTCTCTGAAGTGCTTGAAAAGGACTCCGTGACCACGAAGTATGTCTATGTGGATAGGATCGTTGACGATTCCGACCCGACCAATATCATTACCAAGCCTGTTGCCGTTTCTCTGAGTCTCGCCGATTCTGGCAAGACTGTGGTCGTCAAGTCTCAGTCTGGTTCTTGGGCCGATGGCAAGGATTACTTCATTCATTTCGATGTTTGGTCTACCCTTGCTAAGGAAGTGAAGGACTCCGTGAAGATTGGCGATGTGGAATACAAAAAGTTCCGTAGGTTTACAGCCGGTAAGCTTGCTGTTCCTGGTGCGGTTAAGGGTCTGGCTGTCAAGCTGGATGACAATGGCGACAAGATGTTTGCCTACGATTATAAGGGTGAATATACATACAGGGCCTTCAAGGAAGGTGAAGACAACCTGACCTACAATGAAGTTGTCACTATCCAGTGGAACGCCATTGAGAGAAATGTTGACAAGTACAATGTCTATGTCAAGGGCGACAAGGCCGATGACGCTGACTACATCTATGCCGGCTCTATGATTGTTGGTGATCCTGCCAATGTCGATGGAGACACTGTGTTCCCCGTCAACCTGGCCGATGTGTTCAATAATGGCAATTACCTGGCATACCCCCAGGATAAGTTCCAGTCTGGTTCCATCAAGGTGATGGTTCTGGCTGAAAACAGCGCTGGTGAAGCTCTTGCCAAGAATGCAAAGACCATTACGGTCGAAACATTCAAGAATGTCAACACCGAAGTTAAGGAAATGCAGACCAACGCCTTCAACAAGAAGGCTGAAATCTCTGCCAAGGTCTATCACTGCTCTGACGAGACCAATTGCGACGCCGCCGCTGCCAAGTATACGAGCGATCTGATCGAAGACGAAAACTACGCTGCCGATTTGACCATCTCCATTACATCGACGCAGAACGACTGGGAAGACAAGCCCATGCCGGACGGCTACGATCTCTACTACCTTGTTGATGACACGGTATGGGTACATCTCAAGACCCAGGTGGGTAAGATGGCTTCCACGTTTGTAATTAAGAGGACAGACGACGAGTCTCCCTTCAAGGATGGCGCTCCTGTCTATAAGAAGAAGGGTGCTAAGGAATTTGCCTTCGCTATCGTTCCGTTCTTTGGCAAGGTGACCCCGGCTGTCGCGTACAGGCCGCATGAAGATGCGTACTGCGAAAGCTATCCTGCCATTGACAACGAAGCGGACTGCCTTGCTGAACCCTCTATTTGGCATGATGAAGTTGAAGAAATTTTAGCCTCTCCGGAACAGATTGACTGGAAGATTGGTCAGACCGACATCCACGCTTCTAGCGGCGTGTTCAGTGCCGACATTGACCTCCAGGATGTCATTAACGGACTTGACTAAGATTCAATCTTAAGATGGTTTCAAAAAGACCGGATCCTTCGGGACCCGGTCTTTTGTATTTGGTGTGCTCATTTTCTAAATTGTGGGCATGGATAACGGCGTGGATTTCTTTGACAGATGGATGGCTCCCTTGATGGAGCAGCCCCTGCTGCAGCGGTTGCTGTTGGCCTTGCTCGTCTTGGTGCTTGCCAAGCTCCTTTTGTTCTTGCTTAAGAAGATTGTCTATCGGGCCGAAATCAAGGGCCTGGATCCGGCGGCTCGCCCTCTGGTGTATTCCCTGATTTCTTACACGATTTATGTGGTGGCGCTTTTGCTGGTGCTCCATATTGCCGGGGTGAATACGGCTGGGCTTGTGGCCATGGTGGGTGCGGCGAGCCTTGCCATAGGTCTTGCGCTGAAGGATACCCTTTCAAACATTGCCTCTGGGCTTTTGCTCATGTTCATTAGGCCCTTCAAGGCGGGTCACTACATCGAGTGCGGTTCCATCAAGGGTAAAATCAAGGGGATAGGGCTTTTCAACACCACGCTGGAGACTGTGGATGGCCTGTTTGTGTCGGCGCCCAACAGCGCCCTTTGGGGTCAGCCTATCGTGAACTTCAGCAAGAATGTGAGCCGTCGCTTGGAGCTAAAGGTGGGCATTGGCTATGGCGACTCTACGGATAAGGCCTTGGGGATCATGCGTGAGCTTGTGGAAAATGAACCCCTGTTTTTGAAAAATCCCGTGCCCCAGTTCTTTGTGTCGGCCTTGGCGGATAGCTCCGTAGAAGTGGCGTTTAGGGCCTGGGTCAAGAATGCAGACTACTTCAACTTATTGTGGAAGTATACCGACGAAATCAAACGCCGTTTTGACGATGCCGGCATAACCATCCCGTTCCCGCAAAGGACTTGCCATATTCAGAGAATAGGCAACGAGATTGTTAATCGTGACGAAAAATAGCGAGAAATTTTATATATTTGGTGTCGCTTTGCCTGGATAGTTCAGCTGGATAGAACGGGTCCCTCCTAAGGATCAAACTCGCGTTCGAATCGCGATCCGGGTATTGAAAAGGCTCCGAGGAAACTCGGGGCCTTTTACTTTTACACTCCGCTGAACCCGGCGAAGATATTGTCGGAGAGGAAGGGGAGGGCACCGAGCACGACCACCGCGATAGACAACAGGATGATAACCCCCCGCTGCCTACGGGTAAGCCTAAGTGGCGTCAGGTGGCCATCGGGTTCGTCTACCCAGGCGCTCTTGACCAGCTGTAGGTAGTAGAAAAGGGCGAGCACATTGTTCAGTACGGCAAAGGCGATAAGGCCGTAGTGCCCCGTAGTGGCGCTGCTGAAGAACAGGTGGAACTTTCCGAAGAACCCTGCAAGGGGCGGGATCCCAGCCAGGCTGAACATGGAGATAGCCAGAGCGATGGCCAGAGATGGGTTCTGCTTGGAAAGCCCGCGGAGAGAATTGAATATTTCTTCTCTGTGGTGCCCTATTATACCGAACACGAAGAAGGCGAGATAGTTGGAGACTGCATAGACAAACAGGTAGTAGATAATGGCGGTCTTGGCCATCACGGCAGTGCCTAGAAGGGCCACCATGATATAGCCCGCCTGGGCAATAGAACTGTAGGCCATGAACCGGCGGAGCCTGCTCTGCTTGAGGGCGCCCAGGTTGCCCACAAAGAGAGTCGCGCCGGCAAGCAGGGCGATAAGCGGGGCAATCTGCTCCTGGATGGGGGCGAAGGGGCCATAGATCAGCACCACCAGGAAGGCGATGGCGGTGGCCTTGGAGGTCACGGAAAGCACCGCCGTCACAGGCGTGGGGGCGCCTTCGTAAACATCGGGGGCCCAGGTGTAGAAGGGGAACAGGGTGAGCTTGAATCCAATGCCGCAGAACAGGAACAGCACTGCAATCCAAAGAAGCGGGGTAGGCCCTGCGGCCACGGCACTCTGGATGGCGTCAAAATGGAGACTCCCGGCAAATCCGTAGAGGTAGCTGAACCCGAAAAGTTCGAAGGCGGTAGCCACAGACCCCATGAGGATGTACTTGGTTGCGGCTTCGCTGCCTAGCTGGTCCCGCTTGTTCCAGGCGGTAAGGGCGTACATGGGGATGGTGGCGATTTCAAGACCCAGGAAGAAGGTAATGGTGTCGCAGGCGCTTACCACCGTCACGCCGCCGAAGGTGGCAAAGGCGATGGCACCGATGAATTCGGCAATCTGGTGCATCTGGGGCTTGCCGTCGGCACCGTGCTCAAAGTAATCCTTGGAGAACCACATGCCCAAAATGGCGGAAACGATAAGTACTTCGCGCATGAGTACGCCAAAGTCGTCCACACGCCAGTTGCAGATGAAGAACCGCCCCTCGCCACTGGCCAGCGGGATAAAGTTCAGCAGCAAGAAGATGAGAAGGAACCCGATGTTGGCGATACGCCAGGGAACCTTGGACCTGAAATTACAGAAAAGCCTGCTCCCGATAACCACGAAGGGGAACACGAGCAGTAGCAGGTCGGGAATGATAAAGTTAGGTATGGACATACAATCTACAACGCAGAACTAATTCTTTCAAAAATAGGGGCAATACTTAGGTCGAGCATGTCGGCAAAGGGGCCTGGGAACACACCAATCAGAAGGAGGCAGAACACCAGCACCACGATGACCACCTTTTCGCGGAAGCACCCGTCGGTGAGTCCCTGGTACTTGCTCGGGAGTGGACCGTGGAGCATGCGGTTTGCCGTCTGCAGAATGTAGACCGCCGTGGTGGTGATGGAAAGAATCGCTAGGACGGTAACGATGCGGGTCAGGGTGGAATCCTGCTGGAATGCCCCGATAAAGATGGTGCTTTCGGCGATGAATCCGCTGAAGCCCGGAAGTCCGAGCCCGGCAAAGCCCGCAATCACGAAACCCACGCCCAGGAAGGGCATCTTTTTCATGATGCCACCCATCTCGGTGATGTCGCGGGTATGGGTCCGCTCGTAGATCATGCCGATGGTGGCGAAGAACAGCCCGGTCAAAAAGCCGTGAGAGATCATCTGGAGACTTGCGCCACGGAGCCCCACTGGCGTAAGCGCAGCAAGCCCGAGGAAAATCAGGCCCAGGTGGCTGATGGAACTGTAGGCGGTGATGTACTTTAGATCCTTGTGGCGAATAGCGATGAAGGGGCCAAGCACCACATTAAAGATTAGCAGGGCTACCACATAGGGGAGCCAGATTTTGGCGGCTTCTGGCATCAGGAACATGGCAAAGCGTAGGCACCCGTAGGCGCCCATCTTCATCATGACGCCGGCTGCCAGCATAGAGACGGCGGTTGGGGCTGCCGAGTGGCCGTCAGGGCTCCAGAAGTGGAAGGGGAACAGGGAAGAACTAACGGCAAAACCCATGAACATCAGCGGGAATGCCCACATCTGGAAATCCGTGGGCAGGGTCACCTTGGAAATCTCCATAAGGCTCCAGCTGCCAGTACCGCTCTCGAAATAGAGCCCGAACAGGGTGGCAAGGATCATGGAAGAGCCGAAGGCAAGGGTCAAGGTAAGCTTTTTACCGCCGTAGTCCCTGCGGCCGCTGCCATAGCAGGCAATCATCAGGTACATGCACAGGGCTTCCATCTCGTAGAACACAAAGAACAGCACCAGGTCAAAACTCATGTACACGCCGTAGACGCTGGTGGCCAAAAGCTGGATTAGGGCGAAGAACACCTTCTGGTTCCCCTTAATCTTGTAGCTTACCAGCACGCCCGTCCACACGATAAAGGCGGTCAGGGCCAGCAATAGCATGTTCAGGCCGTCGGCCCCTACGATGTAGTGGGCGTTAAAGGCATCCATCCAGGGAATGTCGGTAAAGAAGCGCAGGGCAAAGGGGGCGCTTGCCGGGTCGGCAGGAACGGCACCCAGGGTATAGACGCGGTAGGTGAGGATACAGACCACGAGAAGCACAAAGCTCACCGAAACGGTGTGGATAAACTTCAGCAGCCTTTCGCTGGTCGCTGGAATCGGGATGCAGACCAGTACCGTCAGGAGCGGGATAATCCAAATCAAGTTAAAGAGAATCGTTTCCATAAGCACCTACAGGGGAAGCCCTCCGAAGAATCGCCAGAGGAGGAGCCCCACGATGAGGGTTCCCAGATAGAAGGGAAGGTAGCCCGCCTGGGCCGTACGGACCAGGTCGCCCAGCTTGTGGGTGAACCAGACCGTAAAGGCGAGGATTCCTTCGATAATGTAGTCCTGGATAAATCGTGCGGTGGCGGCTACGCCGCCGAAGATGAACTGCCGGACCACGGCATAGTAGATTTCGTCGAAGTAGAACTTGTGGTAGACCACCTTGTAGAGATGGCTGCGGTTGGTCTCGTCCAGGGCTCGCTCCACCTTGGCCTTGGGACTTGCGTACAGGAACCAGGCAATGGCCAGGGCCACAAGGGCTACGGCCACGGCGGCTACGGGAATCCATCCGGCATAGGAATGGTTTATCAGGGTTGGTACATGGAGCTTGCCCACCACGAAATACTTTTCGAAAAGCCCTTTTCCCAGCAGACCGCTCAGGAGCGCGGGTACTGCGAGGACTACAATGGGGAGCGTCATGGCGAAGTCTTCATGGACATGGCCGGCTTTAACGCCTTCGTGACGGGGAACCCCATGGAAGGCCAGGAAGAACAGCCTGAACATGTAGAAGGTGGTAAGCCCGCTGGTAAGAAGCGCGAGCCCGAACACCATGTAATGATGGCTCTGGAAGGCCGCCAAAATGATTTCGTCCTTGGAGAAGAATCCAGAGAAGGGCGGAATTCCCGAAATGGCCAGAACCGAAATTAGGCAGCACCAATAGGTCCAGGGCATCTTCTTGCGGAGCCCGCCCATGGCGTCTAGGTCGTTGGTATGGACCTGGTGGATTAACGAACCCGCAATCAGGAACAGGCTGCACTTGAAGAAGGCATGAGTGAAGATATGGAAGGTAGATGCGGTCCAGCCCGTTGTGACGACCACCTGGTTGATTTTGCAAGCTCCCAGGGCGAACATCATGTAGCCCAGCTGTGAAAGGGTGGAGTAGGCCAGGATGCGCTTGATGTCCTTCTGGGTGCAGGCGATGACCGCCGCAAAGACCATGGTGAAGGCGCCCACCACCATAATCAACTTCAAGGTGTCGTGACAGATGGTAAAGAAGGGGAACAGCCTGGCCACCAGGTATACGCCTGCCACCACCATGGTGGCGCTGTGGATGATAGAGCTGACCGGGGTCGGACCTTCCATGGCGTTGGGCAGCCAGATGTGCATGGGGAACATGGCGGATTTTCCCCATCCGCCGGTGAAAATCATCACGGAACCGAGAACGAGGGCGTCTGCCTTGCTGACGGTGCAAAGCCCGAGATTGATGGTCTCGGCCTTGAAGGCGTGTAGGCTCAGGGCGTTGATGGTAGAAAAGTCGAAACTCTGGACTACATAGCTCACCAGCACGATACCGAACAGGAAGAAGCTGTCGGCAAAGCGGGTGAGGATGAAGGCCTGCTTGGAAGCGCTTACCGCCGATGGCTTGTGGTACCAGAAACCGATAAGCAGGTAACTTGAAACGCCCACCAGTTCCCAGAAGATGAACATCTGGAAAAGGTTAGTGGCGGCCACCAGGCCAAGCATGCTGAAGCTGAACAGGGAAAGCAGGCTGAAGAAACGCCCTGCGGAAGGGTCTTCCCGCATGTAGCCCACGCTGTAGATGTTCACCATGAAGCTGATGAAGGTCACCACTACGAGCATCATCAGCGAAAGCGGGTCGATGAGCATGCCAATGGTGGCGGCAAGGGTTCCTGCAAAGGTCAAGAAGTCATGCTGGAACAGGATCGTTTTTTGCGGTGCCAGGTCCGAGGTGAAATAATGCACCGCCAGGGTCGCTGCACAGATAAAGGCAAGGCCGTTACAGACGATGGCTAGTGTCGCTGCCGCCTTAGGGCATCTGTTGCCCAAGAAAAGCCCATTTACCACGAAGGTCACCAGGGGCAATAGCAAAATCAAATAACCGAGGGTCAAATCGTTAATCATGTAAGTCCCTCAACTGGTCGGCGTCAAGGCTATGGTGCCTGCGGTACATGGTGACGATAATGGCAAGGGCGATTGCCATTTCGCAGGCTGTCACGGCGATGACAAAAATGCTGAACAGGGCGCCCGCGGTGCTGTCCTGGGCAGTAAAGTAGGCAAAGGAGATAAAGTTGATGTTGGCGGCGTTGAGCATAAGCTCGATAGAAATGAGCATGCCAATCAGGTGCCGGCGCCGCATCAGGCCCCAGACGCCAATGCCGAATAGTAAGAAGGCGAGAATCAGGCAGTTCATCAAGTTCATTGCTTGACCTCCTTCTCCTTTTCCATTTCGTACTTGGACTTGCGGGCTACGGTAATGGCACAAATCAGGGTCATGAGTAGAAGTACGCTCACCACTTCGAAGGGAATGATGAAGCTATCTTGGGTGTAGCCCAGAAGCCGTAGCGCAAAGTTCTGTAGGCTGGAATAGTCCGCCGTCGAAGCTACGGCTCCGCTCGAAAGTTCTTGCATAGGGAGCAGGCAGCGGACCATCACGAATACGAAGGCGATGGACAGCGCAAAGGCGGCAAATACTCGCGGGATCTTGGTGGCGAAGGCGTCCTCGCCCAGGTGGCTGGTAAGGAGTATGGTAAATACTACGAAAATCACCACGCCGCCGATGTACACCATCACCTGGGCCAGGGCGATAAACTCGGCGTGCAGGAGCATGTACAAGATGGCGGTAGCCACGAAGGAGAAAATCAGGAATACGGCACTCTGTAAGATGTTCTTGACTGCCACGGTAAATACCGCCGTCACCAGCATGACGATGGCTACGGCGTAGAAGGCAATGTCCATTCCTCCATGTGGGAATGACAACGCTAGTTCTGGAAGTTGAAGGCCTGGAAACATTATCCCTGTCCCTCCTTCTTGTTGAGAATCATTTCAAGGGTATTCGGGTCGGTGGTGGCCACCTCGAAATCCTGGTTCATGCGGATGGCGCCGAAGGGACAGGCCTCCACGCACAGGCCGCACTGGGTGCAACTGGCAAAGTGGTAGACATAGCGACCCAAGACCTTTTTGCCCGCGATGTTTTTGGTAGAAAGAACATTGATGCTCCCGTTGGGGCAGGCCCGTTCGCACATGCCGCAAGAGGTGCAGTGGTTGTTGCCGTCGGCGTCTTCGATCATTTCCAGACGGCCACGATAACGCTCGTGCATCTTGAGGGTCTTCTTGTTCTCGGGATACTGCTCGGTGACGATGCGCCTTGGGTCTATAAAATACTTGAACGTCACGGAAAGTCCACAGAGCAGGCTCCAGGGACCCGTGATGCAGCGCATGAAGTAGCGCTTGAAATACTGAGCTGTAGAAATCTTTTCCTGCATACTAACCACAAACCACTATATAAGTTGCTCCCGCTGTCAGTAGAACCAGGTTCACCGGCAACAGGAACTTCCATTCGAAATCCATAAGCTGGTCTACACGGGGGCGTACGAATGTCCAGCGAACCATCATGTAGCACCAGATCATAAAGAACACCTTCCCAAAGAACCACACTAGGCCGGGTACCATGTTAAGCACGTTGTCTACCGCGGCAATGCCAATACAGGGGGCGTAGAAACCACCCAAGAAGCAGGTGGTGGCCAGTGCCGAGTTGGTGACCAGGGCGATGTATTCTGCCAGGTAGAACATGGCGAAAGGCGTGCCGTTGTATTCCGTGTGGTAACCGCCGGTGAGTTCCTGCTCTGCTTCGGCGATGTCGAAGGGGGCGCGGTTCATTTCGGCAGTAGAAGAAATAAAGAAGCAGATGAAAGCCAAGAATCCGAGTACGGGGATCTTGAAAATCCACCAGTCAAGTATGGTGCCCTGCTGGCTCATGGTGATGTCCATCAGGTTGGTAGAACCCGAAATCATGACCACGAACAAGAGGATCATGGCAAAGGAAATCTCGTAGCTGATAATCTGGGCGCCGCTTCGCAAAGCACCAAGCAGGGAGTATTTGTTGTTGCTGCTCCAGCCACCAAGCAAAATTCCCAGCACGCCGAAACCGTTGACGGCGATAATCAGGGGAATGCCTAGCGAAACGTCGGCCACCACCAGGTCCTTGCTGAAGGGAATCAGGGCGCAGACCATGAAGGGGGCGATGAGCACAATCAGGGGTGCCGTATAGAACATCAGCTTGTCGGCACCGCTGGGGGCGTAGACTTCCTTGAAGAGCATCTTGATCACATCGGCGATGGTCTGTAAGGTACCGTGCCAGCCAAGGCGCATGGGGCCAAGACGGCACTGTACATGGGCGCAGACTTTTCGTTCCATGTAGATGAGGATAGGGGCCGAACCGATGTTCACGGCGCAGACGGCTATGATGCAGATGACGGCGTTAATCAAGAAGGCGACAACGCTGTCCAAAGTCTCGGACTGGAAAGCCTGGGGCAGGTAGGCGGTCACCTGGGGAACCAGGTTCCTGACGAAATCGCCGATAGGATTTGTAACAGAGGGAACAAACATAAACTACCTGTCAATCTCGGGAATCACGGGGTCCAAGGTGGCAAGGATGGTCACCAGATCCGAAATCTTGTGGCCCTGGACCATCTTGTTGAGGGCCGCAATATGGGGGAAGCTTGGACCGCGTGTATGGATGCGGTAAGGCTTCTCGCCGGTAGTGGCGGCCACGACGTAGGTGGCGTATAGCCCCTTGGCGGTTTCGATTTCGCTGTAGTAGCGGCCCACCGGCAAGCGCACTGGTTTTTCCTTGGCACGCCAAGGGCCCTCTTTCGGGAAACGGTCAACGCATTGCCGTAAAATCTTCATGGATTCGTGAATTTCGGCGATGCGTACCGTGTAGCGGTCGTAGCAGTCTCCGTTGTAGGTTACGGGAACCTCGAAATCGAAGGAGTCGTAAATGCTGTAGGGGTTGGAGCGGCGCACGTCGAAGTTTACGCCGCTGGCCCTAAGCACAGGGCCAGAGCATCCGTAGGCGATGGCGTCTTCCTTGGTGAGAATGCCGATGCCCTTGCTGCGTTCCAGAACGATGATGTTCTTGGAAAGGAACCGCTCGTAGTCCTTCATGGTGTCTTCCATGTGGTCGAGAAAATCCTTGACTCTGGGAATAAACGTGTCGGGAACATCGTAGCGGGATCCGCCCGGCCTGAAGAAGTTGGTGGTGAGTCTGGAACCCGTCACCTCTTCCAGAATGTCGTGGATCATCTCGCGTTCCTTGAAACCGTACAGCAGGCAGGTTTGCCCGCCTAGGTCGCCGCCGAAGCAGGCGAAGAACACCAGGTGGCTCGCGATACGGCCCAGTTCCTGGAGCATCACGCGGATATATTCCGCCTTTTCAGGCACGCCGATGTTCATGCCCTTTTCTAGGGCGATGACCACACCCAGGTTGTTCTGGATGGCAGTGAGGTAGTCCTGACGGTCACTCAAGGCGATATACTGCAGGTAACTTAAGGATTCGGCCTGCTTCTCCATACCGCGATGGATATAGCCAAAGTGGGGTACCAACTCTACGATGGTCTCGCCGTCCATACGGAGTGCCAAACGGAGCGCCCCGTGGGTACTGGGGTGCTGAGGCCCCATGTTGATGAAAAATTCTTCAGTATTGGTTTCACGCTGGATGCGGAATCCCGGAGGAAGCATGCCTGTCATACGGGCCTCCTGATCATTTCCGGGTGGGTAAAGTCCTTGCGCAGCGGGAACCCTACAAAGTCGTCGTCCAAGAAGATGCGGCGCTGGTCGGGGTGTCCCACGAAGTCGATGCCGAACATGTCGTAAACTTCACGTTCCTTGAATTCTGCCGCTGGATACAGGTGGCTGATGCTGGGGGCGTGGGCAAGGAGCGCCGTGGCCCGCTGTTCTTCGGGAATGGAAAAGTCCTTTTTCAGCTGCAGGCAGAGAAACACCTTGTGTCCGTGTTCCATGCTGCGGAACTGGGAGACTACGTCAAAATGGTCGTCGTAGTCGATACCTACGATGTCGATGAGGTAGTCCATCTTGAGGCCGGCGTCATTTTTGATGAATTCTACTATGGGCAGGTAGTCTTCGGGAGTGACCATCACCTCCAGCGGGCGGTCCGCCGGCATGGCGGCCACCACGTCTTCCACAGGGTCTTCGCTGTGGGTGTGCACCGTTACCGCCGGGAACTTTTCCTTCAGCTTGGCGTAAATTTCGGATTGTTTAAGGCCCGGACGCTTGAAGGGTACGCGTTCCACTTCGGGAAAGTCCTCTTTCTTGATGCGGATAGGCTTGAAACTGGACTTGTAGTCGGGATTTTCTTCCTTGAACTTGGCCCTGGCTTCTGCCATTTCTTCGTCTTTCATCTCTTCCAGGGCGGCCCAGGTCTTGGCGGCTTCGCGGTAGCGGTCCATGGTGGACACGTCCTTGGGTTCGCCCTCGTGCCAGGGCTTGCGGCAGGTTTCGTGGAGGATCTTTTCCCGCAGGGTCAGAAGTCCGTGGAAAAGGGCTTCGGGCCTGGGCGGACATCCGGGAACGAACACGTCTACGGGAATCAGGTTCTGGGCGCCACGCACTACGGAGTAGTTGTCGTAGATGAAGGGGCCGCCGCTGATAGTGCAGGCGCCCATGGCGATGGCGTACTTGGGACCGGGAATCTGTTCCCACAGCATCTGAATGGCGGGAGCCATGCGGCGGGTAATGGTTCCGGCCAAAATAAAAAGGTCCGCTTGTCTTGGGGACGAGCGGAACACTTCACTTCCAAAGCGGGCGATGTCGTAGCGGGCCATGGAACTGCTCATCATCTCGATGGCGCAGCAGCTGGTACCATAGGTCAGGGGCCAGATAGAGTTTGCACGGGCCCAGTTGACTATGTAGTCTATAGCGTTGACGGCATACTTGCCGAGAGGTATGGGGTCTAGAATCTTAGGTGCTAAATTGATTATTCCCATTTCAGGATTCCTTTTTTCCAGGCGTAGGCGAGGCCGGAAACGAGAATGGCCATAAATATCACAAGGTCGATAATCACGACAGCGGGGGCGAGTGGTGTATTCCCGGCCATGATTTCCTTGAAGTTCATGAGCACGGGATACAGGAACAAGGCTTCAATGTCAAAGACAAGGAACAAGAGCGCAAACAGGTAGTAGCCCACCTTGAACTGGATGCGGGCGTTTCCGATAGTCTGCATGCCGCATTCGTAAGGGGCCATCTTGTTCTTGGTATTCTTGGTGCGGTAGCCCAGCAACAGCCCCGTGACGGTGGCAGCCGCGGCGATGAAAGCGCCCAAGAACAAGAAAATGGATAGGATAATATACTCTGACATAATCATCTCACATTACACATTAGTAGAAGTTCTGCAGCTCCTGTATGGTCCCAAAAAGTGTGTTGCCTATCTGGAATCGTTCAACCACATGTTTTACCAGCTCCCGGAATTCCTTGATTGTGGCAAGGGACATGGCCGAAAGCTTTTCTTGGATGGAACTGACGAATCCCTTGTCCACCGGTTGGGCTTTCATTCCCTGCATGTTCATGCCCCAGTCGTGAAGCATCTCGTCGGTATCGATACGGGCGATGATGTAGTGGGTGGTTGAAAGCAATTCCCGTAAGAAGTGGACTAAGAAGATTTCCTCTTGCAGAATACCCCAGCGTTTGTCTTTGGAATAGAGGGTGGCCTCTTCGGCTTTGCCATAGAAGATTGCGGCTTGGGCATATTCTAGGCATGTGGTAATCAGGCGCTCGTAGTGCTTGATTTCCTGTTGCAGGTGGGCAAACCATTCCTCGTCGAACTTGCCGCCGGTAGAACCGTTATAGTCGTTAGGCAGGAGAGCCCTAAAGGCATAGTAGACTTCTTCGTAGTAGCGGTTGCGCATGCGGCAGTTGAAGGCCCTGTTCTTCAGGGTGTAGTCGCTATGGTGCAAGGGGGTCATCATGATTTCTTCACCTCCCTAACGCCACTAATCTGCTGGATTCTGCGAGTGATGGAGTCTACCTGCTCCTTGCGGAAAGCCTTGAACTCCATGCGGATTCTGCCGGAGGACTGCTTGCTTACTACGCTCATCTGGTCCAGGAACAGGTTCTCATCCTTGAGTTCCTTGAGAATGTCGAAGGTGATGTTCTTGCGGTTGTCCGTCTCTACGATAAGATGGGTGGTAAATGGTTCCGAAAGATCGGGGCTCCACTGTACGGGAATTTGCTGCTCCACGGGGAAATCCTTGAGACAAGGACATTTCTGAGCGTGCACTTCGATTCCAACTTGCGGCCGCATGACTCCTACGATCTTGTCGCCAGGAACAGGTCCGCAGCAGCTGGCAAAGTGGATGACCAGGTTGGTCTCCTGCCCAATCTGCAGAGGCATGTCTTCCTGGAAGGGACTCTTCTTGTCCTTGTTGAAGGTGGGGAAGAACCTGAGGGCTGTGCTTTCTTTGGAAACATCCGTGCCGTCGTAGAGAAAACGGTGGACATCTTGTAAGGGAAGCTCGCCCTGTCCAAGCCTCTCGTAGAAATTCTCCATGCTGAATGTACCGAAGTACTTGTTAATCTTCTCGTCGGTGGGGAACTTGTCCCTTTCCAGCTTGGAAAGCCTGAGTTCCCGAGTCCAGATTTCACGACCCAGGTCACGGGCCTGCTGGAGCATGCTGGATTTCATCCACTTGCGCAGTTCCTGCTTGGCCTTGGTGGTGGTCACCATCTCCAGCCATTCTGGGCTGGGTTCCTGGGTAGGGCTTTTCAGAACCTGGATGGTGGCCCCGTGGGGGACGGGCTTATCCAGGCTCACCACTTCGTCATTGATGCGGGCGCCTATGCAGTGCAGGCCCAGCTCGGTATGGACGGCAAAGGCAAAGTCCAGCACGATAGCCCCGTCGGGCAGTTCGATGGAGTTCCCCTTGGGGGTGAACACCACGATTCCCTCGGGCTTCAGGTCCACCTTCAAGAAATCCAGGTACTCGCGGCTGTCCGAAATTTCGGATTGGAGCTTTACCATGTGATCCAGCCAGGCCAGTTCTTCGCCTTCGTGCTGGGTTTCCAGCTTGTAGGCCCAGTGGGCGGCAAAGCCTTTCTCCGCCGTCAGGTCCATGTCCTTGGTGCGGATCTGGACTTCCACCATCTTGTTTTCGGGCCCGATGACCGTGGTATGGATACTCTGGTAAAGGTTCGGCTTCGGGGTGGCGATGTAGTCTTTGAAACGGCTCTGGAGGGGCGGCCACAGGTTGTGGACATAGCCCAGGGCCAGGTAGCATTCGGGAATGGTATCCACGATAATGCGGATGGCGAAAATGTCGAAGATGTCCTCGAATTCGCAACCCCGTGCAATCATCTTGTTGTAGATGCTGTAAATGTTCTTGGTGCGGCCCTGGATGGTGCAGTC
>CAMKNA010000035.1 GCA_946414075.1 uncultured Fibrobacter sp.
GGCGATTTCGCAGTCCTTGGTGCTGGCTACAATCTTGTAGCCTTCTGGGAGCTTCGTCACCTGGTCGCCGTGGCTCATCCACATGGGGGACGCCTTCGGGAGACCTCTCAAAAGCGGGCACTTTTCGTCGCCGACAATGAGATCTGCAATGCCGTATTCCTTGACCTTGCCCGGTTCCACATGACCTCCCAACTGCTGGGCGATGAGCTGGTGACCGTAGCAGATTCCGAGCTTCGGCACCGGGAGATTCAAAATTTCGGGATTGTATTCCGGGGCGTCAGCCGCATAAACGCTAGACGGACCGCCACTGTAAATGATTCCCTTCACGCCTTCCAATTCGCTGACCGGAGCGGCGGGGGAGTGGATTTCGGTAAACACGCCCAAGCGGCGTACACGGTTAGCGATCAGGTGGGCGTACTGCCCGCCAAAGTCCAAAACGGCAATCGTATCGACATTCTTCATACGGGCACAAAGATAGAAAAATGTGGTGTTTTTTTTCAGCCACTGACCACAAGAGCGACCAGGCCGGCGAACATGGCGACTTTTACCAATTTTTGAGCCCGGCGGTAGTTCTTTTTATGGGCGAAGAGAAGGATGGCGACCAGCGTTGGGGTGATGACCACTCCAGTGATTATGAGAAACAGGGTAGGGTAGAAACCTTGTACCACGGGAAGCGGGAGTAAAGCCCAGCAAAAAATGCAGATGAAGCCGGCGAGCCGCCTTGCCACAGGCACTCCCGCGATTAGCGGGAAGGTCATGATGCCCGCTTTGAGATCTCCGATTTCGTCTTCTAAATCCTTGTAGATTTCTCGTGCGGTCGTCAGTAGAAATGCAAACATCATGGCCGGGTACAGGAATCCGATTTTATCGGCCACTGCCCACTGGAGATCTTCTGTTTCTGGCGTTCCCGTGGGCGTGAAAAGGCATAGGATAAGGGGGGTGGTGCACATGATGGCCACCGTCATATTCTTCAGGAGAGGAATATGTTTGAGTTTCTTGTTATAGGCAATCAAAAGTCCGCAAAGCAGTACAAAGAAAATGGCCGATGTGAAACCTGTCTTTGCGATAAGTCCTTCGGCAATTCCGCAGATCAGTGTGAGTACAAATAGGGCGACCCAAACACGCTTGGCTGTCGGGACGGAAATTTTTCCGCTGACCAGGGGGCGTTCCGGCCGGTTCAACTTGTCCGTATCTAAATCCAAAATGTCGTTCTGGATGTTGGCAAAGGCAATGGCGAAGGCTAAACCGAGGGCCTGGAAGATCAAAGTAATCCAACTGATGTTTTCAACATAAACAGCCGAAGAAACATCGACATGGTCGCAAGGACTAATTTCAATAAACTCGCCGATTTCTTGCAGAGGCAAGGCTCCCAGCAGGTAATAGCCGATGGAAAGCGTCACCATGGCGATAACGATATTGACAGGACGAATCATCTTGAAAAGAGCTAGGAGCATAGTGAGAATATAGCAAAAGAAATTACTATCTTTAGTCCATGGCTTTTTTTACCAAGAGTAACCTTGCCGATTTGCGTGCGGAGGCCGATCAGCTCTCCATCTGTGTGGAGCATTTCCTATATGCATCAGAGCGCGTGGTTGAAGGAGACTATAAGACCAAGGGCTTTTACGACAACTGCATTGAAAAGTGCAACGGCCGGCTTAAGGCGATTCATTTTCTGATGGAATCCATCCGTCAGAATAGACCGGTTACTGAAGAAGAATTGGAAGAAACGCTCCCTGCTTTTCTAAGTGGCGAAAAAGATGCAAAATAGGGATTTCGAAGACGAACCGGAACCGCTCCGCCGTGTAAAACCGACACGACGCGATCATCGTAGTCGCCGCATAGATGTGATGCGGGAACTGGAATCTGGCGTGGTAGATGAACGGCCGGTCAAGGAACGATTCAGCCGCGAATTCAAGAATCCCCGTATCAAGAAAATTAAGGACCCGCTGGAAAAGATAGATGAGAAGGACTGTGTGGAAGGGCTTGTTGTGGAGGTGCACCGCCGCACCTGCGAGGTTCGTTTAGGCGGTGAAACCGTTACCGCCATGTACCGTGCTACCACATCTAAGGCCCTGGGGGAATTCCCTGCTGTAGGTGACCGTGTGCTGCTGGGTCAGGTGAACGAGGACGAGGATACTGGCGAGGGTGTTGGTTCCCAGAAGTACTGCGTGGTTCGTGTACTTCCTCGAAAGAGCGAACTTAAACGGCCTGGCCCCCGGGACAGTTTCCGGCGTAAGCTGACATTAGCGGCCAACATTGACCAGGTGGTGATTGTAGCCAGCGTGACCCAGCCCGAATTCAATTACGGGTTTATGGACCGTTTCTTGTTGGCGGCGAATTTGAACGACCTGCCCTTTGTGCTGGTGCTTACCAAGATGGACCTTCTCCCGAATGGGGAGTCGGATTTGTCCAATGATATCCGGGACTTTATGACCATTGTGGACAAGGTGATTCCCGTAAGCGTCAAGACGGGCATGGGCCTGGAAGAGCTCCGTCGTGAACTGGCGGGCAAGTCTTCGGTGTTCAGCGGTCAAAGTGGTGTAGGAAAATCCACTTTAGTGAATGCCCTTGTACCTGGTGCCGAGCTAGAGACTGGCGAGGTCCGTGAACGGGATGGCAAGGGGCGGCATACGACGACCTCTTCAAGCCTATTCGATTTTCCTGGTGGAGGCTATGTCATTGACACACCAGGCATCCGGAGTATCGGGCTTTCCAATGGCGAAGATGACATGGATGGCGAGACCCTGGCAAAGATTTTTCCGGGCTTTTTTGAAGGGGATCTGTTTACTTGCAAGTACAGCAACTGCTTGCACCTGAAGGAGCCTGGTTGTTCCGTTCGTGACGCTGTAGAATCCGGCAGGCTTTCCCGTGCCCGTTATGCCAGTTATTTGCGTATTTTGAATTCAAGGAACTAGGAGATTTTGGGTCAGGTGGACATCGCATCCAAAATTATGTTGGTGGCTTCGATTCTCATGATGGGCTATAATGTCTCGGAGTTTTTGGCTAGCTACCAATCGCTTTCCGAAAAAGTGGGGGAAATGAAGGAGCTTGTTCGGGAAAACGGTGCCGGGGAATTGGCCATGCGTAGGTCTAACTTCCTGTTATCTTTTCTTTTGTCCGCGATCTATGTGGTCTTGACTTGGTTCTCCGGGCTTGCCGTGTGGATAACGGTTTTGACTGGCGCGAAACTTTTTTTTACACTGTCCATTTCGGATTATGCCTTGGTTCAGATTTTGAGATCTGGCGTTTTTCCCAAAAAAATCTACATGTTGTCCAAGGTGGACGCTTTTTTGAATGCTTTGCTTGGGCTTTCTATTGCGCTTTTTTTAGTTTTGTAAGTATACGACGGAAATGGTATGAAACTTCGATTTTTGTGGACCATCATTCTTTTTCTACTGCTCTCGGTAGCTGGAGCTTTCGCCCAGGAAGGCGGAAGCTCTACACTGGGTGGAATCCGTACACCTCTTTTTTTGGGTGGGGCCCTAGGATTTGGTTCAGGAACGGGAGTGGGGGCTAGCCAAGGGCTCGGTCTTCGCCAGATTGAGCCCATGATTGGCGTTTGGTACCCTGGAATTGGGTTCTTGAGAGTGGGCTATGGTTTCTTCGACTACCAGGAAGATTCCGATGACGAAGAATACGAGATAGAACATTCCAATTTTGATGTGGAACTGGGCGTCCACGCATGGAGTCTCTTCTACATTACGGGCTCCTATTCCAGGGCCAAGGAGCTTTCCGACATAGGAGATATTGCCTGGAATGAATGGGGGCTGGGATTTGGCTCCGTCATCAATATTTTCGCCACTTCCATGCTCTTTGCCGAGGTTAGCTACCGGTGGGTTCTGGCCCATTATGACCCATTTATGGGCAAGTCTGTTTCCGGGAGCCGTATACAGCTCAATTTGGGATTTGCAGCCTATGTGTTCTAAGACTGTCGCAGTCATGGGCGGAGCCTTTGACCCGGTTCATAGGGACCATGTTTATGTGGCGGACCTTTGCCTGAAAAAGGGGTTTTGTGACGAAGTGTGGTTTATGCCCAGTCCTGACAGATGGGACAAGACCATCAATGCTTCCCCGGAACATCGTTTCAAAATGCTTGAAATGGCCACCGGCTATGAGCCCCGCTTTATTCTTTCAGATTTGGAGATTGAGCAGGGGGACTACCGGGGCACCTACATTTTCTTAAAAAGTCTTCGTGAAAAGTTTCCCGATGTGAATTTTCGTCTGCTTACGGGGGCCGACAGTTACGAGACGATGCCCCATTGGCGTGACCCATTGAACTTTTACGGTACGGAGTTTAATGGCGAACTCTTGATGAAGGAATTTGAGCTGATAGTCTTTGCCCGTGCGGGTTCTCAGATTCTTGACCCGGAAGCCCACAAGGCTAAGGGCTATGCAGGCTTGTTCTGGCTAGGTCCTAAGGAAGGTTTTGTGGGAAGATTTTCCAGTACCGAAATTCGTCGGGGGCTGTTGAAAAATAGGGGTGTCTGTCCCGAAGGGCTTTTGCCCGAAATATATCGTTATATATTGGAGAATGACCTTTACAAGGCCTAATCGTTTCTATGAATAAGTATGTGGAACAGCTCCGTTCAAAGCCAATTGTGCAAAAACTTGAAAAGTTCTTTCCGGCGATCGCTTTTCTTGCTGGTTTCGGTTGGGACTCCATTACCCTAGGGACCATGGTCTATGGTTCCGACTTGCTGATTCTTCTAGCGTACTACATTGGAGCCTTTATTCTTGTGATATTGCTGTCGGCCAAGCTGGACCATCCAGAAGGCTGGACTAAGGAGCGGTTTGCTGCTGTAGCGAAAGCCCAAGGGGTTCAGGTGTCGCCAGGTCCCGTTTCATTCAAAGAACCCCAGACTAAGGTTGAAGAGGTCGCAGAGAAACTGAAATCCGCTGCTGAAAACAAAGCCCAGCAATTGGCGGACAAGATAGGTTACGAGTCCACGGGGGTTCCTACTAATGCCATCGTGGTGCATCATCGTTTTCTGGACAGGGAATGGAGCCCGGTATGGAAAGCCCGCTTTACTTGGGCTGTTCAATTCTTGTTCGGCGGTCTGTTCAGCGCACTAGTGGTCTGTTATTTCAAGAGTAGTGGTTCCCTGGCGTCTTTCCTGTTGGTCATTGTTCTAGCGTGTATGTTGGTGGGCAACGAATTCCTGCAAAAACACTACGAGAGCTTTGGCGTGAGCCTTGCTTTTTTCTGCTTGCTGGGGACGATGTTCATGAATTTTACTATTCCGCATCTTGTTCACCGGATTGGTTTTTTCTGGTTCTTGCTTAGCACCCTTCTTTCTTTGGGGCTTTGTGTGTGGATTTGGAAAATTTCGCACCGGAGCAAGGCGGTTTTGATCGCTCCGGTTCTTATCAGCTCCCTGCTGGTGGCGGCCTACCTGATGAACTGGGTGCCACCTGTGCCCTTGGTGTTGAAGCAGCAGATACCTTGCCAGAATTTTGATCGGAAGAACTTCTCTTGCGATGTGGATGCTCCAGGCTTTTTACAGAAGCTAGGCCTGAAGGCTCCGTCAGTCCACAAGGCTCCGGATGGTGAAGTCTATTTCTTGGCGGCCGTCTATGCTCCGGCGGAACTTAAGGCTGAGCTGGAATATCGTTGGTATTATAAGGACCCATCTACGGGTAGTTACCGCCTAACGGATAAAATTTCGTCGGGTCGTATGGTGATAAATGGCGGCCGTGAACAGGGATTTCGGAGCTATTCCAAGAAAGGCAAGGTTCCTGCGGGCAAGTACCGTGTGGAAACGGCCTATAAGGATGGGGCCGTGATAGGGTCTCTCGCGTTCGATGTGATAGACGAGCTCAGGGATTCTACGGGCTATGTCAGGGATTCTCTTAGGTGAGCGCACCCAAGGACATGTTCTTTGAAAGCGAAGTCCGGCCCGAACAGAATTGCCGGCTTTTGTTGGACAGCCTTTCGGAAAGGTTTACCTACCACAGCAGGGAAGAATGGATGGACCGTCTGGAGAAAGGACTGGTTTCTATCAACGGCAGTCCCGCCAGTCTTGAAACGGTGGGCCACAGGGGTGACAAGGTGGTCTACCATGTAGAAAATTATAGTGAACCCGATGTGCCGACCCATTACGAGACGCTTTTTGAAGATGAAGAATTTTTGCTGGTAGCGAAGCCTGCGGGAGTTCCCGTCCACCACACGGGACGAATCTTCTACAACACCTTTGCAGCAATTATCCGTAGAGGTTTTGATTGTGAGACGGCTACGCCAATGCACCGTTTGGACCGGGATACCGGTGGAATCATGCTGTTTGCAAAAAGTGCAGATACGGCTTCTCGATTCCAGAAACATTTGGATCGAATTCTGTTACGCAAGTTCTATGTCGCCGTAGTTTCAGGACTATTTCCCGATGGAGTTGTGCGGTGCGATATTCCCCTGGCCGAAAATCCGGCGGCTCCTGTGCGCATCAAGATGTTCCATACGCCGGGTGGAAAGCCTTGCTCGACGGTTTTCAAACGCCTGGCGGTCTTGGATGGCGAAAAGCCCCGTTCATTGGTGGAGTGTGAACTCTTGACAGGACGCAAGCACCAGATCCGTGCTCATCTTTCAGAACTAGGATTTCCTATTGTTGGGGATAGGCTTTATAACTTTGATGGAACATTTTACCAGAAGATGTCTGGAGGCGGCTCCCTTTCTGAGGAAGACTTTGCTGTTCTTGGGTCGCGCCACCAGATGCTTTACGCCTACAAGGTGGAGCTGCAATTACCCTACTGGGATAGTTCGAGAACCTTTATGGATTTTCACTTTCCGGACGAAATGGCTGAAATATTGAAAACGGTGGACTTTACCACTGCAGGCTGCCAGCAGCCCTAGCTGCAAAGCCCTCGTAGTCTCCAAAGAATCTGGAATAACCCAGTTCCAGGGATATAAAATCCCAAGGCTCCACTATTAGGGAACCGCCCAGTTCCTGATAGTACAGCGTGTGTCCATTTTTAAGGAAATGTTTGTCGGTGGGGCTATCGGGAGTATGGATGTCTTGGATATTGCTCCCAAAATCCGTACCTTTCTTGACCAGGCTCCCAAAGAGTGATAGTTCTATAATGGAAACTTTTGCGTCAAGCTCTGTATAGATTTCTTGGCTGTTGGGGCCCAGGTTACTCCCTAGACCTTGGTTGTAATGGGCATAGGTGTAGCCACCACCCTTGTGGTGGGTGTAGACCCATGGTTCTATACGCGTGTATTCCGTAAGCCAGCCGAATAGCGCCGGACCCAAATGTAGGCTGTCTCTGGCGATTCCAATGGATGTTGCCCACTTGTTTCCCCACCAGCCGTCATCAAACATGCTGGTTGGGGATTTCATGTCGTCCCACAGGAGTTCTCCGTAAAGTTTCCAATGACGGAATGTCTTTATGCTTAGGTCAAAGGCGAGAGAGATGTTGTCCTGGTCTCCTTGCAGGTGCTCCTGGAAAACATAGGGGATAAAGGGTATTGCATAGGCCCATTCGAATCCCCTTCCGCTACTGTCGGCATCTGGATTGGGGTTTGTTCCCGCGGGTTCTGTAGTTGTTCCGTAAAGCGCAGTCTCTGAAATTCCAAGAGTAATATTCTTGGGCAGGTTCACTCCCAGACGATGTATGTGGACATACTTGCTTTCGCCTTTCTTTTCAAATAATTTGGCGGCGTACTGAGCATATTCTATTGGACCGATTTCAAATAGGTATCCGAAATAAGGTGTGGGAGCGGGCTTTTGTAGTCTGCTACTACTATCTTGCCAGGGACGATAGGGATTTTGTTCTCCACGCAGTATAACATGGTTGCGCCGTGCCGGGCCGAGCTCTAGGTAGTCAAAACCTGCAAGGAGAGTGGCAGGTTCTAGCTTGTAACTGGCATGGGCTGCAAAGAGGTCCCATGTTCGTCTGTTGTCGCTTTGCTTGTTGTAAGGGATTCCCTCTTTGGGATTATAACTGTGCTCGGGAATGTCCCTGTTTGTGTAATCCGTGTTGACATTGACTCTTGCCGCAAATAGGAACTTTTCTGTAAAATGCCCATCCAGGAAGAATCGGATAGACATGGAATTGTCATAGTGGGTCGGTGAATTTCTAAAGTTTGTGATGGCGAGAGAATCGAGAATCTGTGCGCCTATACTCACCGCGCTGTTTCCAGCTGTGTCTTGCAAGGTGATGTGGCTTGCGGCGTGTGAATAAGCGGAAATGGCGAATGAAATCGCTACGATGCCGAAAAATGTGCTACGCTTCAATTTCATAACTGCCCGCCGTTTTTAATAATAAATTTTTTTAGGGCCTTTGGAGATAGTGTGATTTGGAGAATCTTGAAGATTCTTCCAAACTGGAATCGCTTTATTCTCAATAAGAGACTGATTGCAAGGCTCAATGTGATGCCAATGGATGGATAACCGTTTTTTCTTGCAAAATGGATTCGATTCCGTACGCAAAGACAATCGATGAAGTAGGGAACTTTCCCATGCCTGAGACCGCCCCCAGTAGAGGAACCGATATCATGAATGACAATGCTTTCTGTGGCCCAGGCAACTGTAAAGCCTTTTTTCTTTGCCCTGATGCAGTAGTCGGTTTCTTCGAAATAAAGGAAATAGTCTTCGCTTAAAAGCCCGACCTGGTTAACGCACCGTGGCGAAATCAAGAAGGATGACCCCTCCACATAGTTGTACCCGGTTTCATCGGCATTGTGTGGCCGTCGGACGGACCCGAAAAAAGGGTGGATGAACCCGACTCCTCCAGAAAAGTCTCCATTTGGCTTTCGGATGAGAGAACCGGTGATGCCGGCTCCTGTTTCCAGGGATTTTTCGAGAAGTTTCTCTAGAGCCATGGAATCAGGCAGGGTGTCGTTATTTAGTAACCAGATAAAGCTGTTTTCCTGTTTGGCAAGGACTTCGCGAATACCCTGGTTGCAGGCAACGGCAAAGCCGTAATTTTTTTCGTTGAAAATAAAATGAACGGGAATATCGGATGTTGCCGACTGCAAAGTACTCTTACTTTCTTCAGTAGAATGGTTGTCGACAATTACGATTAGATCCGGCTTGATCGACATTTCATTGAGTTTTTGCAAACAGCAAATGGTTTTTTCCGTTTGCCTGAAGTTTACAAGAATGGTTGATACAAAGGGCTTCAGCATTCAATCCCCTTCTTGAAAGCTTCCAGAAAGGCCGTTCCCATTGGTTGCTCGGGCTCCAGATGGGCGCTTTCTGCCCATTCGTTCCAGGCGTTGACAAACAGGAACTGGTTTTCTTCGGGCCGTTTCTTGACGATGCTTGTGGCTCCCCGAACCCATTCGGCAAAATCTTCTGGAGAGTCGTTCTGGATGATGGTTGCCGCCTTGCGTCTGGGGGAGTTGTCCCAGTTCGGGAATACGGTGGGGTGGTGGTGTGCGCCCAAAGATTCATACAGTTTCAGGGCGTTCTTGACGACGGAATTGTAGTTGACTCTCAAGATGGAATAAAGCTCTGGACCGTGCCATATTTTTGCAAAAGAATTCCACTTTCGCTGGAAAAGCCGGATTAGTTTGCCGCTGATGGATCTGTGGGGAAAATCGTCAGTGTTCGGCTCGAAATCCACGATGTCGTGAATGCCCCAGGCTGCAAGCTTTTCGTCAGGAACATTGCATGTAGGATTTCGAACGGCAAAGATCCGGACTCCGTCGAATCCATTTTTTGTGGCGGTTTCGTTTAAAATTCGGATGAACTCCTCTACTTGGGGGATTTTCCCGATGCGGTAGATGATGAATATAGGTTTGCCATCCGATTTGAGATAGCGATTGTCCTTGAAAATCTCGCAGAGGTGTTCAGAATGCCTTTGGTTGTCCTCGGGGCTGTACGTCTGAGCCATCAAAATTTCACGGTCCTTACCATCCCATGCCCTGGACCAGTTTTCGTTGGCCCAGCAAAGGCAGAAAGGCATGGCGCATTCCCTATCGGCAAGCATTCTTTTTATGGGAGTTTCTAGCAACTGTTTCCCGTTGAACCAGTAATGATAATAGCAGAAGGCGCTAATTCCGAATTTTTTTGCAAGTTCCGCTTGCTTGTGGCGAATTTCGTCATTGCGCAAATCGTAGTAGCCAAGTTCGGCTGGAACTTGGGGCTGTCTATGCCCCCTGAAAAGAGCCCTTGCCTTGCGAACATTGTGCCATTCGGTAAATCCATCTCCCCACCATTTGTCATTTTCGGGGATGGGATGAAATTGGGGCAAATAGAAAGCGATGGTCTTCATTTGTCTTTTCCGAATAGGCGGTGTACCGTTGGGGCACCCAGGAGCGAAAATAGGATTTTACGGTTTCGTGTTTGTGGCTCTGGGAATAAAAAGGTCCTGTTTCTGATTAAAAATGATAGTTTCCCCAAGAGCAAGGCTCTTTTGGACCTCTGAATCCAGTAGCAGTTCAGCTGTCTTGCAAATTCAAGTTCGTCGTCATCCAACGGGATAGAAAGGCTTCGTTCCATGAGTAGGCTGGTCCATGCAACCTGCCTTTCACAAGTTTCGTCAAAACTGTACCGGTTCCCCAGTCCGACAGAGTTGTTCTCGTGCAGTCTATATTGGGCGATGGGTTCATCAATGGCAACAATTTCGCCTTGTTTCATGGCAATCAGGCTTATCCAGGCGTCGTGGACATTTACGGCTTGTGGTATAGGGGTGATTTTGGGTAAAAGCGAAGCTCTAAAAAGGGAAAGGCAGCCTGTTACATTGTTGGTCCCTGCTATGTGGGCTTTTATGGGAATATCTGTACGAATGTGCGCTAGGTTTCTCCACGACGGGTCAATGATATTACCCTTGCCGTCGATAATGTGGGCGTCCCCGAACACAAGGACTGGCCTGTTCCCATTTTGGTTTTGGGTCTCTATGGCCTGTTCAAGGATTTCCAGCTTTGTGGGGAGCCATATGTCGTCTTGGTCGGCCAGGGCTACAAGGTCGTTTTTGTCCAGTTGTCCTTGGGCTATCTCTAGTGCCTTCGAAAAGGCAGCGCGGTGTCCGCTATTTTTCGGGAGGACGGTGATTTGTAGGGGGAACCTTTCCTGGTATTGCTTCAAAATGGCTGGAGATTCGTCTTTGGATCCGTCGTCTACGGCAATAATCAGGTCTGCCTTGCGGGTCTGGTCCATTAGGGAATCTAGCATCTTCGAGAGATACTTTTCCCCGTTGTATGTTGCCAGTACAATGCAGATTTTTGCCATGTACCGAATATAGCAAAACAACATGTTTCCAGGCTTTTTTTTGTATATTGGTGGTGATGTATGCCGATTTTTGACGAAAAAGCGAAAATTGTACAGTTTCCCAGGTTCTTGGACGAACGAGGGAATTTAAGCGTGCTGGAGTCGGAAAAGCAGGTCCCGTTCCGGTTTCGCCGCTGTTACTGGATTTACGATGTTCCTGGTGGTGAGCTTCGTGGGAGCCATGCCTTTAAAAATCAGCATGAAATTATTGTGGCTCTTTCGGGGAGCTTTGATGCGGTAATTCACGACGGTAAGGAAGAGAATCGCTATTCGCTTTCCCGTTCTTATTACGGACTTTATCTGCCCCCCATGCACTACCGCACTCTCGACAACTTTTCGACGAATTCGCTGGCTTTGGTGGTTTCTTCGACAGCTTATGCAGAAGATGACTATGTGTGGGATCGTGATGAATTCTGTCGGATGAAGTCCGCGTGGACTCCGACGCCCCTGCAGTATGCGCCCGATGTTGTAGGCGCGAAGGCTCCGGACCTTGCTGCCGTGAGGGCTTCGACCATAGACGACTGTACGCTTCTGACGCTCCCGCGCCATAGCGAACGTTCGGGCAGCCTGACCTCGCTGGAGAACTCGAAGGATATTCCCTTCGATGTGAAGCGGATCTTTTACCTGTATGACATTCCTGGTGGCGAGAACCGCGGTGGCCATGCCCACAAGCAGTGCCATCAAATGCTTGTGGCCGCTAGCGGAGCTTTCGATGTGAAAGTTTCCGATGGCAAGAACGAAAGAATCTACAGGCTGGATCGTCCGTACTATGGCCTACATGTCCCGCCCGGAGTCTGGGCCGAAGAACTTAATTTCTCTTCGGGATCCATATGCCTGGTGCTCACTTCGCACGAGTTCGATGAGAGCGACTACTGGCGCGAATACGGCGATTATCTCGCTTTCAAGAGAGGGTAGATGGCTTGGGTAGAGATTACAGCGGACGAATACGCTCGCCATTTTGAAAATCCGGTCGCCTGCTACTTGCGTACGGACTTTAACTTGCTGAACGCTGCCAAGGTAGACGCGGTGCGCTTTTTTGCCTTTGACGATGACGGTTACCGTATGGGTGTCGTTTTCGGCGAACGCGGTGATGCATGGCTTTCGCCCTTTTCGGCTCCGTTTGGCGGCTTTACCTACAGGGACGACGAGATTCCCGTGGAACAGGTGGATGCGGCGACGGCTGGTCTCGCTGCATTTGCCCGCGAGAACGGCAAGAAGCTGGAAATCGTGCTCCCGCCCATGCTCTATGCCAAGTCACTGCTTTCGAAGACGGTGTCTTCGATGTTCCGAAACGGTTTTTCGCTAAGTTATACCGACCTGGATTATGCCTTTGATCTGGGCAAGCCTTATGAATCCCTGCTTGCCAAGCGCATGGCCCGCCGTAACTTGAAGACGGCTCTGGCTGCGGGTTTCGAGTTCCGCAGGGAAGATTCTGCTGAAGGCCGTGCTGTGTCGTACGGGGTTATCCGTGAGAATCGCGAAAGCAAGAACTACGATTTGAAAATGAGCCTGGAGGCTCTCGAGAAGACATCTGCCGTCGTGGGCATGGATTTCTTTACACTCTACCAGGCGGGAACGCCTCTGGCGGCCGCCATTGTGTACCGCGTGTCGCCCAGGATTGCGCAGGTTATCTACTGGGGCGATGTGCCGAATGACGGCAAGTCCAAGCCGATGAACATGGTGGCCTACAAGACTTTCGAGTTTTACCGGGAGTTGGGTTTTGATTTCTTGGATGTCGGGCCGTCGTCCGTGAATGGCGTGCCCAACGAGGGGCTTTGCTCGTTTAAGGAGACTATTGGCTGCTTTGTCGACCTGAAGTACGCTTTTGAATTTGACGGCACGCGCGCCGACGCGGGGGAGAGACGATGATTCCCTTCCTGGACTTGAAACAGGTTAATGCCCCCTATATGAATGTGCTTAAGGAGGCTGCCGCGGCGGTTGTGGAATCCGGCTGGTATATTCGTGGCTCCTATTGCGAACGCTTCGAGAAGAAATTCGCTGCGTATTGCGGTTATGCCCATGGCGTGGGCGTGGGTAACGGGCTAGATGCGCTAACATTGATGCTCCGTGCCGAAATTGAACTTGGACGCCTTGCTTTGGGCGACGAAATCCTTGTGCCGGCGAACACCTATATCGCGACTGTACTTGCTATAAATGCGGCTGGGCTTGTTCCTGTGCTGGTGGAGCCTGACGAAAGAACCTTTAACATCGATCCGGCGAAGCTTGCCGCGGTCTGCTCTGAAAAAACGCGTGGGATTCTGGCGGTGCACTTGTACGGACGCCTTGCGGATATGCCCGCCATTAGCGCGTTTGCCAAGGCCCGTAATCTTCTTGTGTTCGAGGACGCCGCGCAATCGCATGGAGCAAAAAGTGCTGCTATAAAAAGTGCCGCGGTCGCCTACAGCTTTTACCCGACGAAAAATCTCGGTGCGCTCGGTGACGCCGGCATGGTCGTGACCGACGATGCGGATTTGGCCCGCGTGGTGCGCATGCTCGGCAACTACGGCTCCGAACAGAAATATGTGAACAAGTACCGCGGCGTGAATTCTCGCCTAGACGAAATCCAGGCGGCATTCCTGCTTTCGAAGCTCCCGCATCTTGACGCATGGAACGAGCGCCGCAGAGCGATTGTGGCGCGGTATTGCCGTGAAATAAACAACTCGCTGATTCGCCTTCCAGAGATTCCCGCCGATCCACGCGAACATGTATGGCATGTGTTTACCCTGCGTACGCCCGATGGCAAGACCCGTGAGGCCCTGCAGAAACATCTTGAAACCCGCGGTATAGGGACGCTCATCTTTTACCCGATTCCTCCGCATTTGCAACAGGCTTACGCGGCTGGTGCCGAGAGCGAAAGCTTCTTGCTTCCCGTGGACCCGAAATTTCCGATTGCGGAGAAAATGGCCGAAACCGTCCTGAGTATCCCCGTTTCGCAGGTGCTTACAGACGACGAAGTTACCGAAGTTATAGGAGCGTTGAATGAGTTTGGTCGCTAGAGTCATCCGCAAGCTGGCGCGTATCTCGCGCGTATGCTTCTACAGGAGCATTTCGACTGTGAAGCCCGAGGGCAAGTTCTGCTCTGTTGCTCCCGTGCTCTGTGAAGGCAAAGGCTGCGTTACGGTCGGCGACGGTACCATATTCGGCTTTATCGAAGATGCCGATTTCTGGACATCTTACGAGTTCCTGAATCCGCGTAACGCCGACTCGAAAATTTCCATCGGCAAAAACTGCAAGATTTGCAACCGCTTCACGGCGGTTTCCGAGGGTGATGGCATCGAAATGGGTGACAATGTTCTTGTCGGTTCTTCTGTGACTGTGCTTGACAGTGATTTTCACGAAATTGACCCGGAAAGACGCGTTGGGGGTACACCCAAGACCGGGAAGGTCTTTGTTGGCGACAATGTCTGGATTGGTGACCGCGTGATGATTTTGAAGGGCTCCAGCATTGGCAAAAATTCCATCGTGGCCGCGGGTGCGGTTGTTTCGGGTGAGTTCCCTCCGAATGTCATTATCGGTGGCATCCCAGCGAAGGTCATTCGCGAAATAGGCGGTTGATGGTGGACAGTTCCTCTAAAATATGGAAGCTGTTCTTTGGCTCGGGCTCGGTGACGCTCTTCAATACGCTCCGCGCCTTCGTCATCAATAAACTGCTTGCCGTCTTTTTGCCCCCGACCGCATTCGCGTGTGTGGGGCAGTTCATGAACTGGATGACCATCGGGCAGGCGACCTCTAGCCTTGCCATGCAGAACGGTTGGGTAAGTCTCACTGCTCAGAACAAGGATAATATCAGGAACTTGCATGGTGTTTGGCGCGGTGGTTTCCGGCTTACGACCTTTGCGTCGATATTTACCTGTATCGTTGCTGTTCTTTTCTGTTTTTTTGCGCCTCTCGAAAAGATGTTGCCCGGTGTGCATCCGCGTCTTGCGCAGGCGGCTATTCTCTTTGCCCTTCCAGGAATTCTCTCGACAAACATGGTCGCCATTTGTTCTGCGGTAATGAATGGTCTTGGACTTGTTCGTCGTTGGGCGACCATCCAGATTGTAGCGTCGCTTTTCCAGATGCTCTGGGTGGCGTTCTTTCTTTATACCGGTCGCCTTTCTGTACTGAGTATCATTGCCACTCAGTCGGTTGTTGCCGGAATATTTGCGGTTCGCGTAGCATCGCGAGCAGGCTTTAGTCTCGCCACATTTAGGCAATCTATTCTCGATACGCGTGGACCATGGATGTCGTATGCCGTCATGGGGCTTGTACCCATGATTGTCGCCCCACTGGTCCTTATGTTCGTGCGTTCGCTCGTGGGTTTTGAACTTGGCTGGAATGCAGCGGGCATATGGCAGGGCGTCTACAAGATTTCGGATTTCTTTGCTTCTATATTCTCGGCGATTCTCGGCGTGCTTATACTGCCTTGTATTAGTCGCGACATGACTCGTGAAAGCTTCCACAGAGGATTCTACCCGATATTTTGGCGCATGATGGGCTTTACGCTAGTGTTCTGCGTGTTGCTTTACTTTGGCCGCAGCCTTGTAGTGGCGATTCTCCTTTCGAGTACATACGCCCCTGCGGCGGACTACATGCCCGTCCAGCTACTTGGCGACTTCTTCCGTTCGGGTGGGTGGTGCTTCGGTATGGTTCTTATCGCTCGCCGCGAGACAAAGGCCTTTCTCATCATCGAGATGGGGGCGAACCTGCTCTTTGCGGTTGGCACCTTTGTAGGGATTCGGTTGTTTGAGATGAACGGCCCGATGTTTGCCTATGCGCTTGAAAATCTTGTGACATTCGTCGTGCTTGCCATAACAGTCGGGAGACTCAAGTGGAATACTCCATAACGAACATGTTCGCCGAAAAAATGACAGAGAATGTCTATGTGAAGGCTTTTGCACAGGGTGCGGAAATGGAACAGCGAGAACTTCCTCCACTTGTTTCGGTGTTGCTGGCAAGTTACAATCACGAACAGTTCGTGGAAGCGGCGGTGCGTTCCGTGATGTCGCAGAAGGGCGTGAGCTTCGAGCTCATTGTCATCGATGACGGCAGTACGGATTCTTCTCCAGAAATTTTGGAACGCCTGCAGGCCGAACTCAAGTTCACCTATGTGCATCGCCCCAACAAGGGCTTAGTGGCCACGATGAACGAGCTTGTGTCCATGGCGCGGGGCAAGTACTTCTGCTCGTTCGCTTCCGACGACATGATGCCGCAGGGGAGGCTCGAAAAACAGAGTGCCTATTTGGAATCACACCCCGAAGACCCACTGTGTTTTGGGCAGATCGTGCTGATGGACAAGGACGGTAACCACGGCGAGGAATGCGACCCGCGTTACACGCGCTCGGTTCCACGGGTCACCTTCGACGAGTTCTTCATGGGAAAAAAAGAGGTGCATGGCTGTTCCGAGATGATCCGGCTCGACTTTTTTCGCGAACACGGCGCCTACGATGCGGAATTCCCCTTCGAAGATTTTCCGCAGTGGCTAAAGTTCTTCAAGATTTGTGGGTCACTGCCCGTTTTGCCTGTGAAATGCTGCTACTACCGCCAGCATGGCAACAACATGTCACTCGACGACACGCTCATGTATGGCACATTCCTGAAGGTGCTGGCCCGCTATAGCGACCACCCGCGCTACAGGGAAGCGGTCAACATTTGGAAGTCTCACTGGTTCTCGATGCTTGCCTACCGCGATAAGAAGGAAGCTTTACGCAAGCTGCCGAAACTCTGGTCGCTGTCACTCCCGTTCCTGAAGCGTTTCCCCAAGCTGTTTATCCCGCGTTTTTTGCTAAAAAGGTAATCGGAGAATTTTCCGGATGGTTCCCCGCACCCCGATGGCTGTGATGTTCGTCCACAGCGACAGCGGTATTGTGAAGATTCTTGCCAGTGGGCGAGGGAAGGTGGCGAATAATCTCTGCCGGCGGTGAATTCCCCTGCGTAACGATTCCGGTCGCCAGCTGCTGCTAAAGTGGTGGATGCTGTAGGTTTCATCTGTCGCGCGAATTTTCCCGTCGATAAAGCTCTTGGGTGAAAAAACTCTTTCCGGCATGATTTTCAGGTCTTTGAAATCCTTGAACGATTCTCGCAGAGTATTCGGAAGCACCATCTGGTCGACCACACCCGCTGAGTATGAGAATGCGTGGGACTTGTAGTATTTCAGCGCCGCTGCTATCGGCTCGCATCCCGGTTCGCACCCCATTACGGCCCCTTCGATGCGTTTGGATCCGTTCTCATAACCGAAAAAGTACGGGTGCTTCAGTAGGTCGTCAAAGGGCTTCAGGATTTCCACATCGGTATCTAGGTAAAGCCCACCTTCGGTATATAGCGCATAAAGCCGTACGGCGTCGGATGCGAAGGCCCAGTGCTTTTGCTGTAGGGCTTCGGTTACCCAGGGAATGTTTGTGGCGAGTGCCTTTTCCCTGTCCCACTTGATCCACTCGAAATCGGGCAGGAACTTTTTCCAGCTGTTGATGCAGCGTTCAATTTCTTCGGGGAAGGGCTCTCCGGAAAACCAGCAGTAGTGGAGCTTCTTGGGGATCATCCGAATCTCCGTAGCAGATGTTCAAAGAGCGTGCGTCCCCCAAAGCTGCAAAGTGCAGCCACCTTGTTGCGTGTGCGGCTGTTGGAATTGAACAGAGTCTCTGTGCGCAAGGCCCTAATGTGGTCCCATGCCCGAGTCCGGAAATCTTTGAATTCGTCGGTGTCGGGCGTGCGCATTAGAATGCTGCAGCTGGCGCTAAAAAGATTGCTGTGGGCAGCGCGATTAAGTTCTGCGCCTTTGCCTTCTACAAGCGTGCAGATTCTTTCGGCAATGTCTAGCAGTTCCGCTTTTTTGCGGTTGTATGCGGTTGCCAAAATGCTTGAACCATGCCTGCGGTTCAGGTAAAGCGGTTCGGGAACGAATGCGACTTTTTTAGCTTCCAAGAGCACCTGCGGAATGCAGTTCATGTCTTCGAAATAGATTCCCGGTGTGAACCGGCGACTTTGCCAAATTTTGGCGTCGTAGAGCTTGCTCCAGGCAGAATAATCAGGCCCGTTTTTTTGATAGAGGGCTCGTTCTAGAGCTTTTTCGGGGGATAGCGTGATAGCTTGTGCTGTTGCGGTGTCCCCCTTGCCGATTTCAGATTCTTTCCGGAAAAGTTGCTTATCGCTGCAGGCAATGCTTGCGTTGTTTTGCTTTGCGGCGTCCCGTAGCTTTTGCAGAAAATGGGGTGCCAGCATATCGTCGCTATCGACAAAGGTTATCCAGTTTCCGCGGGCGGCTTTAATCCCCGTGTTACGGGCTTCGGAAGGTCCCTTGTTTTCTTGCTGTAGGGGGACGATGCGCGAATCTTTCTTTGCAAATTCTTCGATGATGGCAGCACTGTTGTCTGTGGAACCGTCATCGACTGCGATGATTTCAAAATCAATAAAAGTCTGCGTCAACACACTGTTTAGGCAGTCCCCAAGGAACTGCTCCGTGTTGTAGACCGGTATGATGACGCTGACTTCTGGCATGAAACTGTCATGCCCGCGAAGGCGGGCATCTCCTTTCTATGTATTTAAATTCTGAATGACTTTTCCCCAACCTAGTTGAACAATCGCTCCTGCTCGCACCAGATTGCCTTGGGCGTTTTCGTAGTCTTTTAGAATTTGGTTCCATTCTGTTACATCGCGACGAAGCTTTACATCTTTGTGGATGCGCTTGTAAAGCATGTCCTGTTTCCATTGGGCGGCAGCAGAAAGCTTTTGACATGAAACATCCAGAGCGTCCAGATAGGCGGGAACGGCGTTTAGAAAATCCCTTTCAAAATCCTGGGCTATATCTTTGGCCTGTAATACAAGATTTTTTTGCGTAATGGCGTTCTTGCGGATTTCGCTCATGAGCCTGACGATGCGTTCATAGTCCACCTGGGGCCAGATCAGACTGAAGGGCCACATTTTTTTCCAATGGAACTTGAACATGGACTCGTGGGCGGTGTTTTTTGCCCTTAAGAGTTCACGAAGGTTTTCAAAGACAATCTGGGAGGGAATCTTTGTCCCTTTGGTATCGATTTGCATCGTCTCCAATATAAAAAGGTTCAACCCTTGAATTGGGTTGTTTTTTCGTAGATTTCCTTTTTTTTACTGAAAATCGCTCTTTTTTAGTGTTTTTTTTGAAATTTTTTTCTCTTTTTCCCAAATTATGAATTAAATTCTAATAAAACCGTTCTATCAAGAAGGATTTTATATGAATAATCAAAAATTCAAGATTTTGGCTATCGTGGATGCGGTGCTCATTGTAGTGCTTATCGTGGTCATGATGGTGCTCAAGGGACAGTATAATGACCAGGCTCAGGCATCGGTGAAAGCTCAGTTGGGAGCTTACCAAGAGAAGGCTAATGGGGTGCTTCAGGAACAGTGGAAGTCTATGGACCAGTACGGCATGGCCTGGAAGTTGGTCTATGCGACTCTGACGGGGGACAAGTCTGAAACCAGCTTCAATGCTGCCGTCAAGGCTATTGAAGAGGACAAGGATGCCCGTCTCAAGCAGCTCTCCTACATGTACACTGCCGCTGGAATTCCGGACAAGGTCCAGAATGACATTAACGAGAAGGGTGGACTTGCCGAAAAGTTCCTCTTGAAGGACGAAGGGGGCGTTAAGGAAGTGGCTTGTGGCAAGAACTGCACCCTTAGTTTTACTTTCGTGAAGGGCAAGCTCAAGGACAGCGATTACAAGGCCCTGGTGGAATACAACATGGACGAAGCCTTTAAACTGGAAGCCCCGGAAGCTTTCCGCTTTGAATAAGGAGATTGAGGATGAATATCAAGAACATTGCAATCGTTTTGTCCGTCCTGGTGGTGGCCATTGCCGCTATGCTCTTTATGCAGAAGGGAAATTATGTGACCCAGGCAACGGAGCATTACAACAAGATGACGGGTAATAGCTTTAAGGGTTCCAGCAAGATCATCGAGTATGTGAACTCTACGGCTGGCACAACCAAGATGCTGTGGTCCCTGACCTGCGATGCCATTCAGGGGGCAAAGACTTCTCAGGATATGGCGAAACTCGAAGGCAAGTATTTCCCTGCTACCAAGGGGTCCAACAGCATTTCCCAGAAAACCCGCCGTTTTGAACCGACATCCGCCTACTACATTGTCACCACTTTTGATAAGGTGGATGTAGATAAGAAGACGGATTTGAAGACTCTTGCGGGCCTTAAGTCCATCGATGTAAACGCACTGCTTGGCAATGCGACTATTGCTGCCGCTGCCGCAGAAGAAGATGAGGGTGAAGAAGAAGGGGAGGAATAGTTGTCTTGCCCTTGTGCAGGGCATCTCCTTGACTCTCAACGAGTTAGAAATAAGTTTAAAACGACCCGCCTCGCGGGCCGTTTTTTGTTGCGATTGTTTCTGTCTACTTCCTACTTCCTACTGTCTACGGGCTTCGCCCTAATTTCTAAATTTCCCGCGTAAAAATCAATCGAGGTTTATAATGCTCATTCTTCGTGGTACGCCGGCTCTGTCGGATTTCCGTCTCCAGAAACTTTCTTCCGATTTCAAGGCTGCGGGGCTCTCTGTCGCTTCCGTCTATGCTGAATTCCTGCACGTGGTGGACCTGTCCGAGGGCCTATCCGATGCGGAAACAGAAACCTTGAAGAAGGTGCTGCACTACGGTCCGGCCCGCGAACCCAAGGCTCTCGAAGGTGAACTCTTCGTGGTATGCCCGCGTCCGGGTACCATCAGCCCGTGGAGCTCCAAGGCGACCGATATCGCCCACATCTGTGGCCTCCCGGCCATCAAGCGCATCGAACGCGCTATTGCTTATTATGTGAAGTTTGAAGGCGCTGTGCCCGCCGGTGCACGCGCCCAGATTGCGGCCAAGATTCACGACCGCATGACCCAGGCCGTGTTTGGCGACACCGCCTCGCTGGAAGTGCTCTTCAGCAAGGAAGAACCGCGTCCGCTGAACGTGATTCCGGTGCTCGACCAGGGCCGCGACGCCCTCGTGAAGGCCGACAAGGAAATGGGCCTCGCTCTTTCCCCGGACGAAATCGACTACCTCGTGAAGAACTTCACCGAGCTCAAGCGCAACCCGACCGACGTGGAACTCTACATGTTCGCACAGGCCAACTCGGAACACTGCCGCCACAAGGTGTTCGGTGCCGAATGGACCATCGACGGAGTGAAGCAGGACAAGTCCCTGTTCCAGATGATCAAGAACACTTACCAGCTCCACAATTCCAACATCTTCAGCGCTTACAAGGACAACGCCGCCGTGATGAAGGGCGCTGTCGCTGGCCGCTACTACGCCGACCCGCGCAACAACAAGTACGACTTCCACAACGAAGAAGTCGACATCCTCATGAAGGTCGAGACCCACAACCACCCGACGGCCATTTCTCCGTTCCCGGGTGCCGCTACCGGTAGTGGTGGCGAAATCCGTGACGAAGGTGCCACGGGTAAGGGTTCCAAGCCGAAGGCCGGCCTCACGGGCTTCAGCGTCTCGAACCTCAAGCTTCCGGGTGCAGTCCAGCCGTGGGAAAAGGACTTTGGTAGCCCGTCCCGCATTGCGTCCGCTCTCGACATTATGATTGAAGGCCCGCTGGGTGGTGCTGCATTCAACAACGAATACGGCCGTCCGAATATCCTCGGTTACTTCCGCACTTTCGAACAGGAAGTCGATGCCCAGAACGGCAAGGAAGTCCGCGGTTACCACAAGCCGATTATGTTGGCTGGTGGTCTCGGCAACATCAAGCACCAACACATCGAGAAGGGCCACATCGATCCGGGTGACCACCTGATTGTGCTCGGCGGTCCGGCGATGCTTATCGGCCTCGGTGGCGGTGCTGCCAGCTCCGTGCAGAACGGTGCCGGTAATGAATCTCTCGACTTTGCTTCTGTGCAGCGTGAAAACCCCGAAATGGAACGCCGCTGCCAGGAAGTCATCGACCGCTGCTGGGCGATGGACGAAGAAAACCCGATTACGTTTATTCACGACGTGGGTGCAGGTGGACTTTCCAACGCCTTCCCGGAACTTGTGAACGATGGCGGTCTCGGTGGTAAGTTTGAACTCCGCAACGTTCCCAACGACGAACCGGGCATGAGCCCGTTCGAAATCTGGAGTAACGAATCCCAGGAACGTTATGTTATCGCTATTGCTGGTGACAAACTCGATGTGTTCGACGCTATCTGTAAGCGTGAACGCTGCCCGTACGCTGTGGTGGGCGAGGCTATTCCTGAAAAGCACCTGACCCTGACCGATAAGTACTTCGGTACGACTCCGATTGACATGCCGCTCGGTGTGCTCCTCGGCAAGCCGCCCCGCATGATCCGTAACGAAAAGAGCCAGAAGCGTCCGCTGAACTCTACCGTGGTTCCGGCCGATGCTTCCATCAAGGATGTGGCGCACCGCGTGCTTGCAAACCCGACCGTCGCTGACAAGACGTTCCTCATTTCTATCGGTGACCGTAGCGTGACGGGTATGATTTGCCGCGACCAGATGGTTGGCCCGTGGCAGGTTCCGGTTGCTGACTGCGCCGTGACTTCTGCAACGCTCGATACTTACGAAGGTGAAGTCATGAGCATGGGCGAACGCGCTCCGATTGCCTTGATTTCTCCGGCTGCCGCTGCCCGCATGACGGTGGCTGAATCCCTCACGAACATGGCTGCCGCTTGCGTGCCTGATATGGGCCGCGTGAACTTGTCCGCAAACTGGATGGCTACGCCGAACTACGAAGGCGATGGCGCCGACCTTTACGAAGCCGTGAAGTCTATCGGTATGGAACTCTGCCCGGATCTCGGTATTACGATTCCGGTGGGCAAGGACTCCATGAGCATGAGCACCGTGTGGCAGGATGACAAGGGCAGCCACCGCGTGACGGCTCCGATTTCTCTCGTCATCAGTGCCTTTGCTCCTTGTGCCGACGTGCGCAAGACGCTCACCCCGCAGCTGTTGCAGGACAAGGATTCGACGCTCGTTCTCGTGGACCTCGCTCGCGGCAAGAACCGCATGGGCGCTTCCATCGCCGCTCAGGTCTACAACAACCTCGGCGATAAGGCTCCGGATGTGGACAGCGCCAAGAAACTCCGTGCCTTCTTCGAAATCGTCCAAAAACTCAATGCCGACGGCAAGATTATGGCCTACCACGACAAGAGCGATGGCGGCCTTTACACGACGGTTGCCGAAATGGCATTCGCCGGCCACGTGGGCGTGACGCTCAATGCCGCTGTCCTCAAGGGAAACCTCATTGACGCTTTGTTCAACGAAGAACTCGGTGCTGTACTCCAGGTGAAGAATGCTGACCTCGCGGCTGTTCGCGACGCATTTGCCGCCGTCGGTCTCGGCGATACGGTTTCTGAAATCGGTACACTCAACGACACGTACAACATTGTTATCGGCGACTACGCCGAAGGCCTCTCGGATCTCCGCGCCATCTGGAGCGACACGA
>CAMKNA010000036.1 GCA_946414075.1 uncultured Fibrobacter sp.
CCTGGTGGAACAGCGGAACTTCGGTAATGGGGGTTTCAAATTTTAAGCTCATAGTGGCCACAAATATAGAAAAGAGATTAGGGGGGTGTGGCCAAAATGTGGAGTGTGAGATGTGAAATGCGAAGTGTGAGTTTTTGCTACATTTTGCGCGATGAAGATTTTCGCGACTATTCTTCTCAGTCTCTGCTTTGCGGTCTCCGCCTTTGCGGGCAAGTATAGTGCCGACACCCGCTCGGGCTTTCTGACTAGCTGTCTCTCGGGCGCCGACAAGGCTGTGTGCGAATGCGTGCTGCAGAAGCTGGAATCCAAGTACAGCGAGCCTGCTTTCAAGAAGATTGAGTCCCAGATGCTCATTGGCCAGGATGTCTCTACCTATGTGGACTTTATCGTAACAGCAAGCAAGAAATGCAGCGCGGGACGCTCCGCCGGGGCTGCCACCGGTTCGTTGGTAGCCGCCGTGACGCCTGCCAAACCCGAGCCCGCTGCTGCACAACCAGCCGCAGAACCAAAGCCCGTTGAAACCGCGCCCGCCCCATCCACTACACAGGCAAAATCGCAACCTGCAAAAATTTCCGCTGGCGACATGATGCTTTTGCAGATGCTCCTGAACAACCAGGCCTTCAAGGATTCCTTCGTGGTGGAATGCACCAAGGAAGGGGACAAGTTCCTGGGGACCGCTCAGTCCCAGAAGTCCTGCCAGTGCGCCTATGACCACATGCTGCAAAACGATTCCCTGCTTTACCTGCTGATGCGTTCCATGAACGCAAATGGCGAGGTGACCGATTTCGAGAAGCTGAGCTACCGCCTGATATTGCCTTGCTTGCCGGCCCAGTTTACCCCCGAGATGGAATCGTTCCTCCAGAAGGCCTGTATGGAATCGGTCCGGGCAGGTAACAAGACCCGCTGCGCCTGCGCCGTCAAGGAAATCAAGAAGTCCTATACCATCCAGGAACTACTTCAGGACATTCTGCTAGATCAGGAAAAGTTCAGGATCAAACTGGTAGGGAAGGTGGGCAAGTGTGTTGCCCCGTAAAGCGAGGATGTTGCTTTGTTTGAATCACTGTTCCAGAAATACCCGTTCTTCCGCGCAGTCCCTTGCATCCTTTGCATGGCGATTATCTTCAAATTGTCGTCGCTCACCAATGAACAGCTAGAAGACTTTCCCCAGATTTGGGACAAGCTGGCTCACTTTTTGGAATATGCCACCCTTGCGGGTTGCTACGCCATGGTCTGGACGCGAAACGAGTGGTCCAAGCGGCAGTGGCTGCGGGTGCTGATTGTGGGTGTACTGGCCCTGGCTTACGGCTGTACCGATGAATACCACCAGAGCTTCGTGGAAGGCCGCGATTGCAGCGCCTTGGACTTGGTGGCTGATTTGGCCGGTGGCTTGTTTGGGGGTGTGGTGTATGCGGTCATTACGCGGATTCTGAACCGCTTTGATCCGGTTACCCCCCAAAATCTCCCAGCAGAATAATTTCTCGGTGTAGCTTAATCCCGAACTTCTCGGCGACTTTACTTTGTACAAGTTCGCTTAGGTTCTTGATGTCCTGGGCGGTGGCGCTCCCGGCGTTCACGATGAAGTTGGCGTGCAGGGTGCTGACCTCTGCGCCGCCTATGCGGAAACCCTTGAGTCCGGCCTGCTCGATGTAGTAGCCGGGGGCAACTTGTGTAGGCATGGCGGCGGCGCCAACATCCAGCCGTTTGAAGGTGGAACCGGCGTTAGGCATGTTCAGGGGTTGTGTCGCCTTGCGCTTGGCCATGCACTCTGCCAGTTCGGTTTCAAGGTCCGCGACCGTCTTGCCTAGGCTTGCTGCGTCCTGCAACTGGAATGTGGCGGAAAGGATGATTTCTGCGCCCTTGTCATTCCCGGCACATTTTGAGAAAACACTTTGCCTGTATCCGAAACCGCATTCGTCTGCGGACAGCTCACGGATGTTTCCGTCGTTGTCGAGGATTGTCACCTGCGTACAGCAGCTCCCGATTTCCTGGCCGTAGGCTCCGGCGTTCATGTAGACGGCTCCGCCCAGGGTTCCCGGGATTCCCGCCAGCTTGTGTATGCCGGCGTAGCCCTGCTTTAGCGTGTGGCGGGCGAACCTGCCCAGGGGCGTGCCCGCTCCGACATTGAACTTGCCGCTCCCCAGGCCCACAATTTTCGAAAATCCTCCGGCAAGGCAAATGACCACGCCTTCGTAGCCCTTGTCCGAAACCAAAAGGTTGGTCCCGTTTCCCAGGATAAAATGGGAGAGCCCCTTTTCCCTAGCCAGGGATAGGGCGCTTTTCAGGTCGTCTGTGTGCTCGGTCCTGACAAAAAAACGGGCCGGACCGCCTACCTTGAAGGAGGTGTGCGCGCTCATCGGCTCGTTTTCTAGGATAACCATGGCCTAAATATAGGATTTACTATAATTCTAACAGATGACCGACGAAGAGTTGAAACAGTTCAAGGACGCCCTGTCCATCACGGCGGTAGCCCGTTCCCTGGGTATAGAAGTTGTCCGGGGCAAGTGCCGCTGTGCCTTCCCGAGCCGCCATGCCCATGGCGACAGGACCCCGTCGGTCTCCATTTCCGAAGAGAAGGGCTATTTTCGCTGTTGGGTCTGCGACGATGTCCGGGGCGATGTGATTTCCCTGGTGCAAAGGTACAAGGGCTGCTCCTTTGTAGAAGCCCTGAACTACCTTCGCGAAACCTTCCCGTTCCTGGCTCCTGCGGGCAAGTCTACGACGGCGAACAAGTCTGCTATGGGCCCCTATCATAACGCAGCCGCACAGACGCCTCAAGAAATCTACGCCACAGAGCCTATGCCCATGCCAGAACCCGCAGCCACCGAGGAACTGGTCAGCGAGGACGAGCGCAAAAAGATTATCCTGAATTTCTTGAAGATGCTCTCGCCGGTAGACGGCACCCAGGCCGCCGCCTGGCTCATGGGGCGCCGCATCTTCAAGCCCGTGTGGGACAAGATGCTTCTCAGGACCATCAAGGACTACGGTCTCTTGAATCAGACTCTCAAGGACACCTATAGCATGGAAGTTCTGCAGTATGTGGGCCTGTTCAACGAAAAGGGGAACCTGAAGTTCTACAAGCACCCGTTGATATTCCCGTACCTGGACACCCAACGCAGGGCCTTCTATTTCCAGTCCCGGGCATTGGACAGTTCTGTGATTCCCAAGGAGATGAACCTGAAGGGGACTGTGCCCTACCCGTACAACATGTCGGCCCTAGACGAAAAGCCCGGCTGGGTCTACCTATGCGAGGGCGTGGTGGATACGCTCACCTTTTTAGGCCAGAAAATTGACGCGGTAGGCATACCCGGCGTACGCTCTTTCAAGGTGGAATGGCTACCTTTGTTCAAGAACAAGAATGTGGTGTTGTGCATGGACAAGGATAATGCTGGCCGTGAGGCCACCAAGTATTTGCAAGAAGTCTTTGGGAATGCGGGTATCCGCACGATTGTGCTGGGCGAGGGAATGGAGCATCTGGAGTCTTCCATGAAAGAGGGCGAAGACGTGAACGATTGGTTTGGTGGAAAAAGGTAACCTATGGCTTTTCAGAAATGCAGGGAAATCATCGATAAGATTAGGGGTAACCTGGTTTTCAAGATTTTCAAGGGACTTTACGGGTTTGTCAATTTCCTGTTGCGTTGCGCTTTGCTGATCCTCATCATCTATTCGGCGGTATTCAGCATCGTGGCCTCCGTGGCCCTGTACAAGGCCTTTGTCTATGGCTACAACCTTTATGATGGGGTTCAGTCCCTTAAAGATACCCAGCCCGAGATGAGCAGGTACATGCAGGCCCTGGTAGATTCCAACCCGGCGACAGAGATTAAGCACGCCTATGTACCCCTGGATTCCATAAGCCCCTATTTGCAGAAGGCGGTTATTGCCAGCGAAGATGCGGGCTTCTATTTCCATCCGGGCTTTGATGTGAATGCCATTGCCGAAGCCCTGAATGCAAACAAGATGTCCGGCAAGACCAAGTTTGGGGGCTCCACCATTACGCAACAGCTGGCCAAGAATTTATTCCTAAGCGGGGAACGCTCCTGGGAACGCAAGTTCAAGGAGTTGGCCTACGCCCTGCTGATGGAACACGAACTGGGTAAGGACCGCATTCTGGAACTGTACCTGAATTACGCCCAGTGGGGCAAGGATATTTTCGGGTGTCAGGCGGCCTGTTCCACCTATTACAAGAAAAGCTGCAGCAAGCTCAGCGTGGACCAGGCCATCAATCTGGCGGCCATGCTGGCAAGCCCGGGTAAGCACCACCCGAACATGCGGGAGAGCCAGTTCATGGCCAAGCGTCGTGCGGTCATTTACCAGAACATGTTCCCTAAGAAGGACAGTCTGTTGGTGGATTCCCTGCGTCAGCTGATGGCGCCACCGCCTGCAGAATCTGTGGCGACACCTGTCGAGCCCGCTGCGCCGGCATCGGTTTCCGAGACATCAGTTCCCGAGAACCCGGAATAGTTCTTCCTTTTCCACAAGCCCGTCTTCTACAAGCCTGCCCGCGTATTCCCGCAGGGTGCCGTCGGCGTAGGTTCCGTCGGGTCGTAAAAGTTCCAGCGTGGCCGTGCGTCCGCCAGCCCTTTTCCGCAGGAGCCTCTGGGCGAGTACGCCCAGCAGGGAGTCCTGTAAGGCGGCTTTGGAAATTCCCAAGTCCTGGAGCCGTGTAAAAGCCCCCATTGCGCTGTTGGTATGTAGCGTCGAAAGCACCAGGTGTCCTGTCTGGGCGGCGCGGAGCGCAATGCGGGCCGTTTCTTCGTCCCGGATTTCGCCTACCAGAATTACATCCGGGTCCTGCCGCAGTATGGAGCGGAGCGCCGCGGCGAAGGTGAATCCGCACTTCTCGTTGACCTGCACCTGGTTCGCTCCCGAGAGACTGTATTCCACCGGGTCTTCTATGGTGGTGATGTTGATTTTTTTGCCGATGATTTCCCGAAGGCCGGCGTAAAGCGTGGTAGTCTTGCCGCTCCCGGTGGGGCCCGTTATCAGGAAAAGCCCCTGGGGCATGGCGAAGATCCGTCGGAGTTCCGCCAGGATTTTGGGGCTAAACTGCAGGTCGCCCAGAGAGACTCCTTCGTCCTTGACGGGTAAAAGCCTAAGTACGCAGGTCTCACCAAACTGTACCGGCAGGGTGCTGAGTCTTATGCGCACTGTCCCCGCTACACTCTGGAACTTAAAACTTCCGTCGTGGGGAATTCTCTTGTCTGTAATGTCCACTTGGGCTAGAAGCTTCAGGCGTACGAGAATAGGGTCCTTCAGCCAGCCGGGCAGGCTTCTGTGGAACTGCAGCAGGCCATCTACGCGGAACCGAACCTTCAGTTCCTTTTCGGTTGGTTCCAGGTGGATGTCGCTGGCACCCTGTTCCAGGGCCTTGTCTATAAGGCTGTCCACCAGGTTTATCACAGGTTCCGACTCCCAGGAGCTTGCTTTGCCTTCTTGCAAGGTCTCCGCTTGGTCTGCGAATCTTGCCCGTATAGTCCGGAGAATTTCTGTCTCGGTCATGGGGCAGGGGATGATAGGACCGTTCTGTGTGAAACGCAGACGCTCCAGGAGCATCTCGTCGTGGGGATAGGCCATTCCAAGGTATAGGGCGGCAGGGTCCCCCCCTTCGGGAGTGGCAAGCGGAATGGTCAGGTGCGCCTTGCACCAGGCGTTAGAAAAAAACATGCCGCTGAAAATACAAAACACCGGTTTCGAAAAACCAGTGTTTTTTTGCGTCTCAACGAAGCCTGTGCGGCGGGCTTACCCCGCCGACGTTATATTAAGCTTTGGCCTTGTTGAATTTGCCTTTCAGGTTGCTCGCTTTCTTCTTTGCCTTGTGGAACAGGGCATTGGGCAGCCAGAAGAAGGTAGGCACCAGGTACATGGTCAAGATGGCGGACACGATCAGGCCGCCCACGGCAGCGATACCCATGGGCTGGGTCATGGCGGCCACGTTACCACCCAGGGCCAGTGCCAGCGGCATCTGGGCCACCACAGAAGCGAATGTGGCTAGGGCAATAGGCTGGAACTTGGTCTTGGCCGCTGTCATAATGGCGGAGCGCCGTCCCATGGACCCGCTTCGGAGTAGCCTGTTGGCTTCGTCAAGCAATAGAATGGCGTTGTTCACCACCACACCGATAAGCATCACGATAGCCATGAGGGCGATCATGGAAAGAGCCTTGCCGGTGAATATCAGGGCGAGGAATACGCCGATAGCGCCCATAGGAATGGTGGTCATGATGATAAAGGGCTGTGCAAAGCTTTCCAGCAAGGCAATCAGCAAGATGTAGGTGAGCAAGATGGCCATGATGATGGCGGTCTTGAATTCGTTCACCATGTCTTCCTGCATGTCGGCCTGGGCACCGAAGCTGAAGGAAATACCCTCGGGGAGTTCGTCCTTCATGCTGGCGGTAAGCTTGTTCAGGTTGCCCATGACCTCACCGGTGGTGTGGCCAGGCAACAGGTTCATGGAAACGTCCACGCGGGTCATCTTGCGCTTACGGTCAATACGGGTGGGGCCTGCACCGTCTTCGATGTAGAACAGGTCGCGGGCAGCCACATAGCCCTTGGGGGTCTTCATGGGCAGGTCTTCGATGTCGGCATGGCTCTTGCGGTTCTTCTCCTGCATGCGCACATACACGTCGTATTCTTCACCGTCTTCGGTGTACTGACCCGCTTCATAACCGCTCACGGCGATGTAGTTGTAGGTGGCAAGGGACTGCAGGGTCACGCCGTAGTCGGCCAGGGCCTGCCTGTTGGGAACCAGGCGGATTTCGGGCTTACCCGCCTCGTAGCTGGTCTTTACGTCCACTACGCCGGCAATGGTTTCCTTGACCCGGTCCATAATGAGTTCAGAGGCCTTGATCACGGAATCCTTCTTGAGGCCGTTGATTTCCAGCACCACGTCGCCTGCGCTGTTGTTGTTCATTTCAGATGCCGAGGCGGACTTGATGGCGATATAGGCGTCGGGGATGTCGGCCAGGTAGGGGCGCAGGGAGTCCACGATCTGGTCGGTACTCCTGGTACGGCCTTCCCAGTCCTTCAACAGCTTGATACGCATGGTAGCCTGGTTCACCGTAGCAAAACCGTTGGAACCACCCACGTTCACGCTGTAATGGACAATTTCGGGAACATCCTTGACCCGGTCCTCGATAATTTTCGCGATACTGTCGGTGGTTTCCACGTTGGTGCCCACGGGCATTTCCAGCTTGATGCTGATCATGCCCTGGTCCTGCTTAGGCATGATTTCCACCGTCATGTGGTTGGCGGCCATATAGCCCACGAAAAGGAGCATGGCGATCAGGGCGACCACCTGGAACAGCACTCCCGGAATGGAAAGGCAGAACGACAGGGTTTTCAGATATACAAAGCGGATGCCGTTGAGGGCAGTGGGGAACAGCCCGAGAATGCGGCCCACCACGGAGGGTTTTTCTTCGATAATGTTTCCGTTCTCGTCTTTCTTTTTGCCCTTGAACAGGTAGGCCGCCAGAAGCGGGGTCAAGGTAAAGGTGGCGAGCAAGGACACCAGGGTGGCAAACACCATGGTAAGACCGAAGGTACGGAAGAAGATACCGGCGATGGATTTCATGAAGGCGATAGGCACGAACACGCACACGTTGGTAAGCGTAGACGCCATGATAGCCACCATGATTTCGGAGGTGCCCTTGTAGGCAGCCTCTTTCGGATCCAGGCCTTCGTTCAGTTTCACATTGATATTTTCAAGCACCACGATGGCGTTGGTCACCAACAAACCCACCGACGACGACAATGCCATCAGGGACATCATGTTGATGCCGAATCCAGCAAAGTACATCAGGGTAAAGGCACCAATCACGGAGGTCGGCATGGTGAGGGCGGCAATGAACATGGTGGAGAACTTGCCGAGGAACAAGAGCAAGAGTCCTGCGGTAAGCACGATAGCGATAATCACATTCTGGATCACGTTGTCGATGGATTCGTTCACCGCTTCGCTCTTGTCGTACACCAGGTGAAGTTCGAAACCTTCGGGAAGGCTCTTGTTGACGGCGTTCATACGCTTGATGACGCCCTTGGAAACGTCCACCACGTTGGCGTCGGAACGCTTCTTGATATCCAGGGAGATAGAACTTGTGCCGTTGAAACGGGAAATAGATGAAATGGTCTCGATGGTGTCCTTGACTTTTGCAACCTCGGAGAGCTTGATAACGCCGTTGGCCGTGGGAATATCCATGTTGCGCATTTCGTCCAGGTTTTGGAACTTGCCCGCCGTACGCACAGATGTGTTCTTGTGCTTGCCGATGACTTCGCCCACGGGGTAGTTCAAGTTGGACTGGCCGTACATTCCCATGATGGTGGCAATGTCGATGCCACGGTCCTTCATCTTGTCCTTGTCGAGTTCGATAGAAATCTGGCGGGTAGTACCACCGAAAACATCCACGCTGGCCACACCCGAGACGGAGGTGAACAGGGGCTCGATTTCGTCTTCCACCATCTGGCGGAGTTCCGTGGAGTTCAGCGGGCCCGTAAAGGAAATAGCCATGATGGCTGCACCGTTGATGTCCACCTTGGAAATGATAGGGGGTTCCACGGCGTCGGGGAAGTCAGCCGCCGCAAGTTCCACCTTGGAACGCACGTCGTTTGCCGCCACATCTACATTGACGCCCATGTTGAACATGGCGACGATAATGCCGTAGTTCTCGAGGCAGATGGACTGCACATAGTCGATACCGTCCACCAGTTCCACCTGTTCTTCCACAGGCTTGATAACGGTGGTCTCGATTTCTTCGGGACTAGCACCTGCGTAAATCATGGTCGCCGTCACCACCGGAACTTCGAATTTCGGCATCAGGTCCACGACCATCATGGTGTAGGTGTACAGACCGAAAACCACCACGGTCAAGATGACCATGAGCATGGTAATCGGTTTATAAATACTGGCCTTGATCATTCAGCGTATCTCCAGTAAAATTATTTGACGATGTTGACCTTGTCGCCGTCGTTCATCTTGGACATGCCTTCCACCATGACGGTCTCGCCACCCTTAAGGCCTTCGGCAATCTGCACCTGGTCCTTGGTCTGGATGCCGACCTTCACGATCTTACGGCGGGCATTGCCCTCTTTATCCACGGTCCACACCATGTTGAGGCCGTTCTTGTAGATAACGGCTTCGGCGGGCACCACCACGCCGCTCACCTGCTTGGTTTCAATCTCGGCGGTCATGTACATGCCGGGGAGCAGCCTCTTGCTGCTGTTGTCAAATGTCACCTCTACGGGGAAGAACCTGGTTACGGGGTTTGCGGCCAAAGGAATCAGCGTGACCTTACCCTTCATTTTCTTGCCGGCCACCTCGACGGTAGCGGCGGCACCCATCTTGAACTGCGAGATATCCTTGCTGGTCACATTGAGCTTCAGAATGACCTTGTCCAGGTTGGCGATAGTGCAAAGAGTGGAGCCAACGCCGGGGGTCTGGCCTTCCTGGTAGTTCAGCTCGGTGACCACGCCTGCGGCCGGCGCCAGAATCTTGGTGGCGCGGCGGGCGGTTTCCAGGTTCATCTTGGCGATTTTCAACTGCATTTCGGCCTGGTCCAGGTCCTGCTGGCTAAGGCCGCCCTTGGCGTGGACCTCGCGGAGACGCTGGGTGGACTTTTCAAGGAGAGCCACCTGTTCTTGAACCTGCTGGTACTGGGTGTTGTCGCCGGTAAAGATGTATTCGGCAAGCACCTGGTCCTTCTTGACGGTGGAACCCACCTGCACATAGATCTTTTCCAACGGGTCGCCCATCTTGGAGATGGCGTTGGACTGCTGCATGCCCTCAATGGTGCCGCTGAATTCGCGGATGTCCTTGAGGGAGGATTTCTTGGCCTTGGCCACGCGGGCGGGCTTGCCCTTTTCCTTCTGGATTTCTTCGATGGTGGAAGGTGCCACTGTGGCACTATCCTTGGCGTCCTTGCCCTTGCAACCGACAAGGACAAATGTTAGGGCAGAAAGGGTGATGATGTACTTTTTGATGCTGTTCATAATCTTGTCCTATTGATATTCTCCGGTGGCCTGCAAAAGGGCGTTGTAGGCGTTGTTCCAATTCAAGACCGCTTCCATGTACTTGAGCTTTGTGGTGCGGAGCGTCATGGAGGCGTCCAGGTAGTCCAGCTGGGTGGACTTGCCCACCTTGTAGGAGGCCTCGGTCAGGTCGTAGTTGCGGGTGGCCAAGTCCACCTGGCGCTTCTGGAGTTCCAGCTGGCGCACGGCGTCTTCCAGGGTGTTGGCGCAGGATTCGATCTGCATGCGGAACCCGCGTTCGGCGGTTTCTTTCTGGATCTGGGTGTCACGCAGCTTCGATTTCGCCTGGACCACGGCTTCCTTGGTTTTCATGCCGTTGAAGAGGTTCATGGTCAGGTTCAGGCCCACGTACTTGTTGATGTTCTTGTCCCAGTCGGGGGCGTCCCACTGTTGGATCTCGTTCTTGTTGTTGCTGTACTTGAGGCCGCCTACCAGCACCACGGTGGGCTTGTAGCCGCCCTCTTCGATGGAAATGTTCTTCTGGAGCATGTCTTCGGACTGGTCGAGCATTACCAGTTCCTTGCGGCGCTTTTTCACGTTGGCCATGGCGGTGTCGGGGTAGGGCAGATTCGAATTCGGGTCACGGAGTTCCCCCTTGAACTGCACGTCTGCTTCCCAGTCCATGCCCATGGTGTTCAAGAGGGCGTTTCGGGCGAGAATCTGGTTCTTCTTGGTCTTTTCCAGCTCGGACTTGAGCTGGTCCAGCTGGAGCTGGGCGCGGATCTGGTCCAGTTCTGAGGCCAGGCCACTTTCTACGGCACCGTTCACGTAGTCGATATGCTGCTGCGTCTGGGCGATGCTCGCTTCGAGAATCGCTACGGCGGAATCCAGGTAAATCAGCTGGTCAAAGGCGGTTTCCACGTTGTACTTGACGGTGGCCTTCACGTTTTCCAGGTTCACTTCTTTCAAGCGCCTGTAAATCTTGGCAATATCGATGCCGGTTCCCACCTTGCCCTGGGCGTAAAGGATCTGGGTGGCGGTGAGGCCCACGCTGGACTGCCAGCGGTAACCCTGGGATTTCATACCGTAAATGAGGCCGTCCATGGCGGGGGCCAGTGCGTTTGCGGCGAAGGGCTCGTCTGCGTCGGCACCCATAGCGGATGCAGCCTTGCTTAAATCCTTGCTGTTTTCAACATCGTCCAGCCCGAAAATGCGGGTGATGCCTGCGCTCAGGTCGATACTGGGCATGGCGTTTCCGTAACCGGCGTCCACCTGGGAATTGGCGCTGACCAGTTCTTCTTCGGCGGACTTGATGGTCGTGGATTTTTCCATGGCAATCTTGAGCGCGTCTTCGCGGGTATAGGCCTGGCCGGCAAGGGCGGGCAGGGACATGAGCGATAGCGCCAAAGCCACGGAAGGTAGGATAGCAAATTGCCTTGACATTCGTTCTCCAGTGAATAATATGGGCCAAATTTAGCAAAAAAGCCCCCTCTTATATAGGGAGCTCCGTTTATTTATAGATAAAATGCCCTTTTTAGCGGATAAAAGGCACAGTCCGCCGACTACATCAGGCCGGGAATTTTCATGCCGCCAGTGACACCGCTGATGCTTTCCTGAGTGGCGTCGTCCTTTTTCTTGACGGCTGCGTTGATGGCCGCCATAATCAGGTCTTCCAGGGCTTCTACATCGTCCTTGTCGACAGCGTCGGGATTAATCTTTATCATGGTGAGGACCCCACGACCGTTCATGGCGACTTTTACCATGCCACCACCCGCCTCGGCGTCGAAACTCTGGGCTTTCAGGTCGCTTTGTGCCTTCAGCATCTTGCTCTGCATCTTCTGAAGGTCCTTCAGCATTTTACTCATGTCCATGGGATGAACTCCTTTCTAGTTGTCGTTGTCTTCTTCTATATCGTCATTGGCCACGCTGGCCGCTTCTTTTTTCAACGCTACAGAATATACCAATTCTGCGGCAAACATGTCTTGCAAATCCTTCAAAACAGGTTCTTTATCCAAATCCAGTTCGTAGGGCGTCTTCCTGGCATTTTCCCGCATAATGCGTTCGGTTTCCGTAAAGGCGCGGGTCTTTACCGAGAGAGAAATCTTGGTTTGGAGCTTGTCTTCGAGCAGGTTCTGCAGCCGGGACATGAATTCCGGGTGTTCTTGCAGCTGCTGGAAGTTCCAAGAGTCATTTTTTGACGTTTCCCCCACGAAGGTCAGGGCGATGGGGAAGGGGTTTTCGTGGATGTCGCCGGTCTCGAGAATCGTACCTGCCATGGCGGCGGAAAAATACAGGTCTCCGTCATCAGCGAAACCTGCACAGATAGAGGGCCAGGCGGCGGCAATCTCGTAGCGCGAATAGGTAGCGCCACCTTCGGAACCTTGGTAGTTTTGGAAGGGGTCGTTGTAGGGGATAGGCTCGGGTTCGGCTTCTAGTGCCGCTGCAACTTCAGCTACTTTTTTTTTTACCGCCTCGTCGGCGGCGGATTTGGGGTCGTTGATGGCGGCCAGCGCCCGTCTCAGGTCGGTGAGCCGGTCGAGCCAGGCCATACGGGCAAAGGTCGTCTCTACCACGAGTCTTGGGTTACTGCTGTATCGCAGGTTGGCCTGCAGATCGATAAGCATCTTACTTAAGCGCAACAGGTCGCCGTTGCCGATACCCTGCCCGCAATTCTTGTATTTGGTGAAGAGCTCTTCGGTAACATTCAGTTCGTCGGCGGTAAAGGCGTCCAGGCGGCTGTAAATCATGTTCCGCAAGAACTTGCCGAACCCGTCCAGTAGGGGGGCAAACTCGATGCCAATTTTCACCGCGTCGTCCACCATCTTGAAACAGCCCTTCAGGTCGTGGGACTCGATGGCTTGGATAAGGGAGAAGAACAATTCCACCGGTGGGATTCCGAGAATAGAACGAACGGACTCGGCGCTCATCTCGCTGCCGGTAAAGGCATAGGCCTGGTCAAAGTAGGTAAGCCCGTCGCGCATGGAACCATCGGCTTTTTCGGCGAAGATGTCCAGGGCTTCGTCGCTGGCGTTTATCTTTTCCTGTTCGCAGATAAAACGCAGGCGGCTCCTAATCTGGTCCATGGTGAGACGCTTGAAATCGAAACGCTGTACGCGGCTCAGAATGGTCTGGGGAACCTTGTTCACCTCGGTGGTGGCGAAGATGAAAATCACGTGGGGAGGCGGCTCTTCCAAGGTCTTGAGCAGCGCGTTGAAGGCACCGGTGGAAAGCATATGGACTTCGTCGATGATGAAGACCTTGTACTTGCCGATGACAGGGGGGTACTGCACGCGTTCGATGACATCGCGGATGTTTTCGACGCCGGTATTGGAAGCGGCGTCTATCTCATAGACATCCATGGGGTTTCCACTGGCGATATCCTTGCAGCTGTCGCACTGGCCACAGGGGTGCAGCGGATCGCCGCCCTTGCAGTTCAGGGTGCGGGCGAGGATTCTGGCACTGGTGGTCTTGCCCACGCCGCGGGTACCGGTAAAAAGGAAGGCATGGTGCAGACGGCCACCCTCGATTGCATTCTGGAGGGTTTTTGCGATATGTTCCTGTCCGACCATGTCGGAGAAAGACTGAGGACGCCACTTTCGGGCCATTGCTACGTATGCCATGTGCGGGAATATAGTAAATTTATGCACACGATATAACGAGGTTTACCATGAATCCGGATTTAGCGTTGTTGATTCTGTCCTGGCAGGTGGCTTGTCTGTACCATGATAATGAAGATGGTAAGTTGCTGCCGGGCTCCATGTCGGCCACCCAAGCTGAAAGTGACATGCTGGACAAGATTCACGACGAGTTGACCCCCAATGTGTCTTGGGATGAATTTAATGATACCTACGCCCGTTTTTCTTCTGCAAAGGACCGTGCTTCGGCTTGTGTTGAAGTACTCAAGGGGCAACCTGTTGAGTATAAGAGCCAGGTCCTGGAGTCTATGCTGAAGGTGGCGGGAGCTTCCCATGAAAATGACAATGAGATCAACATTTCCCCCGAAGAAATGAATTTTATCCAGCAGATTCGGCAGGCGTTGGAGTAGTTTTACTATATTGTGGCATTATGGAAAAAGATTTTGACAAGTTCGATGACGATGACGATTTGGAAGAGTTCGACAAGAACATTCTGGAATCGGAAGAATTTGAAGATGCTGCTCCTGTAGTAAGGGATTATAGCCAGCGCCAGATTCTCATTTGGGAAGACGACGACGCCCGCCGTGAAGCATGTCTGGAGGTCTTGACCGATTTGTTGGTTGGAGCGACCATTAAATCTGTGAAAAGTGAGACAGAAGCTTTAGAGCAACTGGAAAATGAAGATTGGGATACCTTTGTGGTGGATTTTTATTCCGAGGGTGTCTCTGAGAGCGAGTTTATCAAGCGTGTCAATAACTACCCGGGCTCCATTTTGGTGGCTATTTCTATGGGCCCATTGACTCTGCCCGACGAGCGCGATCCGGCCAAGACGGAGCTTTTGCGCCGCCTGTTTGATATGGAGAAGCCCACGGCCCAGCTTCATGGCTGATTTCCAAAAAAAGAAATGGCTCCGGAGGAAACCCTTCCGGAGCCTTTTTTGTTGGGAACGGTGCGATTATGGATGGTTGTCCAAGAAACCGGGGGTAGGTTTGTCCAGGTACCAGGATTCGCCCAGTTGCCTGGATTCCCAGCGCTGAATGTTTAGCTGGGAACTCAAGGGGTTCTTGCTCGGATTGCTGTTGTTGGGAATGACCGTGGTGGAATCCTGTGTGTTGGAATAAAAAAGTGAGTCGAGAATTGTTCCGTTGCATTGGAACACGATGGTGTTCTTAGTGTTGGTCAGGTCTCCCCAGGTGGAAGTGTTCCTGAAAACATCGGGCGTATTTGCCGAGGTGTCGCCGAAAACAAGGACTTCTCTTGGGGCGATTTCGCTTTTGAGAATATCCCAGGCCTTGTTGCCTGCGGAACCGGTTCCAATAGTGCAACCTTCCAGTGTTAGGGTGTCGATACTTCCATTGTAGATTTCAATGAATTCATATTGGCTGGAATCCGTTTTCAGGGGGGCACTCAGAAACTCAGAGATGACCACATCGTTTGTTTGTGGTGCGCGTCTTGAAGCTGGTAAGTTTAGCCAGATTTCTAAGTTCGTGTTATCGGCGGCTTCCAGGGCTATTTTTGCCCTACCCCGCAGGGATTTTAATTCCAGCGATGGAACGGGAGCGTCTGAGCTTAAATAGAGAGAGTCGTCTACCTGGTAGATGTTCTTATCCTGGATGTTATACAAGGTGATTTTTAGCCTGTAGGATTTTTCTAGTGGGAGTAAGTCCGTTCGGAAAATTCCTTCACCGTCTTCCATTTCCATAAGGTAGGTGTACAGGGAGTCGTCGGATTCTAGTTCCATCTGCCCGTAGGCGATGTGTGTGGGGTTTCCAAATCCTAGGGGAATTTTTAGGTAAATAAATCCTGCCAGGGGGCGCATTTTCAAATGGACATCCGTTGTTGTCCCCGCTTCTAGTTGTGTTTCCACTTCGCCTTTTTGCATGAGACTCCCGTTGGCGTAGATCTTGGCCTGGAATATCCAATGGTCATGGGGAAACAGGTCTAGCTCTAGGCTGGTTTCCTCGGGGCTTTTTACGAGATGTATCGTGTCGGCTCCCAGACAGTCGATGACCAGGCTATCCATGAGAGGAACATTAGTATAGTGAAGCTCCAGTTGCACCTTGGCGGTAACACCATCGGTATTTGTAACGGACTCTTCGTTGGAATCATTGCTACAGGCTGAGAGCGCGATGGCGGATAGGAAAAGGGCAGAGCCCCAAATGGTTACTTTCTTGATAGGATTCATGAGACCTCCTTTTGGTTTATGAGACATCCTATGCCTTATAAACGGAGTTAGGAGGTAAAAAAAGCCTAGTAAAGAAAATATTACAGGCTCTGGGGGTGACTAATCCTAGAGTTCTGCAATTTTTCGGCGCAGGGCTTACTTTGTCTTAGAATTTTCACCAGGGCGCTGGGACTGAGTCCAAATGCCTTTGCCGCCTCCTTGGTGTCGCCGTTTTTTTGAGCCATCCGGTCAAAAACATGGGCTACAAACAGGGGGAAGAGCGGGTTGCTGGGTTGGATGTGCCCGTTGCTTCCGGGAAAAGGAATTTCGGGCTCTTGTGGAACTTCGCGGATCTTTAGGGCCAGGGCCATTTGCATCCGGTGCAGGGCGTGGACCTTATTTTCCTTTGCTGACCTGCCTTCGGATGATTTGATTTCTAAATTGTATTCCCGTAAGGTCAGCTGTACTCCGGTGTTTGTCTTGTTCCTGTGCTGCCCGCCAGGACCCGAGCCCTGGAAACCTTTCAGGGTGCAGGCGCTTAGCAGCTGGTCTAGGCTCATTCTCAGGTAGGTATCGCGATGCATATCTTGAAAGATAAAATACTTTTGGCTTTTGCCATGGCGTTTTTTACGCTGTTATCGGCTTGTGCAGGTACACCGGACAATGCTTCTCAGGATGGGACTTTTAAAAATGCCCCCCAGGATGCCCAGGCCAAGGATGCCCAATACCAGGAACGCATTCAGGACAAACAGACGCTGCTGGAAAACATGTTCCAGAACTTTTTGGACGGGGTTCGCAACGGGGCTTCCGCCGAAGTCCTGTACGGCTACCTGACCGATACTTCGGAATACTGGCTGGATACATTGGAACATCATGCCAGGGTCTATGATGCGGAAGCGTTGGATACCTGCCAGTTCTACGAAGCCTATTCCATTATATTGTACCGCCTTTATGAAAGGGAGCATCTTTGGAAAACGGAAGACGACAGGATGCTCTTTATGCTTTTAAGCAAGAGCGGTATGCTGGACCGGTTCCTTCGACTGCAGCTTGGGCCCATGAAGGTGAAAAATGACCGGGGTAGCATCGGCCTTGCGAAGAGCCCCGATGTGCCTATCATGCTTTTTGTCTGGGACGACCAGACCTGGAAACTGGACTTGCCTGCGACGCTCCCCCTGATTACCAAGGGGATAGAATCTATCGCCGTAAAGAAGAACTGGACCAATCGAAAGCTGGCGCTGTACTGGATAGAGAAGGAATACCACATGACCTACTCTAGGTTGGATGATTCTCTTCTGGAACCGATAGGTTTTTAGTTAGGCGTAGACCAGATGCAGAGCTTGTTCAAAAGTCTAGCGGTGTTCCTGTGGCTTACGGCATGTGCATTTGCCGCTTCGGCCCCTGCGAAGATTTCGGGTGCGGTGGAATCTAAGACGCCCTTTAGCGGGGAGCGGCTCTTTGCTGTCCTGGATTCTGTTGGAGGCACCGGTACCTGGATGGAGTGGGATAGCTCCGGGGTAAAAGACCCTTCCGTTATGTCCGTGCTCACGCCGTCCATGAAGACGGCACAGAAGCCCCAGATGGTTTGGGTCATTTCGGAACGGGAAAAGCCCCTGATGGCAGTCCTGTTTTCTAAGGGGGCCGGGGAAGTCCTGGTATTCTATGAGCTTTCTGCCCTGGATGCAAAGCCTGAACCGTTGAAGCTGAATCAGGAACCGGATCCTCGCGTGTTTCTTCGGGACTACAGGCAGGAATCCCCGACGGTCTTTGTCCATCTGGACAAGCCGAATCTGAAGATCTCGCTGTCCGAAAGGATTGTCCGTTTTACCTATGACAAGGCGGACAAGACGGCGCTTCGCTACGACAGGGATTTTTCCAAGAAGACCTTCGTGGAAAAGCGTTCCGAAGTCCGCAGCTACATGGACTATTTCCGCTATGAATACTCCTTGATGCTCAGGGCCTTCGTTCAGTCTGTTCGGGGACTGTTCAACTGGCAACCCTGGCATTGGTACATGGATTCTTGGAACCATTCCGCCTTTATCAAATCTGATGAACTGGAAGCCATACTTTCAAGGGGCTTTCCGCCGGAATATGTCACGATTTTCAAGACAAAGGCCGCTACTGGAGAGACGGTGGAATTTCGGGTGAACGGTAACGGATTCTTTGAGATGGATGTTTTTGCTCCATAACCACCTATTTTGTATTTTAGAGATATGCGCATGAAATGGTTCACATGGTTGCTTGCCTTGGGGTGTATAGCTCAGGCCTATGCCTCGGTGACTTTCATTGCCCGGTTCTCGGTTGGCGACAAGAATGTGGCCACTTTTAGCGAAGATGGCCTTTATGCGGTGGATTTTTCAACGATCAGGAAGGCTCTTGCCCATGATAGGAGACAAGGGGAACTGGATGGCATCCAGATTGAAAAACTTTGTGTTTTTGCGGCATCTCCCGACACATTGGGTGACAAGGTTCCGGCAAAGGCCTTGTTGGGGCCAGACCAGCTGTTTGAAATCCCCATTGATGTCATGGATGTAAATGGGAATGGCATTTTTGACGAGGGAGATTCGCTTTTTTTTGTTGGATATGGCACTTCTATATGGAAACGCGTAGATTCCGAAGATCCTGATTTTGAAAGAGGGAAGATGGACTATTTCCATTCCCACTCGCCCTATTCCTTTTATCAGGGCTTTCTTCTGGGCTGGAAATCTTCGGGCCAGGGACTTCGTTTTGACGGTTATTTGAAGGAACCTGCAGGTACGGGCAAGTCAGTGGAATGGATGCGGTATATGCGGGCCGAAAAGGAAGCCATGTTGCGGGATACCTATTACGGACGAGATATGGACTGGGACAATTATTCGGGTAGGGAATGGTTTTGGCTTTGGCATAGTCGATTGGATTCCAGCTCGTATTCAGACTTGACACAGCCCCAGGTTCGGAACCTGCCGGGAAGGATTGCCGGTGGCAAGGAATATCTTGGGGTTTCCTTCTTCCCGTATCGTTCCATCTGGAAAGGCACTGCAGAAAAACCGGACGACCAGGTGCAGGATTTTGAAATGTCCGGTAGGTCGTATCAAGATCGGATGAAGGGAATGAATTTTACCATGGCGGTGAATGGGAAAAACTTGTCTCGTAGCTCTGCCAAGTTAATGCCAGGAAACACATTCCGCATAGAAAAGCCTGGTTTCAAGAACCAGGGCAACAAATTTGGATTGACGATGCTCCCTAATGAGCTTCAGTTTGATCGTTTTGATGGCTATACGATAGCTTACCAGTGGACTCCTGCGGTGGATTCTGCGGAATGGCTTTTGCCCGGCCAGGTTTCGGGTGTTATACAAATTCCTGTAGGAAAGGCTGCCGCGTTGCAGGTAATGAAATTCGTGAATTACAGGCAAAAGGGACTCTTGCAGGTAAAAGATGGCTTTGCAAAGGATAGCGTGTCTGCGTCGGACGATGTCCGTTATCTGGTATACAGGAAGGGAATTTACAGAACGGCCATTAGCGTAACGGGAGTCCCTTTAAAACCGTCGGGGGTGCTTTCGGATATATCACGCCTTGATTCCCGTACAGAGTACCTGATTATATCGCCGACAGAATTCCTAAATGGGGCGGTAAGCCTTAGCAAGTTCCGTTCCGAAGGTTCTGCGGTAACGACATTCCACACTGCAGTGGTAGCTGTTGAAGATATCTATTCCAAATATACGGGCGGAGCCCTTTCTCCTGTAGCCATTCGCAACTACATTGCCTATGCAAAGACTAAATGCAAAAAACTCAAGTATGTGCTACTTTTAGGCGCCGGGCACTACGATTATCGTGGTATCAACACGCAATTGGGTAAAAATTTTATGCCCCCCTATGAAAAGGAGTCGGTGGTCAGTGACGATTTCTTTGGAGCGCTCGATCCCGGCGAGTTGATTTTATACGGAAAGTATGATTTGGATGTGGCCGTGGGTCGCTTGCCTGTATCGACGGAACAGGACCTTTCCAACTACATAGAAAAGGTTAAGTCGTACGAGAAACTGGGAATGTTTGACCATTCGGAATGGCGGTCCACCTTGTTGCTTGCCGCAGATGACGCTCTTAATGGTCACGTCGTCGATTATACGGAGCATACCAAGTTGCAGGAGATGCTTGCTCGTTCCATCGATAGCATGGCGACAGCGCATAATCACCGTTGGAACTTGAGAAAGATTTACTTACTTGATTATCCTGTTGATGCGTCGGGACAGAAAAAAGATGCCGTAGACGACTTTATCAACATGATGAACCAGGGCGCTTTGGTCACGGCATACTTTGGTCATGGTTCCATGACGGATTGGGCCTCTGAAGGGCTTTTGAAGCCTAGTTACATTTCTAGGCTTTCCAATAGGGATCGTCTTACCATCCTCAACTCTTTTTCTTGTACGGTCGGTCGCTTTGACAAAGGCAGCGCAAAGTCTTTATCTGAAGAATTTGTGTTGGCTTCTCAAGTGGGATCCATTGCGTCAGTAGGCTCAACTCGGGAAACCTTTGCCCAATATAACGAACCTTTCGGTCGAGAATTCTTGATTCGCTTGTTGGGAACAGATGGGGTGCTTATCGGGGATGCCTACCGCTTGGCCAAGAATTCTGTGGCTAGGGGCTTTAGCCGTCAGCGGTACAACAATGAACTTTATGTGCTGATTGGGGAACCCGTTATCCAGATGCCCAAGGCGTCTATGAAGGTCTATTTCGATGCGGCTGTGGATACGCTAAAGGCCCTTGACAGGGTAAAACTTTCTGGAAGTGTGTCTGGCTTGAAAGAAGGCTTTATCGGGATTTCCCTGCGGGAGGGCAAACGGAATAAGCGGCTCTACAATGGCCTGGATATTGAAAATGATACGGTGGATGTGGTTTATGATGGGTCCCTGATACATTCTCAGGTGGTGCCCGTAAGCGGCGGCAAGTTCCAGACGGAGTTCGTGTCTCCGCGAAAACTGTCCTTTGGCGATACATCTGCACAGTTGAGCGCATGGGCTTATTCGTCTAGGGATAGGACTGTTGGCCGTTTCTTAAAGCAGAATATCCGGATTTCCGGGGTTTCCGCCTATGCGGATTCAATCAATGATCAGACACCACCATGGATACATGTTCAGACCTGCTATAGGGGAGGTTCGGCTACATCCTTTGCCGATGGGGAAACGGTAAAATTACAATCTCCGGCCTGTTTGCAGGTCATCATAGAGGATTCAACTGCGATAGACTTTAGGGAACAGCCTGATGAGGGGGTCAGTTTTGAAATTGTCGGTGTGGAACATCCCTACCATCCCGGACCATTCTTGGAGCAGACATCTAGGAGGGTGGTTGTACGCAAGGCCTTTAATGCGGAAAGCTATCCCGAAGGGAAATATGTTTTCAAGGTTCGCGCACAGGATGTTTTGGGGAATGTAGCCACCAAGACCCTGAATTTGGAAATTACCGAAGATATGAAATCGGGTCTGCAAGATGTTTTCAACATTCCCAATCCCATGGGCAAGAAGGGAACGACCTTTTATTTCAAGAATTTGGCCGTAAATCGCAATTCAACGGTAAATATCTTCATCTACAACCAGAATGGCCGTCTGGTAAAGGTCATCAAGAATGCGGTTTCTGGTGTGACACATTGGGACGGCCGGGACAATCATGGAAGGCTTCTGGCTAATGGACTCTATCACTATGTTGTCCGTAGCGAAGTGGACGCCCAGGGTTCGTTCAAGAAAAAGACCTGGACCAAGAAACAAAAATTGCTTATATCGAGGTGAAAAATGGATTTGCGTGAAAAACCGGGGAAAGTGCAGAAAATCTTGGAACTGCTTCTGCGGCTACGATTGATTTTTGTACTGCTGCTGGCCTTTGTTGCCGTTTTCTTTACGGCGACTCACTGGCAAGAGATGGTGTCTTTGCCGGTGGCTGCATCGGAGTCCTTGGGAATGTGGCTTGCGGACCATAGCGGACTGGGCGCCCTGTGGCAGGGTTCTCAGTACCTGGCTGTTGCGGCCGTAGCCCTTGTGGTGCTGCTGTTTGTGTTTGGCGGTGTCCGTGGGGGAGTTTCGGGTCTCCTTGGAATGGCCGCATTTGTTTTTGCTCTCTTGGTTTTGGGCGGTGCAGAGAGTATGGTGCTCGTTTTCTTGGGTGTCTTTGCCTTTGTCGGTCTAGTCCTTTTGCTTTTTGCAAAAATTGGTGTAGCCTGCATCCTTTTCCCCTTTGCCTGTTGCTGGATTTTGTGGACAGGTGTTATGACCGTTTTTCCTCAGCCTTTACCGCCCTATACGGTATGGGCCGCATTCTCGGCTTTGGGTTTTGCCCTTGCTCTTGCCTTTTCCCTGGTTTCTAGTAAGATGCTTGCGGATGGGACCCCCCAGGCGGGTTCTTTAATTCGCAGTGGCAAGAAAATGCTTTTGCCTGCAGCTGTTTCGTCTCTTCTGGTTGTCTCGGCTCTTTTTGTTGACGGTGGTTCCTTGACGGGGATACGGGTGGTTCAGGCCGTTGGAGTTTGGATTTCCTTTGTACTCTGGTTCTATCTCTTTATTATTCCCGTGTCTTCTTTTGCTCCATGGGAAAGGCTTCGTTCCAAGGAACGGAAGGTTAAGCTAAAAGAAAAAAAGAAGAAGTAGTTTGGCGGGTGTCGCCGAAGGCCTGTTACGAGCAGCGCAGTACCTGGCCTGGGCGGATCATGTTGCCCTTGAGCCCGTTCAGCTGCTTGAGCCTGCGGATAGAAATTCCGTACTTGCGGGCTATTTTCCCGAGACAGTCTCCGCGGCGCACCTTATAATAGCGATGTTTGGAGAGCTCTTTCTGGTAGAAGTCCTCGTTGGCCTGTAGCGCCACCGGATCGATTTCCGTCTGCTCCCAGCGGAATTTGCCGTTCTCGAAATCGAAGACGGTGGAAGGGTCGATATAGAGCCCGTTGTAGCGCATCTCGAAATGCAGGTGTGCCCCGAAGGAGCGCCCTGTATTACCGCCTATGCCGATGGTGTCGCCTGCCTGCAGGGTGTCGCCGACTTTCACCTTCCAACTTTTCAAGTGGGCATACAGCGTGGTAAGTCCGTTCCCGTGGTCGAGAATGACATACTTGCCGTAGCCCCTGCGGCGCCCCTGGTTCCGTGTCTTGACAACCTTACCGGCAAAGGCGGCTACGATGGTGCGGTCTTCCCCGTGGCAGAGCCCCAGGTCCACGCCCCGGTGCATGCGGTAGGTGCGAATCCCGTAGGGACCTGAAATACGGCGGCTTTCAGATGGCATGACCGAGGCGGTCATGTCCAAGAATAGGGACTTGACGGCGGAATCGCTTGCAGCAGAATCTGCGGCGGCCATGTCGGCGGCTAGTTCGGCGTCGGCTTCTTCGCTTTCGGCACCTGCCTCGCCTTCGGCTTCTTCTTCGCCTTCTTCGGCCAGGGAATCGGCTTCGGCGGTTTCCAGATTTTCGGCCTCGATTTCGGCCAGCTCCTGTTGAATTAGCCTTTCCGCTTCGGAGAGTTCCACAGTGCCGGCTGAATTCTCTGCTTCAGTCAGTTCTGTCGCATCGGAAATTTTTTCAATACTCGTTTCTTTAGGCTGGTCCACCAGGGGCACGGCGTTTTCGGCCATACCGTCTTCCTTTGCCCAGAGGCAAAGGGGAATGGAGAACAGGAGTATGGAAACGAGATGTTTCATAGATATCTGGTTAATATAGAATAATTTTTCTATTTTATGCCCCCGTCAGGGCCTATCATCCAGGTAGGTTCCTAGTCCGGCACGCCGAAGAGCCTGCCGATAAAGGATATAAAATGGCAAAGAAAGTTCAGGATGCCCTCAAGGACATCATCTCCCTCTGCA
>CAMKNA010000037.1 GCA_946414075.1 uncultured Fibrobacter sp.
TCAAGGGCATGGCAGGCTCCGTGCTCCCGATTGCGGTCGCACACGGCGAAGGCCGCGCGGAATTCGCTAGCCGCGAAGCCGCCGAAGCCTGCCTCAAGACTGGTCTCGTGGCACTCCGCTACGTGGACGGCAAGCACGAATATACCGAACGCTACCCGCTGAACCCCAACGGTTCCCCGTTCGGCATTAACGGTCTCTGCTCCGAAGACGGCCGCGCCCTCGTGATGATGCCGCACCCGGAACGCGTGTTCCGTACCTGCCAGTACTCCTGGCACCCGGCTGAATGGGGCGAAGACGGCCCGTGGATGCAGCTGTTCCGCAACGGTCGTATCTTCGTGGGCTAATTCCACGAGCTAAATCTCGCCGAAAAAGGCTAATACCCCAAAATCCCCGATACAATCGGGGATTTTTTTGTATATATTCTTCCTAGAGTAATTTAAAATCAAGGAGCATTTATGTTCAAGAAACTCAGTCTCGGACTTGCATTTTCCATCGCTTTGGGCCTTATGGCCTGTAGCGACAGTTCCAGTTCTAGTGGTGGATCCACAACGGTGTCCTGCAAGGTGGTTGGTCGGGATCCGTTGGTTATTAAGTCTTCAGAGGGAAATATTTCTGGTACGATTGGGTATGAACTTAGTGACGATGGATATGCACTCGAGATTAATGAGTTTTCTACCACTGCCATGCAGCAAGAAGTTTGTGAGGAATACCAAAATAGTCCTGAGTACAGTAAAGTTGAGTGTGGTGGTAAAACGGTTGTAACATATAGTAGTGAGACCATGACTGAAAAGGAGTTCAAGGAATATATTGAATCTACGGCGGCATGGTGCGAAGCAAGTGATGGCAAGAAGATAACGATTGACGATGATGGCGAAGAAGTTATTGACCTTGATGACGACGACGGTGATGACGACGAGGATGACGACGATACTAAGTGACTTCGTTTCCATAACATAAGTAGGAACTTCATCCCTGCCTTCGGGTGGGGATTTTTGTTTGTAAAAGTCGCATTCCTGTGACCTGGAATATTCCATTTTGCGTTGTTTGTATCATGATTTTTATTCAAAATATGCAAAAATAGTTGTAAAAATGTGTAAATTTTTTAAAAATTAAGTATTTTGTATCATGAATCTATTGCGAAGAGGGCAAAAAAAGTATATATTTATACCTGTATGAAACCGGTAATGGAATATCAGAATTTTCGCGTCTTTGTGCGCGATTTTTATACCGAGCGGAAGGACCGTTCAGGGTTTACCTGGCGTGACTTTGCGCGAGATGCCGGTTATTCCTCTCCGGTGTTCTTGAAGCTTGTTTGCGATGGCAAGGCAAACCTGAGTGATGTTGGGGTGGAACGCACTGCTGCCGCCATGGGCCTGACCGGCGTGGATCTCCAGTATTTTAGGGAGTTGGTGTCTTTCAACCAGTCCAAGGACAGTGCCGATAAGAAGCGCTCTTTTGCTGCCATGCGTAAACTCGCTCGCGAGAACAATCGCGAGATTATCGGCGAAGACCAGTACGATTATTTCCAGTCCTGGCAGAATCCTGTGCTGCGGGAGATGGCTCCTAACATGCCCGGGGCCACACCGGCCCAGATGGCCGGCAAGTTGGCTTTTGATGGCGAAACTGCCGGCGTGAAGAAGTCCCTGGCCCTGTTGCAGAAGACAGGGCTTCTGGAAAAGGATTCGAAGGGGGCCTTCAGGCAGAACAGCAAGGCCATCTCTACGGGTAATCTGGAAGTGGCGTCCCTTTCGGTGCGGGAAATGCACCGTCAGATGGGGGAGCTTGCCGTGCGTGCCCTGGACGAGATTCCCGTGAAGGAAAGGGACATTTCGGGACTTACTCTCGGGCTTTCTGAAGAAGCTTTTCAGCGTGTATCTATGGAGATTGAGGCTTTTCGCCGTCGCATTGCGGCTATCGCTCTGGAAGATTCCCATACCGAAAAAGTTTACCGCTTGAATATGCAGTTGTTCCCCCTGACCAAAAATTTTGGGGATGGCGCCAGGGCAGAGGGGGCGCAAGATGATTAAGCTTTATTCGACAATCTTTGCGGCACTCTTCCTTGCGGCCCTCGTATGGGTGGGCTGCTCCGATGACAAGGTGGCCGGAGGTGTAAGTGAAGAGACCAATACCATTGCAGGCGTGCTGGTAGACAAGAAGGGCTCTCCGGTGGTCAGCGCTATGGTCTACTGCAAGTCCGTAGATGTGGATACGGTGGAATCTTCTGACGAGACTAATTCTAAGGGTGAATTTAGTCTGCCCGTGAAGCGCTACGGCAGTTATGGAATTTCGGCATCCGTAGATTCCCAGGCCTTTTACGAGATGGTGGAATTCAAGGGCGAAGATATCGATCTCAAGTCTGTGGCACTTAAGGAAACGGTTGATTTTAAGGGCCGTGTCATGCTTCGTGACGATTCCACGACGGCGGGCATTGTGGTCCGCATACCTGGTTCTTCTTGGACCGCCCAGACTGATTCTCTGGGATACTACAAGCTCGTAGGCCTGCCTGTAGGAAAGACAGGCCTGCAGGTGGTTCCCACGGACTTGATCCGCTTTGTGAAGGTGGAGCATGAGGTGAATGTGGGAACGCTTGCCGGTGCAGGTGGTGTAGATTCTGTCATGGTTCCGCTTTCCGTGGAATACGGACTTCGCAGCTGGTGGACTTTTAACGCTGTGGATAAAGAAGGAACTGCGGATTTCGCAGGGGATTCCAGAGCCTGGACTGCGGGCATGAAATTTTATGGCGATCCAGAATACCTTGAGAACGGGGCGATTCACTTTAGGGGAGCTTCACAGTTTGGCGTAGTGGAAGAAGACCGGGGCGTTTTGGATGGTGTGAACGGTTTTGCAGTGGAAGTGGTTCTGCGGGTAGACAAGGTGTTGGATGATGGTGCTTCTTACCGCAAGAATCTGGTGGGCAAGCTGGGCTTCGGTTCCGCAGAGGACAAGGATGTGTTCAGTCTCTCGGTAATCCGGGGAATGTGCGGTGCCAAGAAGACTAGCTTCGCCTTCTTCATGGCTGATGGCAGTGGTGATAGCCTTTCTTGCAAGAACGCCGTGGTAAGTAAGAACGCCCTGGAATTTGGCAATCGCTATTACCTGATGGCCACCTGGAATGGTAAGACTGTTTCCCTGTACGAGAACGGCAGGAAGGTGGGGGAGACGGTGGTTTCCTTCGAAAAGATTTCTGCGTCCGAAGAATCCATCTTTGTGGGCAAGGAATCTCTGGAATTCAGCTTGGAAGAATTGCGGATTTCCGTGGAACCTCTCAACGATGCCGATGCAGAAAACCGCAACAAGTTAACAGCAGGAGGACAACATGATTGATATGAATAATAATCAAGAGACGGCCTGCTTTGATGTCAACGAGCATGGTCGTATCCTTTCGGGGAACAGGCGGTTCTGCCGGATGTTCGGTTTCGACGAAAACGAAATCCGCTGGCATTACCTGAACGACTTGTACCGTTACCCAAAGGATTGGGAAGCCTACAGGTCTGGTAATACCATGCTGAACTGTAGCTTCATTGCCAAGATGCGCACTCGTAAGGGCCGCAGCTTCAAGTGCTATATCACTCGTGAAGCTATGCAGGATGCCCAGGGAAGGCTTAGCTTCCATAACACGGTTCGTAAGCTTGTAGATGGCGAGGCTCTTGCAGCGACGGCACCCGAGACCCAGGTGGCATCCTCTGTGGTGTTCCTTGCCAAGTGTGATCATTGTGGCTGCCAGATTCCCATGTCCGGTACCCACAGGATTCACCTGACAACCCTATGCAGGGACTGTGCCCGCAGGGCTTATCCTGAGGCCTTTGAACTTAAGACGGCACAGGTGTGAGTGCTGAAGACTTCGTAATGTAACTTTATCATAGAACCCATAAGCCCGGATTTGCACTGCTACGCATATCCGGGCTTTTTATTATTTTTAGACACGGATTAGACTTAAAACGAGGCTTTATGCAGTCCTGGACCGAAATCAAGAACATTCAGAACCCCACGGAAGAACAGCAATTGGAGGCCGTTGGTCTCAATTGGTACGCCATCAGCCTAATTGAAAATCCTACCGAAAAGGTACAGCTGGCTGCTTTCGGCGGTAACCCACAGGCGATTCTCTATGTGAAATCCGGTCCATGTGAAGCTTTGGTAAATGCCCTCAATTCCCTCGGGGAAGAGTCTTTCCGCTCGGTGGTTCGGGGTGACCCGAATATACTCAAGTTTGTCCGTAATCCCGATTTGCTCCGTGCCGCCATTCATGAAGACTGGAAGGTGGTTCGCCAGATTAAGGATGCCGGCGATGACTTGTGGGCCGAGGCTGTTCGTGTAAGTGCGGAAGCCCTGAAATATGTCAGTAACCCCGGTGAGAAGGTAATGCTTGCCGCCCTGGAACGGGACTGGAAAATTCTTCAGGATATCGAGAGACCCTCTGCCACCATGGTGGCTGCCGCTGTGAAGCAGGACTATCATGCCCTGGAATTTGTGAGCATCAAGCGCCGTACGGAACCTGTGCAGCTTGCTGCCGTCCATGCGGATCCCCGCTGTATCCAGTTCCTGGAACGGGCCAGCGAGGCTGTTCAGATGGAAGCGGTCAAGAAGGATAAGGGCGTTTTGGCATTGATCAAGCACCCGGCCCCTGCGGTCGTGGAATTTTGCAAGTGATTATTTAACCACAATCAGCGGGCTTGTCTCGCTGAGCAGGTAGTTCCATTCCTCGCGGATCTTTTCGTATTCGCTGGGGTCGGCGTACAGGGCAAATGTGGTCCACTTGATGCCTGTCTCGCTGCCTGTAGCATCCGACTTTTCGAAACTCATGTAGTCTGGCGCCCTGTTCAGGGGCTTTGGACCTGTAATGTTCACAGACTTGCCGCTAGGAGCCTTGACGCTCAGGTGGTAGCTGAACTGGGTCTCATGGGGCATGCGGATGGGGTGATGACGCTTGGCCACCTTGGGCAGCTTGAAGAGACTCCGTTCCCACACATTGGGGAAGCGTCCCTTGAGTTCGGAACCGCCCTGGCCAAAGTATCCCTTGGAAGCGTAGGTAGTCACGAGAATCAGGGGCTTGTTGAACTGGTCCAGATTCTCGATGCGGATGTTTCCGATACTTACATCGGGCACGCCTTCGGAGAGGAAATTTTCCATGAGCTGTTCCTGTTCCTTGGTCTCGCGGCCGAAGAATCGGTTCCGGATGGAACTGGCAAACTTGCCCTGCAGGGTGACGGAGTCGCGGAATTCGCAGGCCCCGTTCTCGCCGATGAAGAGACGGTGGTCTATGGCGATCTGGTGCTCCTGATTGTCTTCCAAGATGGGAGTGGTGACTACACGACTGTTGTCTTCGTCGATGATGAGGGCCACCTTGCCTTCCATGTCCAGGGGCACGGGGCGGTCGTTACCCGTCTTGTCGGTGGCGTCTACCCACATTTCGCTGATCTTGTCCTGCTTTGGAATATAGAGGATCATGTGGTTGAACTGCTGGATGGTGGGCAGGTGCTCGAATCCTTCTTCGGTGAGGTGGATGGCGGCCAGGTAGCTTTTGACTCCGATGGCAGCGAGCATTTCCTTGAGCAGCAATGCCATGTCCTTGCAGTCGCCACGACGCTCCTTGAGCGTCACTTCGGCGGTCTGGGGAATCAGGCTGTGACCGCCGAAGCGGACATCGCGGTAGCGGATGTCGTGGCGCACGAACCGTACGATGGCCTTGACCGCTTCGTCTCCTATCTTGTTGCCCCGGACTTCGAAGGCCTTTTCACGAACACTGACGGCCTGCTTGAACTGGTGCTGTATCAGGTTCTGGTAGTCGTTGCCTACATCCTTCCATTCCTGCTTGCCGGTAAGCATCAGGCCCGAACCGAAGTCACGGTATACGGGCATGTACATTTCCTTGCGGACCACCACGGGATTCTCGATTTTCCATTCCCGACCGCCCTGGATGTTGTTCCGTTCCAGGGTGCCGTATTCTTCGGTAGTAAAGCGGCTGGTGTCGGCGTAGATGCGGAAAATGGACTGGCCCACGGGAATGTCCTTGCTACTCACGTAATCGGTATAGGGAATCATGCCCTTGGTCTCGATGGCAGTACGGCTGAACTGCAGGTAGACAAAGTCACCGGGGGCCAGTTCCTGCAAGGGAAAGTGTGCGGTCTGGGATTCGTTCCCGCCGCCGATTTCTGTGGCGTAGGTGATGTAGGCTCCGGAAAGGCTAGCCTTCTGTTTCAAGGTCCAGGTGGAATCATAGACTTCAAGGGCATTCAGGTAGATGCGGTCGTAGCCCGGCAAGAAATCGAAGGTGAATTCACGGTAGATGGCGGCCCCGCGAATGTCCAGGATCTCCATGAGCATCTCTTCGCTCCGGACCCAGGGCTCGTTCTTTTCGGCCTTGAGCAGTTCCTTGCTGTAATGGACCACGGCGGGGAAGTCCCCGTCAACGGCGGCCTTCTTTGCTGAGGGCGAGAGAAGGCTCTTCAGGTCTTCGGTGCGCTTTTCGATGGGGGAGATGGGCTTTTGAAGCGTGCGGTTGTCTGCCTTGCCCAAAAAGGCCTTGGTGGCGCTGAGAAAGCTCTTGGCATCTTCGTTGTCGGGCTTCAGGGAAAGCGCCTTGGTCAAGGCCTTTTCCGCTTCCCGGTAGTTGCGGGAGTAGAAAAGGATTTTCCCGTGCATGGTCCAAATCTTGTAGTCGTTCTGCGCCTTGGCGAGGGTCTCTTCGCTGATGGCACGGGCTTCTTCGTAGCGGCCCAGGAACACCAGGGCATCCATCAGGGTTTCGCCCAGTTCCTTGCTCATGCCGAATCTTCCACGTACACCGTACAGGATATCCACCGCTTCGGCGTACTGGTCAAGTCCCATGTAGGTCTTGGCGAGGTAAACGCCAAGGCGGCTGCTGGGCTGGGTGTCGTAGAGCCTCTGCACCACGATCAGGGACTGATGCCGCTGGCCCAGACCCCACAAGGCATCGCTCAGGTTAATCACGTATTCGGGATTGTTGGGGGTGTACTGCAGGGCCCCTTCGGCACATTCGCGGGCCCGGCCGTAGTCGAATACCGCCTCGTACATTTCTCCCAGAATGGAGAGCAGTTTGCCGTTCTTGCGGACCAGTTCCTTTTCGCTTTCGAAGTGGCTGATGCCTGGACCGTAGAGTTCCTTAAGCTGGTACACGAATCCGCAGTTGATCAGGTACAGGGGTTCTTCTGGGTCCATCTTGTTGGCCCGCTCAAAGTAGCTGAGAGCCACTAGGGGCTGGTCTTCCAGGAGACGCAAGATTCCCACTTGGCTCATGACGGCGGCGTTGAACTTGGCCTGCTTCTTGGCGGATTCGGCATCGCTGGCCTGTTCGGGCTTGGCTCCGACAGTTACCCCTTCGATGGCGTTGTCCATGACCTTGGAATATTTCTTCTTGTTGATTCCCTGGGTCCAGGCTACTGCCAAAATGCCGCGGCCGTCTTCGTAGAAGAACCGGCCCTTGTAGCTGAAGTCGAAGCGGTTCACCGTATGGGTGAGGGTGAATTCCTGCACGTAGCGGTCGCCCACCTTTACGCGTCTGTTTTCCATGCTGGGTTCGTTCGGGTCTACGCCAAGACGCACCAGCAGCACCTTAAACAGGTCCTGTGCCGAAACTTCTTCGGCGGGGACCATGGCGCCATAGATAAAGAAGGAAACATCTTCGTCCTTGTTGGTGAGCACCAGGTCCGGGTCGTTGTTCTGCTTGGAAATGCCGTTCCAGAAATGCCAGAGAGTGTCCTTTACCGCCCAGCGGTAGCCCAGGGCTTCGGAAGTGTAGTCCTGCAGGTGCTCCGGCGAAAGCTCCGGGCCTTCTTCACGCTGGATTTCCTTCAGTTCGAAACTGGCGAAAAATTCCCGCCATTCCTCTTTCAGGCCACCTGCGTGGGGCAGGTTGTCCGAAGCCGAAAGGGTGAGGGTGTAGATGCGGTTCCCGCTTCCCGTGACAAGGCCTACCGCCTCGTAGGGAGTGTCGTAACGCTTGCCGACGATGTCAAAGAAGGCTCCCGTGGCGCCGAAGGCCTCTTCGGGGTAGGTTTCGGCAAGGCTCGCCTTCTTGCCGCTGGACTCAAAACTCTGCATCTCGATGCGGGCCCGGTCCATCAGGTTCATGGGTTCACCTTCGGCAAGGGTCACTTCCCGAAGCACCGCCCTGCGGCCGGTGCGGGCGTTGTAGAATTCGTAGGGGGCTCCGTCTTCGCCGCCAATCATGGCCCAGTCGCCACCGGGGTTCTTGAAACTGTAGCCCTTGGAATCCAGGGCCGTGGCGCTTGCCGACCTGTTTTCCGGGTCTTGGTTTGAACTTGTTGCAGGTGTCGTGGACGATTCGTCGTAACTATAGTAGTCCCGTGCCGTGTTGCCCGATGTTGCAGTAGGCGTGTTTGCGTTTTTTGATTCTGGATTAACCAGCGGGTCCCCGTTTCCTGCGCAAGATACCAAAATTGACACAAGGAGCACGAGACCTGGCAGGGTCGTGGAAAAATGGGAATAAAGCTTATGGAACATAGGGAAGTTCATGGAGTGCAAAAATACATAAAAATGGATTTTTTGGGGGATATGGCGAAGGTCCCCCTATTGCTCACTTTGCAGTATGTCAATTGTTTACGAAAATTTACAAACGGGGGGGGTAACGAATATATATTAATCCAAAATTTGTATGTAAAAATAGGGCTCTTTATGAATTACCGTGCCTATCTGCTTTTTTTGTCGGTTGTATCCCTTGCCCTGACTTTTGTTGCTTGTGGTGATGACAGTAGCGCGAGTGATTCAAAACTGTCCGATGTGGTAGTTAGGGATTCCGTTAGCGGCGTGTCCCAAAAGGGACCCTTCGTGACCGGTTCCAAGGTTGAACTCTTTGAGCTGGATGACGACTACGCACAGACCGGTAGAAGTTTTAAGGGCAAAATCACAAGCGACGATGGCAAGTTCAGCATACCAAGCGTGGCCTTAGTAAGCCAGTATGCCCTTTTGGAAGCTACCGGCTATTTTCGTAGTGAGACCACTGGAAAAAAATCGGGAGGCACCATCACCCTGAACGCGTTGACCGATCTTTCTGACCGTGAAAAAGTGAACATCAACTTGCTCACTCATTTGGAATACGAACGCGCTCTGTACTTGGTTGGTACGGGAATTAGTGTTTCTGCGGCAAAAAAACAGGCTGAGACAGAAATTTTCAAAGCTTTTGAGATACAGGGCGATTTTGCGAATTCCGAGGACTTGGATATCTTCAGCAAGGGAGAAGGGAATGCGGCCCTGCTTGCCATTAGCGTGCTTATGCTCGATGACCGTGGTTGTGATGAAGACCCGTATTGTGGTCAAGCTAACCTGACGGAACTTTTGAGTAAGTTTGCGATGGATATTGAGAAAGACGGAGAATGGAATGACGAAACGACCAAGGCGAGACTCGCCGATTGGGCGGAAAGTTTGGAATCTTGGGGGGAACTAGATGAAATTCGTAGCAACATCGAAAAGTGGAAACTTGGCGATGTTCCAGAATTTGAAAAATATGTCCGTCACTTCTGGTATACAAACTATGGCCTTGGCGAATGCGACAAGAAGCGTGAGGGTGAAATCATGGCTTCCAAAAACAAGCACAGCGAGACCTATGGTACGAAAATCCGCTTTATTTGCAAGGACGGCGTTTGGGAAGAAGCTTCCGATATGGATAAGGATTTTTACAAGTCGGGCAAGGATAAAGGCACCGATGGAGAAATATGGACGGGGCCTGTATCTGGTGAAAAGTACAAGTACGACGAGAAATCAGGTAGATGGTTCAGAATATGGGGGGACAGGTCCCCGGATATTGTTTTGGACTTGGCTTGCACGGGCAAACGGGAAGGTTCTACGGCAAAGGATAAGGAAGGAAATGTCTACTACTGCATGGAATATGGCTACAGTTTTGGCGTAGATGATCTAGATACGGTGTACGAATATAGTTGGTGGAACCTGTCTGATGGTTGGACAAGTGGCGTTCCCAAAGAGGTCTTCTTGAATCCCGAGATAGACTACGGCACCATGACAGACAGTCGCGATAACAAGGTCTACAAGACGGTGAAGATAGGCAGTCAAGTGTGGATGGCGGAGAACCTGAACTATGACGATAGTTCTGCAACACCGAGTTTAAAGGGGAACAGTTGGTGCTTCAGGAATGAATCTGCAAATTGCGATGTGGTCGGTCGGCTATACACCAGGGCTGCGGCAAACGGTTCTATTTGCCCACCGGGCTGGCACCTGCCGAGCAATGAAGAATGGTCTGCCTTGTTTGATTATATACCTGGTGTTGATTTTTATCAGGAAACGATTAACAAGGGTCTCAAGTCGCAAACTGGCTGGGATAGTAACGAAAAAGGAACGGATGCTTTAGGTTTTTCGGCGTTGCCTGTAGGCTGCAATGAATTAACCCTTGTCAACGAGACTGATGAACAGGGTGAAGCGGTCTCATATTATGATTGCAAGCCTGACTATAATGACGCCGCTGTTTTTTGGAGTTCTACCGATGGAGATTTTGAGGTGTTGGGAAACGATGTCGAATTTGACAGAGACTCCGACAAGAACTACGGTTTCTCCATTCGGTGTGTCGAGAATTCGAAGTGAGAAAGGCACATAACCGTTTACATTAGAGGTGTTTTATGAAGCCGTCTTTTTATTCAAGTCTATCTGTAGGATGCCTTTTCCTTGTGGCTATGCTGGCCGCCTGCGGTGATGATAGTAGCACAAGTGGCTCCGAAGTGGTGGAGGTCAACAACAAGACCATTAGCGGTGTTTCCCAAAAAGGGCCTTTTGTGACCGGCTCGTCAGTGAAACTTTATGAACTGGATGGCCATACCTATGTTCAGACTGGCAATGTGTTTCCGGGGAAGATTTCTAGCGACGACGGCAAGTTTAGCGTGCCTAAGGTGACCCTGTCGAGCCAGTATGCGCTTCTGGAGGCCAGCGGGTATTTTCGTAATGAGTTGACCGGTGATAGATCAGAAGGGGTCATCACCCTAAACGCTTTGGCCGATCTTTCTGACCGTGAAAAGGTGAATATCAACCTGCTCACGCACCTGGAATATGAACGGGCCCTTTACTTGGTGGGTACTGGGCTAAGTGTCAAGAAAGCCAAGAAACAGGCCGAGAAGGAAATTCTGAATGCATTCGGTATCCAGGGCGATTTTGCCAGTTCTGAGGACCTGGATATTTTTAGCGAGGGGGATGGTAATGCTGCATTGCTTGCCATTAGCGTACTGATGCTCTATGAACCTGAAGACGAGGAAGATGATGATGACGGCGAAGATGGCACTGAAGCACGCTTGACTGAATTGCTGGCCAAGTTTGCGATCGATATAGAGAAGGATGGTAAATGGGATGACGAGAAGACCAGGGTTGAAATGGCCGACTGGGTGCAAGAAGGCGATCGATATGACATAGATGACGCCCGTTGGCATATGGAAAAGTGGAAGCTTGGAAAGGTTCCGGATTTCGAAAAGTATGCGCTGAATTTCAGGGATGTTGTCTATGGCTTGGATAATTGCGGCTCTGACAATGAAGGTGAGATCGTTGCCACAAAGAACAAACGCAGTAAGACTTACGGCACAGAGACACGATTTATTTGCAAGAACGGATCATGGGTTGACGCCATTGACACTGAGAAAGATACCTACAAGTGGACCGCTGGTAAAGATGGTGAAATTAGGGCCGGCGTCGTGACAAAAGAAAAATGGAAGTTCGATGAAAAACTGGCTCAATGGAGAAAAGCTGATTCTTTGGATGTGTCTTTAGGCAAGTCATGCACGGGTAATCGGGAAGGGTCTACAATAAAGGATAAAAACGGGAACACATACTATTGCGCTTCCTTCGATAATAGCAGGGTCCCCTATGATGATGTCCTGTCAGAAGATGGCTCCTATTACCAGGAACCATACGATGTCCATTATTACTGGGAGAGCCTGACAGATGGCTGGAGCTGGTATGTGCCCAAGGAACTCCGTTTCAACCCCAAAATCGATTACGGAACCATGACCGATAGTCGAGATAAAAAGATTTATAAGACAGTAAAGATTGGCAATCAGGTATGGATGGCCGAAAATCTGAACTATGCCGATAGCGTCGCTTCACCCAGTCTGAAAGGTAGGAGTTGGTGTCCTATAGACGGATGGGCGGAAACCTGCGACATCAGTGGTCGGGTGTACACCTGGGGTGCTGCAATTGACGAAGGTTCTGCTGATTGCGGTACTGGCTTGACCTTGCCGGATACGGTCTATGGAATATGCCCGCCGGGTTGGCACCTGCCGAGTAATGAAGAATGGTTTACTTTGTTTACCTTTGTAGCGGGTGGAGAGTTTGATTATTTCCTTGAAACATTTGATGTTCTTAAGTCGCAGACCGGCTGGGGTTCGGCTGATGATGGAGTTGATAACAACGGCACGGATGCTTTTGGATTCACCGCGTTACCCGTTTATACCGAATATGTTTATACCGAATATATGTATAATAACGGCAGAACCGGTTTCTATGACGGCGGAACAGGTTTTTGGTCTGCTGAAGGTGTAACAAAAGGAAAATGTGGCCCTATATTGATTTTGGGTAATATGGACCATGCACATTCTAACGCTTACTCCGTTCGTTGTGTCCAGAACAGGAAATAAGGTGAACCCGTAGTCTTTTATACAGAGAGATCTTATGAGACGGTCTTTTTATTCAATATCATCTGTAGGAATCCTTTTGCTTGCAACCATGTTTGTGGCCTGCGGTGACGACGGCAGTTCTGCAACATCGGAACAGACTCCTGTGGTTTCTATCGAGAAAAAGACCATTTCAGGTATTTCCCAGAAAGGGCCCTTTGTTGAAGGCTCTTCAGTAAAACTGTATGAACTGCGTGGTGGAGACTATGCTCTAACTGGCAAAAACTTTACAGGGAAGATTAATAGCAACGATGGCAAGTTTAGCCTATCCAGTGTGACTCTTTCAAGCCAGTATGCCTTATTGGAAGCCAACGGCTATTTCCGCAATGAAGTGACTGGCGAAAAGTCGAAGGGTACCATCACCCTGAACGCTTTGACGGATCTCTCTGACCGCGAAAAGGTGAATATTAACTTGCTTACGCACCTGGAATATGAACGGGCCCTTTACTTGGTGGGGGCTGGTTTAGGCGTGAAGGCGGCAAAAAAGCAGGCTGAAGCGGAAATTTTCAGGGCTTTCGAAATCCAAGGCGATTTTGCAAATTCTGAGGATCTGGATATTTTCAGCAAGGGAAAAGGAAATGCGGCCTTGCTTGCCATAAGCGTGCTCATGCTCTATGATAGATATGGAGAAGAAGCGGGCTTGACAGAATTCTTGGCAAAGTTCGCCATGGACATCGAAAAGGATGGAACATGGGACGACGAGGAGACCAAGGTGGAAATTGCAGACTGGGCAAGTTCTACAAGCCTTTCGCATATCCGCCGCAATATTGAAGAGTGGAATCTTGGCGATGTTCCGGAATTTGAAAAGTATGTACGTAATTTCTGGAATGTGATTTTTGGTCTGGGTACATGTGACAAGAAACATGAAGGTGAAATCAAGGTTTCCAATAACAAAAAGATTTACCTCACTATCTATGACAGATTTATCTGCAAAGATGGGGCTTGGTTTTTTGCCAATGACCATGAGAAGGACACTTACAAATGGGACGCTGGCAAAGATGGCGAGGTTAGGGCTGGTGATGTGACTGGGAAAAAATACACGTATTTTAAATCCTTGAGTAAATGGCTGTGGCTAGACGGGTGGAGCCTGGATGTGCCCAAGGAATTTCGCCTGAATCCCGAGATAAACTATGGAACCATGACAGACAGTCGAGACGGCAAGGTTTACAAGACGGTGAAGATTGGGGATTTTACCTGGATGGCGGAAAACCTGAACTATGCTGATAGCGTATCTTTGCCTAGCCTGAAGGGCAATATCCAGTGCATTAATAATGACATTTCAAACTGCGAAGTAACTGGCCGCTATTACACCTGGACTGCGGCGAGCGATTCTATTTGCCCGCCAGGCTGGCATTTGCCAAGCGAAGCTGAATGGGATACACTATTTGCCACGACATACTCACTTACCTCACGGACCGGCTGGGAGAGTGTGAATAGGGGGAACACGGCAGATTCTGTGGGCTTTAGCGCCATGCCTTGTGGGTTTTTGGTGGTAGGGCAATTCGACATGATTGCCAGCGGAGGCTATGCTGCCTGCTTCTGGAATTCCTCTTCCAAAGACCTTGTGCCCATAGGCGAATTGCATGGGTGTGACAGCTTCGGTGATTGGGGCGGTGCAACCGCTGCCACGGTCCGTTGTGTCGAGGACCACTAGTAGGCGGGGACTGCCATTGCCAGTTTGCCCTGTTTTTTGTATCTTTGACGCCAGCAAACGCACTTACCTATTGGGTGGGTGACAATTTCACAATAAAACAAAAAGGATCCAATAATGGCTCTTAAACTCGGTATCAATGGTTTCGGCCGCATCGGCCGTATGGTGTTCCGCGCTGCTGTGGAAAACTTCTCCAAGGACATTCAGGTTGTCGGTATCAACGACCTTCTCGACGTTGACTACCTCGCTTACATGCTGAAGTACGACTCCGTACACGGCGCTTTCAAGCACGACGTGTCTTTCGAAGGCAACTTCCTCATCGTCGATGGCAACAAGATTCAGGTGTTCGCCGAAAAGGATCCCACCAACATCACTTGGGGTGCCCTCGGTGTTGACGTCGTTGTGGAATCCACTGGCTTCTTCCTGACCGACGAACTCGCCCGCGCCCACATCAAGGCCGGTGCCAAGAAGGTCATCATGTCTGCTCCTTCCAAGGACGCTACCCCGATGTTCGTGTACGGCGTGAACCACCAGACCTATGCTGGCCAGGACATCATCTCCAACGCTTCCTGCACCACCAACTGCTTGGCTCCTATGTCCAAGGTTCTGAACGACAAGTTCGGCATCAAGCGTGGTCTCATGACCACCGTTCACGCTGCAACTGCTACTCAGAAGACTGTTGACGGTCCTTCCAAGAAGGACTGGCGCGGTGGCCGCGGCATCCTCGAAAACATCATCCCGTCCTCTACGGGTGCTGCTAAGGCCGTGGGCAAGGTTCTCCCGCAGCTCAACGGTAAGCTCACTGGTATGAGCCTCCGTGTTCCGACCTCTGACGTTTCCTTCGTTGACCTCACTGCCGAACTCGAAAAGCCGGCTACCTACGAAGAAATCTGCAAGGCCATGAAGGAAGCTTCTGAAGGCGAACTCAAGGGCATCCTCGGTTACACCGACGAAGCTCTCGTTTCTACCGACTTCCGCAACGACGCTCGCACCTCCATCTTCGACGTCAAGGCTGGCATCCAGCTCGACCCGACCTTCGTGAAGGTTTGCTCCTGGTACGATAACGAATGGGGCTACAGCAACAAGGTTTGCGAAATGGCCCGCGTCATCACCAAGTAAGATCTAACTGAATCTTATTGAAAATTCCCCGTCGGATAACCGGCGGGGAGTTTTTTATTTCTTTTGTGTCGTGTCAGCGCTGTTACTGTCGGCAGGCTGCGCGGTGCTCAGGGTGTCAATCTTTCGCTTGACGCTGGGGAGCATTTTTTGGAGATCCACAAAATCCACCCTGCGTTCTTCGGCAAGAGAACGGATGGGGTTCAGGTAGGCGGAATCAGCGATGCTTAAGGTGTCCGCGTTCCATAGGTCTAGATAGGAGAGAAACAGGGCCGCCCATTCCTTTGCCCATATTTTCTTTGATTCTCGGTTCGAAAACCAGGATTCAGGAACGAAAATGTCGGTAATCCCGCTGGATACAATAAAGTGGGGCTTGCTGCCTGCGAGGGTGTTGAATATCCGAGCTACCCTCTTTGTGGCGGCGATACTGGTTATAAGCAATACGGTGTCGGCGTTCCTTTTCTTGAACCAGGGGATAATTGTCTTTGCTTCTTCCAATGTGGATGCATCATCGTGTTTTACCGTAAAGACCCAGCTGCTGTCGAAGTTTCCCTGTCTCATGAAATCTTCAGCGTAATATTCAGCATTATAGTGGTTTCTGAATGTCCGACGGCCGAGAATCAGGACGGAATCGACCTTGTGCTCTTGTAAGAGCCTTGCTGCCATGTCGGTACGCTCCATTCCAGAACCTTGTCCGTCAAGCACGGCCACCCATTTTACATGTCTAAAGTCATCCTGTTGGATAAGCCACTTGCCGCTGCAGGTCATGATCAGATAGAAACTCAGTACCACGAACACGATAACTGCTATGGCAATTCCGAAAATTTTCTTCGATGCCTTCTTGATGCGTTTATCTTTTTTCAGTAGCATGTTATATTCCTTGGGGGCAACCTACCATTTGTACAATATAGCCGTTTCCCCGTCGTCATAATAGCGTTCTCGTTGGCTGTACGCCAGAAACCCGTGCTTTTCGTAGAGTGAACGCGCATGGTTATTCCCTTGGCGGACTTCTAGAAAACAGTGGTCGCCGTTTTCTCGGTTCAGTTTGTCGAGGCCTTCGTGTAACAGCGAGGAGGCAATGCCTTTGCGCTGAAATTTCGGGTCTACGGCGATGGTCAGGAGCTCGGAATCGCTCCCCATCAGGTGGAAAATGGCATAGCCTGCAAAAGTTCCCGCTTCTTCATCTACCAAGCACAGGGCGTAGCTTGCGCGAAGTTCAGAGATGAACTGCTTCTCGTTCCATTTCTGGAATCCGAGAGTGTTCTGTAGGGCTAAAACACTAGGCAGGTCCGCTTCGGTCATGGGGCGTATGGGCATGGTGGACCCCGCTAAAGCTTAGTGACCCTTCTCGAAATAGGAAGGCTGAATATAGTTGGCTTCTTGAATCAGAGAAGGCTCATGATTTTCGAAAAGCCTGGCCCATAGACTCAGGGGATTGCCTTCGTCGAGAACGGTTTTAATGCTCTTGGTAGAAAAAAATTCCGTTAGGCGGGCGTCGTCACGGGCGGTGGCGTCCACCACGGCGAATTTGGGCGTGCCAGCGCCGAGTTTGGCGATGACGTCATCTGTAGAATCGAAGGATTCCTGTCCGCAGAGACGCAGGTACCAGTAGTCTTTGCGAGCCTTTACCACGACAGCCGTGTCTAAAGCCTTGGAGAAGCATTCCAGGGCCTCCAGGGTCGAAACTCCGTAAAGCTTTCGTGCTCCGCTGAAGCAGATTCCTTGACAGAAGGCCACACCGGTCCTGAGTCCGCTGAAGGAGCCCGGCCCGAGGGTCACCATGACCCGCTTGATATCTTGCAGTGCAATTCTGCCTTGTCCCAAAAGACTGTCCAGGTTCTTGCTGAGAGTTTCGCCACGGGCTTCTGGGTCCACGATCTCTTTGTAGAATGCATCGCCACAGCCGTCAAGGGATTTTCCCGCGATGGCTATGGAAATTCCCTTTCGGGAAGTATCTACATACAAATCAAAAGACATAAGCCCGGCGCCACTATCTCTTGATCATCAAGCTCTTGTCGATAATCAGGTCAATGAGCCTGGAGTAGGTAATGCCGTTGCAGGCTGCCTGCTGAGGGAGCAGCGAGGTAGGTGTCATGCCGGGCAGAGTATTTGTCTCGATGGCCCACAGGTTCTTATCCTTGTCGATACGCACATCGGTACGGCTGTAGCCGGCACCGCCCAAGGCGTAGTGAGCGTTCTTTACCAGTTCCTGGATGCGGGCGGTGAGTTCGGGTTCAAATTCTGCAGGGGTCACTTCCTGGCATTCACCGTTGTATTTGGCTTCGTAGTCAAAGTATTCGCGGGTGGTCATGCGCATTTCGGTAGGCGGCAGGGGCTTTTCCCCTTCGATAAAGCCGCAACTGGCTTCTCCGCCGGCAATGAACTTCTCGCAGAGTAGGCGGTCGGAATCCTTGAACAGGTCGGAGACAATCTTGCCGGCCTCGTCCAGGTCCTTGGCGATGCCGATACCGATGCTGGATCCGCCCAGGGGGTCCTTGATGACCAGCGGGAACCCAAGCTCGTCGGAGACGCTAACCAGGGTGTCGCCGTTAAAGTCGTGCTTGAAAATCACGCGATAGGGGGGAGTGGGAACTCCGTTGGCCTTGTAAATCTCTTTGGATTTGATCTTGTCCATGGCAAGGGCAGATGCCAGAAGACCGCAACCGGTGTAGGGAATACCCCAGTTTTCAAGCATGGCCTGGATATGTCCATCTTCGCCCCACTTGCCGTGGAGGGCCAGGAAGGCGATATCTGCAGAGGGCAGTTCCGAAAGGGCCGGGGACTTTTTGGTAACGGCGGCAGTACCTTCCAAGGAGCGGAAGTAGTTGACAGAGAAGTTGTCTTTCTGGTAGGGAGAAAGTTCTCTTGCGGACCAGTGCCAGGTGCCATCCTTGTCAATCAATACGGGGTGGATGTTGTATTTTTCGGGATCCATGGCGCGGACCACGCCGGTTCCACTCACAACGGAAACATCGTGCTCGGTGGAGGGGCCGCCCATCAAAACTAAAACGCGTAAACGGGGCATTTTCAATTCCTTTAGAAATTACGCTAAAAATGTAGATATTTTGCGGGCAAAAAACTGTTGGATTTTCATTTTTTATGTATTTTACAAATGGTATGGAAAAGATGACTAGGGCATTGACGGTTGCAGGCTTTGACGGATCTGCTGGTGCGGGAATCCTCGCCGATGTGATGACCATGGCCCACTTCGGGGTCTATGGCGAGGCCGTCTGTACCGCCATGACGGAGCAGAACGAGAACGAGTTCGTAACGCCCGGCTGGGTCATCTGGGACCGTATTGAGGCTGAACTTTCCACCCTGTTCAAGTCCTACACTTTCAAGTATGTAAAGATCGGCATGGTGGAGCATGCGAAGACCCTGAAGAGGATTGTAGAGTTCATTCGGGATAAATCTCCGGATGCCTTTATCCTATGGGACCCGGTGGCCAGCGCCAGCGCGGGTTACCGATTCTTACGGAACATGGACCAGGATGATTTTGTGCCCGTCATGAAACAGATGGACTTGATTACGCCCAACCAGGACGAGTTCGCCCTATTCGGGTTCGGCCTTTCGGCATCCCGGGACGAAATCACGCTGGGCAAGGACTTCGCCCTACTTCTGAAGGGTGGGCATTCCCAGGGCAAGGAGTCGGTGGATACCCTCTGGACTGCCGAGGGACAGTTCAAGTTCACATCCCCCCGTCTCCAGGGGGTCGACAAGCACGGTACGGGCTGCCACCTTTCATCGGCCATTCTTGCGAATGTAGCCCTTGGAAAAACGCTCCCCGAGGCCTGTCAGGCAGCTAAGGATTACATGGACAAGTTCCTGCAGACAGGCGAAGGCCGCCTGGGCTTCTTGCTCTAGCGGACCTGAATCATCTGCTGCTTACGAATATTCCCGTCTTCGATTTGTAGAAGATAGATGCCCCGGTCCAGTCCCTGGGTGTTTATCTGTGTGCTGAGACTTTCACGGAGTAGTTGTCCTTTTACGCTATAGAGCCGTACCCTTTTTTTCGAGAAGTTCTTGAAATCACTTTTTCCATTTTTTGGGATGCCTGTGGTTTCGTCGGCCTTAGTTAGGGTCAGTTCCACCTGGTCGAGATTGGGGCCGTCGTTTCCGCCAACTGTTGCGAAGGTGATGTAGCTAGCCCCTAGGGGGAGCTTGATGGAGATTTCCTTTTCTTCGTAGGTAGTCCAGGCATCGGTCATGGAGAATTCTAATTCCTGAGACTCGCTTTTTTCAGTAGAGATGGAGAGACTTCGGGGGGCATTGCTCCCGTTGGCGTAGGTCATGGTTAGCTTGTATTCTCCACCCACTTCCACATAGACAGGAACTTTCACATAAGAGATTCCCGTGCCGAAGTTGATATAGCCTTTGCCTTCGAATCCTGCATTGGAGCTTTCGTTGATAGCGTTCTCAAAGACGCCTTCTTCGGCCTGGAATGTGGTTAAACCTTTGGCGCAGAATGAGGCTACAAGATCGATATCGTCTGTGACGATTATTTTTACAGATGCTTCGTCTTTTTTGATTTTAGAAGCGCTGGAGCCGCTCCAGCCTGCAAATGTCCAACCTGTCAAGGGTTTTGCTGTAAATGAGACAGTCTTGCCTTCGGCAACCTTGCTTTCCATGAAAGAGGTCTCGATGCTTCCGCCTACGGGCTCGTTGAGCGTTACATTGTAGTAGGTGACATTGCTTTCCAGGGTTGTAATTTCGTTTGAAGACGCGCCAAGACCGCCCATGCTATTTGCGGCACGGACTGTAATCTTGGAGCCTGTTGCGATGCCGTCAAGTGAGAAACTTGGGGTAATCACATTGGCCTTGTATTTGCCGTTCACGAAGATTACCCAGCATCGGGCATTCTCGTTGTTGTTCCACACAATTTCTGCACCCTGCTGCTCGATTGTCGGGGCGCTTACCTGCGCAGTAAATATGGTTGGATCCCAGTTGTCGGATCCACCAAGTACATTTTTAAGCGTGTATTTTGCAGCATCGGACACATCCCAGACTGTTTTGAGAGTTGTTGCTGTTGAACGGTCTTTCCCACCGTCAAAATAGGTCTTGCGCTGACTTGTATTGATGGCTCCGCCACTCCCGTTTTTGCTGTTGTATTCACCAAAGACGATTGGCGCCGAGTTCATGTCGGGGGCCCAGCCTTCGGGATCAGGTTCTGCACGCATGATTGTGTTCAAGAATACAGTCTTGGCACGGCTCCAAGAACGCCCTAGGAAATAGGTCTTATTGTAACTGGAATTACTGACATCAATGATGGAATTGTTGAAAACATATCCCCAGTCGGAGTCACTTTGTGAAGCGGTAATGTATCCACCGATCCGTGTCACTACCAGTTTGGTGCCTTCAAAGAAAACATTTCCTCCGCCACAGATAAAGTCCACTGTGCCGTCGATTTCGCCACCCTCCCAATAGGAGCGCCCTTTCTTGGTGTAGTAGGTATCTTGACCGCTCAAGAGACGAACATTTTTGAAAATGTACTTGTCACCGCTGTTCTGTTGCAATGCCACCTGACGGCATGCATCCAGACCACAGAATGTATTTTTATTCTGCAAGGTAATGTCTTGCATGTACAGGCTATTGCTCTTTTCAAAATAGAGCGTTGCCGTATGCCCGATACTTTCGGTATCGGTCTTGTTCGCTATAATGGTTTTTTCCAGGCTCTGACCGATAATCGACAAGTACGAGGTCTTTATGGTCGTTTTACCATGACGGTCTGCGGTCAAGTATGTCAGATCGTATTCCCCGTCAGGTACAAAGATGATGAAACGGTTGTTTGCAGATGCGCCTGAACTGCTGGCTGCAGCGATTGCGGCCTTGAAATCGCCATCAACGCCAACTACAAAGTCAATTGCCTTTTTTTCGACGGCAAAAGAACTTGCTGCAAAGGCAAGAAAAGTGAGAATTGTTAGAACGGTGTGTTTCATCATTACCCAACCTCCGAGGCTTGCCTCGGAATCCCTTACACACCTTTATACCCGTTCGTAATTATAGTAAAAACTGTGGCTTACTCCAAATAGGTGTACCCGTACAGGCCGCTGCGGTAGATGTTCAGGAATTCCTTGCCCTCTTGCAGGCTAATCCTCCCTTCCTTCACGGAGCGGGTCACCCAGTTTTCCATATTGCGGACCAGGGCCTTGTCGCTGAAGCTTACGTAGTCCAGCACATCTTCTACCGATTCGCCGTCGATAACCTTCTCGATTTCATAGCCGCCCTGGTCGTTACAGACCACATGCACGGCGTTTGTATCACCGAAGAGGTTGTGCAGGTCGCCGAGGATTTCTTGGTAGGCGCCTACGAGGTAGACGGCGATGTAGTAGGGCTCGTTCTTTTTCAGCTTGTGGAGCGGGAGCGTATGGCTTACGTCGCCGCCACGGATGAACAGGGCAATCTTACCGTCGGAGTCGCAGGTCACATCCTGGATGGTAGTTTCTACCGTAGGTTCTTCGTCCAGGCGCTGGATCGGCATCACCGGGAAAATCTGGTCGATGGCCCAACTGTCGGGCAGGCTCTGGAAAAGGCTGAAGTTGCCAAAGTATTTTTCGGCCAGCAGGCGGGGGAGTTCCGCCAGTTCATAAGGCGGGTGTCGCAGTTCGCTAGCAATCTGGTTCACTTCGCGGGCGATGCTCCAGAACAGGCGCTCGCTCATGGCGCGGGTAGGCAGGTCGTAGTCGCCCACCTTGAATCCGCTCAGAACGTCGTCGTTCAGCTGCATGGCGTCGTGCCAGCTTTCCAGAAGGTTCTTGGGGGAAAGGCCCTTGTAGATCCCATAGAGGTCTTTCAGTGCATCGGGAGCGTCGTCTCCGATTTCATGTTCCTCGTCGTCGAAGAAGGCCTGGCTTGCGGTTTCCAGGATGTTGAACACCAGAATGGAATGGTGGGCCGAAAGGGCTCGGCCCGATTCGGCGATGATGTTCGGGTGGGGGAGTTTCGCCTCTTCGCAGGCTTCGTAAAGTGCGTAGACCACGTCGTTGGCGTATTCCTGGATGGAATAGTTCACAGAACTGGCGTTGGTACTGCGGGTGCCGTCATAGTCGACGCCCAGACCGCCACCCACGTCCACGAACTCCAGGTTCATTCCCATCTTGCGGATCTGGATGTAGAACTGGGAAATCTCGCGAAGGCCGTTCTTGATATTGCGGATATGCGTAATCTGGCTACCCAGGTGGAAGTGGATGAGCTTCATGCAGTCTTCCATCTTCTCTTCCTTGATGTAGTCCAGGGCTTCCAGAAGTTCGGAACTGTTGAGGCCGAACTTACTGTGGTAACCGCCGGATTCTTCCCACTTGCCGCTGCCGGAACTGGCCAGCTTGATGCGGATGCCGATGTTGGGGCGCACACCAATACGGCGGGAAAGTTCCACCACCAGGTGGAGCTCGTTCATTTTCTCCACGACAATGAAAATCTTTTTGCCCATCTTCTGCGCAAGGAGGGCAAGTTCGATAAAGTCCTCGTCCTTGTAGCCGTTACAGATAATCAGGGCGTCCGGGTTGTCCATGTTGGCAAGCACCGCGTGGAGCTCCGGCTTGGAGCCAGCCTCCAGCCCGATGTTGAATTTTTTGCCGTGGCGCACCACTTCTTCCAGCACGGCGCGTTGTTGGTTCACCTTGATGGGGAAAATGCTGTAGTAGCTTCCCTTGAAACCGTATTCCTTGCGGGACTTGTTGAAGCATTCGTTGATCTTCTCGATGCGGCTGTCCAGAATATCCGGAAAACGCAGCAACATCGGGGTAGAGACGTCGCGGAGGGAAAGTTCCTGTACCAGGTCATACAGGTCGATATCCGGACCGCCTTCCTTGAGCGGGTGAACTGTCGCGTGGCCCTTCTCGTTGATGTCGAAGAAGTTCACGCCCCAACCCTTGACATTGTACAAGT
>CAMKNA010000038.1 GCA_946414075.1 uncultured Fibrobacter sp.
GCGGACGGCCCAGCTGCTTGCGGGCAGCTTCAACGCGGGCGGGAATGCGGGCATAAACACCCTGGATCATGTCGAAATTGAAAAGCATGGTTACCTCTTAATTTTTCGGGCTCAAAGATAGAAAAATTACCTAGCTACAATCCGGTGCCCGATGTTGTTCCACAGGTTGTCGATATGCCCGTTACCAAGTCGGAGCCTCTGGGGGAGTGTTGGCGTGCGGTCATAGAGCATCTGGATGTATTCGTCCTTCTGTCCACCAAAGTCAAGAATTTCAACGGTATAGACGCTAGGTACCTTCGGGTCGCAGGAATTGCGGACGGCCACAACGGTTCCTGTCACCTTCAGGTCATAATCCATGCTGGATATGGAAAGCCCGATGGGCTCGCCCAGGTACAACATATTCAGTTCGTCGGTAAAGATATCTACACCATGTTCCAGGAGCTTTGTGGTAATGCCGTTGATTTCTTGTCCGTCGCTTTTTTTGACCGTGACGCTTTCGGCGGCAAGGACCTTCACATTTTCGCCATCACTGTCTCGCCCCAGGCATAGGAACAGGCACATGCACAGGTAGTAGGTATTCCGGAAAAGCCAGAACAGTACCGCAAGGATTCCCACATATTTTAGTGCTACCATCATATAGCCCATGTGTACGATACCCGCCAGGGTCAGCAGGAGTAACACCACAAATGGAACAACGCTGCGTTTGTCCAGGGTATGCCTTGCTGTACTTGGCTTGTCCTTGTTGGTCACCTTGAACTTGGAAAGGGTGATGCCCAGACATTCCTTGATGACAGGCACCAGCAAGAAGGGCATCACCGAAGTCTCGTAGATACCGCTCCAACGGGCAGACATTTTTCCCCGGCTTGTTACTCTCAAAGACATCATGGAAACCAGGTGCATGGGGAGCCAGAACAGGGCCAAATCTATGAGAGTGCACTTGAAAATCGGCACACAAAATACGGCGAACATCAAGGGAGCCACAAGGTAGATCAGGTTCTTGACGGGGGAGAGCCAGTAGAGTACGGAACCCAGGTAGCTGAATTTTTGGGCCAAGGTGAGTCCGGGCCTACCCATGAACTTGAGCTGCTTTGCGGTAGCGATGACGCCTCGGCCCCAGCGGGTCCGTTGTTGTACATGCTCCTTGAAGGAACTTGGCGTCGTGCCCGAAGCCAGGGGTTCCGAAAGCCCCAGACTTACAAAGCCTGCCGATTCAATGAGCATGCCGGTAGCAAAGTCTTCAGTAATGGATTTGGTATAGAATCCGCCGATGGTTTCCAGGGCCTTGCGTGAAATAATGGTGTTGGAACCGCCGTAAATGACGCTGTTGGTGGAAGTCTTTGCCGCCTCGATAACCTGGTAGAAAAAGTCCTGCTCATTAGGAACCCTCGTTTCGGCGTAAAGGTTGTGCTGGAAAACATCGGGGGTGTAGAAACACTGTGGGGTCTGTACAAATCCCAGCGGCCTGCGACGGCATTCGGGCAGTTCCTCGTTGATGCGTTCCGCATCCACGAAGTAGGGGATGGTTTTCAGCAGGAATCCCCGCTTTGGAATCATGTCGGCGTCGAAGGTTACGATGTAGGGGGAGCTGGTGCGTTCCAGGGCCTTGTTCAGGTTCCCCGCCTTGGCTCCCTTGTTGTCGGGCCTGTCAAAGTAATTTACGTCCAGTTCCTCGGCTAGCTTGCGCATCTCTGGCCTGCGGTGGTCATCGCAGAGATAGATGTGGACCTTAGACTTGTCGGGGTAGAGCATGTATTTGCAGCCCACAAGGGTCTTGCGCAAGAGTTCGGGAGGCTCGTTGTAGGTAGAGACGAAGATATCGACATGGGGGAATTCCTCGTCGGCGATTTTAGGCAGGGGATGCCTCCGAATCTTGAGCATGCCGTTATAGTGGATAACCGACTCAAAAAAGCCCAGAATTTCGACTCCGAGTAAAACACAGCTCCCGATGATGGCTGCCCAGCCGTAGGCATAGGGAATAGAGCAGGTAGTACGCCAGCACAAGTAAATCAGGGTGCAGAAGGCACTCAGGAGCACAAACATGTCTCCCATAATTACCCAACCTGGCTTTGAATTGTACTTGCGGGCTTCCGTGCTCTTGCTGAATTTCAACAGGTCGTCGTAGGTGCGGATTTTTTTGGACCGGAAACGCTTGCGGGTTTTCTGAAGTACTAAAACGATAAGTAGCAGCACAAAGGTGGGCGCGGCAAAGACGGCCCAAAGCAGGTGGGGCTTGGTCCGGGCGATAATCTTGAAATTGGAGACGGGCTTGTAAATCAGGGGAATCTCGTTCAGGTCTCTGCCCTGGAACAGCGCCCGCGCGTAGAGTCCCGAAAGGCTCAGGTCTTCGTCGGTAAGGTATTCCACCGCCCGGGAGTCGGAGAGGACCATGGCGGATTCTTCTTCCTTGTTGGACATGCTCCAGATGGTGTAGCTCAGGTGCAGGGAGTCCAGCGTGGCATACCATTGCTTGACGCTCTCCAGGTCGATCTTTCCGTCGCCGCTGGCTTCACAGAGACCGCTTTCGGTAATGAAAATGGGGGTGCCGCCACCTACCACTTCCCGGAGTAACGACAGGGATTCACCCTTGTGGGAAGTGGCGTAGAAGTGGAAGGCGTACATTACGTTATCAAATGCCACCGGGTCTTTCGCGGGGTCCTGAATGTCCCGGTCAAAGTTGGGCGTTCCGATGAGAATCAGGGCGTCGGGCTTGTGCCTGCGGATGACGGGGATGATGATGTTTGCGTACTCCTTGATGTCTTCCCAGGTGCAGTCTCCGTTGGGCTCGTTACAGATTTCAAAAATCACATTGGGCACATCGGCGTACTCCCTGGCCATCATGTTGAAGAAGTTGATGGCTTCGGCCAGGTTCTGGTTAGGGTTGTTGTCGGTTAGGATATGCCAGTCCACCATCACATACATGTCGTTTTCGATGGCGTACTGCACGCCCTTGCGGAGTATCTCTAGATTTTTTTTGCGGTCGCCGTTCACGTAGTCGTCGGAATACATGGCAAGGCGTATCAGGTTGGTATTCCATTCCCGGCTAATCTGTTTGAAAAGCCCGTTGTTCACGAACTGCGGAAACCAGGTGAGGCCGTGGGTACTTGGCCCCTTCAGAATTACCTGATTGCCCTGCTCGTCGAAAAGGTCAGTGCCTTGGACATGGAGCTTGCCGTTGACAGAAGGCCTGGCGTTTATAACCTCTGCACTAGCAAAAGTGACAAAGGCAAAAATCAGCAATAAGAGGAAACGAGCCATGTGCCCACCCAAAGTAAAATCCCTGCATAGATTCCGCCAAGCAGGTCGTCTGCCATGACGCCCCAGGCTCCGGGAAATTTCTCGAACCGGTGAATTCCCAGCGGCTTCAAGATGTCGAAAAAGCGGAATAGCCCAAAGGCAATCGCCAAAATCCAGGGGTAGGCCACGATGGTCCCTGCCGGCACAAAGGCCAGCGCCATAAACACACCGCAGACCTCGTCGATCACGATCCAGCCCGGGTCTTCGGTACCCGTGTCACGCATGGCCTTGTTCACAAACGGGATGGCTCCGAAGAATACCACGAGGGCGGCCACCAGGAATAGGATATGGGCCCCTATTATACCGAAACTCCGACTCGCCGCTAGGGCCATAGGGTAGGCCACCACGGCTGCGGCGAGACTTCCCATGGTTCCGGGAGCCCTGGGCGACATTCCAGAGCCAAAGAAGGTGGTTACGAGGGCGGTGAACCTGTCCGTCCCACGCCATTCGTGAGGTACACGCTTCTTGCCGTACTTTTCTTTTAATTCTTCTTTGTTCATTCAGCCTCACACAATGGATCCCGTCGCCTTACGGCTCCAGGATGACGTTCTTGTCTATTTCTCCGGCCAAGCCGCTTCGGCCCGTTCCTTTTCTTCGGCCTCTCGGGCATTTCGGCGTTCTTTCCAGCGTTCCAGCTGGTCCCTGAATTCCTTGCGGAGCCGTTCCATGCCGATGTTTTCCTTGGCGCTGATCTGGATGGCCTCCGGGTAGTTCTGCAAAAGTTCGGTTCGGCGAGCCTCGTCGGCAATTTCCACCTTGTTGAAGACCCGAATGCGGGGCGTACTTTCGTCGATGATGCCTTCCAGCGTCTTATGGGTCACTTCCAGATGTTCCCGGTAGTCGGGAGCGGAACCGTCCACCACTTCCAAGATGCAGTCCGCATGGGCTGCCACGCCCAAGGTGCTCTTGAAGGTCTCGATAAGGTTGTGGGGGAGCTTGCGGATAAAGCCTACCGTGTCCGAAAGGATAATGTTCTCGCCGTCCAGGTAGAGCTTGCGGGTGGTGCTGTCCAGCGTGGCGAAAAGCTTGTCCTCTACATATACATCCGCTCCGGTAAGGCGGTTTGTCAGGGTAGACTTTCCAGCGTTGGTGTAGCCCACGATTCCCACCTGGAAGATGTCGTTTCGCTTTTCGGCCTGGCTTTCCCGGGCGTCTTCGATTTTGGCCAGCTTCTTTTTCAGTTCCTGGATGCGTTTGCGGATCATACGGCGGTCCGTTTCCAGCTGGGTTTCGCCGGGCCCCTTGGTTCCGATGCCCCCATTGTGCTGGCGGCAAAGGTGGGTCCAGGCGCGAGTGAGGCGGGGCATCATGTACTGGAGCTGGGCCACTTCCACCATCAGGCGGCTTTCGGCGGTAATGGCGTGCTTCGCAAAAATGTCCAGAATCAGGCCCGTACGGTCCAGCACCTTAATTCCTGGCAGGCGCTGTTCCAGGTTGCGCACCTGGGAGCCCGAAAGGTCGTCGTCAAACACCACCATCTTGGCGTCAAGCTGGGTTAACGCATGCTTGATTTCTTCTACCTTGCCCTCGCCGATAAGGGTGGCGGGGCTAAAGTTCTGGACCCGCTGCAGGTATGAGGCTGTAACGATGGCCCCGGCGGTCTCGGCAAGCCTGCCCAGTTCCGCAAGCTGCTCCTGGGCAAGCCAGGGGCGAACCTTCGGAGTGGCGATCCCTACGAGGATGCACTTTTCCTTTTCTTGCTTATGCTCCGCAGGTTCCTTCATCTTGTGGGAAATATAAAAAAACACTCCGGAACGGTCGTTCCGGAGTGGGGTATTGGGTGTTTTGGGTGTACTTATTTTGCGATGCGCAAACTCTGAATCTTGCCGGTAGCCTTGGAGCGGATAAAGTAGATTCCGGAAGACTTAACCATGTTGCTTGCCTTGATGGTTTCGATGGCCTGCGATGCGGACATTGCGTTTACGCGGCCGAGACGGGCTCCATGGATATCGATGACTTCAAATTCACCAGCGGTATTGGGGGCCATGCGGAGATTGCCGGCGATGGATTCAACATCTTCGCTGCCGATGGGGGCATTGTCAGGTGCATTTGCACCCTTTACGAAGTTGAAGTAGTCCAAATCAAACCATTCCTGAACGACAGTCATACGGAGAATGTGTTTTCCGGCAGGGAGAGTAACATTTGTTTTTACCTTGTAGAAGTCTCCATATAAAGCATCATCATCAATTTCTTCTTCGTCATTATTCACAGTATCATCTTTTGATACATCGATAATTTCGCCTATTTGTCCGCCATCCAGTGAGAACGACATGCGCCCACCTTCTCCAGATACTGCAGCATACAGGGTGTACTCGCCGGCCTCGACAACATTAATCGTATATTCCAACCAATCACCGGTAGCGTTCCAGCCTATAACATGACCGCCATTGGCCAAATCCTTGATGTCAACTCCGGTGCCTTTGCGGTAGGTGCTTTCTCCCTTGTTTTCTGATTCTGAATCGTTATAGGAGTTGTTGCCTGCACCGATGCCAGGAATATCGAAATCTTCGGCCTCGATTCTGCCGGTGCCTGTAATCTGAAACGGAGATCCCTTGAAGGGTTCCTGCTCCACGGGCTCTACAGTTATCCCTGTGGCAAGTCCTGTCGTATTGACTCCTGTGTGTGTGGAAAGGTATTGTTTCAGCCAGGTCATAGCCGGGCGGTCTGTAATAGTTCCGTTGTTATCCTTAATAATTCCCGAGTTTCCGCCGGAAGTCCATGTTTTTCCATAAACATAGCCCCAGATGGTAATTCCAGCGACATGCTCGTTTTCCATGAAGTATGCAATCTGTTGCTTATAGCAATTTTCTTGGTCTGTGTCGTCATTCGAAGCAATGTCATATTCAGAAATGAATATCGGTAGCTTGGTACCATCCCAAATCTGTTCAAGAGCTTTTTTTACGTTTTCAAGTTCATAGCAGGAGCCGCCACCACCAGTACCATTGGCACCGCCACCAATTTTTTGCAAGTCGTGGGCCTGTAAACCGTAAGCATCTACGGGAGCACCATTATTCTTGATGGTCTGGATAAGTTTAATACCGTCTTCTCTGCTCCACTGGATGGTGTTGTAGTCATTATAAATTAGAATGGCATTTTTCCAGCGTTCGCGAGCCATCTTGAAGGCTTTTGTAATAAAGTTGTATTGGCCACCGTCACCACCAAGAGCTTGCATTATTTTGTTTGTGGAATTGGCACATTGCACTTTACCTTCATTGTTATATTCTGGTTTTGTTGTGTAACAGGAATGGTACTGGTTCTGGTAATCGCCCTGTGTATTATAGCTCCCACGAATGGCCTCGTTTACCACGTCAATCATTTCTAGATCGGGGTAGCGTTCGGCGACGGCGTCAAACCACTCTTCAATAGCTTGGTATGTCGCTGCGGAGTCAAGGCCGTTGAGCCAGTTTGGATATTGAGAACCCCATACCAAGGCATGGAACTTGAAATGCCAACCATTCTCTTTCGCCTTGTTATAGGCGGCGTCGCAGCCGCTCCAGTTGAATGTGCCGCGCCCACCACCCTGAATGGATGCCCATTTACATTCGTTTTCGGCAGTAATCTGGTTCCAGTAGGTACCAAAGTCGGAACGGACTTGTCCACCAGTTGTGATGTTGCCGACGAACTTTGCCGCACCATCGGCAAGGCCGGCGTTTGCCGTTGAAACAAGGCCAACCAGGGCCAAAAAAGAGAGAGATTTTAAAAAGCGCATGTTTTTCCTTCCTGTTTTTCCTAAATCTATCTAGATAAAACCCTGATTTCATTCCACTTTGGAATATTCCATTGACAAATTATCCATAATGCTGAAAAATGGCCAAAAACACATAAAAATGGGCGATTTTGAACAATGTGAACAAAGTTTTACACCGTCTGGAAACCCTTATTACCTATATTTCGCCGCAGGGTTATGGGGCTTCGGGTGCTCAAAATTGCAAAAAAGGAGCCTCTATGCTGAATTTCAGCCGGTGGAGCATTGCCTGGAGTGTTGCTGTGCTCGGCCTTTCTTTAAGCGCCCCCTCTTTCGGGTGGAGCATTTCTGGACATGTAAAGTCTAGCAAGGGTACACCGCTTGGCGGTGTGACAATCGGGACATACGACAGTTCCGGAAAGACCTGGATGACGGACGATTCTGGCGCCTTTAGTTTTGACGAAAACACTACGGCTATACATGGGCAGGCCTATTCTGCCATGTCGGTGACATTCCGCAATGACATTTTGAGCCTTGAAAATGTGAATGCCAAGATCTTGAAAGTGTCCATGATGGATGCCCTGGGCAAGGTCCTTTACCAGCGTACATTCCAGCACATTTTTGGGTTTGTGTCTTTTGACCTGTCCAAGTACTCGGCTTGTGGGGCAAAATTTGTCCGCATCAATGCGGACGGGGTGAACAGCTCCTACATGCTTATGGACGGTGCCGCCCTGCGCAAGGAAGGGGACCCCCTTCCGACATTCCGTTTTACGAAGGAAGGCTATGCGGTGGCAATCCACCGTATGACCCAGGAAGATGAGACCGGTGTGGAGATTGTCATGAACGAAGTCTCCAATAATCCGGACAATTCCAGTAGCTCCCAGGTTTTCAATATTCCTTCCAGCAGCGGCACTTCATCTTATACGGTACCGGATGTTCCTACAGATTGTTCAGGCAAGACGCTCAAGAGCAGCACGACTCTCTATGTTGATGGGCGCAAGGTCATTGTGAAGTTCCCGAATGGGTATGTGGGAAACAAGCCTGTACCGATGCTTGTGAACTATCATTATATCGGTGGTAGCGCTGATGGCTGGCAGGGAATGTCCCAAATTGCCCAGAAGGCCCTTGGCGATGGCGCTATCAATGTCTTCCCTCAGGGGGAAAACAGCCCGAATTTAGGACCGGCATGGAATGTGGGTTTTTGCTGCACCGATGCCGATGATATCACCTTCTCCAGGCATTTTATCAAGGAAATAACGGAAAAAGCCTGCGTGGATCCTACGCGCATCTATGCGGCCGGTTTCTCCATGGGAGGGGGAATGTCCAATTATGTAGGCTGCTACATGGCCGATGTGTTTGCCGCAGCGGCTCCGTCCGCCTTCGATTTAGACGAGAAAGTCACCAGTAAAGGCTTGTGCAATCCCGTCCGTCCGTTCCCAATTCTCAATTTCCGAGGGACAAATGATGGCACGGTTCCCTATCAATATTCGGGTCAACCATCTTGGGATAGCGGCAAGCCCATTACCTGGCTAGGAGCGAAGGGTAACCTTAGCAAGTGGGCCGAGATGGACGGCTGTACCGGGAGCCCGGTGGATAATGGGGACGGCTGCGAATTCTATGAAAATTGTAGGGGAGGCGCCAAAGTTGGTTTGTGCACCATCAAAGATGGTGGACATTCCGAGGGCGATGCCACGAAGGGCTGGAACTTCTTGAAACAGTTTAAACTCCAGTAAAATCTCTGACATAATACGATAAACGCACTTGACAAAAGTCAAGGGCGTTCTATTTGGCTGTTCCTTGTTAAAGGCTTGCGCTATTTCTTGTATATAATCTTTTGCTGGATTCCGGTGGGTCCTTTGCTGCGTAGCAGGTAAACGCCCTGGCGGAGATTACTCATGCCATCTTGGACCCTGCGGACTGCGGAGTCCATGCTGTTGGCATTGAACTGGGCAATGTTTTTGCCCTGCAGGTCAAAAAGGTTGTAGGTGGCTTCGGTGTTGTTCGCCAGTTTTAGCGGGGATCTAATAGTGGCGGCGCTAATATCGAAGTTGGCCTTGAACTCAATGTAGTCGATATCTATCCAGTCATTGGTTATTTCCAGCTTCAATATGTGTTCACCTGCCTTCAAGACGGCCTTGCCGCCGCTCACGACAGTGTAGGTGTCAAATCCTTTTTTTTCGTTGACCATTTCTTTACCGATCTGCTCGTCGTCCATGTAGAGCATAAAACTGCCGGTCCCGTTATCGCCAGCCACACTGGCCGAGATTTCGTATTCGCCTGTGGCAGCCACATTTACGGTGTACTTGAGCCATTCGCCCTTTTGACAGTAGCCCACCGAGAGTCCCATGTTGGGTTGGTAAATGTCCACACCGTCTTTGCGGAATTTTTCACCTCTGTTACTCTCGTCCATATCGTAATAGGCCTTATCGGCTCCACCCTTGTTGTAGTTTTCGGCTTGGACTAGGCCCGGGATGGCTATAGGATCCTTGCCATAGGGACCAAATTCTTCGGGCGTATCATCGGGGACGGTAGACTGGTTTGGGTCAACCACATTGACCGCCGGGGCATTGGGGTCAATGGTCTTGTCAATCAGTTTAAGCATTTCAGAGCAATAGCGTTGGCCCAGTTTAATGACGCCATCGCGGTTAAAGTGGTAGGAGTCATGGCCATTACCTTTCAAGTCTTTAGAAGAGGCTAGCCCGAATTTCTTGAACTTGCTGCTCAACTGGGCGATGCCGTAATTTTTGCTAGCGCAACAGCTGCCCCTACCGGAGTTATCGGGGTCATTCATCAATTCGCCAGCTACAAAAGGAACCTCGTTTTCGTCAAGGCCAAGGGCATCTACAATGTCCTTGTAGGTCTTGTAAACGGTGTTACGCCAATTGTCATCGGTATCATCACTTTCGCCCTGGTGGAAAATAAAGCCCTTGATTACTCCTACTTTCATAGCTTTTTTGGCTAATTCCAAAATGCGTCCTGGAGGATTTCCGTCGTATTCATTAATCCATCCCCAGCCCTTGATGCTACTGCCGTCTCCATCGAAATAGGCCTGATATTGGTCTTTGTCAAACGCTCTGATACTCACCGCGCCGATTGCCACAGGGATAATACCCACGGTAACGCCAGGTAGGGAGTCTACCATGGCACGGCCGAAGTAGTCTGCAGGGGAGAGGTTCTCGAAACTATGGAACATTGGGGGAATTGCGGGGTACCATTTGCCCATCTCAATTGATTGGCTGGTGTTGCCGCTACGCGAGCTTGCGTTTGCCGTATGGGAGGCGAGCATTATGAAATTTGACTTCGCGACCTGATCAATGTCAGAGCGAATATCACCGTTTCCGGCCATATTGCTTTGCCCGTAGGCAATGTAGATATGGAAATTGGGGTTGGGTGCTGCAAGGGTAGGGGAGAAAAACAATAAAATTCCACCCATCACCCACATGGCGATTGTCAAAAACCATGAACATTTTTTGACGACCATCTCACATACCTTTTTTCTTATTTTACGACCTGGATGCGCAGGGTTGCTCCCGTAGAGGACTTGGCCAGGTAGGCTCCGCCGCGCTTTACGCAATTAGATGCGTTAAGTCGAAGTTCCTGCAGGTTTGCCGCCTGCACTTTGCCCATGAAGGCTCCGCGGATATCATAGATGGCGTAACTGTCGATTCCGTTCTTTAAACTGTAGCGGTTGGAAACGAGAATCTTTTCGGTGCCGTCCCATGGAACCTTATTTTGCAGGGTAGGGTCCCCAAAGGCAAACCAGTCGATATTGACATAACTTCCGGTAATTACCAGCCTAACGGTGTGTTCCCCCGCGGTTAACGTTGTGGAACCCGCCTCAATGACCTTATAGACGCTCCAGTCATTGTCGGCTGTTTGGGGAACAGAAATCTCGTCCGTTATGCTCTCTCCGTCTACAAGCAGCTTAAAGCTGGACGAGGTGGAACCGGATGCCACTCTGGCGCTGAAGGGGTATTCGCCCTTGTTTTCAACTTTTATGGTATATTCTAGCCATTCGCCTGCGTTGGTGTAGCCGATGGCATAACCCTTGGTCTCATCATTTCCGTCAATTTGAACAATGTCTACTCCATCTTCACGGTAGGCCTTGCCTTTGTTTTCTGCTTCATTGTCGCTATAGGTCTTGTTTCCTTTGCCGGAACCGGGAATGTCGTAGTCTTCTACTTCGATCCTGCCGGGGAGTACCACAATCTCGCCACCATAAGGCTTGCGAGGAATAACAACCTGTTCGGCAATTTTACCCACCAGGGTCACGATACAGTCCTTGTTGCTTGTGTTGCCCGCATCCATGGTGATGGTTACGGAACCGTCCTTTACTTTGACTTCGCCTTCGTACTGGGCATTCTTGGCTTCGCTGGTGGTGTACATGTGGAATGTCTTAATCTTTGCACCGAGGACATTGATGGTTACGGTCTTTGAATTCTTGTAGTCGCGGTTTACAAGTACCACAATCACGGTATCCTCGCCGGCGCTTTTGTAGGCGCTGGCATATACTTCGGGTTCAGGGTTTATGGTGGCCCCGATGCGTATTGCTCCCGGACGAATGAATCGAGCATATTGGGAAGCCACATAGCCACGCTTGGATACTTTCCCGATTTCGTTTTGGGGAATCTGCAAATTGTTGCCATAGTCTTTATCCATAATAAACCCGTAGCAACGCTTGAGATACCACCATGTGTATTGGCTAAAGTTGCCTACAGCCAGAGCACGGTGTATTTCGTAGCCTACATCCATTGCCTTTACAGTGTCCCATTTGTTTTCGTTGGCTTGGTCGCCGGTTTTCATGTAGGTACGCCAGTAGTTTCCGCTGCCTTGGCTTTCGGTATAGTGTTCTGTCATCCAGCGTTCTACATTGTTTTTGTCGGCGAGACTGTACTGAAACCAACTGTCAGGACTGTTTGCGCTGCTTGCATAGAAATGGGCTCCGAGTATGTCCCAGTTCTTGAGTGCCGATGTGTCGTTTAGTACTTTGTCGTATTGGTCTCTTTGGTAGGCGAATGATTCCGCTGAAATGACTTTGGTCCCGTGTTTGCGGAGCTGGTCGGCGTAGTTCTTGGTGTAGTTATATATTTCGTTGGGCGACATGCATGCCCATTTATGGCAATAATCGGGCTCGTTTTGAATACTGATGGCATACAGGGGAACCCCCCTTTCTTTCATATGCCCTGCAAAACTATTCAGATGATCTGTATAGTTCTGGTAGTTTGATGAACTGACACTAGCCCCGCCGCTTGCGTAGGGCGATGTCCATGGCGTGGCAAAAAGAATGAAATCTTTGCCTGCAACTTTTTTTGCGTTTTGGGCAGCCTGCACATCGGCATCGAACCCATTGGAGTTTTCTCCAACGGGAATACGGAGTGTATTCAGCCCAATCTCTCCATCGCCTGTTCCAAAGGCCAGTTGTGCGTCGGTTTCTGTAAGGCCATAGCCTTGCCAGGCGGTATGCACCATGGCGCCGAATCCGCGGATAACCTGGTGTTCTTCGTCCAGGTCTACATTAACTGTAGAGGCGAAGGCTACACCGGTCAAACCCCAAAGGCAACCTAGCGCGATTAATCCGCCTTTGCAAATCTTGTTCCCCATACCCAGTCCTATCTCATGTTTTTACAAATCGCTATTTTGTTATAGCGATTCGTTTTACTGATCCGCCGTGGCTGGGCTTTAACAGGTAGAATCCGGAACGCTTTACCAGATTCGTGACAGTGGTCTTTATGTCCACATTGTCACTGTTTTTGACGGTAAAGCTAGCCACCTTGCCACCACGCAGGTCAAACACATTGTAGGTGATGGTGGAGCTTGCATTGAACCGTGCCATTTGGGGCAATGCGGCAGGGACATCTTCGATTTTGGCGTCGTTTCCCTTTGCAAAGGCGAAAAAGTCTACATCGAACCAGGCCCCGGTTACGGTCATCCGCAAAATATGGGTGCCTGCGGAGGGGATGTTCACATTGGCCTGAACGGTGTCAAATGCGTCAAAACTCGTTCCCTTTATGTCAAAACTGGATAGCGGCTCAAAACTTGCCAAGGGTTCGCCATCCAGGGAAAGTGTGAAGCCCGAGGTCTCGTTGTCGGTGGCCACGGTGGCGAATACGGTGTAGTTGCCTGCTTCAGCTACATTGACGGTGTATTCCAGCCAGTCGTTTTCCTGATTGTAACCCACGATATAGCCGGTAGCCTTTTTGTAGATGTCCACGCCGGTGCCTTCGCGGTAACTGGTGCCGCCATTGCTTTGGGCGCCTTGGTCTTCGGAATCCCCTTCGTTGTAGGACTTATTTGCATAGCCAGAACCAGGAATGTCGAAATTTTCCGCTTCAATTATACCAGGAATATTTGCGGCAACACCACCAAACGGGGTCTGCTTCTGGGGCTCGCTTACCTTGCAGTTGCTTCCGCTGCAAGTAAAGCTCCATTCCAGAATACCCATGGTGGAGTCCCTAGACCCCTTGAATACGATGAACAACTGGTCAACCAGGCCAGTAAGACCCGTCATGTCGCATGAGTTTTCTGCATAGTCGTTCCATCCACTTGTCTTTTGCAGGTTGCATGTGCCTGCAAGGGTACCGGAGGCGCTTCCCTTGTGGATTTCAATTTTATTGCCGTTTTCGATGCTTGCCGCTACGACGCTAAAGCTCTTGGCGCCTTCTGTGCCGAAATCTACGCCGCTTACTCGAATCCAGGATTCCTTGGAAGCAAGAGGTGTCAAAACATGTTTTGCGGCAATTCCATTATTCCAGTCATTTTTGTTCCAGTCAGTGTAGCTGCGTACATTGCGTTGCTTAGAACTTGTTAGTGCAGGGTATTTTTTGTATGGATTGAAATTTTCGATTTGTTCAGGACCTTCATTGGTGTATGTCAGTTTTTGTAAGGATCCGTCGGCATTGTAGAACATTTCGTCAATGCTTACGCTTCTATGGTTTGCCGGTTCTGGATTTACATATCCCAATGAACTCGGATGTTCCGAAGCCTGCACCAGGCGGCGGTCATGGTATGCTACATACCACCTACCCTTAAATTTGGCTATGCCGTGATGGTTGTTGTTGTTTGCATTAATGTTTTGCCCATTAATGTTGGGGTTTTCCATGAAGATACCCTTATAGGTATAGGGACCCTTTACATTAGTTGATGTTGCGTAGGCGATTTTTAAATTGGTCGTACTGTACGAAAGGTAATATGTGTTGCCATTCTTATGGATGTAGGAGGCTTCCATAGAATTTGTTCCGTCATTCGGAGAGAAACTCAGGTTGGTTTTGGATGACAGATCAAAGTTATTGATGGAGCCATTGAACTGGTAAAGAATAAAGTTATTGTTGTGTGGATGAGAATCGCTAGATCCACCGCCAACAGTAAAGTAGGCTTTGCCATCATCGTCAATGAATATGGCGGGGTCAAAGCACCAGCCGATTCCGTCACAGTTCGTAATGGCGGCATCCCCCCAGCCGATCAACTTTTTTCCGCCTGCGACAGGATTGCGATAGGGTCCTCCAATCTCTTCTGATTCAATAAGTCCGATTCCGCCACCACCGCCGTCGGGGAAAACGATGTGGAATTTTCCGTTTTTATCCACTGCTATTCCTGATGCCCAAATGTCTCCGACATGTTCGTCTTCGCGACCAGCTTCGTATACAATACCGTAGTCGGTCCAGTTTTTCATGTCGCTGCTTCTAAAGGCATAAAGAGCCTTGATGGTATATGGCCATTGACCATTAGTTGGATCTTTTTTAGCAGGGTCGGATGTCGCTGGATCATCCGAGTCGGTGAGGATGTAGAAATAGTTGCTGTCGGCTGCGGCTGACGGATCAGCCAAGTAGTGGTAGCTAGAAATGGGGTTGTCGGCAAGGCCAAATGTCGTAAGGCCGGCTACTGCAATGAGCGTTTTCTTTATCCCCTTAACCATCCTGTTTTTCATAGATTCTCCCATTTTACTTATCTATGTCAAAAATTTAGACTAGTAAAGCAAAAGAACGGGATTTGGACCCGTTCTTTCTGTGGACAATTTGTCAATGGGGAAGGGCGCTAAAAACGCCTATTCACTCTTGGGTGTAAACTTATCTAAACCAAATATTTCGATATCGTCAATCCAGAATTCGCCACCGGCTCCGCCGAAGATGGAGATATTGGTGACGCCATCCTTGACGGCATCCCAACCCACATTGCCGCCGCTGTTGTTCTCGGCATCGATCATGTCTGCCGGGGTGAAGGAGTAGCGGGTCCATTTCTCGGACAGCACTATGTGGGTCCAGGACTTGGCGCTGGTGGTGGTGTTGGCCTCTTCGTCTCTCTGGATTATGTCGAAGGAGAAGGAAATGTAGTTCTTGACGGTCCCGCGGGCCCAGAATACGACGGAGTCGATCGCGCTCATGTCGATTGGACCACCTTCCAGGTATTGACCCATCAAAGCCCAGTTATAATTGGAGTCGTTTGTACACTGGAAATGTGCCACAAAACCCTTGCGGTCGCTGTCCGTGTTTACAATCTCAAGTTCGGCGGTTGCGTCGTCGGAGTGGGATGTATACCACTTCTTGATACTTCCCTCGTCGTCAAGAGCATCTTCGAAATCTTCGAACATAAAGTGAACCAGGGTGTCTTCGGGGACCGTGTCCTTCTTGACCGTATCGACCGTGGCGGTATCCTTGGGAGTGGTAGCCGTATCAGGCGGGACCTCTTTACCGGAAGATGTCATGGTGGTATCTACCAGGGTCATTGCCTTTTGGTCATGTCCTGTATGTAAAGTTGTCGACCCGATGATCACATTTTCCAGGGTTCCCTTGGCGTTTTCAGTGGGGTATACCAGGACAATTTCGAAATCGCTGGCGGGAATGCTGGGGAAGGAGAAGCTGCCGTCGGGATTCACCTTGGCGGCGTACTGCATGCCGCGAATCATGACCCAGGTGTTTTCCTTGTCCGTTTGGACATTTCCACTTACGGATATGGAATTGCCGAGCTGTACGGGGACGATCATTGTGGAATCGGGGACTTCGGCCGGTACTTCAAAGGCGTTGGCTCCCTTCTGATCCGTGTCCTTAGCGCTGATGACCTCGACCATGTACTGGCCGGTGGGCGGGAAATCCAGGTACAAGATGCCATTTGTATCGGTTACGGGCGTCTTGGTGTAGTTGGTGGCGATATCCACGGAAACGATTACATCACCGGAGGGAGAGCCTTCGGATTGAACCGTGGATGCCTTGTGGATTTCGGACAGGTAGTCTGCTTCGTGGATGATTACATTGGCCTTTGCGGCAACGGTTCCGTCGGCGTTGGTGACTCGGATGGCGATAGAATTTTCGGTTTCAAGGGACCCGGCGGCGACACTTTTATCGTCGTTTGAACACGCTGCTAGCAGAGCCAGTGCCGAAAGTCCTATGAATCTTGACCAAATCATCTTCGTCCTGTAACCCTTAATATATATTTTTTATTTGTTTTTGTGGGCTACAGGGAAAAATGCCATGGAAAGTTGCATTACCCTGTCAGGATTTTTGACCCCGTCCACCCTTTTTTGGACCAGACGGCGGAATTCCTTGAGCATGTCTCCCAGGTCGTCGAAGCAGGGCTGGTCGACGGATAGGGTCAGGGTTGAGATGTTTCGTTCCTCTACGGGGGTGTTTTCCAGGGAGTCCGAGGCGAGTCCCAGGATTTGACGCTGGAACTGGCGGACGGCCTTGGCTTTTTCAGGACCACCCACGGTAAGGTGGGCGTCGGTCAGTGCCAGCTTGCCGGAAGCCATCTTCTTGATGAGACCGACCTCTAGCAGGGTGTCGATGGCTTCCTTGGCCTGGGCCTCCGTGATTGGAGGGCAGATGTCGTTCGCTATCTGCTTCAGGTTTACCACGCCGCCGTTTAGTTCCAGGTAGGCTCGGACGGCTGGAATCCACCAGTTTTCCAGGAGCTTTAGCTCGGCCTGCTGTAGGCTGTGCAGGTGGACATCGCGGAGAGAGAGGGCCTTGGCCATCAGTTCTTCCCGTTTGCCCTTGTCCTTGGTAACTGCTGCAGAATAGAGTAATTCAAAATATTCCGCCTGCCGGCCTGAAAGGGCCAGGATATCCTTGGCGGCTGGGAGTGCATGGGCGGGGAGGTGCTGCTTTTTCTGAAGCACGCGATAAAGGTAGCTGGAATCCAGTCCCAGCTTGTCGCCCATCATGCGGTAACTATACAGAGGCATCTCCGCCTTCCTGCGGTCGTAGTACTCCTTCAGGAAGTCCCGGTAGTCCTGTGTGTCAGAAAATTCAATCATTTTGCACAAAAATACCTTTATTAAATGCCCTAAATCGATGAAAAACAGGGATTTGCATGGATAAATTGTCCATATTGCCTGTCCAAAATGTGATAGTGGTCACAATACGGTCCCCCCCCCTTGACAGTTTGAAATGACATTTCTATATATGAAAATATGAATGATTGTTCATATATTAACAAACAGCTTTCACTGGACACTCTTTTCGAGCTGTCCGAGTTTTTCAAGTTTTTCGGGGACACCACCCGAATCCGTATTATCGAGATACTCATGTCGGGGGAGATCTCGGTGAACGAGATTGCCGAAAAGTTGCAGCTTGGGCAGTCTGCGGTGAGCCACCAGCTGAGAATCCTGCGTACGGCAGGGTTGGTGAAACCGCGGCGGGCGGGTCGTACCATCTTTTATAGTCTGGACGACGAGCATATCGGCATGATTTTCAAGACGGGATTGGCACACATATTGCATAAGAAGGGAGCCTGAGATGTCCGTGTTTCTTGATATTCTGGAAAGGTTCTTTTGGCAGTTCGTAACGCTGTTCTCTGAGATGGCACCGTTCCTTATGCTTGGGTTCTTGCTGGCGGGAATCCTGCATGTGTGGGTGCCGAACCACCTGTATGTACCCAAGATTTCCAAGCCGAACTTTAAGTCGGTGCTGTGGTCGGCCCTGTTCGGCGTTCCTCTGCCCATCTGCAGCTGTGGTGTGATTCCCACCTCCATCGCCCTCAGGCGCGAGGGGGCCAGCAAGGGTGCCAGTGTGAGCTTTCTGATTTCGACGCCGGCTACAGGTGTGGATTCTATTCTGGCTACTTATTCTCTTTTGGGCGGACCTTTTGCGGTGCTGCGTCCGGTGGCGGCCTTTGTGACGGCTATGCTTGGTGGGGTGTTTACCAACCTGCTGACTAAAGGCGAGAGCGATACCGGGGTTAAAGTCGTAGGAGAAGCACGCCAGCTTCACCACGAACACGAACATAGCCATGAGCATGACCATCACGACGGATGCTGTGAGTGCGGACATTGTGAATGCGAGCTTTCTGCAGATTCCGAGCCAGTGAAGAGAAGTTTTATAGAGAAGGTGCGGGCCACTGCCGAATATGGCTTTGTGAACATGATTGGGGATGTGAGCAAGTGGCTGGTTATCGGCCTGTTGCTTGGGGCCCTGATTGCGGCCTTTGTGCCCGATGACTTCTTCTTGTTCCTACATGAGTATCCGTTACTTTGTATGGTGGTGGTGCTGGTGCTTGCCATGCCCATGTACACCTGCGCCACGGGGTCCATTCCGCTGGCCTTGGCCCTTGTGGAGAAGGGCATTACGCCTGGGGCGGCCCTGGTGCTTTTGATGGCTGGGCCTGCCACGAGTATTGCGAGCATGCTGGTGGTAGGGAAGGCTTTTGGCAAGAGAACCCTTGTGGCTTACTTGGTGTCCATCGCCTTTGGGGCCATGTTCTTTGGCTTTATCGTGGACACGTTCTTTATGGATAGTTTCCTCTCGTCTATGTTGCCCCACGCTTCTGCGGAGTGTCATGAGCATGGGGCGGTAGGGGTGTTCGACTATGTCTGTGCGGGGGTGCTTGCACTGCTCATGATCTATGCGAAGTTTGCCCACAAGGGTTGCGGTTGTCACGGCGGTTGCTGTGAATGTGAGCATGAATGCGGCTGTGGCGAGCATGAACACTGCGATTGCGAACATGAACATGAGCATTCACACGAACATTGTGTCGAGGTCTACCGTATTAACGGCATGACCTGCAGCCACTGCAAGGCCTGCGTGGAGAAGGCAGTCAGGATGCTGGAAGGCGTGGTGTCTGCCGAGGCCGATGTGGCTAGCAAGGAGCTTCGCGTAAAGTGGCACGACGAGGATGATGTGGACGAATCGGCCCTGAAAATGGCTATTGAGAACGCCGGCTTCGAATTTGCCGGACGAACCTGATTTGTCATGCCCGTCTTGAAAAGCCTGCCCCGGACTAGTTCCGGGGAGCATTGGCATTTCTGCCTTTTAGTCATGCCCGTGAAGACGGGCATCGGCATTTCATTCCCTATTAAGTTATATTAGTATAAAATGCACATCCGTATTACCACAGAGACCAAGAACCGCCTGCTCCGTTTTTACAGGAACAAGCGCGCTTTTGTGTCCTTGGTGGTGCTGGTGGTGGCCTATCTGTTATCGCTGACCAGCCCCTGGACGGTAAATGACGAGCCTCTATATCTGAAGTATAACGGCAAGAGCTATTTCCCGGCTTTTGTGCGTTACAGCGAGCAGGACTTCGGCGGAGATTACCAGACGGAAGCCGACTACGGCAAGCTTTTTGCCGATGTTCGGGAATGCGAAGAAGAGGCCGCAGATGGCTACACCCGTGCGGGAGGTTGCCCTGAGATGTGGGCCTTGATGCCGCCCATTGCCCATGATCCCCTGAAGGCGGACTTGACTGAAGAAGGCGCTCCGCCATTTGCCCCCAGTTCCCGCCATTGGCTTGGTACCGACAGCAATGGTCGCGATGTACTTGCCCGTCTGATTCACGGGTTCCGCATTTGTATTTCGTTCAGTTTGTTTCTCACCATTTTGGGGACTTTCCTAGGCATCGTCATTGGTGGGATTCAGGGGTATCTGGGCAAGTTCTGGGATACGGGAATGCAGCGCATGATCGAAATCTGGTCTTCGCTCCCCATGCTCTACATCGTGATTTTGATCGGCAGCATTTATGGCCGCAGTTTCTGGTTGCTGATTGTGATTATGGCGGCCTTTAACTGGATTTCATTAAGCTATTACATGCGCGGGGAATTCCTGAAGCTCCGCAACATGACCTATGTGCAGTCGGCAAAGGTGTTGGGCCTTGGGCACAGGCATATTTTTTTTAAGGAAATCTTGCCAAACGCATTGACCCCTGTGGTGACGCTTTTCCCCTTTACCTTGATTGGCGGTATCGGGAGCCTGACATCCCTTGATTTTTTAGGCTTTGGGCTGCAACCGCCTACGCCCAGCTGGGGCGAACTCATGAGCCAGGGGCTGAACAACCTTTATGCGCCGTGGATATCTGTAAGCACAGTCGCAGCGCTTTTCATTACGCTGTTGCTCACCACATTCGTAGGGGAGGGTGTTCGAGACGCCATGGATCCGAAGTCGGGAGACCGGTATGAATGAGCGGGTGCTTGAAGTAAAAGATTTATCTGTCGCATTCGGTCATCACAAAAATGGTGAGTTGGCGGCGAAACCAGTACAGGTAACGGACCGGGTCAGTTTCCATATCGACGATGGTGAATTCTTTGCTCTGGTGGGGGAGTCGGGTTGTGGAAAGAGCGTCACCGCCATGGGAATCCTGCGGCTGTTGCCCACACCTTCGGCTAAGGTGGTGGCGGGCTCCGTGCTGTTGCGTCGGGATGGTGGTGAACCTGTAGATTTGACGAAGATTTCCCTGAAGGAAATGCAGAAGGTTCGCGGCTCCGAAATCGCTTGTATTTTCCAGGAGCCCATGCAGGCCTTGAATCCTGTGCTGACCATCAAGAGGCAGCTCCTGGAAGTGTTCAAGTTCTGCAATCGACATTGCGACGACCCGATGGCGGCCATCCGCAACCTGCTTACCCAGGCGGGCTTCAAGGACATTGACCGTGTGCTGGATTCATACCCTCACGAACTTTCGGGGGGAATGCTCCAGCGTATTTGCATTGTGATGGCGCTACTCCCGAAACCCAAGCTGATTATCGCCGACGAACCTACTACGGCCTTGGATGTGACGGTTCAGGCCCAGGTTCTGGCGGTGCTGAAGGAATTGGCTGCCACAACAGGCACGGCGGTACTTTTGATTACCCACAACATGGGAATTGTCTCCCAGTATGCAGAGCGCATGGCTGTGATGTACGCCGGCCGCATTGTTGAAATGGGGGCCACTAAAGAGGTTATCGGTTCGCCAATGCACCCCTATACCCGTGGACTTCTGGCGGCCATTCCCGAAAGCCACGAAGACCTGGGAACCCTGCGTTCCATTCCAGGCCAGGTACCCCATGCCAGGGATTTTGTACAGGGTTGTCGCTTTGCAGACCGCTGCGAATTGTGCGACAAGCCTTGCCTGTCGACAGAAGTTCCGCCCTGCGTCAAGGTGGGCACCCATGAAGCCCATTGTTTCAAGATATCTGAATAAAATATTTCTAAATTTTCGCCGTAAATTTTAAAGGATCCTACTATGGCAATGCAAGATATGAATGACCAGGTGCAAGCGCGCCTCGCTAAGCTCGAAAAGTTCAAGGAAATGGGTGTGGAAGCCTATCCGCACAAGTTCAACCGTACGCATGATTCCAAGGTTTTGAAAGAAAATAAGGCTGCCCTGATGGCTTCTGGCGAAGAAATCGCTTTCGCTGGCCGTGTGGTCCGCTTCAACCGCAAGGGCAAAATGTGCTTCATGCACCTGAAGGACCGTTATGGCCGCTTGCAGGTGGTGGTGGCCCGTGACGAAGTGGGCGAAGAAAACTACGAAATCGTGAAGATGACCGACCTGGGCGACTTTATCGGCGTGAACGGTTCCATGTTTGAAACCCAGACGGGCGAATACTCCGTGCATGTGAAGAAGGTGACCATGCTTTCGAAGGCCGTGCGTCCGCTTCCGGTGGCTAAGGAAAAGGTCGACGAAAACGGCAACAAGGTCGTGTTCAACGAATTTGCCGACGTGGATACCCGTTACCGCCAGCGCTACATCGACATGGCCCTGAACGACGACGTGAAGGAAGTCTTCATCAAGCGTTCCAAGATTATGCAGGCTATCCGCGAATACCTGATCGAAAAGGGATTCATCGAAGTCGAAACTCCGACGCTCCAGCCGATTTACGGCGGTGCAAACGCCCGTCCGTTTACCACGCACCACAACGCTTGCGACATGACGCTCTACCTGCGCGTGGCTCCGGAAC
>CAMKNA010000039.1 GCA_946414075.1 uncultured Fibrobacter sp.
GCTGCCGCCACTCCCTCATCGACGGCATCAACCGCGCCACCGACGTGATGATGGCCGGCAAGATCGCAGTCGTCTGCGGCTACGGCGACGTGGGTAAGGGCTGCGCCCAGTCCCTCCGCGGCCAGGGCGCCCGCGTGATCATCACCGAAATCGACCCGATTTGCGCACTCCAGGCCGTGATGGAAGGCTACGAAGTCAAGACCCTCGACGAAGTCGTTGGCTACGCCGACATCTTCGTGACCACCACCGGCAACACCGGCATCATCAGCGCCGCGCAGATGAGCAAGATGAAGCACCGCGCCATCGTCGGTAACATCGGCCACTTCGACAACGAAATCGACATGGCCGGCCTCAAGAAGATTCCGGGCATCAAGCGTAACGAAATCAAGCCGCAGTACGACGAATGGATTTTCCCCGACGGCCACAGCATCCTCGTGCTCGCCGAAGGCCGCCTGCTGAACCTCGGCTGCGCTACCGGTCACCCGAGCTTCGTGATGAGTGCAAGCTTCACGAACCAGACCATCGCCCAGATCGACCTCTGGCTCAACGCCCAGGGCAAGCAGACCGTCGCAGGCATCAAGTACGAAAGCGGTGTTGTGTACACCCTGCCGAAGATTCTCGACGAAAAGGTCGCTCGCCTACACCTTGAAAAGCTCGGCGTTCACCTGACCACGCTTACCAAGGCCCAGGCCGACTACATCGGCGTGCCTGTGGAAGGCCCGTACAAGGCCGATCACTACAGGTACTAATCGCGAGTATAGCGAATATCAAAATCCCCCGGTCAACGCCGAGGGATTTTTTGTATTTTGTACAAAATCCCTAACCCCAAAGACGGTAATTTATGCTGATAGAAAAAATCAAGTCCCCCGCAGATGTGAAAAAGATGGACATGGCGTCCCTTGCTACGCTGGCCAGCGAAATCCGTACGGCTCTAATTAACAAGATTTCCAAATGTGGCGGGCACTTGGCTCCAAACTTGGGGTTTGTGGAAGGGACGATAGCCCTGCATTATGTTTTTGATTCTCCAAAGGACAAGATTGTCTACGATGTCAGCCACCAGAGTTACACCCACAAGATTTTGACCGGCCGCGCCGAGGCGTTTGTCAATCCAGACAAGTACTGGAGCGTTACGGGTTACACCGAACCTTGCGAAAGTGAACATGACCAATTTATGGTGGGACATACTTCTACATCGGTAAGTCTTGCACTGGGGCTTGCCACCGCTCGCGACATCAAGGGCGAATTGGGCAATGTAATCGCTGTGATTGGCGACGGTTCGCTTAGCGGTGGCGAAGCATTCGAAGGTCTCGATAATGCTGGCGAATACGCCACGAACTTTATTGTGGTGGTGAATGACAACGAAATGTCTATCGCCGAAAACCACGGCGGACTTTACGGGAGTCTTGCAGAGCTCCGTGCCGGCCAAGGCAAGAGCGAGAATAATTATTTCAAGAGTCTTGGTTTTGACTATCTGTATGTGGAACAGGGCAACGACATTGAATCGCTCATTGCAGCATTCAAGCAGGTGAAGGATTCTACAAAGCCTGTGGTGGTGCATATCCACACTCTCAAAGGCAAGGGCTACAGCTTTGCCGAAAACTCCAAGGAGGGTTTCCATTGGGCTGTACCCTTCGATATTCCCACCGGTGTGGTGAACTGGGGTAATGGCGAATCTTACGGGGGCATTCTTGGTGAATACCTGATGAAAAAAATCAAGGCCGACCCAAAGGTTGTGGTGATCCATTCCGCGGTACCCGCAGGCATCGGGTTCTTTGCCGACCGCCGTAAAGAAGCGGGTAAGCAGTTCATTGATGTGGGCATTGCCGAAGAGCATGCGGTGGCTTTGGCATCTGGCTTAGCCAAGGGCGGAGCCAAGCCCATCTACAGCACCCACGGTACATTTATCCAACGCACCTATGACCAGCTTTCCCAGGACCTTTGCGCCAACAACAATCCGGCTACGCTTTTGATTACCATGTCCGGTGCCGACGGCATGAACGACACCACGCACCTGTGCATTTTCGATATCCCCATGATGAGCAACATCCCGAACCTGGTATACCTTTGCCCCACCTGCGTGGAAGAGGCCATCGCTATGATGGATTATGCCATCGAACAGACAGCACACCCCATGGCCATCCGCATCCCGAACGGGGTTGCACACCGCAGCGCAAAATTTGACACGGATTACTCAAATCTGAATACATTCAAGATTGACAAGCGTGGGCGCAGGGTTGCCTTAATCGGACTCGGCAGCTACTATGCCCTTGCTGAAGAAACCGCTGCTGAACTTGCAAAATCGGGAATCGAAGCCACAGTTATCAACCCGCGTTTTGCAACAGGCGTTGACGGCGAGATGCTTTCGGAGCTGCGCAAGGATCATCAGGTGGTGGTGACGCTGGAAAACGGCGTGGTGGATGGCGGTTTTGGCGAAAAGATTGCCCGCTTCTACGGCAACACCGACATGAAGGTTCTGGTAAAGGGCCTTAAGAAGGAATTCTACGACAAGGTCCCCTACGATGAATTGATGGTAAGGAACCGCCTTACGCCGGGCCAGATAGTCGAAGATGTATTGGCTGTATTAGGGTAATCCATGTTCATCTTTCTGTTCATTCTGGTTGCAGGCCTGGTCCTGATTTACGCCAATGTGAGCCCTGTGGCTCCTGGCAAGAAGGGCAAATTGATTGCCCTTGGGATTTTGGTCGCCATATTTTTAGGAATGTTCTTCCGCCATACTTTGGTGGGCTGCATTGTGGTGGCCTTTACTTCGGTGTGGCTTTGCCAGGCGCTCCTTTTCTACATCCCGTGGGACTTGTTCCGTGGGGTGCGTCGCCTTGTGGTGCGCAGGGCTTTGCCACCGAAAACGCTGATGCTTGCAAGCCGCATTTTGCTAGCGGCGACAATTGCGCTAACCCTAGGATTGTTTGCCTATGGCGTTCCCCATAATGGCAACTACAGGCTTTTAGAAACGACGGTGAATTCGGGCAAGTCCAGCTTCACGGCGGTGTTTTTCAGCGATGTCCATGTGGACCCGCTTTTCAGGCGCGCCAAGTTGGAGCGGATGATTGCCGATGTGGATTCTATTGCGCCGGATTATCTGCTGTTCGGTGGAGACCTTGCGGATGTCTCGATGGAACAGCTGGATGAATGGGGCTATGACAGCCTGTTTCGGAAGTTGACTTCGAAAGCGAAAGTGGCCGCCGTTGCCATCAACGGGAATCACGAAGGCATGCAGGAGGGTTCGGGTATGTCTCCCGGCCAGTGGATGCGCAAGGTGGGCTTTGTGGTGCTGGACGATTCCAGCGCCTGTATAGGGCAGGCCTGCTTTACGGGCCGAACCGATTTTCAGGTGGCACACCGTCGGGGAGTGGAACGGGTGCCCCTGGTGAATCTTACCCCCCGTGATTCTGAACGGCCTTGGATACTGATGGACCATCAGCCTAAAGGAATCGAGCCTGAATATGCAGGAGTCCTGCCGGATTATGCCCTTTCGGGGCATACCCATAATGGGCAGTTTTTCCCGGGAACCATCGTTATTAAGCTGGTATGGCGTCTCGCCTATGGCGAGGGCGTTCTGGATGGGGTCCGCTGGCTGGTGAGTGCTGGCGTGGACTGCTGGGGCCCGCCGGTGCGCGTCGGTTCCGATGCCGACATGTGGGTGGTGCGGTTTTACTAAAAAATGGGAGATTTGTTCCCGTTTACCCCAAAATTGGGTTGATTCCCTGAATCCGACTGCTGAAATCTGCAAAAAAAGTCTCGTATTTCTGCTATAAAAGAGATAATTTTCAGGACAGGGGACAACAATTTAACTCAAGAGGTATAATATGAAAATGTTTCCCATAGTGACTTTAGGTTTGATGGGCTTCTTTGCAACCGCATCGCTTGCCCAAGAAGAATCCGCTCCCGTAGCCGAGGAAACGACTGTCCAGGAGGTTTCTGGCGATGTTTCTGCGGACAAGGTCGAAAAGGAAGACCCCAGGGCGGACCGCGCCAAGGAACGCTTTGAACGCAAGGAGGCCAAGAAGGCCGAAATTGCAAAGCACAAGGCTGAAATGAAGGCCCTGAAGGAAGAACGCGCCGCAGCCCGTGCCGAACGCAAGGAAGCTAAGAAGGCCGAAAAGGAAGCTAAGAAGGCTGATAAGGAAGCCTGGAAGGCCGAAAAGGAGGCTAGGAAGGCCGAACGCAAGGAAGCCAAGGAAGCCGAAAAGGAAGCCAAGAAGGCTGATAAGGAAGCTTGGAAGGCCGAAAAGGAAGCAAGGAAGGCTGAACGCAAGGAAGCCAAGAAGGCCGAAAAGGAAGCACGCAAGGCGAGCAAGGGCCACAACAAGTAGCTATAGGTCCCACCGGATTCCGGCCTTTAGTTCCGTCAACACACTCCATTTGGGATAGCCGGTGCTATACTCAGATGGATTGTTGATGTAAAACCTATAGAGCTGCTCCGCTCCCGCGAACAGGCCGAAGATTCCGGGTTTCCACGAAATGTAGCATGTCCAGGATCCGTTGAGTTTTTGTAATTCTTCATATCTGGTATCGGATCCGTTTACGACAAATCCATAGAAAACACTCAGCTTTGTATCAATAGAAATGTTGGTTCGGAACCTGTATGAAACCGATGGTTTCAGGGATGGCCCGAACCATTTCAGCAAGTATAGGCTGCTGGCAGAATCAGCCTCGTAGCGCCCTCCTAAATAGAGTGAACTTCTCCATCCATATTTAACGAAACGATGCCATGAAGCGTAGAAGGCGGTCGATGTGGGGCCGTCTATTTTTTTGTAGGTGCTCCCGGCGATGCCGAATTTGTGCTTGTCAAGGTGTGCATAGTACTTTTCGGCCCAGATGTAGAACTCGGGAGTCCAGTTCTCGTCTTCGGTAGTGGTCGCGTCTACCCCGAGATCCAGAATCAGGGAGTTCCCGATGAGACTGTACCCGATGCCAAGAGATGTTTCCCAGGCGCTTGTATCCAGGGAGGGCATGCTGTCTTTGTCGGCAAACCAGTCCCCTGACGCGTTGAATTCAAAGGAATGGTCCCAGTTCTCCGATTCGTATTCCGCGGCTGCGGTTACCGAAGCTGACATTTCACTCCCCGTTTCCGCGTTGGAGATGGACTCTTTCTTGTAGTGCAAACCTGTATAGCCGACCTTGCCGTAGGTATGGAATTTCCAGGTGCCCTGGGACAGTTCTTCTGCAGAATCGATGCCGGAATCCCCAAGGACTTCTCGGTAGTCGTTGATGATTTCCTGAATCTCGTCCGTATAGGGACCGGATTCAGCCACGGCGGAATCGAACAAGTCTAAAGCCCGCGGTATATCTCCAGCCTCTTCTGCTTTCAGGGCGCGATAATAGAGACTCTCTTGCGAGTCTGCGCTTGCAAGGGATGCCATTACCAGAAGAAGTGCTGCAAAGAAACGGATCATTTGAATAGACAAGCCTTTTAAATTTTATATCCGTATTTTCTCAACTTTTCCACATAGGCGGAATCAGCCAGGCGAGCCTTGGATTCGGCCATGTATTTTTCGTTGTCCTTGGACTGGAATCCCATCTTGATTCGGGCGAACATAAAGAGGCATGCTATACCGCCTACTGCGAAGGCTACGGTCATGATCATGGTTTTTGTGGAATAGTAGCCGTTGGTATGCTGGTAAAAGGAGAGTGCCCCTGCGACAAGGGCTAGCGCTAACAGAAATAGGGCTCCTTTTAGGTAGAGCTGCGGGTTGTTGCTACGGGGGTCAAATCCGTCGATGGCCACTTCGCGAAAACGCTTGTCCAGGTATTCACCGCGGCAGACCTTGCATTGCCGGATGGGGCTTCCGTACATCCAGGCATTGCAGGATTCGCGGTTCTTGGTCTTGCATTCGGGGCAGGTCCATTCGGCGTAACTCAATGGCATATGTAATCCTATGTTGTAATGAGAAAGATAAAAATAAAAAAGCGGTAGTCTTGTCCTTTGACATTTTTGTCACGATTCCGATGCTATATTTTAGAGGAACAGGGGATTTTAATGAAATTCATACATACCGCAGACCTGCATATCGGCAAGAGCATTTGTGAACACTCCATGCTCGATGAGCAGCGGCGAATCCTGGCAAAGATTCTGGAGTTGGTAGACTTCGAAAAGCCTGATGCCGTCCTGGTGGCAGGCGATGTCTACGACAAGCCTGTCCCTTCGGCCGATGCGGTGGCGGTCCTGGATGACTTTTTGGTGCAGCTCTCTAAAACGGGTGCAAAAGTGTTCGTGCTCAGCGGAAATCACGATTCGGCGGAGCGAATAGCCTTTGGTGGCCGCCTTATGGAAAACAGGGGTGTTTACATGTCGCCGGTATATTCGGGTACATTTTCACCGGTTACGCTTAAGGACGATGTGGGCGAGACGGATGTGTGGATGCTCCCGTTTGTACGCCCCGCGATGGTACGGGCAAACCTTTCAACCGACGAAGAACGGGCCCAGGTGACGGATTATACTTCGGCAACGCGTATGGCCATATCCCAGATGGCGTTCACAAAGGGGCGCAGGAATGTGCTTTTGGCGCACCAGTTCGTGACGGGCGCCGAAAGGAGTGATTCCGAAGAGAATGTGGGTGGCCTTGACAATGTGGACGCTTCCGTATTCGATAGTTTTGACTATGTGGCGCTGGGGCACATTCACAAACCGCAGAATGTGGCGAAAGATGCCTCCGGAGTGGCGCGCGTGCGCTACAGCGGGACACCCCTCAAGTATTCCCTGTCCGAAAAGGACCACAAGAAGTCTGTTACGGTGATAGAGCTTGGCAAGAAGGCTGGAACGAGGCTTGCCGATATTGCGGTACGCGAGATTTCCTTGGAGCCGCATCACGATGTTCGTGAAATTAGGGGGGCGTATGCGGAACTTGTGTCGCCGGAATACCAGCGCATGCAGATTTCCGGGGGGCTCAAGCTGGACGACTATGTCTATATAAAGCTTACAGATGAAAACGATGTGCCCGATGCCGCCCTAAAGTTGCGGGGGGTATACCCTAACTTGATGATGTTGGACTATGACAACGAGCGTACCCGCAATCAAAAGCTGGGGGCATGTGCCGATAAGGTGGAGCAGAAAACGCCAATGGAACTTTTTGGAGAGTTCTTTTCTGACATGACCAACCGTTCGCTTAATGAAGAAGAAGCTGAATTTGTGCATGGCATTGTCCAGAAAATCTGGGAGGAAAGCTGATGAGACCGACTAAGCTTGTGATTTCAGCGTTCGGTCCATATGCCGACAGGACCGTGATAGGTTTGGATAAGCTTGGCACCAGCGGTCTTTACCTGATTTCGGGCGATACCGGCGCCGGAAAGACGACTATTTTCGATGCGATTACCTACGCCCTGTTTGGCCGTGCCAGTGGCGATAGCCGTGACGATTCCAAGCTGTTCCGCTGCCTGAATGCAAGGCCTGAAACAAAGACCGAAGTGGATTTGACTTTTGTATATGCGGGCAGGGAATATCGTATTTGCCGTAATCCCGAGTACATGCGCCCCAAGGCCAGAGGTGATGGTTTTACAAAAGAGAATGCTTCCGTTACACTCTACTATCCTGATGCCAGTGGCAAGCAGGGGCCAACGAGCCGCCCGATAAGTAAGGAAAAGGAAGTTGCCGCTGCCGTTCAGGATATCATCGGAATAGACCGCGACCAGTTTACCAAAATAGCCATGATCGCCCAAGGCGATTTTATGAAGGTGCTACTTTCGTCTACCGACGAACGCAAGAAGATTTTTCGCAAGATTTTCAAGACGGACAAGTTTAATGCTCTGCAAGACGAACTCAAGAAGCGTGCCAAGGAATTGGGAGATGTTTGTGATGATAGGGAAAGTCTTGCTTGTGCAAATGTGGAGAATTTGGAGTGCGGTGCACAATCTGGATTTGGCGAATCTCTCGAAGGCTACAAAAGACTTGCTGCCGAAAAGCGTGTCGCTGACTGGAACGGCCTTTGCTCTTTAATTGAAAACATTGTCAACGAGGATTCAGCTGCCGCTGAAACGGCAAAAAAGAATCTCGACGATGGTAATGCTTTGCTTTCCAAGAAGGATACTGAACTGGGAAAGGCGCTGACGGAAAAAAAGACTCGCGAAGCACTCGCCGAAGCAAACAAGCGGTATGAAGAGATTGCCCCTAAGTTGGATTCCCTGAAGGAGGCTCTCGCTGTAGAAGAATCGCGTAAACCAGAAAGCGAACAGTTGAGAGAAAAAATTGCAGCCCTGAAAAACAGGCTTCCTGAATACGACGAACTTGAAAGGGATAACATTAGCATCGAGTCTAAGAAAACGGAATTTGCAAATAACAAGATCGCGCTGGAAAGGAACACGGAACAGTTTAAGGTCCAGTGTGAAAAATGCAAAAATCAAGAGGCGGAGCGCGATGGTCTTTCTGATGCCAGTGAAAAAAAGGCGCAGGCAGACTTGCAAATCAAGGCTCTTGAACAGCGGAGAGACCAGCTGAAATATGCGGGCCAGATGGTCAAGGATCTTGATGATTCGGAAATGGCGCTCCACGACATCCAGCAGGCTTTCTGTGAATCCGACGAAAAATATTCTCTGGCTCACGACGAATACGAAAGAAAGAATCGAGCGTTTTTAAGCGAACAGGCGGGAATTCTTGCAGAGACTCTCCAGGAAGGGAGCGCGTGTCCGGTTTGTGGTTCAACAACCCATCCCCACAAAGCCTGCAAATCGACAGAAGCCCCGACCCAGGCAGAACTTGAATCGCTGAAGAATAGGGCGTCGGCTTTTTTCGATGTGCGTAATAAAAAGGCGGACGAGTCTGCGAGAGCTATGGCGCTATGCGAAGCCAAACGCGCGGAACTCGAGAAGAAGCTGAAAGAACTTTTTGGTGAGTGCCCCATCGAAACGGCCAAGGAAAAAATCCGAGAGGCGTTCGATTCTATCAAGGAACAGTTGGATAAATGCAGGAATATTCTCGCGGAAGAAACCAAGAGAGAAGATCGCAGAAAGCTGCTGACTGATAGCATACCGAAACTCAAGGACGAGATAGAAAAACTCCGCGAAGGCAATGTAGCGCTCTTGAATCGGAATTCCGCTATCAAGGCAGAACTCGAGACACTGAATGAGAAAGTTGAGAATATGGTCGCCAAGCTTCCGCACAAGAGTAAGGCCGAAGCTGAACGGGATATGGCTGCCAAGCAGGGCGTACTTGATAAGATGCAGGCTGCACTCAAGAAAGCGACTGACGAATTTAATCAAGGTAACGATGAGCTGACGAATTTAAAGGGCCAAGTCAAGTCCCTTGAAGAACAACTGCGTGATGTCCCAACCCGTGACATCGTGGCGATGCAGGAAAGTCGTGATAAAACATTTAGCGAACAGCAGGAGCTTACGCAATTATGGAAAACGATTTCTGCAAGGCTTGAACAGAATCAGAAATTACTAAAGGGTATTCGCTCGATTATTGCCGAACTTGGTGATTTGATTAAGAAACGAGCGATGGTGGACATGCTTTCAGCTGCGGCCAACGGCGGACTTTCGGGTCAGGGTAAGGTGATGCTTGAAACCTATGTGCAAGAGTCTTACTTTGACCGCATCTTAAGTCGTGCCAACATCCGATTCCGTATCCTTACCAACGGTCAGTACGAACTGTTGCGCCGAACAGAGGCTTCTAATAACAAAAGTCAGAGTGGTCTAGACTTGAATGTGTTGGACCATTCCAGTGGTAGGCAGCGCGAAGTCAAGACTTTAAGCGGCGGTGAGAGCTTCTTGGCGTCGCTGTCACTGGCGTTGGGCCTTGCCGACGAAGTGCAGGGCTCGGCTGGCGGAATTCAGCTTGACACCATGTTCATAGACGAAGGCTTCGGTTCGCTGGATGATGAAAGTTTGAAGCTTGCCATCAATACTCTACAGAGCCTTGCTGGAGAAAATCGCCTGGTAGGCATTATCAGTCATGTGAACGAGCTGGAACGGAAAATAGATAAGATTGTCCGCGTGAAAAAAGACGAAAATAAAATTAGCCGTGTGACGATAGATGTATAGCTTTGGTAGGTGCCTATTTCTTTATACACCTGGTGTAGGCTTGGATTTGCCTTTCAATAATCTTGTCCCAGCTGAAGCATGCGGCGATGTGCTTTTCGGCACCGGCGAGTAGGTTCCTTACGAGTCCGGCGTCCGAGGCCAGCTTCTTGAAGGCTTTTGCAAGGGCTTCGGGGTCCTTTTCAGGGACCAGGATGCCCGAGATGCCATCTATGACCACATCGGGGATCCCGCCCACATTGCTTGCGACCACAGGGAGCCCAAGTTCCATGGCCTCGATGAGAACCACGCCCAGGCCTTCGGTGTCGCCCTTGCTGTCTACGATGGCGGGAAGCGTAAAGACATTGGCTGTGCGGTATTCGTTTGCCAGGGCATCTGGCGAAAGCTTGCCGGTGAAAATGATTTCGGCTGATTCTGGAGCCACTCCGGCAGCTTGCTTCTTCAATTCGTCTGTCAAGTCGCCCACACCGACGATGCGAATCTCGAACTGGTCCCTGGGCAGGAACTTTGCCGCTTCGATGAGATAGCGGATACCCTTCCGTTCAATGTGCCGCCCGACGAACAGGATTTTGAATTTACCGTTTACCGTATGTGGCTCGTGCTGTTTTACGCCTTCGTCTAAAGTCGTTCCATAGGGGCTCCACTCCACATTCACATCACGGATGGCCATGATTCTGCCTGCGGTGAAACTGGAGTTGGCGAAAACGGCCTGGGCTTGCCCGATGGCGAATTTCAGCAATGGACGGACCCATTTCTTCTTGCGGATAAGCAGTAGTTCCGCTCCGTGAAAGTTCAGGACCAGCGGGATGCGGAAAAGTTTGGCGGCCCCCAATGCGATGTAGGCGTGGGGGAATGGCCAGTGGGCGTGGATAATGTCGGGCCGCCACTTGCGGCAGATGCTAAGGCACTTGAAGAAACCGCTGATGATGTAGGGGATGGCGAGAAGCTGAAGCCAGGGCTTGCTTGCCATTTTGCTTGGGGCGCCTTCCTCGTGGGTGAGCATCTCTAGGCTTGCCGGGGCATAGCGGAAACGGTTTACCTTGGTACCGTCGATTTCGTGGGATTTCAGGCCCTTGTAGGCCGGAGCCAAGACCTGCACCTGGACGCCCGCTTTTTTCAGGTGGGCGATGGAGGTGCGTAGCCAGGGTACTTCGGCGTCTTCGTGAAATCTCGGGTAGACGGAGCCTATGACCAGGACTTTCATCTTAGGTTCCCGTCTTGGCGGTCGTCGCGTTCTCGTCCTGGATACAGGCTGGGTAGACGATGGGTCGCACGGCGTGGGGGAGGATGACGGAGATGGCGCCAAATTCGCGTCTCATGGCAATCTGTTCGATACGGCCCCGGACACGGTTCCAGCCTTCGAGTTTGGAGTCCAACAGCAACATCCCCAGTCCCGAATTGTTCTCCAGGAAGCCGATGATGTCGCTTCCGCGGCTATTCTTGGTCAGGGATTCCAGGAAGATTTCCCAGAAGGTCTCGTTCTGCTCGTCGGTCTTGAGCATGTCCTTGATGGTCTTGAAATCAAATTCCAGGTACACGAAGGAACTTTTGTCCTCGTCGCTGCGGATAATTTCTTCCTGGCAACGCCTTTCGAATATTTCCGCCGTGTAGATGGAAATATTAAAGTGGCAATTTCGAATTATTTCGAAGAGGGTTTCCTTCATCATCGCCCATAATTTAGTCTATTTTTAGGGTATGCAAAGATTGTTGAAGTTGAAAAAAGTGCTGAAGGCAAGCGATTTGTCGTCGCTGGTCGAAAATTTCAGGGCCATCAAGGCGTCGGTTGCAAAATTGCGCAATCTGACCGCCGAGGAGATTGCCACCCTGGAACATAACGGCAACCGGTGCGAGAACTGGAATCGGGTCCTGGTGGAGACAAATTTCGAGCCCACCCGTATACACCGTTCCACTTTTATGGGCGATGTTCGCCTGCCTGCATTTTATGGCACTCTTCTTTTGCCTGGCGATGTGTCGTTTCCTACGGGCATTTACGATAGCCTGATCCACAACTGCATCGTGGAGAACGCCCTGGTCTACAAGGTGTCCATGCTGAGCAATGTGCTTGTACGGAGCAGCGCCGTGGTCCACAATGTGGGAACCCTGGTCTCTAGCGGCAAGATTAACTTCATGATCGGTTCCACCATGTCGGTGGGTAACGAGATGGGCGGTCGCGAGCTTCTCGTGTTCCCGGACATTACCATGGACCTGGTGGAGGCGCAGCTTTTCCATAAGGCTGAACCCGATGTCCAGCAGTCCTTCGAAGAACAGTTGAAAAATTTCCGCGAAGAGATTTCGCTCCCCTTTGGTGTGGTGGGCAAGGGAGCTGTGGTTTCCAACACCAACATCGTGCGAAACAGTTGGATTGGCGCCCATGCCCGCGTAGAGGGCGCCGCCAAGATTCGCAATACCATCATCTTGAGCTCTCTTGAAGAATCTAGCCATATCTACGATTCCGTCATTATCGAGAATTCCGACTTGCAGATGGGCGTAAAGGTCCATACTGGGGCCGAAGTCCAGCGTTCCGTGCTGATGAGCCGGTCCAAGGTGGGCTGTAAGGCCATCGTCAAGTCCTCTATCATTGCGCCCTGCTGCCATATCGAAGAAGGCGAGGTGAACAGTTCCTATATGGGCCCCTTGACCCAGATGCACCACCATTCCCTGCTGATAGCGGCTCTTTGGCCCGATGGTTGCGGAAACCTGGGATATGGGGCCAATGTGGGGAGCAACCATACAGGGCGCATGCCCGACCAGGAGATTATGCCTGGGCAGGGGATGTTCTTTGGACTTGGCGTGAATGTGAAGTTCCCCGCCAACTATCGGGAATCGCCATTTACGCTGATTGCCACTGGCGTGACCACGCTCCCTCAGAGAGTTAAGTTCCCCTTCTCCCTGATTCGTCCAGGAGACCCGCAGCTGATGGGGGTGCCGGCCCGCTTGAACGAGATCGCACCAGGTTGGAACTATGCGCGGAATGCTTATGCCCTGGACCGTAACGTCTACAAGTATGCCCAGCGCGGAAAGGGCGTGGTCCCCAGCGCGCTCTTCAGCTTGTACAACTCCGATATTTTGCGATATGTGTTTGATGCCTACAATCGCCTGCAGGTAAGCCAGGTGCAAGACTTATACACCAAGGAGCATATCGATGGACTGGGTGAGAACTTCTTGCGGGAACGGGTGCGGCAGAAGGCTTTGAAGGCTTATGGGGAGTACCTGGAACGCTATGTATTGAACCAGATAATTATCCTGGTGGAAAACGATTCCTCCCTGGCTTCCCAAACGCCCAGAGAATTGCGCCGTATGCTGCCCGGTGACTTGAACCGAGAAGTTTCGCGAGTGGTGGATATGCCTGCCACTTTTGATGAGCTGGTCAAGCGTTACCGTACCTTGGAAAAGGAATGGTTTGATAGTGTTGCCCATGGGCTCGACAAGGACACAAAGCGCGGCAAGGAAATCTTTGACGACTATGAGAGCGCCCACCCCATCGACAAGAACTTTGCCGAGTGGGAAAAGAACCGCTTTGAGGAATCCGTCAAGAGGCTGAACGCAGTCCTCAAGAATGTTGGATAGTTTCGATGGCTTTCGGGACTCTGGTTGCGCTGCTCACGCTGGAATTTTTCCTGCGACTGGTTCTCGAAATTCGTGAATGTCGTGCGACCCAGGTACATGGCGGGGTGTTTGCGCTGTTGCGCTTGGTTCCCCTGTTGAACGACATTGTGCCATTGCCTGAAAGCCGGCGGGATGTGCCTGTAAGTGCCTTTGTGGAGGCTCACGAGAAAGCCCATCGGAAATTACGGCACGGGATTTTGCGAAACTTGCTTAAGGTGATCCTGCTCTGTTTTGCGGTGGGGTTTCTGCTGTTTCTGCTGGTGCGCTGCGAGATGCCCTGGTGGTGTGCCGTGTTGTATTTGCATTTGGCGGCGATTCCCTTTAGGCTGTTTTTCCACTGGTGTTGTTGGGGCCAGGAATTTGAGGCTGATTGTTCGGCATTTAAGTCGCTGGGTAAGAAGGCGACCAAGGACGCTATGCGCGAGCTTGCCGCAAGTGAAATCCCCTACACGCCCTTGTTCGCCCTATTCTATCGGGAGCATCCCACGGCGGCACTGCGTAGCCAGAAGTTGCTGAACCGTTAGGGTTTTACATCGTCCTCTCACGTTCCCTTGAGCCTGCCCCAGGACTATCCGGAAACACCCACTTCCTACATCATCCTGGAGCGTAATAATAAGGCGAAGCCATACTATTGCCTTTAGCCCCGTGCTTGACACGGGGGACGGGATCCATGTATTTTACACCTGCTTAGATTGACATTCCCGCCCTAAAGCGAGAATCACCCCGTTCACCACAAACGCCGCAATCATCAATATGTCGCCGGTATGGGCCCCAAGCGGCCCAGGCAAAGCGGGACACAGCTTTCCTATTAGGGCGAGAATTCCTCCTACCATGATGGCCGCTGCCACGAATTTCGGCTTTGCCTTCAGTCCGAGAAGCCCCCACAGAATGGGAACGGTGAACGCGCCCGCATACACGGCCAGGGCGAGCAGGAGTGTTCCGATGATGTCGGTGAACACCAGGGCGAGCAAAAGTGCCACGATTCCGTTCAGCAAGATGACGCCGCGTGCCTTTGTAAGCGGTGTCATCCCCGCGCCCTTCATCGTCATCCCCGCCCCGGAACGGGGTCCGGGGTAAACTCCGGCGGGGATCTCCTTTCCGTTGCTTACATCAAACAATCTGCATATAATAACCGAGCTGCTCAACAGCGTGGTGTCGGCGCTGCTCAGCACAACGCTTAGTAATGCAAGGGCGATTAGGGGAATCAGGGGCTGCGGCAGCACCTGGTTTGCGATGGCGGTAATGCGGGCGCCCTGTACATCGCCTAGGCCCACTCCGTATACGGCCAAGAATCCGATGATGAACGCGACAGGAATGAGCGTCAATGCCGCCATGGCGATGGCCTTCTTGGCGGTAATCGTATCCCTGGCGCAGAAAACCCGGCTGAATATGTCGGGGCCCGCCGTGTAGGTGGTGCCGTAGGTGAGGATCAGTAGGAACAGATCAAGGGGTGAAAAGTTTGTATTGAAGGGAAATGCCGGCGCTCCCTGCAGTATTGCGGAAAGCGACGGCACGGTATTTGCAGAATCTCCGCAGAACAGCGCAAATCCCGCCAGTACCGCAAGCCCTAGGATAATTAGGCAGGCCTGCAGAAAGTCCGTCCGCAGAATAGAAAGCTGGCCCCCCGCAAGGGTGTATCCCGTAAATACCGCTGCCGCGATAATCGCCGCCGCGGTATAGCCAAGGCTTGTAAAAGTCATCAGGAGCTTTGCCGCCGCAATGATTTGGGCGGCGACAATGCCGGTCCACGCGACCGGTATCACCAAGGATGCAACCAGTCGCGGGCCCTTCCCATAAAGGTTCTCCACCAGGTCGGGGAGGGCGTATTTCCCATGCTGGTAGGCTCTGCCCGCAAAGGGAATCAGAGCCAAAAGCCCGAGAGCCCCCACAAGCATGAACCAGGTGGCAGCCCCACCCAGCCTTGCTCCAGAATCAATGGCGCCAATCACAGCCGACCCGCCCAGGATGGTGGCAACGAGGCTTCCCGCAACGGCCAAGGCCCTTGCTCCCTTGCGCGCTACGAAAAAATCGGGAATGTCCCTTACGCGCCGCGCACTGCGGACGGCAATCACAATCAAGAAAACGAGATAGACAATAAGAGCGATATTCATATTATGCGACCACAATCGTGCCGCCAAATCTAGAACTTTCTGCTGGCGATGAACATGACCGTGCGCAGATCCCATTCGGCTCCCACCTGTTTTTGCAGCAGTTCCTCTGTGGTGGGGAAGCGACGATTTTCGAACTTGCGGTCTCTGGAGATGGCTGCCATCAGCATACCGTTCCAGTCATCGTTGATTTTGACAGATGCCATGGGCGTGAGGTTCACGGTCTTGAATCCAGGGTTGTAATCCCTGTAAGTGTCGTCAAAATCGTATTCGTGTTTGAACCCGCTTACGGTGGCGGCGAACATGACCATAGGCACTCGGGCAAAGGGCAACATGTAGATAAGTGTTCCGCCGTACTTATACCTGAATCCGTTGACCAGATTCTGTGCTCCCGCTTTCCAGACTTCGCCATCCTTTGCACCGGTATAGCCCGAGTAGGTGTATTCGCCGGTGCCCTTCAGGATAATCTTTGTCCAGTCGGATTTGGGGAGAAGCGCGAGCAGCGGGATGGTAAGAGATCCATGGTAGTGGAGACCGTAGGCGTATTCGGTGAATGTCATATCCTGACGGTAGTCCCTGTTTTCGGGTTCATAGACGCCCATGAAGGTGGCGGTTTCTCCATAGTTGATGGCGGTTCCGCCGTGGACCTGTACGCCCAGCTCCAGAAGGTGTATAAGTTCCATACTCACGCCTATCCGCATATTCACGCCTTCAAAGCCCAGCGTACCCCCAGAAACGCCCTTCAGGGTCAGGAGCTTTCCCATGTCTATCTTGGCGTTGTATGTGGTGGCCCAAGCGGGGACCGCAAAGGCGAAAAAGGGCCAGTTGTGCAAGGTCTTGGAATTCCTAAGTGAATTGTGGGGGAGTACCAGTGAGATGATGGAGAGTGTGTTCTCGAGACTTGCCGTCACGCTCGATGCATCAGATTCGGGTTGTGTAACTTTCGTGGAATCTGTGCCCTGTGCGTTTCCGAAGACTGGCAACAAGATTGCCAGCGCCAGAATTTTAAGAACGCGACAGGATGCATGCTTAGGCATATATAGGGTGAAATATAGAAAAGATGTTCACTTGTCTGTATTGGTGTGGCCATTTTAATAATCAAAGGCTGTCATAACATGCTTTTTAGTTGGCCTTTTTTTCGCTTATTTTTGTATATTCCTATACATAGAGGTTTTTATGTCCCACTTTTCGACCTTTTTTGCCGTATTGTTTGCCTTTGTGTGCGCCTTGCCGGCTCTCGCTTTTGATGTGAGTGTCAAGGCCAATGTAGATAACGCCCAGGTGTTCGTGGGCGACATGTTCAATTACGAAATCCAGGTGGCCGCTCCTGAAAATGCCATTGTAGACTTGCCCAGCTTTGTTGGGAACCTTGGCAGTTTCGAAGTCAAGGAGATGAAGAATGAGAAGGTGACCGAGGGCATGCCCAAGGGCTCCGCAAAGTTCGTATGGCAGGCCACTCTGAATACCTTCGTGAGTGGAGACTTCCTGATTGCGCCCCAGCAGGTCCAGGCCGTTGTGGGTAGCGATACGGTCAAGGTGAATACGGACCCTGTGGCAGTAAAGGTTTCCATGCGTACCACCGGCGAGGAAACGGACATCCTGGAAGCGGAGGATCCGCTAGATGACCCGCGGCTCCCACAGTGGTTCTTTGTGCTGCTGATTGTGGTGGGCGTGGCGCTGCTCGTGTTCCTGGGTTGGTTCCTCCACAAGAAATTTTCCAAGGCTGGCGCTATGCCCCAGCTCCCGCCCTACGAAGAGGCTGTGCTTGCTCTTAAGGAACTGCGGGCGAAGAATTATCTGGCCGAAGGCAATCAGGGGGACTACTTTATGGCTCTCGGGTTTATCGCCCGTCGCTATGTGGAGCGCCGTTTCGAGGTGGATATTCTGGATGCCACCGTTGCAGAACTCAAGCAGCGCATGGCCCATGTGGCTGGGCTCCCCCAGGCCTACAAGGAATCTGTGGTGACGCTCGCCGAAGAGACGGAGCCGGTGAAGTTTGCCAAGATGAAGCTGGAAGGTGAACGATGCCGTTTCTGGGATGAATGGGCCGACCGCCTGCTGGAAGATACAAAGCCCACTCCCGAAGAAAAGAAGTCGGAGTCTGGGAAATAGGGTAGGGGTTGCTACTATGGAATTTACACTCGAAGAAATGCGTTCCCACCTTGCTGCTTTGGAAACAAGGATTTCGAATGCCTGTAAAATTGCAGGCCGTAGCCGCGAATCTGTCAAGCTTGTTTGGGTGAGCAAGTTCCACCCGGCAGAAGCTGTAGAAAATGCCATCAGTTTGGGTGCCACAGACTTCGGCGAAAACCGCGTCCAGGAGGCGGAACTCAAGTTTGCCACCCCGCGCACAGCCCTTGACGGGAGCCGTGTCCGTTGCCATGTTATCGGCCCTGTACAAAGTAACAAACTTAAGAAGGCGGCCATCGTTGCCGACTGCATCCATTCCATCGCCAGCATCGAGGCCGTTGAAAAGTTGGAGAAGGTCTGCGCTGCTCTCCCCAAAACCTTGGACATCCTTTTCCAGATTAACGCTGGCGAAGAAGAGACCAAGAGTGGCTTGGATGTTCACGAGGCGGAAGCCTTTCTGGAATCGCTGGTGACCCGTGGTCCGTCTGCGTTCCCCCATCTCCGTTTTCGTGGGCTCATGACCATCGGCAAGAACACCGGAGTTGCCGAAGATAGTCGCGAATGTTTCGCCTTCTTACGCAACCTGCAGCAGAAATTCCTTGCCAAGGGTGGTGTGTTCGCGAACTTTGACCAACTTTCCATGGGCATGACAGGTGACTTGGAGGTTGCTATCGAAGAAGGCTCCACCATGATTCGGGTGGGCACCGCCCTTTTCGGTGAACGGGATTACAGTAAGCCGGTCAACGACCCGGTTTAGTTTTATACATTTCCTTTGAAAAACAAACAAAAGGAGCCCTTATGACTATTGGAATCGTTTTGGCCATTGTAGTGGTTGTTCTTGTTGCCTGGTTCATTTCCATGTACAATGGTTTGGTGAAACTTCGCAACAACCGCGAGAATGCCTTTGCAAACATCGATGTGCAGCTCAAGCAGCGCTTTGACCTAGTGCCTCAGCTGGTGAATACCATCAAGGGTTACGCCACTCACGAGAAGGAAACTCTCGAGAAGGTGACTGCTGCCCGCGCCGCAGCCATGAATGCCACCACGGTAGATGAAAAGGTCCAGGCGGACAAGGCCCTTTCTGGTGCGCTGGCCGGGCTTCGCGTCTCGCTGGAAGCTTACCCCGAGCTGAAGGCCAACCAGAACTTCTTGCAACTCCAGACGGAACTTTCCGATATCGAAAACAAGCTTTCTGCTGCCCGCCGGTTCTTCAACTCCGCTACCCGCGAGCTGAACAACGCCTGCGAGGTGTTCCCCAGCAATATCGTGGCTGGCATGTTCGGCTTCAAGCGTGCCCCCATGTACGAGGCTACCGAGAACCGCGACGCTCTTAACAAGGCCCCCGAGGTGAAGTTCTAACCTTCCCTCATGAAATACGTCGGTATCCAGACCCAGATTTGGAGGAATAACCGCAATACGGCTATCCTCCTTTGCATGTTTCCCGTGATTCTTCTCGGGATGGTGCTTCTGGCTATCATGACCCTGGATTTTATCGGGTGGTTCTGCTGGGATGGCGTTTGCCCGCCGGGCCCCAAAGCGGCCACTTTCCATTGGGATATCATCTGGTACTACTTCAAGGACGCCATGCCCTTTACGCTCAGTATGACGGGCCTCTGGTTTATCATCGCTTATTGCACGAATACCTCCATTATCCGCCATATCACCCATGCGAAACCTGTGGAACGCAAGGACAATTTGCGTGTCTATAACATCGTGGAGAATCTCTGCATTGCAGGCGGTATCGAGATGCCGCAAATCAACATTGTGGAAGACAACCAGTTGAACGCCTTCGCTAGTGGCATAGACATCCCGTCCTTTACCATCACGCTTACTACGGGCCTTATAGACAAACTGAACGATGCGGAACTGGCGGCGGTCATCGGGCACGAACTGACCCACATCAAGAACCGTGACACCCGCCTTATGGTGGTGTGTATCGTGTTCGTTGGAATCTTTGCGGCTATCCAGTCCATGTCCATACGGATGCTCTGCGCGTTGTTTCGTGGAATGGGGCGCTCTTCCAGACGGAAAAATAGCAAGGGTGGGGGAGCCGTCATACTGGAAATCATGATACTCTTAATAGCCCTGATTATTTGGAGTTCTGTCGGGTATTTCTTCAGCTTCATGACCCGTCTCGCTATTTCCCGCAAGCGTGAATATGTAGCCGATGCCGGTGGTGCCGAACTCTGTGGCGATCCGCTTGCCCTAGCTTCTGCCCTAAAAAAGATTTCCGATAATCCTGGCCTTGACAGTGTTCATCGTAGCGATGTGGCGCAGCTCTACATTATACACCCTGACGAAGAATTCGATAATGACATGAAGCTTTCGGGTTGGGTGGCTAAGGCGAATATCATGTTCTGCACCCACCCCGACACGCCGGAGCGTATCAAGCTTTTGGAGCAGTTCTAGGAATTCCGTTCCCCTGAAACATCAGCATTTTACTTCTGATTATTCCGTTCTCGCTTAATCTGCTTTAGCTGAGCGAGCCGTTCACCCAGCGCCTTTTCCTTGCCGTAGGGCTTGGGCTGGTAAATCTCGGTGCCTTCTAGCGCCTTTGGCAGGTGTTCTTGCGCGGAATAGGCGCCGGGGCTGTCGTGGTCGTACTGGTAGTTGATTCCATAGCCCAGCTTTTCGCCCACCTTGGTCACGGAATTGCGGAAGGCTCGCGGAACAGGAAGCGTTCCTGTCTGTTTTACAATCTGGTCGGCCTTCATTCCCGCCAGTTCCAGGCTGTTGCTCTTGGGGGCAAGTGACAGGTACACCGCCAGTTCGTCGAGGGCGATGAGTCCTTCGGGTATGCCCATAAAGTCGTAGGCCTCGCGAGCGGCGGTGGCCAGCAGTAAGGCGTTCGGGTCTGCAAGGCCTATGTCTTCCATGCTCATGCGCATCAGCCTACGCAAAATGAATCTCGGGTCTTCGCCGCCCTGCAGCATGCGGTGCATCCAGTAGAGGGCGGCGTCCGGGTCGCTGCCCCGCACCGACTTGTGCAGTGCAGAAATCAGGTTGTAATGCTCTTCGCCGCTCTTGTCGTAACGCAGAGGCTTCTTGTACTGAAACTCCTCGAGAAGCTTTTCGTCGATGACCTTGCGGTCGCCTAGGTTTTTGCCTATCCATTCGATTTGGTTCAGCAAGAATCGGGCATCTCCGTCGGACTGGGCAATTAGCTTGTCTACAACGGCGTCTTCGACTTCCACATCTTTCAGCTGTAATCCCCGCGGGTGGTCCCTAAGGGCGCTGAAAATCAGCGTGCGCAAGTCTTCCTTGCTTAAGGGTGCAAATAAAATCAGCTGGCATCGGCTCAGGAGCGCGCTGTTGACCTCAAATCCCGGGTTCTCGGTGGTGGCGCCGATAAGCGTCACGGTTCCATCTTCCACGGCACCAAGCAGGGCGTCTTGCTGGCCTTTGTTAAAGCGGTGGATTTCGTCGATAAAGAGGATGGTGTCCTTGAACATGCCCTTCATCTTGCGGGCATCGGCCAGGACCTCCTTGACTTCTTTAACGCCACTTGCTACCGCCGAAAGGGCCACGAAGGCTTTTTTCGTGTGTTGGCGGATTACATGGGCAAGGCTGGTTTTTCCACATCCCGGAGGTCCCCAGAATATCATGCTGGGAACATTGTCGTTCTCTAGACTCTTGCGCAAAAGGCTCTGTTCACCCAGAATCTTGTTCTGGCCAAGGAATTCGTCCAGGTTCTGCGGGCGCAGTCTTTCGGCGAGGGGCTGATCCATTAGGCTTGGGCGTCCTCGTTCACGAATTCGAACTTTGCAAAGCCCGAGGGCAATTCTCGCGTGGGCCTGCCGTCTTTCAGCATGCAGTGGAGTGTGGAGCCCGTGGTGCAGAGCTTACCGTTCACTGTCGCCTTATAAAAAAAGCGGACCCGCAGCCGGTCTACACGGACCATAGTGGTCTCGATATCTACGAATTCGCCATAGTGGGTGGGGTTCTTGAACTGCACATTCAGCTCCAGTACGGGGCTGGAGAACCCTTCGGTCTCCATGTCGGCGTAGCTCGCTCCCGCTTCGCGGAAGTACTCGGTGCGGGCCTGTTCGAACCATACGGCATAAACGGCGTGGTGGACGATTCCCAT
>CAMKNA010000040.1 GCA_946414075.1 uncultured Fibrobacter sp.
AGATTTCCGGATCGGTCTGTTGCAGTGTAGATTTGAGCATTTAGCTACTCCTTGAATTGTACGCGGGCAAATATAGAAATTTTCAAGGCCGAAGAGAGGAGAGGGGTGGGGAACCATCTCCGAGGGTTCGTGGAACCACCCTATTGAAATAAAAAGTGGAGTCTTCGACTCCACTTTTTATTTCAGGAGAGAGAGGGGTTCGAACCCTCGGTCCTGTGACAGACTCCGGTTTTCGAGACCGGCCCAATCGACCACTCTGGCATCTCTCCGAGGTTTGGGCCAATATAGCAAAAAAACGGTATTTTTTCAACCCAAAGAAAAATCCCGCAGCTCTTGCTGCAGGATTTCGCTTAAACAAGATGTCTGATTCTACTTGACAATTACCTGCCGTGTGGCGGTAAGTCCAGCACCCTTGGCCCGCACGATGTAGGACCCGCGGGCCACTCCCGAAAGGCTGAACTGGTGGGTTCCGGCAGAGAGCGTTCCCTTGTGGAGGTTCGCTACTCGGTTGCCCTGCAGGTCGAACACATCCAGCGAGACAAAGCCAGAACGACCCGTCGTGAAGAGAACGCTGCTGCCCTGGACGGTCATGTGGTTCAGATTACGAACCATCTTTTGCGCCTGGATGGCCTGCGAATTTCCGGAGTCGTCAACGCGTTCAATGGACGTCACGACGGCCTTGCTCTGTTCGGCAACCTTGAAAAGTTCGGCATCCGTATCGAAGGAGGAAATGACCTTGCCGTTATCGGTAACGAGATTGTCGAAAGTCACACTTCCCGAGAACCCGACGGTCGCGACCATCAGGGTTACGGAGAACAGGTTGTTCAAATCTGTCGGATGGGATACGCCATCGTCGTCTTTGTACTGGGTGATGTCAAAGTCACAGGTGGCTGTTGCTCCTGTAGTGATCCAGCAACCATCGCTGGGAGACATTTCCCATGTCCATCCGTCATCGGCCATTCCGTTACGGACAAAAGCCAGTCCGACCCAGACTCCGTCTTTGGGACTTGTTCCATTGTTGGTTATTTTCACAGAGGCTGTTGTGGCACCCGTCAAATCAGGAACGGCGGTGTATTCAACATTTGCGCCAGTCTTATCCAAAGTCTTATAGGTAACCTTCATCTGGCTGTTGGGAGTTTCCACCGCCCCGTTGGGATTTCCGTCATATTTCGATGTCTCTGTGGCGACAGCGCAGTTTTCACCGGAAACTGTTGCCGAGTAAGAGGCCCAGCCGGGCATTTTATCTAGGGTGATAATTTTGTCGCTAGACAGGTTCTGCTGCCAAACGCTGTTAGCAGTCTGGCTTACAAAGCCGGAGCTCCACGATTCATACCAGGGCATCCACCAACTCCAGACGGCATTGTCGTTGTGCATGTTGGTCACATCGGGGATGGGGCCGTTTTCGGACAGAGCCAGGATTTTTCCAGGGAACTGGGTCGTCATAGAACTAAATGCGGACGCATTGCTCTGATGGTCATTGGCGCTATTGTAAATATCTACGCTTGCCACGTCATAGTAGGATCCGCCCGGATTCCAAGAGGTGGTGGAGAATACGGACCTTTCGGGGTTCCATACCCAGACCAAGTTATGAACGCCCTTCTTGAACACCATGCGCTCGTAGACCAGTTTATACAGTGCGGCAAAGGATGCTCCGGACTGGGTGCTCCACCAGAACCAGGTGCCGCCAAGTTCATGCAGGGGGCGGAAAACGGCGGCAACGCCTTTTTCCTGGAGGCCCAAGAAAATGTCGGCGATTTCGTCGATGTCGCTTACAATCTGCTTGTAGGTCGTAGAAAGAGTGTCCCAGGTTGTTGTACCAGGCATGAAAGCCTTGGTGAAGTTGAATGTGGTATACGGCTTAGGCTTTGTCTTTTCTTTATCTTCATAGCCAGCCGCATTCTGGCTTGCGTAAAACGCTTCTACGGAATCAGAAGGATCTTTCCAGTGCCATGTAAATGCCGGAATGCCTCCTTGGTTCCATAGATCTTCTGCAAGGGTCAGGGTCTTGTTGGTGTAACCTTTTTGCCAGGAGCCCTTGCTGTCTTTTCCCGTAGCAAACAAGAAGTCAAACCCGACCAGCGCTGGGTATTTTCCACCGGCTGTATAAACGGCGACGACATCCTGGTGCTCCTTGACTTTGTCCGTTGCGTTATCCATATCGCCCGTCATGACACCAGAAATGGTTTTTGTGCCATAGTTGTTGGCGATGAAGGAATACAGTTTTTTGGCGGCATCCGTTGCCTTGGGGGTAATAGGGGCATTGCAAACGGCGGCGCCTGCATAGACGGCTGCCATTAACCCAAGGGCGACGGTCGCTAGTTTGATTTTCATAATCCCAACCTCTCTTTATTGTGATGATTATCTTCAATCCAAGATAGGAAAAATTAGGACGAATCGGGATTATTTAAGATATATGTATACTATTTCTTCTGAAACTTGGCCCCGAATGCGAAAATTCGCGTTTTTTCAGGGGGTATTTCAATCAGGCCACGGTGATGGTTCAGGGCATCGGGCTCCGATGTCATGGGCTCGATGGCGATGCTTGCCCGGGTGGGCGGCGTGTAGATCTGGATGGCGTTGTATTGTTCCGCTCCGGCCTGCTGCCAGATGTCCAGGCTGCCATTGGTTCCTTCCAGGAGAATGTGAGCCAGGGATTGAACCGTCGCAGACGAAAACTTTTCACCGAGGCAGAAACAGTCGTTGATAAACTCGTCGCCGATGGTACGGCCACCCACAAAGCGGGTGTCGTCCTGGAAATTTCCGGTGGGCAGGTCCGCCTTGTCCAAAAGGGCGAGCCTGCTTTCGGGAAGGATCATCTTCAGGTTATCCACCTTTTCGCCCAGGCTATAGTAGGGGTGCCAGCCTTCGGAATAGGGCATGGTGGTGTTCCCCGTGTTCTGCACGGAGGACTCAACGGAATAGGACTCACCCGTAAATGTTACTTTATTCGCAACCTTGAAAGGAAAGGGAAAACCGGCGAAGGCTCCCGGCCAATTGCAACTGAAGACAGCGGTGCAGCTTTCGGAATCACTTTCGAAGCTTTCGAACTTCCATTCCCTGTTCTGTAGGAACCCGTGGAGGGCGTGGGGCGCCCAGCTTACATTGTTGACCAGGGCATAGGTGTTGCCGTTCCAGGTGAACTTGGCGTAAGCCGTACGGCCAGGAAACGGAGTAAGTCGGCATCCGGCGTTAGTGTCAGGGCCCAACTTGTAGATGTCGTCGCCTTCCCGGTAGCCAAAGAGAAGGTCCAAAAATTGGGATCCGCCTACAGGGACACGCCAGGCGTTGAGTCCGGCACCATAGCCACTCAGGATTTCCAGTTCAGCACCGTCGTCGCGCTTTAGGACATAACACTGAACGGTACCGAGAGGGCGAGAAATAAGTTTGTAGCTGCTCATGGTGAGAAAGGTAGGAAAATTCTCAAAGCCCCTAACGCCTTCTTTTCTATTATTGAAACTATGGACCCAAGAACCATTGTCGCCCCCATGACCCCTGCAGGAGTCAGTGCCGTTGCCGCCATCCGTGTGAGCGGCCCCCAGGTGCGCGATGTGGTCTTAGCCTTGTTCGGTGAAAAGGCGGCGGGTCGTCTGGAGCCCCGCCGGGCATGTCTCGGCACTGCTCATGACCCCAAGACAGGCGAGACCGTCGATAGCCTGCTATACCTGTTTTTCGAGGGCCCAAATTCCTACACTGGCGAAGATACTCTGGAGCTTTACCCCCACGGGAACCCGCTTATCGTGCGGGAACTGATACAGGCCATCCGCAAGGTGGAAGGGGTTCGGCTTGCTGAACCTGGTGAGTTTACCCGCAGGGCCTTTCTGAACGGCAAGATGGACCTGGTCCAGGCAGAATCCGTGGCCGATGTGATTCACAGTGCGAACCGCGCAGAGCTTAAGAACGCCCACCGCCTGCTTTCGGGCGCCCTGTCCCAGAAGATTCAGGAGTTGAACGAACAGGTGAAGGATATGTCCGCCCGCCTGGAGCTGGATGTAGACTTTGCCGAAGAGGAGGCCGACCCGGACTACGATTCCTGGCGAAAGCGGATCGTGGCCATCGGCGAAAAGATTTCGGAAATCCTCCAGAGCTTCCGCGGCAAGGAAAACCTGAGCCGCCTGCCCCTGGTGGTGCTGTACGGAGCCCCCAACGCGGGCAAGTCCAGCCTTACAAACGCCCTTTTGGGCGAAGACCGCATTCTGGTGAGCAACATCCCAGGAACCACCCGGGACTTCGTAGAAGTTCGCCTGTTCCTGCCGGGTGGAGAAATCCGTCTGGTGGATACAGCAGGCATTGCCGACCAGGCTACCGATTCCCTGGACGCACTGAGCATGGAAAAGAGCAAGGCCATCTTGAAGGAAGCGGACCTGAAGATCCATGTGGTGGACGGGACAGTTGCCGCCCTGCCCGCCGCGACAAGTGCGGACTCGGCAAGTGCGGATTTCACAGTCGTCAGCAAGAGCGACCTGCTGGAAAGCCCGGCTCGGCAGGCCAAGGACATTCTCCCCGTCTCTTCTAAGACCGGCGAGGGTCTTGCCGAACTCAAGCGCTTTATAAACGACGCCGTGTTCACAGAAAGCCGCGATACAGAAGATCTCTGGATTACCAGCGAGCGGGAACGGGCCTGTCTCGCCGAGGCCTTCGATGGTGTAAAGCGTGCCCTAGACCTGCTCCAGAACAGGCCTGCCGTGGAACTCCTGGCCTTCGAGATGCAGCTGGTGCGCCGCTCTCTCCAGAGCATTGTGGGTGAGATTTCGTCCGAAGATATTTTACAGTCTATTTTTGCGGGGTTCTGCATTGGAAAGTAGCACGCTCAGCTTAGTCGGTGTCCTTATCGGGATCTTTGCCTTCGGAACCTACATGGTCCCGCTAAAAAAGTTTCCGGCCTATTCGTCCTGGTCCTATCTGGCATTCATGTCCATCGGCGCACTCATCTGCTCCGTGGGTATTACTTGCGTCACGGGGCAGTTCAACTTTCACCCTGTAGGCATTGGTTGCGGCCTGCTTTGGGTACTTGGCGGAGCCCTGTGTTTTTGGGCGGTTCAGGCCGAGGCGGACCTTGCAGGCACAGGGCTGCGCTCCATGAGCGTGAGCATTTTGCTGTCGTTCTTTAGCGGGGTGGTCATCTTCCAGGAAAAGACCCTGCTGTACTATTCCATTCCGGCTATCGCCTGCATGATCATCGGCATCTGGATTCCCGCCAGTAAGACAAAGTCCATCTGGAAAAACTGGCGTTCCCTGATGTCAGGCGCCGTCTTTGGAACCTACCTGATTCCCTTCAAGTTCAGCGGCATGGGCGACATGGAATTCCTGTTCCCCTTCTCCTTTGGCGTGTGCGTCGGGAGCCTTGTGCTTGTGGGCCTGGTGACATTTCGCCGCCATAAGGACATCAAGCATTCTATGATTGCGCCGACCCTTATTTCCATAGGTTCGGGTATCATGTGGATGTTCGGCACTCTGGCCATTTTCTGGACCATCGCCGACGACGGCATGTTCGGCTATGCGGTTGGTTACCCGCTATTACAGCTGAACCTGGTGGTGAACCAGCTTTGGGGCGTGTTCGTGTTCGGAGAATATGCCTCCAGAGGCGGGCGTATCAAGCTCGCCATGTCTACTGTCGTCATCTTGATTGGGGCGGTACTGCTGACCCTGTCTAAAATGTAGACGAACTGAAGTCCGTAATCTGCTGGTTCAGTTCTTCGGCGCCTTTGATGTCTTCGTTGTAGAGGGCGTTGATCTTTTTACAGCCCAGTTCCAACAGCTTGCGGGCCCCTTGATCTCCGCCCTGTTTGCGCAACTCGCGGATGGCCCCGTCGATAAGCTTCACATCCCGCTGCTCAGGATAGCTCTTCATGAACTTGTAAAACAGCTGGACCTGAGTTTCGTAGTCGGAGTCGTTCTCGCAGGCCAGCAGGAAGGGCACCACTCTTGAATTCAGCAGGTTGTTCAGATCACCCACGAAGGTGTTGAGGCTGGCCCCTTCGGGGAACAGTTCTTCAGTTTCTTTCTGGATGTCGTCGTTGTCCATGATGCTTCCGGTTTCGAACTGCGAAAGCATCTCGTTCAACAACGCCATCTCTTCTACCTTGGCCTGTTCGCGGTAGCGGGCCTGGTAGTAGATGGGGAGCGTGGTCAGGCAGAAGTGGGCCTGGTTCATTCCGATAAATTCACCTACGAAATAGACATCGGCATCCTCTTTCAGGATGTCGGCTTCGCTCCCGAAATTGCAAATTCGTGCCGGAATCGGAATGACTTCCATGTTGGAAAGCTCGTGGAGACGATCCCGCAGGGAATCCACATCGATATCTTCGGGCAGATCCACGCCTTCTTCGCGCATGGTTTCAATGAGATTGTCGATGCGCTCGTCCATGGCCCTGTTCAGGGAACGCTTGTTGGGTAGTACCGGTTGCTGCCGAAAATCCCCTTCCAGCGCTAGAATCCCGTTTTTTACCATGTCGTCAAAGGGAGTCAAGCTCCGTTCTGCATCGGGAGACGGCAAAATCCTGGCGTAGGCGATCATGCGTCCACATAAGCGCTTATCGTTTCCCTTTTTCTGTTCAATCCCGAGCATACACCGAATATAGAAAATTTTACTATAATTAACAACAGATGCCCAATTGGTGGAAAAATTTCTCGTGGGAAAGACTTTTCGACGCCATAGCCGATCGGTCCCCCACATTCGTCAAGATAATCATCGTTACAGGGAAATCCTTCCTGTACTATCACGGAATGACCCGTGCCGCATCCTTGACATACACCACCTTGGTGGCCGTGGTTCCGCTGCTAATCCTTCTGACATCCATTACCCTGGCGGTAGGACTTGCAAATTTCATGTCAGACTATCTGCCCATACTTCTCGACATGTTGAGTTTGGATTGGCCCACTGAACCTATCATCGCCCTGGTGCACAATGCAGAGCATATCCCCATCGGAAAGCTGGGCTTTATCGGCGCCTTGGGCCTATTCGTCACCTTCATTCTCGCCTTCGGCAGCCTGGAGACCAACTTCAATGTGGTCTGGGAAAACAAGATTTCCAGGACCCTGGTCCGCCAAATCGAGGTCTACACCCCCTTCCTGGTGATTTTTGCAGGGTTCATCGGCATGTTCGCGGGATTCGTGAACCATGTGCAGAAGGTGCTGAACATGATCGTGGTGGAAGGCTTCCATTTCTCGCCAGAAGTCCTGAAGATCCTTATCACCGCGTTCTGGTATGCGGCATTCCATGGCGCCACCATGCTGCTGATTTTCCTGATGCTCTATGCCCTGCCTTCCAGGCCCAAGGGAGTCAGACCCTATTCCCGCAGCCAGCTTTTGCTTTCTTCGCTTCTTTCTACGGTTGTTTCCTGGGTGGCCATCAACATCTATGTAAAAATCCTGATGCTCATCCAGACGGCCATGGTGACCCGTATGTCCATTTTCTACGGGTCGCTGGCATTCTTGCCCCTGATGCTGTTCCTGATTTTTGGAGTCTGGTCCATTATCCTTTGCGGCAACAGCCTGGTGTGGACCATCTGCCACTGGCCCGAGGCCGGTCAGAAGACCTGGAACTGGAAGGCCACACTGGAAGATGTCCATAACGGGAAGCAGTCGGGCAGCGAAGATGAGCAAGCCTAGCTTTATTTCCGTACGCGGATGTAGGTTGCACAACCTGAAAAACGTGGACGCCCAGTTCCCGCTGGGGAGCGTCACTGTCGTCTGCGGGCCTTCGGGCTGCGGAAAGTCATCCCTGGTTCTCGACACCCTGCACGGCGAATCCAAACGGCGCTATCTGGAAACCCTCTCCCCCTTCGCGGCGGACCTGCTGGGTGGATACAGGGTTATCCCTCTGGAGTCTGCGGAAAATCTCCCGGCAAGTACTGCCATAGAGGCTTGCCATGGCGAATCCACCACCAGGTCCTACGCCCTCTCCCTTTCGGAATGCGACGCGCCACTGCGTACCCTGTTTGCCCCGCTGGCCTCCCCCGCCTGCCCTATCTGCGGAAAGCCCATGGAGATGACCACCCGGGAACAGATCATCCAGAATGTGGCCCAGTTGCCCGTAGGTTCCAAGATCCAGCTTCTTGCCACCATGGATACGGACCGGCAAAACCTGGACAAGCTTTCGGCCCTTTTCCTTTCGCAAGGCTACACGAGGGCCATGGCCGACGGCGAGATTGTTTCCCTGGGGGACCTGACCGAGACACAGAAAAAAAACAAGCCGAGATCCTTCCAGATTGTGGTAGACCGCATCATCGTCAGGGAGAATTCCCGTACAAGAATTGCCGAGGCGGTGGACGCCACCTTGAAACTGACCCACCACAAGGTCACGCTCCTTACCGAAAACGGGACTCTAGAATACAGCACCGTCCCCCACTGCAAAGACGAAAAAGAAGACATAGAAACGCCAATCCTTACCGAAGGAATGTTCTCCCCCTACTCCCGGGAAGGGGCATGCCCCCACTGCAAGGGATCAGGTCTAGACGAATCCGGAGAGACCTGTAGCCAGTGCGAAGGACTTAGGCTCCAGAAGTTCCTGCTGAATTCGGGAATCGTGGTCAACGCAGCGCCAAGCAAATTCGTGTCCTGGAAGCAGATTCTAGAAACACCTTTCCAAAAACTGGGCGGACTTCTCCGCGACACCCTGGGCGGCAAGATTCCAAAGAGCAGGGAGAGCCTTTTAAACGCCCTACTGGAACGGATCGACGCCATCAACCAGTTGGGACTGGGCTACCTGACGCCAGGGCGCTCCGGAGCAACTCTCTCGGGCGGCGAAATCCAGCGGCTAAGGCTTTCCAGCCTCTCCACGGGGCTCCTGAACGGACTTTTGATATGCCTGGACGAACCCGCCAGCGGCCTGCACACCGACGATGTACAGAAACTATGGACAGTGCTGAAACAGATTCGGGACCGGGGAAATACCCTGGTGCTTATCGACCACAATCCAGCCCTCATCCAGAAGGCGGACTGGATTATCGAAATGGGGCCCGGCGCCGGTGAAAAGGGCGGAGTGGCTCTATTCCAAGGCCCCCGCGACGAAGTGCTGAACAACCCCGAATCATCCACGGGAAGATGGATTAGGGAATTAGGCGCACCGCTCAAGCCCGGAAAGACACGGCACGGCGCCGCATCCATCACCGTCGAAAACTTCGCCATGTTCGACATGGCTCCCGTAACGGCGCATTTCCCAGTGCAAAAGTTCAGCGTCATCACAGGACAGAGCGGCAGCGGAAAGTCCACGCTGTTCTTCAGGAATCTCGCCCCCCGTGCCGAATCCGGCGAATTTGAAAAGCTCGGCATCCAGGCCCTATCCGTGCTCTCTACAGGGGACTTCCACGGCAGCCGCCGGAGCACCGTGGCCTCGGCCATCGGCTTGAACACTCTGCTCAAGGACCTGTTCGCGAAGCTCCCCGAAAGCAAGGTCCGGGGCTATACGGCATCCAAGTTCGCCACCCACGCCCCTGGGGGCCGCTGCGAGAACTGCAAGGGCGAAGGAGTCATCTTCGACCCGGCCGGATACGAGGAATCGGAATGCCCCGTATGCCTGGGCCGGCGTTTCAAGGACGAAGTCCTGGAAGTCCGATTCAAGACTCTTTCCATCGCCGACATCTACGATCTGGAAATCGGCGATGCCTACAAGCTTTTCACCAACCTGAAGCCCTTTGCCGACAAGCTGAAGCCCCTGGTGGATACGGGTCTGGACTACCTGAAGCTGGGGCAGACCACGGCCCACCTTTCAGGTGGGGAACGGGCAAGGCTTAGGCTTTCCATTGCCCTTGCCCGTGCGAAGGCGCTGGGCACGCTGTTCCTTTTTGACGAGCCGGCGCGTGGGCTGCACCAGAACGACATTCGGCACCTGCTTGAACTTATCCGTGGGCTTACCCAAGCGGGCCACACCGTCATCGCCATCGAGCACGCCCAGGACTTTGTGAACGCTGCCGACTATGTGCTGGAACTGAAACGGAAATAGCCATGTTCTCCGCAAGCCTGCTTACATCCGCCAAGGTCCAGGAATTCATCCGCGACGCCTTTAAGCGAAAGCTGGATGCATTGCAGGTTTCTACAGCCTTGAGCAAGGCAGGTTATAGCAGCGAAGACAGGGCCACCATCATGAACTATATGGCGCTGGTTCCAAAAATCCAGGAAAAGTTCGGCTCGGGAAATCTCCTGTGCGACAAGCTGGCCCTGGAGCAGAGCACCGCCCAGGACATTGGCCGCTGGAAGGCAAACCTATGGCCAAGCGAGTACGGCAGCGCAACCGTCCACGATCTCTGTTGCGGCATGGGCGGCGACAGCTTCTTTATCCCCGACTCTTTTAAGGTTATTGGGGTCGACCTGGACGAAAACCGCCTCGCCATGTATCGCTACAACATAGCCGCCTTCAAAAAAAACGCAGAGACACACTGCGCCGATGTGCGTGAGCTCGCCCAGAATAGCAACGGCAAGGAGATGGTCGTCTTTTTCACCATCGACCCAGCCCGCCGTGCCCAGGAAGGCGAAAACCAGCGGGACCTGCGCAACCTTGCGCCCTCTCTCGAAGAGGTCATCGAAATAAGCAGGCACTACCAGGGCGGCATGGTCAAACTGCCACCGGGATACCCGCCCGCCGAAATTCCAGACGGTACGGAAATCCTGTACCTGGGCGGACACTCCGACTGTCGCGAATGTCTAGTCCTGTTCGGCACGCTGGCAAAGCATCCCGACACCGTCCGTGCAGTCATGGTAGACAAGGCAGGGAACGCCCTTGCGCAGTGGAGCCGCTCTCGGGACCGTTCCCAGGAAACCCTGGACGACGAGTTCCAGGAGAAGCTGGACCGGAACGACTCCCTGGAGGGTAAAGACCGTACCTACCGCACCGCCACCAGCCGAAACGACCTGCCCATCGGCGAAATCGTAAAATTCATTTCGGAACCCGCGCCCGTTCTCATTCGAAGCCACCTGTTCGGCTCAGCCGCACAGGCCCAAGATCCAGAATCTCACCTGATTTCTGAAGGTATCGCCTATGTGGCCAGCAACGAACCGCTCCCGGCACCGGGATTCACCTGCTACCAGGTCATGGCCCACAGTGAAATCTCTACGGGCTCGGTCCGTGCCATGCTCAAGGAACACGACATCGGAAAGCTGACGCTGAAACTCCGGGGAGTCCACCTGGATCCCGACGCCGAAATCAAGCGCCTAAAGCCCAAGGGCAAGAATTCCGCCATCCTGTTCTACACCCGAAAGGCTGGGGAAAAGATTGCGCTGCTGGGAAAGAAGCCCGTGTAATTCTACTATATTTTCCGCCACGATGAACAGCGAAAGAAAAGACAACAACTACCTGTTCGATTCCGGTAATCTCTCGGAAGGCGCTCTCGCCAAAAAGCACCGTATCGAAAACGACCCGACCGCCCGCACCAACATCATGGATTACCTGCCCGGCATGGAAGTCATCCAGTCGGACATCCGCGACAAGGTGCTCTCCGAAGCCGACAACTTCGACTATAGCAAGTACACCGGCAAAGATGTAAAGCGGGCCCTGGAACACGAGACCTGCACCTTAGAAGATTTCAAGGCTCTGCTCTCCCCCGCCGCAGCCCCCTATTTGGAACAGATGGCTGCCAAGGCGAAAATCGAGACGAGCAAGCACTTCGGCAACAACGTCTATTTCTTCACGCCGCTCTACATCGCCAACTACTGCGAAAACTATTGCGTATACTGCGGGTTCAACTGCTACAATCACATCAAACGCATGCAGCTGAATATGGAGCAAATCGAGCACGAAATGAAGGTCATTGCCGACAGCGGCATGGAAGAGATTTTGCTGCTCACCGGCGAAAGCCGCGCCAAGAGCAGCGTGGAATACATCGGCGAAGCCTGCAAGCTGGCACGCAAGTATTTCCGCATGGTAGGCGTAGAAGTCTACCCGGTGAATACCGACGAGTACCGCTACCTGCACGAATGCGGCGTAGACTATGTGACCGTATTCCAGGAGACCTACGATCGGGAGCGCTACGAGAAGCTCCACCTGCTGGGCCACAAGCGTGTATTCCCCTACCGTTTCGATTCCCAGGAACGGGCCCTGATGGCGGGCATGCGAGGCGTGGCCTTCTCCGCTCTGCTTGGTCTTTCGGACTTCCGGCGTGACGCTCTGGCAAGCGCGCTGCATGTGTACTACCTGCAGAAGAAATACCCCCACGCCGAAATGAGCCTCAGCTGTCCGAGACTGCGCCCCATCATCAACAACGACAAGATTGACCCGCTAGATGTGCACGAGAAGGAACTGTGCCAGGTGCTCTGCGCCTACCGCATCTTTTTACCCTTCGTGGGCATCACAGTCTCTAGCCGCGAGAGCAAGGAATTCCGCAACGGCATCGTAAAGATTGCCGCGACAAAGGTTTCAGCAGGAGTTTCCACCGGCATTGGCGACCACGAGAGCAAGTACAGCGGTCACGATGACGGCGAAGGTGGAGACGAACAGTTCGAAATCAACGACAGCCGCAGCTTCGACGCCATGTACAGCGATATCTCGGGCGAAGGCCTGCAGCCCGTGCTGAACGATTATTTGTACGTGTAGCGGCTAGTAGGTGTAGTCGGCACAGCCTTTCGGACCATAAGTCGAAAAACAGACGCCGTGGTCCGAGAGGAGCGCACTGCCTTTCCCACCTTCCCACATTTTTTTATCCTTGGGAATCAAGGCCACCTCTACAGATCGACTATGTTTGTCCCTCCCGCTCCACTGGAAACTCACCTTTACTCGGTAGTTTGTTTGTCCTTTTTTCGGACCTTTTTCTGGCCCGTAATTCAACAGTCTGCTGATGAACAACTGTTCTTTAGGGTAAGTTCGATAGTCTTTTGATCCATTAGCGGCTGTATACTCATAAGAATAAAATGTCGCACCATCTTTTTTCCAGGAATTTCCACTTGCTCTTGCGATAAGGATGTCTGCGACCCCATTAAATCCGGATTCTTTCAACGCGTCGTACCAAATTCCACTGCTCCCGACCAATTTGCTATTCTGCGAGCTGCCGTTGATATTGCTGTGCTTATTTTGTACATTGCCGGGAAGATCCGGACGCATTTCTAGAATGAACAGGTCAAGGCCAGCTGTACTTTCTAGTGCTACATCCAGAGCTGAGTCTGTAAACAGAGCACTATTATACAAGGCGTCTTCACTTACCACCAGGGCCCTATTCAACGCTTCTCTCAGGTAGAACAACTTCATACGGTCAATGTTCTCTCTAGACCGTTCAATTGCACCTAGAGCAATCGGGACTGCAATACCCGCAAGTAAACCCATGATGATGATAACCACCATGACCTCAATAAGGGTAAAACCCCGCTTGCTAGCGGAGGAAGAACCCCGTAAAGAAATACCTAAACACATACTAGACCAAAATATACTTAAAAAATGGGAAGTGGTACACGCGCCACCCCAAAACAGGCAACACGCAATAGTCCAAATTGCACTATTCAGGTCAACAACAGGCTTTTTTTCTATTATTCCTGCCACGATGAAGCCGCTCGACACCACCCTCTATTTCATCACCGACAGCACCACCGTGCCGCCGGGAAAGTTCCTGCCCGTGGTAGAAGCCGCCTGCAAGGGTGGGGCCACAATCGTTCAGCTGCGGGAAAAGGACAGAACCACCCGGGAATACATGGACCTGGCCAAGGATGTCCACGAGATTACCGCCCGCTACGGGATCCCGCTGATTATCGACGACCGGGTAGATGTGGCCCTGGCCATCGGTGCCGAAGGGGTTCATGTGGGTCAATCCGACATGCCGGTTAGGCTCGCCCGCTCGCTCATGGGCAACAGCAAGATCGTAGGGGCCACCACCAAGACCGTTCCCCAGGCCCTGGAAGCCTACGAACAGGGAGCAGATTACCTGGGCTGTGGAGCAATCTACCCCACGACCACCCATGTAAAGACCGTCATCACCCCGGTGGAAACGCTGAAGGATGTGGTGAAGGCCGTACCCATTCCGGTGAACGCCATCGGGGGGCTCAACAAAAGCAACATCTTTGTGCTGAAAGGCACGGGCATCGCCGGCATATGCGCCGTCTCCGCCATCATGAAGGCCGAAGATCCCGAGACTGCCGCCCGGGAACTCAAACAGGCGTTTCTGAATCTGGGTTAAAAGCCCAGCACCGCTTCCGAAATCTCGTTGGCCTCGTCGGAATAGTCGTCGGCACGGTCGGGAATGAACTCGCCCCAGCCTTCGCTGACGCCACAGCCCACGCCCACCTCTACGGTGGACCACTTGAACACGGCGAACACCTTCGGGAACATTTCCAGCAGGCCGTCCAGGATTTCTTCGGGCGGTTCCTCTTCCACCAGCATGTTGCCATCCATGGCCAGAAGCTCCGTCTCAGGGAGTTCCTCGAACCGGCACTCGTATTCGTCGGACACGATGGGGTCTACCGAATACCAGTCCCCCGAATCTTCACCTGGCAGATCCGCCTCCGGGAATTTTTCCATAAAGGCCTGCCACAAAAGGGCCAGGTCAGACTCTTCTCCGATAAACCTGACAAGAACTCTGCAATCCATATTCTCTCCTCTCTATGGATTGAATATATATAAAAAAAAGAAAAACCGGTTCCGAAAAACGAAACCGGCTTTTCACTGAGCTACGAAGGGCTCGAACCTTCGACCCACGCCTTAAAAGGGCGTTGCTCTACCAACTGAGCTAGTAGCCCGAGCGCCCCAAATATAGAAACATTTGCCTTTTTGTAAAGGTAAATTTTGTAAATTTATCCCATGCTCATGAAGATAAAATTCCAGGTAGCCGCCATGCTCCTGCTTGTCGCCTCGTTCCAGGCGCAGGCCTATTTTTCGCAGGGCGACGCGGGCCAGGAAGTTTTTACCTTCATGTCCACCTTTGACAGCCCCCGAAACGCGGCCCTTGAAAAATCCGCGGCGGCAGCCCCCTCCACCGACCCCAGCATCGTGCAGCTGAACCCCGCTGCCCTCCGCATGCCCGAAGGCAAGAAACGCACCGTCGGAATGCACTGGCAAACCGGCGAACTATCGGAAAACCAGGGTTCCCTGTACTACACACGTGACTTCGGCCGTTTCCTGTACCAGGTTTCGTACAACTGGCTGGACTACGGCACCATCGAAGGCTACGATGAATATGGTAACGAGACCGGCAAGGACTACAACCCGTTGAGCCAGCTGGTCACCGCCACAGCAGTATTTCCCATGAAGCATTTCCAGTTCGGCGCCACCCTCAAGTTCGCCAGCGACAGGCTAGCCGACGAAGAGGGGGATCGCACGGCCCTGGGCGCCGCGTTTGACTGGGGCATTTCCTGGCAGTCCGCAAACAAGCTGTGGGGACTGGCACTTGTAGCCCGCGATTTCGGCTGCCTGCTCAGGGATTATGTGGACGACGGCGAAGACGAATACTACCCCATGTCCCAGACCCTTGCCCTTTCGGGATTCATGCGGCTGAAAAGCCTCCCCCGCCTTTCACTTTTCGGCGAGACCAACTTTCCCCGCTACGCGGAACCACGCCTGAATATGGGTGCAGAATACCAGCTAGGCAAGTACTTCGCCATACGAGGCGGATTCACCAGAACATGGCTGGACCTGAAGCGGGACGCCCTGGAGCTTATCCAGGACAGAAGCCGACCCGACGAATCCAACGAGGCCCGCTTCTTGAGTCTCGGGCTTGGCTACAGCATGGGAATGTTCGCCCTGGACTACAGTTTCTCGTACCTGGCACAGGGGCTGGGGAACGAGCACCGGGTGGGACTTCGGCTGAACTTCTAGAGCGAATCGGCTATGCGGCAATTTGACGTATTTGTCTGGGACGGGTCGCAAGAGCTTCGAGACGAGAATCGCCAGCCCCCTTTCACCGATGCGGCACTGGGCTGGTTCTTCACGGACAACTTCAACGACAAGCTGAACGAAAGCGATGCGGAATGGATTGTCTTTGCAAATCGTTCCGTGAAAGTCGACAGGGAATTCCTGAACAGCTTGGCCGAGAACATATCCGCTTTCCCCATGGTTGACGCATTTGCTCCAAGACTTAGGTATTTCGAGACCGAAGGCGATAAAAATTCCGCAAAATTCGCCGGCGGACTTAAGCTCCACAAGACCAAGGGCATCGAGCCTATAGGAGACGACGCCCCCCTGCGGTATGTGGCAAGCCCCAGGCCCGAAATCGCCGTCTTTTCCAGACGGATCGTCCAGCGGACCGGGGCCTTCGATACAGGCCTGCCCATTCCGGCACAAATTCTGGACTATGCCCTAAGGATGCTCCACGCCGGAGGGCGGTGCTTTTCGGTGCCGTACCTGGTGGCGGAACTGCAGGGGCTCCCCATGGACTTTACCAGCGAGAACAAGGAGATTCTCCCCCACATCGCCTACGCCCTTTCCAAGTCTCTCGGGATCAAGACGGCGCGGTTCGTAGCGGCACACCCCTCCGTCATCGCCACCCTCTGGGAAAAACGCAAGGACCTACAGGAAAAACGGGACAAGGCCATACTCCTAAGCAAACTCGCCCCCGAAACCCTCAGGGAACTTTACTAGACTTTTTTAAATTGCAGGATAAGACATGATTGAACAGATTCGCGGAAAACTGATACAGAAAAGCCCCACCTTCGTAGTGGTGGACGTGGCAGGCATCGGCTACGGAGTCAACGTCTCCGCCCGTACCGGCGGCATGCTCCCCGAAGAGAACGCCGAGGTGCTCCTGTACACGAACCTGGTGGTCCGTGAAGATTCCATGACCCTATTCGGCTTTGCAGACCAAGCCGAAAAAGACCTATTCCTGATGCTTCTGGATGTGAACGGCGTAGGCCCCAAGATGGCCCAGCGGATTCTGAGCGGCGTCGCCCCTGCCGACCTGTTGAACATGATCGCCAGTGACAACAAGTCCGCCCTAGGGAAAATCAAGGGACTGGGCAAGAAGACCACCGAACAGATGGTGCTCACCCTCAAGGACCGTGCGGCCGCCATGCTGCAAGCCCTCGGGAACGTGGAAGGCTCGGGCGTCACGGGCATGGGCGTGCTTACCGGCGCCAAGATGGAAGCGGTGCTGGCACTGCACACCCTTGGAGTCAAGGACCCCGCGGCAGAAAAGGCCGTGGCCAAGGCCTACGAAAACCTGGGCGACAGCGCCGACGCGGCAGCCCTTATCCCCGAAGCCCTTAAGTACTTGTAACATTGTCATTGCGAGCAACGCGAAGCAATCTCTAACCTGAATTAAAAAATGTCACGCATTACAGAAGCCGAAGCCCTAGACCTATTCAAGAACGCACCCCTAAAGGAACTGTGCGCCATGGCCTGCGCCGAAAAGGAACGCCGCCACGGAAAGAACGTCTACTGGGTCAACAACAGACAAATTAACTATACCAATGTCTGCGTTCTGCATTGCAAGTTCTGCGCCTTCTCCAAAATCAAGAAGGACAGCCCCACCGCCTACGACTGGGACTACGATACCATCAGGGCAAAGGCTGCCGAAGCCATCGCCGGCGGGGCGCGGGAACTCCATATTGTAGGCGGGCTACACCCCGACCATCCCTTTGATTACTACATCCACATGCTCGCAAAACTCCGGGCAGAATTTCCGAAGGTGAACCTGAAGGCATTTACCGCTGTAGAAATCTGCCACTTCTCGAAAATTTCGGGACAAAGTCCCGAACAGATCATGGCCACACTAAAGAATGCGGGCCTGGACGCCCTCCCCGGCGGAGGCGCCGAAATCTTGGTACAGAGCGTGCGGGACCAGATCTGCCCCGGCAAGGAAACCGGCGAGGAATGGCTTAACGTTCACAGGGCGGCCCACAGGCTTGGCATTCCCACCAACGCCACCATGCTCTTTGGGCATATCGAAAAGCCCGAAGACCGTATCGCCCACATGAAAATGCTCCGCGACCTGCAGGACGAAGCCCCCGGATTCTTCGCCTTTATCCCGCTGGTTTACCACCCCGAGCACAATGCACTCCACAAGATTGTCCCCGAGATTACAAGCGAAGAGGACATTTTGCGCACCGTGGCGGTCTCGAGGCTGTTCCTGGACAACTTCCCCCATATCAAGGCCTACTGGATACAGATGGGAATCGACACCGCCATGAAGGCCCTTCACGCAGGCGCCTCCGACCTGGACGGCACCATCATGGAAGAAAAAATCACCCACGCCGCCGGAGCAAAAGTCCCCGTGGGAATGAGCCCTTCACGCATGCGGGAACTGATTATTGGCGAAGGCCTCACCCCCATCGAGCGGGACGCCAAGTACGAGACTTACGGGTAAAGCACTAATGTGCCATTTTTGTCAAGCCGTATTTGCTATTTTCTAACCATTGGCTGATCACTCGGCTTTTTTGTCGGAATTTCCGACCTTTCCCATATCCCCCGACAGGGGTCCGCAAGGGGCATGCGTTCCATAGGATAGACTATGGGAAAAATCAATAAAAGTGGGGATTCCCGCCTTCGCGGGAATGACAAATTGGAACCGCTCGCGGAAGCAAATTCAGGCGAAATCGTACTGTATCAGCCGGAAGGCGAAGTGCGGTTAGAAGTTCGTGTAGAAAACGAGACCGTATGGCTTACACAGGCACAGATGGTGAAATTGTTTGATAAAGACCAATCTGTTATTGCAAGGCACATCAAAAATGTGTTTAAGGAGGGAGAACTCCCACAAGAGAGTAATATGCAAATTTTGCATAATACCCTGTCAAAATTCAAGCCAACAACAATATATTCACTCGACGTAATTATCTCCGTCGGTTATCGTGTCAAATCATTCCGAGGAACCCAATTCCGCCGCTGGGCAAATCAAGTCCTGAAAGACTACATACTCAAGGGCTATGCCGTAAACCAACGTAAAATTGCGACTGATTTGCAAATTGCAGACGACATACAGCGTGCTAAATTTTGTGACACCCGAAGAGGTCATTGAGAAGGTAAGCGAAAGCACAAAGGGGTGAAGGAGAAACATTGTAAAAGCCTCTCGGAGGAAAATCGAAGTGACTAACAGTCACAAGATTTTCCACCCGCAGGAACAGCACTTACCCAAAAAGATTTTGACCGTAAAGCACTTGTAAACCGGAATCGCCACTTGTATTTTTTCGACCGAGATGTGTGCTTCCCGAATGAACAGTCGAACAAAGTGAATCTGTGAATGAGGGAAGGCACACATCGAGGGAGAGATTTGTTGAAAAAGCGGGTCTAGATCCTTCGCCCCACTTCGGCTGCGCTCAGTGACATGGGCTCAGGATGACACAGAAACAGGGCGTTGCCCCGGAACAAGCCCGGGGCGTTGCGGGGTGTCCCCGCAGAGGGGGTGCTGGAAGACTTGGCGAGAACGTTGGATTGTGATTGCTTCACCCCTATTCGGGGTTCGCAATGACACTACCGGCTTTTGTCTAATCGCCAAGGTTGCAAGCAGGGGGACACCTCCCCCACCATTTTAGCGACCCCTGGTCCTGTTTTTAGGCTGTCCCGTCGTTTTTCTTGGCCCAAAGTTCGTGGCTTTTGGCCCAATTTTCTATCTTTTCGCCCACTATGAACAATTCTGTGAACGATTTATGGGTCGGCGTGGACGTGGGTTCTACCACGGTGAAAATCGCAGTCGTCGATCCTGCTACTTCCAAGCTTTTGCACTACACCTACCAGCGCCACAACGCCATGCAGGCCCAGAAGGTCTTCGAGGTGCTGCGGGAGGCCCACGGGCTGTTCCCGGGAAAAAATTTCAGGGTCGCCTTTTGCGGTAGCGGCGGTCAGCCCTTCGCAGACGCCACCCGTGCGTTTTTCGTTCAAGAAGTCGTAGCCAACGCCCTTGCGGTGCGTGCCACCTACCCCGATACCCGAGTGGCTATCGAATTGGGCGGCCAGGACGCCAAGGTGGTGTTCTTCGAGAAGGACCGCACCACGGGCAAGCTCATTGCCTCTGACATGCGCATGAACGGCGTGTGTGCCGGCGGTACGGGCGCCTTTATCGACCAGGTGGCCGAACTTCTGCGTATCAAGACCGAGGCTTTCGAGGGCTATGCCAAGCGTGGCCAGAAGGTCTACGAGATTTCGGGCCGTTGTGGCGTTTTCGCCAAGACCGACATCCAGCCCATGCTGAACAACGGCGTTGCCAAGGAAGACATCGCCCTTTCCAGTTTCCATGCCATCGCCAAGCAGACCATCGGCGGTCTTGCCCAAGGCATGGAAATCAAGCCTCCCGTCATTTTTGAGGGTGGCCCCCTAACCTTTAACCCGACCCTGGTGCGTGCTTTCAAGGAGCGCCTGGGCATTAGCGACGAACAAGCCATTGTGCCGGAACACTCCGAAGTACTGGTGGCCATGGGTGCCGCCCTTTCGCTGGGCTCCATGTTCGCCGATCAGGAATGCCAGTACCGCATGGAAGGCTCCCTGGACGCCCTGATTCACTTTAACGAGACCCGCCAAGCCGAAAACAAGGCCAAGGCTGCCGCCGATCTGTTCTTCAAGAACGACATGGAATACAAGATGTTCCTGGAAGAACACAAGATGGCGGGCAACAACTACCCCCAGCCGGCTTCGGGCTCTACCCTGAACGTGTACCTGGGTATCGACGCGGGTTCTACCACCACCAAGTTCGTGCTCATGGACGAGCAGGAAAATGTGGTGGACGGCTTTTACGCCAGCAACAACGGCGAACCCTTGCAGGTGCTGAAAAACGCCCTGAACGAACTCAGTGACCGCTACGAAGAATACGGCTGCACCCTGAACATTCTGGGTGTAGGTACTACAGGCTATGGCGAACAGCTGTTCGCCAAGGCAGTACATGCCGACTACCATACGGTGGAAACGGTGGCCCATGCCAACGCCGCCCAGAAGATCTGCCCCGACGTAAGTTTCATCTTGGATATCGGCGGCCAGGACATGAAGGCTATCTCCGTGCAGGACGGCGTGGTCACAGGTATCATCTTGAACGAGGCCTGCTCCTCGGGATGCGGCTCCTTTATCGAGACCTATGCCCGCAGCCTGGGCATTCCCATGGAAAAGATTGCGGAACTGGCCTTCAACGCCAAGAGCCCGTCCCAGCTGGGTAGCCGCTGCACCGTGTTCATGAACAGTTCCATCATCACGGAACAGCGCGACGGCAAGCAGCCCGAAGACATTATCGCGGGTATCTGCCGCTCCATCATCAACAATGTCTTTACGAAGGTGATCCGTATCCGCAACTTGAACACCCTAGGCCAGAAGGTGGTGGTGCAGGGCGGTACCTTCAAGAACAACGCCGTTCTCCGCGCTTTCGAGCAGTACACCGGCCTTAAGCCCATCCGTCCTGAACGCCCGGGCGAAATGGGCGCTATCGGTATCGCGCTCCTCACCAAGAAGTTCATGGAAGAGAAGCGGAAGACCGAACCGGAACTCAAGAGCCGCTTTATCGGCCTTGACGCCATGAAGACCTTCAGCTGGCACAACCAGCCGGGCCAGCTCTGCCAGTACTGCA
>CAMKNA010000041.1 GCA_946414075.1 uncultured Fibrobacter sp.
TCGGCGCTCACCTCCCGAAGGAACTCTCCGAAATCATCGACATGATCCAGGATCGTCTCAATAAGGCATAATTTCAATAGAAATTCCTCCTTAAAAAGTCCCTGTAACCGAAAGGTTACGGGGATTTTTTGCTTTGACAATTTGTCAATGAAAACCGTATGTAAAAAGGCCTAAAAAAGGCTTGCTTTGGCTATATTCGTATTAAGGAAGTTAGCCGGGTATGAAGATTAAAGTCAAAAGATTCTCTGGAATGCTGCCGCTGGCGGTGTTGCTCTCTATTTTTGCGGTCGGTGCCTATGGCGCTCCGCGACAGATGGAAAAACTGAGCCGTGGGCTTGCCGTTTCCGATGTGGGTTCGGGCATGCTCGTAACCTGGCGCCTGCTGGGTAAGGAAAGTCCCGATACGGAATTCAACCTGTACCGTGACGGCAAGAAGATTGCCTCCATCGGGAAAACTGCGGGTACCAACTACCTGGATAGGGAAGGCTCGGCGTCATCGAAATATACGGTGGCAGCCGTGGTGGACGGCAGGGAAGGGGCTAAGGCTTCGGCGGACATCTTCTTTGACAAGAATTACAGGGACCTTAATAGCAAGGTTACTTTCCCCTACAGGGTCTACACCCTTTCGGCCCCCGCTGGAGGTACTGTCCCGACAGGTGCCAGCTATGTCTATTCTGCAAACGACATGAGCGTAGGGGACCTGGATGGCGATGGCCAGTATGAGCTTATCGTCAAGTGGGACCCTAACAATTCCAGGGATAATAGTGAGGCCAGTGATGGCTACTATACCGGGAATGTCATTATCGATGCCTATAAGATCTTTGCCGACAAGGAAGAGGCTGAACTGCTCTGGCGGATTGATTTAGGCAAGAACATTCGCGCAGGGGCCCACTATACACAGTACATGGTCTACGACTTTGATGGCGACGGCATTGCCGAAATTGCCATGAAAACTAGTGACGGCACTGTTGACGGAACGGGCAAGGTCATTGGAGACGCCACAGCGGATTATCGCACTGCTGCTGGGACCATTATGACAGGGAAAGAATTTCTGACCATTTTCAACGGCAAAACTGGTGCCGCAATCCACACGATTGACTACTGGCCTTCTCGTGGCCATATTTCAGGCGATAGCTATGGAAACCGCGACAACCGCATGCTGGCGGCGGTGGCCTACCTGGATGGCGAACACCCGAGCCTAATCATGTGCCGCGGGTATTACTCGGAAGCCTTTGTAGCGGCCTACGACTTTGACGGGAGCAAGCTGGTAGAGCGCTGGACCTATTCTGCAACAACTCAGGGACAGGGTCTTTATGGCGAAGGCAACCACAATATTTCCGTTGGCGACATCAATGGGGATGGCTACGATGAGATTGTGTTCGGTTCCAGCGCCCTGGCTCACGATGGAAAACTCCTTTACCGTACGGGATTTGGCCATGGCGATGCCATGCACTTGTCTGACATGGATCCGGATATGCCTGGTCTGGAGGTGTACGATGTTCACGAAGAAATCTCTAACGAGTACAGTGAGGAATTCCGAGACAAGGATGGCCATGTGGTTTGGGGGACACTCCAGAAAACATTGACTTGTAAGGAAAAGGATGGCACCGAACATCTCGGTTGCGACAACGGCCGTGGACTTGCCGCCGATATTGATTCCACCAATCGCGGTTACGAGATGTGGTCGGGAACTAGCGGCGGAATCCGCACGGTGAGCGGAACGACCCTTTCAACAGTTACTCCTTCGGTGAATTTCCGTATCTACTTTGACGGCGATCTGCAAGATGAACTGCTGGATGCCACAGGCTCCCCAAAGGCTGGCCCTTATGCCTATAATGTGGGCGGCAAGATTGAAAAGTGGAATTCATCCACCAAGGGTATCGACCGCTATTTCACCTTCTATAATGTGGAAGGAGCTACCCTGAACAACTATACCAAGGCGAACCCTTGCCTAGTGGCCGATATTTTCGGTGACTGGCGAGAAGAATTCATCACGCGGGTGGGGGATGACCAGAACAAGATTGTGGTTTTCTCGACGCCTGTAGAAACGCCCTACCGTTTATACACCCTGATGCATGATGCCCAATACCGTGTAAGTGTGGCCTGGCAGAATGTGGCCTATAACCAGCCGCCCCATACCAGCTACTATTTGCCTGATATGGTCAAGAATCTGACCAAGCCCGATGTCGTGTTGGTGAACGACGGACCCGAACAGCAGCCCGACGGCGTGGTCCCTGTGCACGCTACAAGGCCTGGCGCCGCCTATAATCCCGTCACGGGCATCTTTTATACGCCTAGGGCTGGCCATGCCGAAATAAGCTTCTACGACATGAATGGCATCAGATGTGCACGGGTTTCTCGCGATGTGACGGCGGGCAGCTCTCGCCTTGCCATTGACCGTAATGCGCTCCCCAAGGGCATGTACCTGGTAAGGGTGATGCTTGACGGAAAGCTTGTCTCTGCCACTAAGACGGTGCGGTAATGAACTTTTTCTCCAGAATCTGGCAGTCCGTTGTTGTGGCGTCGATGGTCCTCACCCCGATGGTGTGGGCGAAGGTGACCATCTACATGTGTGGGGATTCCACCATGCAGGATTGGTACGAATCCGCTTACCCCAAGCAGGGCATGGGGCAGGATTTTGGCTATTTCTTTAATGCTAGTGCAGTTTCTGTCTACAATGCGGGGCGTGGCGGCACGACTTCGCAGACTTATTATGAAGGTCACTGGAAAGTAGATTTCGTGAAAAGGGGTGTAACATACCCTGCTGTGTCTGGGCTTGTCCAGCGGGGCGATTATGTATTTATCATGTTCGGAGCCAACGACAATGGCTACAAGACCGGCGAGGTAAACTTCAAGAACAGCATTGGTGGCATGGTTACGGAATCTAGGGCCAAGGGAGCAATCCCGGTTCTGCTCACTCCCATACGCCGCTCCAACTTTATTAGCGCCGATTCTATTTACGATTCTTATCATGACTATCCGTTTTACATGCGGCAGGTGGCCGATTCCCTAAATGTGCCACTTATAGATCTGGATACCCTTTCCAGAAACTATCTGATATCGGTCGGGGAACTCTACGCTCACCGTTTTGTCAATATGTTTATCGAGGAAGGCGAATATTCTACCAGCGGAAAGCAAGAGGATAACCAGCATCTGCAGCAGATGGGTGCCAACGATATGGCCCGCATGGTAACAGAACAGATTCGCGCGCATAAGAATGCCGATGTGAAGGCACTTGCCAATTATCTGGCGCCTACCTACCAGGTGAATGTCAAGGTCAGTCCGGAAGGAAGCGACATGGCAACAACGCGGAGTTCTTATTATCCACAAGGCATGAAGGTGACTCTCAAGACGGTTCCCAAGGAGGGAAGGACTTTCCTGGGCTGGTACGATGGCAATGGGAACAAGGTGAGTGGGAACGCCATAACGCAGATTCAGTCCGACAAGATGTACTCTTTTGTCATGGGTAACAAGTCTACCCAGTATACGGCTATGTATTCAACTTCTAGCACATCTATGTCGGGAATGTCGAGTTCGTCACAGGCCTCTTCGTCTTGGAGTATCAAGGGCTTCTTTGATGCGCACACGCCAGAAGATGGTGTCGGTTTCTCTCAGGATAACCATGAAGGGTATACAGGTACGGGATTTTTCGATTTCGTGAACGAGAAGGATTCCTACGCGAATTTCCAGATGGTGTTCCCCAAGGCCTGCCGGGCCAAGATGGCAATCCGTTATTCCTTCAGTGGCAAGTCGGACCGCGTGGTGAATGTCTACCTGGACCACGACTATTATGTCACATTCCCGTCTACGGGAAGTTTCGATGTGTGGGATACTGCCTATGTGGATATCGACCTGCTCAGTGGTGAGAATACGCTGCAGTTCATATCCATGACAGATGACGGAGGCCCAAATATAGACGGTTTCGGTTTCAGTGTAGAAGGAGTACAGCGTAAGATGCCTGACGGGACTCTGGCCTTTGGGGATGGTGAGCCTGAACCCCAGGGAATGGCGGCGGGGCCTGACTTTGGAAGTGAGAAACCTGAAATCCGCGGTGATTTTTTGCGGTTGACTGGAGCGGGAAAGACCCTTGTGAGGGTGTATGACATGACCGGTCGTTTGGTGGCCCAGAAACAAGTTGAAAAAGTTGCCGATATATCCCTTTCCGCTATGGTGGGGACTGCAGGCCTTTACCGCATTTTGGTCCGGCAGGGGAGTGCTAGGTTCAGTGCCACTTGGGCCAAGGTGAAGTAGCGATGAAGTCGGTATTAAAGTTCCTTACGGTAGCTGTCGCATTTCTCTTGCTTGCCATGGGGGATTCTTCTACTTTTACCGTCCATATTGTAGGCGATTCTACGGTTTGCACCTATAGGGACAAAGCATATCCCCAGACAGGTTGGGGGCAGATTCTCGGTTCCTTTTTTGACGCTTCTCGTGTCAGGGTGAACAATGCGGCTATTGGCGGTCGCAGTTCCAAGACCTTTATTCAGGAAGGCCGTTTGGCGGCTCTGAAACCCAGTATCCAGAGGGGCGATTTTTTGCTGATCCAGTGGGGCCACAATGATCGCTATTTTGAAAAGGATTCCGCAGACATAAGGGTTCCGCTGAATGACCGCGTGGTTCGTTTTGATTCCCTGGCTTTCTGGCTGCAGCAGTATGTTGATTCAGCCAAGGCGTGGGGCGCGGTACCTGTTTTTGTGACCCCTATGAACATGAATATGGGGACGAACGGGCGCAATATCTTTACGGAATACGATGTGGTGGGCAAGATGCTGGAACTGTCTAAGAAGAACGGCATTCCCTATGTAAATCTCAATGCCAAATCCTATAACGCCTACAGCAAGACCTGGAACGCGGACTATGTCTCGCGATACCAGTTCAAGATGTTCCTGAAGGGGGAGTATCCCAACTATTCTGCTGGCGTAACCAATGACGGCTCTACCCATTTCCAGGAATCAGGCTCTATTGCGCACTGCCAGTGGATTGTGGAGGAACTGGAAAACGCCCTGAACGAGAATTATCTCTCTAGTGAAGCCAAGTCCAGCCTAATGCAACTGGTGTCGGCGTTGAAGCCCCGTTACGATTTTGCGGTCAAGGCCAATGTTTCCAATAGTAGTGGATTGATTACCCATAATCAAAACCTTCCTGGTGGCGCCCCCCTTACCTTGCATGTGAGTCCCGGGAGCTTTGGCAAGCGATTCCAGGGCTGGTACGATGACGATTGCAACCTACTGACTGCAGATTCCAATTATTACGGGCAGAAGACTCTCTATCGTGCCGCAACCTACACTGCCGTCTTTGAGGGCGGTCCGGCATGCCAAAAAACCGCTCACGGCGAAGAACAGCCCCCGACCAGCTCCGCTTCGAACGCAGAAAGCAGCAGCGGGGGAATCTCGACCACCATAGATTCCGAACTTTGCATGGAAGGCTCTGCTGGGGGCGCTTGGCCCTCTCCCGTAGACATGGCAAGCCCCGAGTCCGGTGAAGGCTGGACGCAGACGGAGCACCAGGGCTATACGGGACAGGGGTACTTCAACTTCGAGAACAAAGCCTTTAGTACAGCCGTGTACAATGTCACTTCGGACCAGTCAGCGTCCAACGCTCGGATGATGATTCGTTACGCCTTCTCTGGAACGAATGACCGTGAGATGAGAATCACGGTAGATAACGATGTCCACGATGTTGTATTCAAACCGACCGGCGACTGGGCCAAGTGGGATACGGTCTATGTCGAAGATGTGAGGGTTGATGCGCTAGATTTCAAGGTTAAGCTAGAATCGACCACATTTGATGGTGGTCCCAATATCGACATGATGGCTTTCGATATCAAGGGCGTCTACCGCACGGGATGCGTCTCGAAAGGCAATAACCCCATGTCACTAAAAGTATCCCACAGAAGCGGGTCTCATCCTAGTCACTCTGGCTTGGGCGTGTTTAATGCTCTCGGACAGAAAATCCCTGGATCACGGGGAACGCCCAAAGGCTATGCCAAAGGGCGCTATTTTGACCGCTGATTTACACCTTAGCTAACTTCTTCAGTGTGGTGGCCTTGTCGGTCTTTTCCCAGGTGAAGCGTGCGCCTGTGCGACCGAAGTGCCCGAGAGCGGCGGTGGCCACATAGCCCGGCTTTTTCAGGTCGAGCATCTTCACGATGCCGGCAGGGGAGAGGTCGAAGGTTTTCTGGACGATTTCTTCGATTTTGCGGTCCCCTATCTTACCGGTGCCGAAGGTGTTCACGAGAACGGATACGGGCTTGCTATAACCGATGGCGTAGGCCAGCTGCACTTCGCAACGGTGGGCGAGTCCAGCTGCCACGATGTTCTTGGCCACATAGCGGGCGGCGTAGGCGGCGCTGCGATCCACCTTGGAAGGGTCCTTGCCGCTGAAGGCGCCACCGCCGTGACGACCCATGCCGCCGTAGGTGTCCACGATAATCTTGCGGCCGGTGAGGCCGCAATCGCCGTGGGGCCCGCCGATGACGAACTTACCGGTGGGGTTCACCAGGTAGCGGGTCTTCTTGTCCAGAAGCTTGGCGGGGATCACCTTCTTGATGAGTTTTTCGACGATTTCCTTTTCGATCTGGGCGTGCGTCAATTCCTTGCCGTTCACGAACTCGTCGTGCTGGGTAGAAATCACGACGGTGTCCACGCGTACGGGCTTGTCGTTTTCGTCGTATTCCACGGTCACCTGGGACTTGGCGTCAGGGCGGAGCCACTTGATCTTGCCCTGCTCGCGAAGTTCCTGGATTCGTTCCATGAGCTTGTGGGCGAGGCTGATGGGGAGGGGCATCAACTCCTTGGTCTCGTTCACGGCGTAGCCGAACATCATGCCCTGGTCGCCTGCGCCCTGCTTGTCATCGGCCTTTCCCTCTGCAGCCTTGGCGTTTACGCCCTGGGCAATGTCGGGGGACTGCTTGTCCATGGCGACCATTACGGAACAACCCTTGTAGTCGAAAGCCAGTTCCGGATTCACATAGCCGATACTCTTGATGGTCTTGCGGGCAATCTGCTGGTAGTCGATAACGGCTTTTGTCGTGATTTCACCGGAAATGACCACGAGACCCGTGTTCACCAGAGTTTCGCAGGCAACGCGGCTATTCGGGTCCTGCGCCAGGCAGGCATCGAGAATGGAGTCGGAAATCTGGTCGGCAACCTTGTCGGGGTGGCCCTTGGATACGGATTCGGAAGTAAAAAGGTAATGTGCCATATATGTCTGGCGGAAGGCCCGCCACTCCTTGTGGTTAAAACTTGATTTATGCATAAATCTAAAAAAATGCATAAAGATTGACAATGGGGGTGTTGGGAAATGGATGAAAAAGGGGTTGAAAACAGAAATCCTTGCTAAATTTGGGGTATGGAAGAACGCTTGGCAAGAATAGGAGCCCTTGTGGGGGAGAAATCCCTCCAAAAACTATCCGCTCTCCGGGTTGCCATTTTCGGGGTTGGTGGGGTCGGTAGCGTCTGCGCTGAAAGTTTGGTTCGCAGCGGGGTCTGCAACTTGACTATGGTGGATAGCGATGAGGTGGTGGAAAGCAATATCAACCGCCAGTTGCCAGCATTGAATTCCACCTTGGGTCGACCCAAGGTGGAGGTGCTTCGGGAGCGTTTTTTGGACATTAGTCCCCAAGCGAAAATCGTGGCGCTACAGGCGCGCTATTCGGCGGAGACACGGGCTCAATTTGATTTTAAAAGCTTTGATGTGGTTATCGATGCCATAGATAGTCTTTCTCCGAAGACAGACCTGCTGATAACCGCTTCCGATTCCGGCTGCCAGGTTTTCTGCAGTCTTGGTGCCGCCGGTAAGCTGGATCCCACCAAGGTCCGTACGGCAAGCATCTGGGAAACCACGGGATGCCCACTTGGCAAACTTGTTCGTAATGGACTGCGCAAAAGGGAATTCCATGGGGACTTTATGGCGGTGTACAGCCAGGAACCATCCCTGCTTAAGGGCAATCCTGGGGAGAATTTGGTGTTGGGTAGCGCCATGCCTGTGACTGCCGCCTTTGGACTGGCTTTGTCCAGCCTGGTCATTCGGTATGCTGTAGCCTTGGAAAGGCAAAATTGCTAATTTTGGGGCATGACCAAGTTTAGCGAATTCCCGTATGTTGCTGACCGCTTTAATGCCGTTCGCAGGGAAACTGTACAAGTCCGCGTTGGCGGGGCTTTGATAGGGGGAAACGCCCCCATTTTAGTTCAGTCCATGACCACCACCAAGCCGAAAGACGTCGAGAAGACGGTGGCCGAGACATTGGCGCTGGCCAAGGTGGGCTGCGGTCTGGTTCGCATTACCGCTCCTACATTTGCCGACGCTCAGGGACTGGAAGAAGTCATGAAACAGGTTCGTGCCGCCGGCTGCACTGTGCCGGTGTCCGCCGACATCCACTTCCAGCCCAAGGCCGCCTTCGAAGCGCTTAAGTGGGTGGAAAAGGTCCGCATCAATCCGGGCAACTTCGTGGATACGGGCATTTTGACGCTTGACCAGCAGACGGACAAGAGCTTTGAAGAAGGCAGGGAAAAGGTGGCTGAAGCCTTTACGCCCTTCGTGCAAGAAGCCAAGCGCCTGGGTCGAGCCATTCGTATTGGCGTGAACCACGGTTCCCTTGCCGCCCGTATGATTTACCGCTATGGCGACACGGTGGAAGGCATGGTAGAAAGCGCCATGGAATACCTGGCCGTTTGCGAAGCCGAACATTTTGACCAGGTAGTTTTAAGTTTGAAGAGCAGCAACCCGAGGGTGGCCATTGCCGCCTACCGCATGCTTGCTGCCCGCATCAAGCAGGAAGGCTTCAAGCCGTACCCGTTCCATGTGGGCGTCACGGAAGCGGGCGCGGGTGCCGACGGACGACTGAAGTCGGCCGCGGGCATCGGCGCACTCCTGCTGGATGGACTTGCCGATACCATCCGCGTATCGCTCACCGAAGATCCGGTGGCCGAAGTCCCGGTGGCCCAGGAACTCATCAGGGCCTGTGCGTTGCCTTCTGCACCGACGGCGTTTAATGTGCCCGTATTCGAGAAGGACCCGTACCATTACGAACGCAGGGCGACGACGCCTGTCGCAATTTCCGGTGTGGAAATCGGAGGCACTCACCCGGTGAAGGTCGGCGTGAAGGCTGACGCCATTGCGCTTACCGGCGAACGCCGCAACGCGGAATTTGCCCTGCCGAGCCTTTCTGAAAAGCCGGTTGTGGAATTCAAGGATGCCATGGACATCGCGGGGTTCGCCGCGAATCCGGCCAGTGTGCCTGCGGGCTCTGTGTTCTGCTACACCGGAGCCGAGATGGTCTCCGGCGTGCGCGCCCTTGCTGCAGCACTAGATGCTGCAGGTCGCCAAGACCCGATTCTGCTTTATGCCAAGATTAACGACAACGAAACTGAGACGCTCCGCGTTTCCGCCGATATCGGAAGCCTGGTGACGGACGGTCTTGGCGATGCCGTCGTTATCGACGGCTACAAGGGCGCTAAGGAATCGGTGCTGCTCGCCTTCGATATTCTGCAGGCTGCTTATTGCCGCCGCAGCAAGACGAACTTTATCAGCTGCCCGAGCTGCGGCCGCACCCTCTACGACATCCAGCAGGTGATGGGCAAGATCAAGGCCCGCTTTGGCCACCTCTCCGACATTTCCATCGGCATTATGGGCTGCATCGTGAACGGCCCGGGCGAAATGGCCGACGCCGACTTCGGTTACGTGGGCGGTGGCCCCGGCCGTATTACCTTGTTTGAAGGCAAGACGGCGGTCAAGAAGAACATCCCCGAAGAGGACGCCATCGAGGAACTGGTGAATTTGATTAAGGAACGCGGCCGCTGGGTCGAACCGTAAAGTTTTAAACATTAACAAAGGACATAAAAATGGCAACTATTAAGACGATGAACAACATTTCCAAGAAAGGCTTGAGCCTGTTTGGCTCGTTCTACCAGGTTTCCGACTCCGTCGAAAATCCGGATGCCATCTTGGTGCGTTCCGCCCAGGTTGATACCGACAACTTTGACGGCCTGCTGGCTGTCGCCCGCGCCGGCGCTGGCGTGAACAACATCACCATCGACAAGGCCTCCGCAAAGGGCATCTGCGTGTTCAACACGCCGGGTGCAAACGCCAACGCCGTTGCCGAGCTGGTGATGACCGTGCTCGGCATGGCCGTCCGTAATGTGGACAAGGCCGCTGCATGGGTCAAGAATCTCGACACCACCGACCCTGATCTCGCCAAGACCGTCGAAAGCGGCAAGAAGAAGTTCGCTGGCATGGAACTCGCAGGCAAGACCCTCGGCGTCATCGGCCTCGGCAAGATTGGCGTGCTGGTCGCCAACTATGCCCGTTGGAAGAACATGCGCGTCATCGCTTACGAACCGTATCCGAACGCCGCCAACATGCACGAACTTTCCAACAAGGTGGAAATTGCCGACCTCGACACCGTGATTGCGAAGTCTGACTTCCTCACCGTGCATGTCCCGTTCATCAAGGGCGTGACCGAGAACTTGCTTAACCGCAAGAACCTCGCCGGCTTCAAGGGCAGCTACATCATGAACTTCGCCCGTGGCGGCATCGTCGAGATGGCCCCGGTCAACGAGATGCTCGCTTCCGGTTCCCTCCAGGGCTACCTCTGCGACTTCCCGGATGCCGACCTCATCAAGAACGACAAGGTGACCTGCTTCCCGCACCTCGGCGCCTCTACCGAAGAAGCAGAAGAAAACTGCGCCGTGATGGCTGTGGAAGAACTGAAGGACTACATCGAATTCGGTTGCGTCCGCAATTCCGTGAACTTCCCGGCCCTTGTCGATCACCCGCATGCCGGCGTCAAGAGCCGCGTGGTGGTCATCAACCAGGATGTGCCCAACATGATTTCCGAAATCACGAAGGTGTTCGGCGCCGAAGGCATCAACATTGCGTCTTTCAGCAACAAGAGCAACGGCAAGATCGGCTACAACCTGGTTGATGTGGAAAGCAAGGTCGATGATTCTATCATTGAAAAACTTGGCAAGCTTGACAAGGTCATCAAGGTCCGCGTGATTCATTTCTAAAACGACTGTTCGCGCTAGAACGCTTCTCGAAGGTCGATGGTAAGCCCGAGATGCTTGCCATCGATGAAGGAGATGTCACCCCGGGCATGGAGCTTTTCGCTCCTGTTCAGGGCGAGGCGTCCGCCGAAGCCGACGGAGTAGTGCATCTGTCGCCTGAACATTTCGCTAAAATAGGGGCCTGATTGAAAGGTTTCTCCGAAGATGGTTCCCGCAAGCCGCCAGAAGAGTGGCCGCCTGAATTCAAGTTGCCAAATCATGGCCTGGTTGTCGTTCCAGAGCCCGCAATCAATTCCACGGAAACGCTTGGTGCCGTCGGAACCTGCAAGGTAACCTAGGGGGATGTCGTCGCCCCGGCTCTGCTTGAAATAGGCTCCGAGAGCAAGGGATGTTTTCCAGAATAGGGGCGTGTAGAATCTGAGATCCAGTTCTTCAGTGTGGAATCTAAAATTTCCACCGTAAAAGATTTCTTCGAAGGCGGAGTAGTAGCCTTTTGTGGGCCAGTTGGTATTATCCCGCTTGTCCAGGACAAGCCTGTATCCTCCACCTAGAAACCACCCGTCTTCGCTTCCTTGGGGAATGATGTCGCCTAGCTTTATTTTATGAATTTCTCCACTTGCGACAGGTCCATACCGCAGTGGTAGCCATGCGGGAATGCCAAAATTCAGTTCAATGGGAATGTATCCGTCAAAGTAGGTCCGGTCGTAGGTGTCTATAGGGTCAAAGTCACCGCGGCTACCTTTTTCAAAGAGAGATGATTCCCATCTGTAGAGCCTGAATCTGGAGGGAATGTGCAGTTTGTCCTTAATAAGCCAAAAATCGGGAGTAAGCCGGAAGCCGTACTGATTGCGTGTTGTACCGAGGACGACCAGGTCTATGGTGGAAACATGGACGCTTTCGCCAAAGGGCTTGAAGAACAGTACCAGAAGCCCGCCGTATTCCAGTTCCGTTTCTTCGGAGTAGGCGAGGACGGGCATGGCCGAGAATCGCTGGAAGTGCTCCTGGGAACCATCCTGTGCGTGCGCAAGGATGGCAAGTGCAAGGCAAACGATAATGGCGCGGACAAGGTTCATACGAGACAAGTATAGAAAACATTCTCTTTTGTTATATTTGATTAGGATTTACACTTCACATTTCACACTACGAAGCGAAGCGAGCTAATATGGCCGAACAAAATAAAGCAGAAAAATTCGTTTTCTACATGTACAAGATGACCAAGTCGTACCCGCCTAACAAGGAGGTGCTGAAGGACATTTCCCTCAGCTTCTACTACGGCGCAAAGATTGGCATCATCGGCCAGAACGGTGCCGGTAAGTCTACACTCCTCCGCATCATGGCGGGCATCGACAAGGAATTCCAGGGCGAAGCCTGGATTGAACCGGGCCGCACCGCGGGCTACCTGCCGCAGGAACCGCAGCTGGACCCGAACTTGACCGTCAAGGAAAACGTGATGCAGGCTGTGGCCAAGAAGCAGGCTGTGCTGGACCGCTTCAACGAGATTTCCATGAAGTTCGCCGAACCCATGGAAGACGACGAGATGAACAAGCTTCTCGACGAACAGGCGAAGCTCCAGGACATCATCGACGCGCAGGACTTGTGGAGCCTTGACCGCAATATCGAAATCGCCATGGACGCCCTCCGTTGTCCGCCGGGCGACTGGCCGGTAACGAATCTCTCCGGCGGTGAAAAGCGCCGTGTGGCCCTTTGCCGCCTGCTTCTCGAAGAACCGGATTTGCTGTTACTCGACGAACCGACGAACCACCTGGATGCCGAAACGGTAGCCTGGCTCGAACGCCACCTCCGCGAATACAAGGGCTCCGTGATTCTGGTGACGCACGACCGTTACTTCCTCGACAACGTGACGAACTGGATTCTGGAAATCGACCGCGGCCGCGGCATCCCTTGGGAAGGCAATTACGCCCAGTGGCTCGACCAGAAGCTGGAACGCCTCCGTGGCGAAGAGAAGGGCGAGTCCGACAGGCAAAAGCGTCTGGCCCGCGAACAGGAATGGGTCAAGCAAAGCCCGAAGGCACGCCAGGCCAAGAGCAAGGCCCGTCTCAAGGCTTACGAGGAACTCTTGGCCGAAGATTCCCGCGAGCAGATCAAGGTGGCGCAGATCCACATTGCAAACGGCAAGCGTCTGGGCGATATCGTTATCCAGGCGGAACACCTGCAGAAGGCCTTTGGCGACAAGGTGCTGTTCGACGACTTGAATTTTAACCTGCCGCGCTCCGGCATCGTGGGCATTATCGGCCCGAACGGTGCAGGTAAGACAACGTTGTTCAAGATGATTATGGGCCAGGAAAAGCCCGATGGCGGTACGCTCAAGATTGGCGAGACCGTGGAAATCATCAGCATGGAACAGGGCCGCGATAGCCTCGATGATAGCAAGACTGTGTGGGAAGAAATCACCGGCGGCAACGACGAGATTATGGTGGGCGACCGCAAGATGAACGGTCGCGCCTACTGCGGACTATTCAACTTTACGGGTGCTGCCCAGCAGAAAAAGCTCACGACGCTTTCGGGCGGTGAACGCAACCGCGTGCTCATGGCGAAGAATCTGCAGAAGCCGGGTAACCTGTTGTTCCTCGACGAACCGACCAACGACTTGGATATCGAAACGCTGCAGGCTCTGGAACAGGCCATCCTCAAGTTCGCAGGCTGCGCCGTGATCATCTCCCATGACCGCTGGTTCCTGGACCGCATCGCCACGCACATCCTCGCTTACGAAGGCGATTCGAAGGTCGTGTGGTTCGAAGGCAACTGGAGCGAGTACGAAGCCGATCGCCGCAAGCGCTTGGGCGAAGACGCCGATAACCCGAAGCCGATTAAATATAAAACTCTGAAGAGGTAATGCATAGTGTGGAATGTGTAATGTGGAATGTGAAATATTCAATTAGTCATTTCACATTTCACACTTCACATCACACATCGCGGCTTTGCCGCTCACATTTTTATGCTCCACGTTTTTAGACATGAACTTCGCCTGATATTCCGGGACCCGAAATTCTGGATTCCCTTCGTCATCCCGCCGGTGATTCTGGCGGCGAGCCAGGGGATTGCGGTCTCCCGCTATGGCGGGCAGATTATGGAAGGCATGGAAGGTTACATGATGCTCCTGCTCGGTTGCCTGATGGCCCCTATGGGGGCACCCTTGGCCGGAGATTCCTTTGCTGGGGAGCGGGAACGCAATTCCCTGGAACTGTTGCAGCTTTCTCCCATCGCGCCTTCGACACTTTTCTGGGGCAAGCTCCTTGCCATACTCCCTTTCCCGGTGGTGTTTTCCCTTTTGGCCCAGTCGGCCTACTGGCTTGCCCATCCGGATATTCCTGCGGTGTCCGCGGTGGCTTCTATCCTGGGCGCCCTTTCGGCGGTGCTTCTCACGACGGCGTTTTCCCTGATGCTTTCGCTCCGGGTGAAGACGGTGCGGGCGGCGGCCCACATTTCCCTGTTCCTGATTGTGCCGCTGCTCCTTCTGGTGCAGATGTTCCACGAGGTGTTCTTGCGGGGACTGTTGTTGCCTGCGGTGACCTTGGCGGCTTCCGTCGTCTTGTGTGCAGTTTCCGTGAGCTTTGGGCTCCGGCAGTTCGTGTCCCTCTAGGGCACAAACATACAAAACACTTTTATTTTTCTTCGCGTTAGAAAAAAGTAAGCAAATTGTAGACAAATTCGTGGGATTCATTTCTAACTTTGGGGCCGAATTCCTCACAACAGAGAAGGTCCCCTCATGAAACTCCCCCAAATTATTGGCCTTATGGGCGTTTTTTCATCCCTGGCCTTGGCTAGCGGCCTGAACACCAACACCAACCAGTCTGCGGCTTACCTGCGCAATGTGGCCCGCTATGCCACTACCGAGGCGGACGCCCCCTACTACAACCCTGCGGGAACGGCCTTCATGACCGACGGTTTCCACATTTCCCTCAACTCCCAGGCCTTCTGGCAGAGCCGTAACACCTATACGGAATCCCCGCTGTTCGGTGGCGAAAAGAAGTTCCGCGGCAAGGCCCAGATCCCCGCCATGCCCAGCGCCCTCGTGACCTGGCACCGCGGCAACCTGGCCCTTTCGGGTTATTTCGGAATTACCGGTGGCGGTGGCGCCCTGAACTACAAGGACGGATTCCCCTCCTTTGACGTGGCCGTGGCCCAGATTCCCGGAATGCTGACCCAGAACGGTCTCGAAACGACGGATTACGATGCGGACATTTCTCTGACGGGAACCTCCTACATATTCGGTTTTGCCCTGGGTGCTTCTTACCGCATTGTGGACTTTGCCTCCATCTATTTGGGCGCCCGCTTCAACTACGCCTACAACCACTACGAGGGCGAACTGAAGAACATCAAGGTGAACCCGAAGAACGAGCTTCTCGGGCTGGACGGCAGCATGGTGGAAGCCGCTTCCACCTTCAATAACGTTGCCGAATATCTGGCTGGCAAGGCGGGGGAGGCCGCCGGTGCTGCCGAGCAGTATGCCGCCGCCGCCGAAAAGTACGCCGCCGCCGGTGACAAGGCTTCTGCCGCCCAGAGCAAGGCTGCCGCCGAACAGTACGCTGCCCAGGCCGAAGAGCTCATGATCAAGTCCAAGACCCTGGAGACCGTGGCCGCCCAGGTTTCCGACAAGGAGCTGGACGTGGAACAGACGGGCTACGGCATTACCCCCATCGCGGCCCTTGCCATCAACTACAAGCGTCTCTCCTTTGGTCTTCGTTTTGAATACAACACCTCCATCGAGATGGAAAACGACACCAAGGTGAACCAGGTGGGCCTTGACAACTACGACGACGGCGTCAAGAGCGACAACGACATTCCGGCCTCTATCTATGCGGGCCTTACCTACTCCCTGCTGGACAACTTGCGCTTGAGCCTGGGTTATGGCCACTGGTTCGACTCCAAGGCGAACCTCCCTGGCAAGCAGGAAAAGTATGCTGACGATACCGACGAATTCCTCTACGGCGTGGAAGTGGATTTCTTGACCCGCTGGACCTTGAGCGGCGGCGTGCAGGTGACCCGCTACAACCTGTCCGACGAATACCTGAGCGAGATGAACATCATTTTGGACAACACCACCTTCGGCTTTGGCCTTGCCTTCAGGGCCACCGACTGGCTCAAGTTCAATCTGGGCTATTTCCACTCCCTGTACAACGACTGGGAAGAAAAGGTGGAATACGGCAAGAATACCTACAAGCGTGAAAGCCGCGGCGTGGGCGTAGGCATCGACCTGGATATTTAATTTCCTGGGGCTTGCCCCCGGACATTTCCCCAATTTGTCACCCCGGCCACAGTGCCGGGGTCGCTTTTATAGGCCTATCTCTGTATCTATTGCGTATCCAGCCAGCGTTTGTAAACTTTTCTTAACAAAAAAAACAACACAATGCTCATATCATATTGACAATGGGGGTTCCAGAATATATATTCTTGTAAAATAAAACCCCTTTGGAGGACCTTTTTTTATGTCAAACCGAATTACATACAAAAAGAATACAATTATCCTGGCCTCGGCGGTTTGTGCCGCTGGTTTCGGTCTAATCGGCTGCGGCGGTGATTCCGATGGCGGCAGCGGACCTAACGCCCAGGGAGATGTTTGCACCGTTGACAAGAACGGCAACACACTCTCTGTAAAGATGGAGGCGAATGGGGTAGTTACTACCACCATTTACGAATTTGGCGAAGACGGCAATATGGCGTCCCAGTCCACCGTTACGGATGTGGGGGACAACGGCAAAGCGGCCTGCGAGAACATGAATGTGGAAGGGGTCTCCGAGGCGACTTTTGAAGGTGGCAAGTGTACCGTGAAGACGACTACGGGACTTATGCCTGGATCCATCGACCAGCTGGAACAGGCCCAGCAGATGGCCTGCGATGCGGCCAACGAGGCGGCAAAACCGGCAAGCAACAGCTCAGGCAAGAGCGGCTCTTCTGGCAAGAGTGGCAGTTCCCAGGGTGGCGATAGTGACGACATCTGTTCCGTTACCAAGAATGCAAGCACCATCAAGTCGACTGTAAACTATCAGGGTGAGAAGACGACCACTGTTTTGGTTTTTGGTACTGACGGAGAACTCGTGTCTCAGGTCCAAACTAGCGACCTTTCATATATTGGGGATGATGCAACAGCCGAGGCCGTTTGCAAGGCTGGTGTCGGTGAAGGTTCCGCAACTTACGAAAAGGGCGGAAAGTGCACCGTCTCCGTAGATGCTTCGTTTGGTAGTTCGATGACTCTGGAAGATGTTTACGAGAACCTTATGGAATCCTGCGAGGCCATGAAGGCAGCCGCCAAACCTGCAAATGGCGGTGACGAAGGCGGTGAAGGTGGCGAAGAAGGCCCCGGTTCCAGCACGAGCAAGTCCTCTGCCAGCGCAGGCCCCAAGGAGAAGGTGGTGACCTTCGAAGACGGAATCATGTATACCAGTTCATACAAAGATCGTGTACGTACTTTCTTCAACACCGTCGACGAATACACCTTCTTTGACGACAATGAGGAGACTGGTGACCAGTCCGGTTGGTGGTTCGGCTTTGACGACGGAGCAGACCATGGCTTGTCTACGGTGTACCTAGACTACGATATGGGCTATGTTGATGCCGAAATAGACCTGGTTTACAAGAATTGGCATGAGGAGGGGAGTGGAACGGGAGTCTATATGGCTCCAGACCCATACCCGTATGGTGCCATTGGGTTTAATATGTCTCCTACCAAAAATGCTTCTGTGAATATGTCGGATTGGGAAGGAGTCTGCGTTACCTATTCAGCAACAAAATCTTTGGAATTTACCTTGAAGAGCTTCCTCGATGGGGCCAGTTCCTGGTATACGCTTTTGTTAAGCGGAACTATGAAAACCGCCAACCTTAAGTTTAATACGACTACTTTCAGTCAGCCTGGCTGGGCAGTTGAACAGATGATTGATTACCCGTCCTTCAGCGAAGCTCTTTCCAGTGTTGAAGCGATTCACTTCAAGTTTTCTAACGATGAGGCAGGTGTGAGTTGCCCTGTTTCAACCGGGACATTCTGTTCGACTGGCGCCACCAATAGCGTTAAAATTTTCAAGATTGGCAAGTACGGCACCTGCGGCTCGTAAGGTGTAAGAGAAATCAAGTTCGAAAGGTCTTAAAGGTTCCCGTTGTCGGCGGGAACCTTTTCTGCGTCCTTATAGACTTCCGTTTTTGTCTCTTTTCCGTTTTCGTCAAAGAACTTTGCGACTCCGCCGACAAAATCAAAAACTCCATTCCGGAATTGCGATTTCCCTTTGAAATGCATCGTCAATTTTTTTGTGTCTGCGGAAAAGAACTTAAGGTGCTTTTCGGAAATGAAATCTATATACAACGAACCATCTTCTGTCCATGTTTTGCTGGAGACGACATTTCTGTCTTTCCATGTTGTGATTGTTTGTGTTTTCCCATTTGTGAAGTAATGAGTTGCCGTTCCGTCGATATATGTAGGCAGTTGATCGACCCACTCACTGGTTCCCTTGTAGGACATCTTCAGTTTTTTTGGCTCGGAATAAATCTTAAGATGGCTTTGGGCGTTGTAATCCACTGCCAAAAAATAGTCTTGGGACAAGGGTGTTTGTTTAGACCATTGTTTTAGCAAGGTGGTTATTCCAAAGCGAGTGATTTTCTCCATTGTCTTTTGTCCAGCGGAATCGTATGCATACGCAGTCGTTTTCTTGTAGCTTTTTAAGGTGGGCATGTACTCTTCATTATGATATTCGTAAATCAGTTTTTTTCCACTATAGCCTTTTTCAATGGAGTTTCCCGTGATGGATAGATTGTTGTTTTCAAAGATGATGTTTCCTAAAAGTTCCGTACGGGTTTCTGGTATGGTGTTGGTAGTCCATTTGAGATGTTTGGCGCGTTCGTAGTCAAATGCCAATAGACCTGTGGAATCCCAGAGCTGTTGGGCCACTATAATACCGTCGCTTAAGGTGGTTTTTTGCTCAAGGGTCCCGTCCGGTCTCCAGTTTTTAATAATGCCGTTGGACAAGGCTATTGTGTTGCCGTTTTCTATACGAACATCGCCCTCTTGCTCTTGCGACAATTTTTCGTTTTCGTCATAAATTTTAGCATACTTCATAGGAAAGTATTCTGATTGGATTTTGCCACTTTCCTTCCATAGGGTTCTACTGGCTAGTTTCCCATTTTCATATTTCTCTTCAAATTTTTTTATTCCATTGGGATAGATGAATACGCTGGTTCCATTTATTATTTCGAGATTATCCGTTATTTCTCCTTGCCATTCCATTTGCACCATCCCATTATCGTAGTACCAGAATACATTTGTGGGAAAGTCTGCACTGAATGTGAGAACTTTTTGATTGTTCCATATTTTGTGTTTTTTCCACTTGCCGTCTTCATAAGCAAGCTCGGATTTCAGGTCCCCATTCTCAAAGAATTCCTGGGAAAGAAATGTCCCTGTATATTCATCGGTTCCGTCACCGGCTTGATACGAGACATTTCCTGTTAGAATTTTATAGATTGCCCCGTCATCGTAATATTGCTTCACGAATTCGCCTTTTTTGAACTCCAAAAGAGTATGGCCATCTTTGATTATTTTTTGATAGACGAGCTCGTCGTCCTTATAGGTCCTTTCTTCATAAAAAGGGCTCTTGATGGTTAGCTTGAAGCTCGAGAAGTCGTCAGGGCTTTCGTAATCTATTGTTGCGACAATTGGGATTTTTCTAGTGATTGAGGAATAGTCCTTTTTGTAGATGACCGTAATTTTCCCGTTGTGTGTGGTAAAGGCGAAAACATCAGAGGGCTTACCATAAAACAAGTCCAGGATGTAGTTAAAGATGGGTGCCGGAATAGCTTTTTGCAAATCGGCAAAGTTCCATTTACCGCCGGAGGTTGTTTCGGTGTAAACGGAGTCGACTATTTTTCCGTCAGAAAAGGAGTATTCCATTCCTTTTTTGCCACCTTCGACAAAATTGGAGATTCGGACTATCTTGTCGTCGTGATACTCCCTTTCTTCGCCATTTTTGTAGCCGTGGAGCATTTCGGATTCAATTATGTTCCCCTGCTGGTCGTGGGCTGTGTAGATGTAATCGCAGTGCTTGCAAAGGTCTCCGTTGGAAAATTGTTTTTTATTTTCGGCCGTTTGCTGTTTTGTTTCTATTTCGGGACCTTTTACATTTCCCGTGTCAACGGGCGTACTGGCCGAAGGTTTTGATCCGGAACAAGAGACGAGTAATGCTGCAAGAATAGGTATGATAACGAATCCGTAATTCATCAGCCACTCCTTTTTTTGCCTAATCGTCTCCATCGCTGCCGTACTCGCAGTTGACTCCCTCGACTGTAACACCATCCTTGGTGCTGTTCCACCAGGAACCGCTTTCGTGCCTGTTGGGGCAAACGGAGGTACACTTGTCCGTTAATGTGCGGACGGATAATGCGGTTGAGCATGGGTAGCAAGATCCGTCTGTACTCAGGAGCGGACGGTCGGTGCAGTTTGCAATGACGCATTTCCCGTCTTTGAGAACCCTGTTAGGGCATTGGGCACAGTTCAGGGTGTCGCTGACGGGTCCGTCGTACTTGCATGTCCGGCACTTGCCAAAGCTATCTTCCAGGGGCCTGTTTTGGGGACATTTTTCTAGCCTGCATCCCCAGAATGTATCGACCCTTTTTTGGGACCCTTTTTTCCCGTCGCAGAATTTTTCGCAAGAGGCCTTGTCCTGCAATTTAAGAACGGCTTCTTCGTCGCAAGAATGGCAGTATCCCTGATCATCTAGCAGGGGAAACTTTTTAGGACAGGTGGCGGTCGCCTTGATTTTCCCTTTCTGTATGGTTGAAGAACCGGCGTTTATGTATGCTCCCTCGTTTAGGCCGTCTGAAAAACAGGCCGCGGCAACAAGGGCGATCGTGGTTATAAACATTCTCAGCTGAATTCGCATGATTTGGCCTCCTGCCTAGAATTTTAATAAAAACGCTTTGCTGTGGGTGAAGACCGTTTGAGAAGGGTGGGCGGATTCGGTCAGCGAGAGCCGCAAGCGACTCGTATTGACGAGTCGTGGCGGCGAGAGAATCCGCAGGCCGTAGAAGCATCTTGGAATTTGGCGGATTCGGTCAGTCGTGAGCCGTAGCAGCCGATATTAATCGGCTGTGAAGGCG
>CAMKNA010000042.1 GCA_946414075.1 uncultured Fibrobacter sp.
GGCTGTATTCCGCTTTCATATCGGCAAGCATGGAATGGATTTTATCCACCTTCTCCGCCATGTCGGACAAATTCTTGTTATCCTGAGCCTGCAACGCAACTGCCGTCTCCTTTTTAGGGGCTGTGGCAGCAAGTGAGCAGACAACTACCGCGACAATTACCGCGACAAGGTATGCCGCCGATAAAATTGAACTCACAATTTTCTTTGCCCTGGAGCCCGTTGTTCTCGGCCTGTTCATTATGGCGAGCACAAGCGCCACCACAGCAAGCGGAAGCAAGAACAGGGACATTCCTCCCCGCAACGCAAACCCCACGAGAAGCCCAACCAAGATAAAAAGCGTTTCAAAAGCTGCCATATTCTTTTTCAACAGGATCACTGAGAATTCTTAAGGCAACGAACCGAGTGCCCGTTGCTCTTATCACTGGCGTACAGTGGCGCATCGTCTCCGTTCCATGACAACCACATGGGGCCCGCGAGGTCACTTTCATACTCAGTAGAACTCCAGAAGTACGCGCGGGAGCCCTCTTCACTGTAATTCCCTGTGTAGACCCTTTCGCCTGCAGGGAGCGCCGAGAACCCGAAGGCGTCATCTCCGTTGTGGGCGTAATATCCATCTTTCCAGCCTCTGGTGGACTTCAGCTTCTTGCCTGCAAAATCTTTGCCCCCAACAACAACAAATAGGGCTTCAAATTCATCCACACTCGGCAAGTGCCAGCCGCTCGGGCATGCCATTTTAGCTGCATTCCAGGTATATAGACGACCATACTTGGAACAATTCGTTTCATCGTCTTGATAGCAATAACTATCCTGCGTCCTGTAATTCAGGTTTTCCGCCATCCAAAGCTGATTGCCAATTTTTACAGTTTTGTATTTATTTCCTTGGGCGTCATAGACGACCTCCGCGCTGGGAACTTCCTCCTCTATAAAATCCATAATTGGTTTATATTCAGGCGTCTCATCGACGTAGATCGGTTCTTCTTGCGTTTCGCGGGTTGGCGTGTTTGTCTCGCTTGTGTTAAAATGAGTGCGCTTATTTTCGGGGAGAGTCCGCTTGTACTCTGTAGCTACAGGAATATCATTGCCGCGGTCATAGGACGAGTCTCCCGCAGATTTTTGGTTAATGAGAAGTCCTAAAATGGCTACCACTATGAAGCACATGATAAAAAACAGCGATGCGGGGCTCTTGATAATGTCGATGACGGTGCTGGCGGTGAAGATGGCGAATCGGATGCCAATATTGATGATCAATATTATGCCAACGACAATCAGTAAGATTACGAGAAGGATGATAAATACAGTGCTCATGATGTCTCCTTAGTTTTCATCCCAAGGGTAATTACGGGCAACCGTTGGCATTTCCGGAACCAGCCTGAGCGGGGCACTCATCAACACCCGTGCAGACAGCGCCATATTCATCCATAACTCCATTTAGACTTACCCAAGGATCGCAGACACCGTCACGATCGGGGTCAGGATCTTCGGCTGATGTGTTTTCAGCCGTTTCATCGATTTCTTCCCAACCAGCGGATGGGGCTTCATAAAAGCGTGCCAGATTCTGTTGTGCAATCTGAAGTCCCTGCGCTGCCGACTTTTGGTACCATTCAATGGCCTTGTTATAATCCCGTTCCACGCCTTCGCCTAGCTCATACGCAATACCCAATTCATTCTGAGCCACGGCGTCACCTTGCATTGCAGCTTTTTCCATCCATTCAAAAGCCTTTTCGTAATCCTGCTCCACGCCTTCACCGCGTTTATAGGCTCCAGCCACGGAAACCTGAGCCTGAGCGTTACCTTGCATAGCCGATTTCATCCCCCATTCAACAGCCTTTTGGTGATTCTGTTCCACACCCTTACCCACCGCATACATATAAGCAAGATTGTTCTGGGCTAGTGCATCATCAGCTCCTGCTGCTCGGGTCAAATAACGAAGAGCATCGTCATAATTCTGCCGAACCCCATCTCCTTCCAGATACATAAGCCCTAACCGTCCCTCAATATTAGCATACCAAGTTTCCCATCCTCGAGAAACGGGACTAATATCAAGCGCCCTTTTCCATAATTTTGCAGCTTCCGAACGATCCTTTGGCACAACATTTCCGTCATAATACATAAATCCCAAAGAAATTAAACCACAGCCATTGAATTGATTTGCAGCCATCCTGTACCAGTGTTCCGCTTTTTCAAGATCCTGGGAAACTCCCAAGCCTTCTGCGTACATATCCCCAAGTAAGCATTGAGCATCTGCAAGCCCCTTTTCGGCGATGGGCACAAAGGCATCATAGGCTTCGCCATATTCCTTCTTTTCCAGCAAGCATAAGCCTTTATTGAATTCAGCAGCCCGGTTTCCCAGCGCAGAGGCAATGCTGCTAACGAGGGAACTGTTGTGCGAATAATTGCATTCATAGTCAAGGCCGACTATTTTATCGGATGTTCTCAAGACAACCGCTGTAACAACTACAGCGACGAAAAACAGAACCGCCACAAGCCCTAAGACCAGGGGCAAAACAAATCTATTCTTGCCGTTCATTTATTAATGTCCTCCATTTTCCTTAAATTGATAAAAGCATCACCAGAATTTGACTTTCTTCCCATTTACGAAAAGTCCGTTTTCATTCTTTTGTCTGCTATTATCGTAATTTTTGCCTCCAGAATTCCTTTCTGACTGCGTACAATTGTCATGGCATCCCACGGCACCGGGCGGACAACAGCGTCCTGCCGGCCGGTTCGCCTTTTGTCGCTCGAAACTGTCATCTTGCTGCCTCGGGCAGCCTCGTTCGCCGCCAAATTCCGTAGGGCATTCGTCAAGATAATCCTGGTCACAGCCGTTGCCCATGGCTCTCCAGAGTCCCTTCTCTCCAACCCACTTGTCACAGAATCCATCGTGGTCCGGGTCGTAGTCGCCATATGCTTTTCTAACATGTTCTCTAAGATGTCGGTCGGCACATCCCATGGTGTTTCCCCTAGTGTCAGGACACGCGTCGACATAGCCTCCCGTACAAACCTTTTCCTTCGCTTCGGCAATAGCGGCTTTTGTCTCGGCTTTAGATAGGAACGGATTGGAATACCTGTATTTCTTGAAAGAGAGATTTCCTTTTATTCCTAAGGATGCTGCATATTTGGCACAGTCGCCCCATTCATCTGAACAGACAAACTCCTCCGAGCAGAACCCATCGTTATCGCTGTCGAACAACTGCCGTATTTGCGATTCAATCGTCTCCTTGGCATTCTCTTTCATCATTGCACGGACTTCTTCCGTGCAGCCGTCGGGACTTTCGCCTTTAAGGTCTGGACAGAGGTCAAGGCCTTGGCATAAATTGCTCAAGGAAGACTCTTCATACCCTTCTAAACAGAAACCATCCCTATCTGAATCATAGGATTCCAAAAATCTCTCTTTTTCTGCACGCTTTCTCGCCTTTTTTTCTGCAATATCCGCTGCTTTTTTCCGTGCAAGATTTTCCGCTTTGTTTTTTTCTTGGACAGACTTGCAATAACTTTTTTCTCCTTTTGCGCACATTTTATTTGCATATTCGACGACTTCTTTAGGAGGGGCACAATCTTTTTTGTCGCAGTTATCTTCATATGCATCAAAAATTGTGTACACCTCTACTGGGTCGCAACGGCCGCTAGCAATTTCTTCTTCAGTTTTGTCGTACCTTGTCAAACGGCCTTGTTTGCATTCAAGGTATCGATGCTCGCGACTATGGTTTTTCCCTTCACAATCCAATTTATTAATAATGAACCTACTCAACATTTGATGATCGCGCTTCGACAAGCGATACACCTTTCCGCGATATGTAACTTGGTCCCCTTCTAATTGAATTTTCCTGTCAAAGTACAATTCAATGACATTCTTTCCAACTTCTGCTTCAAAACTGTTCTCTAGAACTTTTCGCTCGCTTACAAGCCCGGCATTCTTTTTTACAATCTCCTGATAGTTACGCCAGCCTTCGTTTACGCCATTGGAGCATGTCATCTTTGGACGAATACAATCATCACGCGTATAAAAGCAGTTGCCGAGTGGATAGGTATTCCAGGTATTGCCATCGTATTCAAGTTTTTGACATTTTTTTGCCGAACTCGAATTTTCATTGACGATTATCACATAATCTGGCGTTTCCGCCACCGTATAAGCCCTACACGGGGTCTCTACACTTTCTTTCTTGCTCCCATAGGAAAAAATGACTCTCCCTTCACCATTATAGACCTTGAAAGCGCAATCATCATAAAATGTTTTCAGTTCTCCGGTCTCCTTGTCTCGAATCGAAGCGAGTTTAATATTGGCAGTAACTTTCTTTATCTTTGATGCCGGATCGACCCACCCAAAGGAATTTCCAAAAAATAGGGTCAACAGGAAAATAAAAATGATTTTTCTTTGCATAAAAATTCCTAGATTATCAAGAAATCAGAGTATTCTTATCTGGTCAAATTTTCCAATGGGCGCCCCGCATACACCAAATTTATACGAAGGACGCATCCATTGTTTTTAACGTATCTTCTGCCCAAAACCAAGCTATAGTCCACAGTTGGTTGATGTTGCGCCATCATCTTTTATCGTACCATTGTAAATAAAAGTCCAAGCCATGCATGACGAGGCTCCAGTAGTCCTGATAAAATACAGTATGGTGTTATTTTCCGCAGAACGAACTAATCGGTCGAAGGAGGTACGAGTAGTCGAACTCTTGTAACCATCATCGCATTCATAAAATGCCTCAAAGACTCTATCGCCATCGCCACTGAAATCTACATCGTGATCTGGCAGCACCACCTTTTGTAGAAAATTGCCATTGCCATCCACTTGGTAGAATTCTACATAAGTCCATTTGCACTGACGTGCAAAACAGAATGCAGCCATCACTAGCAAGCCCAAAATTATTTTTTTGACCATATGATTATCCTCTTTATCTGCCTGTGTTGTCACCTGGTCAAATCCGGGATAACCCCGACCAGGAGTCACAGACATCTGTAACTTTTAAAAAATTTATATTATTCTTGCCCAGAAATCACAGAGATGTGTGATTTTTCTTGCTTTTCACTCAAAAATACGGTAAAAATGGCCCTTGGGGGCTATTTCGCCACCCCGCCAGTCCGTCCTTTCACCATCACAATCCTCTGTAAAATAATAACAGACCTCTATATAACCCAAAGCCCGTTCAAAAACTAATATCTTGGCATGCCACACATGCCAAAAATAGACCTGCAAAACTTGCAGAAAATTGAGGATGACCGCTTCGCCGAAGCCCTCGCAAAGGTACTCAGGCGGCACCGCAAGGCAAGGGGCATCACTCGCGACGGGCTCGCATTCCAGCTCGGTCTCCACAAGAACACCCTCTACGGCGTGGAAGTCGGCATCAAGCGCAAGAGCGGGCATTTTAGCCACACCCAGCTCACCATGGCAAACTTCATCCGTCTAGCCGCTTTTTTCGGCTATCAGCCCGGCGAATTCCTGCAAGAAGTCCTTATCGAGGCAAGCGACCGCTACCCTCCAAAAAAAAGCACCACATCAAAATGGTTCTAAATTACGCATAATTGGTAACCACACTTAACAAAATCTCGCAAAAATCGTTAAGTCCAGTTGACAATTTTACACTTCGGAATTTGCAAAGTCTAAGCCTTCGCGACGGCCTGCATCTTGAGGGTCTTGCCGTCTTTATCGACAGCTTTCCACGGGGTGAGCCCAACCACGTCATCTACGGGGAGCGAGAACGCGATGCCCTGCCCCATGGTGTCAAGCCCCGCCTTCTGGTAAAGGGCGTGGAGTACGGCGTCCTTGATTTCTGCGGACACCAGAATCATCACCACCTCCTTTTCGGGCTGGATGGCGATGTGGAAAAACGATTCCGCCTCCTTGTTGGCGGTACCGCGACCGTTGAGAATTGTGCCGCCTCGGGCGCCCGCACTCTTGGCCGCCTCCATGACCGTCTCGGAAAATCCGGCATTGACAATGCACATGATCATCTCGTGCTTGCTTGCGCTCATTTCTCGTTCCTCCGTACCGCCTTGCGGTTGTCGCTCAAAAAGTTGAAAATGGACTTGCCGATAATGCTTGTCATGGGAATCGTGCAGGCAATTCCCTTGCCACCCGCGATGGTGTTGAACTTTTCTTCGATACTTTCCAGGGCCGCCTTAAGCTTGTCCTCGCCTATCACGCTCAGAATGACCGCTCGTTCGGAATCCACCAGACCAATAGCCGTAAGGACTTCCTGGGAGGCGGTTCCCCTGCCGTAAAAGACCATCTGCATGTTCACGCCAAAAGACTGGATATGGTCCATGTAAAAGTCAGCCTTGGTGCGGTTCACCATGGTCACCAGAATCTTGAGACGGTTCATGGACACCTTGGAATGCCCATCGGGAGACCCGCTTCTCTTTCGCCTGACCTGTTTTTCCTTTTCAGCCATACCGCTCCCTACACAAAATCGATAATCTGCTCGTCGTCGGCATCCTGGATACGGCGCATCATGGTACGGTTCCTGAAGAACCGGGAAACGATGGCCTTGAAGCCGAGAATCTGGATGGTAATCAAGGGAGTCATGGCCACCATGGCCACGATACCGAAAGCATAACTCAGAATGGAATCGTCACCGCCATGAATGACGGTGCAGGCCCCGATGGAAAGGGGCAGTATAAAGCTGGAGGTCAAGGGTCCGCTGGCCACGCCGCCCGAGTCGAAGGCGATAGCCGTGTAAAGCTTAGGCACAAAGAAGGAAAGGCCAAGGGAAACAAAGTAGCCGGGAATCAGGTAGTAAATCAGGGGAAAGCCCATGTAGATGCGGAACATGGAAAGCCCGATAGAAACGCCCACGCCAATAGAAAGGGCCACCAGCATGGAACGCTTGGTCACAAGGCCGCCCGTAATCTCTTCGACCTGCCTGTTCAGCACATGTACCGCGGGCTCCGCCAGCACCACCACCATGCCAATGACAAAGCCTGCCGCCACAAGAATGTGTGGGCTCTTGGCCAGGGCACAACCCAGCGAAAATCCCACCGGCATGAACCCCACCTTCACCGCCGTCAAAAAAATCAACAGCCCCGCAAAGGTATAGCAGATACCGAACCCCACCTGGATCAGCCTGGACCAGGAGACCCTGAGGGCAAACAGCTGGAGAACCACAAAGAAAGCCACAATGAGCGCCAGGGCCACGAACACTTCCCGAGCAACCGTCAACACCGTGAAAATGAAATTAAGGCCGAGATTTGCATCTACGGAATAGGCGTCGGGTTCCAGCGTGAAAGTGAGTCCACCCTTGGAGAAAAGAATCAAACCCATAAGGGCGAGAATCGGCCCCACAGAACATAGGGCAATAAGACCGAAACTGTTCTCGTTGGCATGCTTGCCGCCGATAGCGCCGGCCACGCCCACGCCCAAGGCCATAATGAAGGGCACCGTAATGGGACCCGTGGTCACACCGCCCGAATCAAAAGCCAGGGGGACAAAGATTTCCTTGCCCATGGAGACCATGAGCATACCCAGCATGAAAAGCACCAGGTAGAAAAAGATGATGATGGTGGAAAGGTCCATCTTGAACACAATCTTGATGATGGACAGCAGCAAGAAAATTCCCACACCCACACCTATGGTGACCACGAGAAGCACCGGATGAATCGCCTGCTTCACCTGCTCGGCAAGTACCGAAAGGTCGGGTTCCGCAACGGTGATGAGCACGCCCATGACAAAGCACACCGACGCCAGCAGTTGCAGCTTGCGGGACTTGGCAAGGCCCGAGCCCACATGCTCGCCCATAGGCGTCATGGCAAGGTCCGCCCCCAGGTTGAAAAGCCCGATGCCAGCAATGAGAAAAACCGCACTGATGACAAAAACGACCAGTTCCTTCGTTGATAGCTCCACCAGGGGCGTAAAGGAAAGTATCAGCACGATCAGGGTGACCGGCAATACCGACGAAAACGCCTCGTGAAGCTTTTCAAAGAAGGTTTTGAACATTAGTCGCCCAGGTACTCCACGGCAAAGATAAGGGTGGAGCCACCGGGGATAGGACCGGCGGCATGGGCCCCATAGCCAAGGCCGGGGGGTATAATCAAAATACGCTTTTCTCCCGGAAGCATACCGGCAATGCCCAAATCCCAGCCCCGAATCACATGACCACTCCCCAGAGTGAAGCTGAATTCCTGATCCCTATCGCGAGAGCTTTCAAACTTATGACCATTGGTAAACCAACCCGTGTAATGCACACGAACCTTGGAGCCCGGGCGAGCGGGTTCGCCTTCGCCAGGTTTCACGATGGCGTAACGAAGTCCTTCGGAACCATTTTCGAATGTGATGGCCGCGGTATCCGGGAAAAAGTCCATCTTCTCGATGACGGCGGAATCCACTTCGGATTCCATCAGCTCCACGCGGAAGATCAGGGTGGAATTGGAAGGAATCATGGTGTAGGCCGTGGCACCGTAACCCATGGCAGGCGCCACACGGAGCCAGCGGACACCGCCTTCGCGCATGCCGTCTAGGCCCTGCTCCCAACCCTTGATAAGCTTGCCATTGCCGAGAACCACTTCCAGGGGCTTGCCCATGTCCTTGGAACTGCCGAACTTGCGGCCGCTCAAAAGCCAACCTGTGTAATGAGTCTTGAGACTGGTCCCCGGGATCGCAGCCTTGCCCGTCCCCTGCTTTTCGTCGTAGACCTTGAGACCCTTGGAAAGGTCCTTCCATTTCAGAGCGTCCACATTCTGCGGGAACTTATCCGGCTCCATGGGGGGATCGGCGTGGACCAGCTCCACCTCGAAATACAAATCCGAATTGGGCGGAATGTTTTCCAGGGAACGGTCTCCGTAGGCCATGACCGCAGGCACCGTCAGGTAGCGGATTTCCCCCACCTTCATTCCGAGAATGCCCTTTTCCCAGCCTTCGATGACCTGGCCCATGCCAATAGTAAATTCCAAAGGCTCGCCATCATAGGTGTTGACGAAGGGCCACATGTTCTTATAATGCTCAACACTGTCCTTCTTGGCAGCATCGCCAGCATCGGCGGGCTTTGCAGCGGAGTCCGTCGGGGCGGGCACGGCGACCTTTGAATCCTCCGACTTGGCCGTGTCAGCCTGGGCAGAATCCACGGAAGTTTCAGCCGTTGCGAATTCCAGGGCTGCCAAGGAATCCTCCTGGGCCTTTTTCACATATTCAGCCATCCGAAGGCTATCCAGAATAAGATAGCCCTTGTAGTGGACCTTTATCAGTTGGCCCTTACGAATCTCGTCGCCCTGACCATCCTTGACGCTTTCTATGTTAAAAGGGATAGCCCACAGATTACAAAATAACGCTAGGACCAAGAAAAACTTCAATTTCAGCATAAAAACTCCTATCCCACAAGATAGAAAATGCTAGTTTTGGGGAGTAAGGTTTTTCCCCAGTTGAACGGAAAAAGAATATGCTATCTGTTGTTATTGTCATAACGATCGTCGTGCTGTCCATTATTCTTGCGGCCATCGGCGCCTATGTGGTCATCCACAGCACCGAAGAGAAAGAGGAACCGAAGCCCGTCATTGATGTTTCCGGGCAGTATGCCGTGGTGGTCCGTCCTGCACGGGAGTCCCTCACCAATGTAAAGCCCTCCGAAGTCTCCCTGCGTTCCTGGCTGGAAACCCAAACGCAGCTCACCCCCGAGCAGCGCGAAGACTACATCCGCCGCTGGAATGCCACTCTCGAAGAGACTATCCGCACTATCGACGAAGGCGACAAGAACGGCACCGTCACCTACCGCATTGAGCTTGGCCCCAAGGGCAAGAACTATGTGCATTTCGTAGACGAAGACAACTTTATTACGAGGGAGCAGATCCGGAACCATGCCGAAATCCTGCCCCCCTATGTGCTGGGCTGCGACTGCAAGCTCCTGCCCAAACAGCCCTGGGAAAACCCCAGCAAGTCCGGCTGGAAGGCCGTGGTGCCCTCCCATGGCAACACCTACGAGGTCCCCGACTGGAGGCAACTTGCGTAAATCCCTCCTCGCCTTCCTTGTGGCGGCACCGGTCCTGACCCATGCCGCCGGGTCCGCCATTATCACTCTCGAGATGCCCGTTGGCGCACGCCAGCTGGGCATGGGCGAAGTGGGCGCCGCCGTGGCCGACGATGCCACCGCCATGTTCTACAACCCGGCAGGACTTGCCTTCGGCCCACTGGCCGACGAGTGGCGCATGTCCTACCCCGCCGATTCCAAGAACGCCCCCTTCTTTACCAAGATGGCCGCCCGAAGCAAGAATGGCTTTTTCGCCAAGAGCGAGCTCTGGGCCGGAACCGCCCAGGGAATCCTCCGCTACGACGGTGAACAATGGGTGGACTACCACTCCGTCACCCTCCAAGGGAACGCCAAGATAAAGGACGCCGTAAAGGTATATGTAGGCACCGAACGAGGAATCGACGAATACACCCGTCAGGTCAAAAATTTCAACGACATCAAGTCCGCCGAAGAAGAATCCGATGTGGTAGAAGTCAAGATGCCCTGGAACCTGGTGGTGAACGACACCATCACAGCCATCATCTATGACAACCGCACCGAAAAGCTCTGGGTGGGCACCCCCAAGAGCCTGTACCGTTTTGACGGCAAGGCCTGGAAAAACTACGAAGATGAGCTGGGCAGCAGACGCATCACCGCTCTCGAAAACCAGGGCGCAAGCCTCTGGATCGGTACCGACAACGGTTTGTTCCTTTATCGTAACGGGCAGTTCGAGCAGAAGGGCAAGGTGCTCCCCAGCCAGAAAATCAATTCACTGGTCTGGTCCGAAAACCGCAAGGAGCTGTATGTAGCCGTCGAAGGCGCCGGTGTGGCAAGGCTCGTTCCCAAGAAGAGCGTCAACGACAAGGACCGCTGGAGCCTTTTCACCGAAGAAGACGGCATCATGGACCTGAACCCGAAGGCACTTGCCGTCGACAGTTCGGGACATGTTTGGGCAAGCCACAAGGACGGGCTTTCCCATTTCAACTTGCACAAGTGGGAACAGATAAGGTTCGATGGGAACACCATCAACGACATCTCGGTGGACCGCAAGGGCGCCATCTGGATAGCTACCGACAAGGGCGTCTGGCGCCACCTGCCGGACTACGCCACCGCCAGCGGACGCAAGGCCGAGCTGGAACGGGGCACCGCCGAAGCAGAAGGCGATGTCAAGAAAGACGACGAATGGACACACTACCATAGCGGAAACGGTCTTTCGGTAAACAAGGTATGGGCGGTCCTCCCGCAAGGCAACGATGTGTGGTTCAGCACCGCCAGCGGTATGGAGCAGTACAAGGACGCCGACTACCAGCTTACCGCCTTCTACGAAAAGCTCTTGCCCATTTTGAACATTCCCGATCTTTACCACCTGTATGGTGGCATGACTATCCCCATGGGCGACTGGGGAACTCTCGGATTCTCGGTGAACTTTGTGAGCTTCGGGTCTACCGTGGTTGCCGGAGACATCGACGCCGACGATCTGGTGGCCTACAACAGTTCCGAAATCGTGGGCGGCATCAGCTACGGCACCCGCTTCCCGGGCAACATAGGCGTCGGTCTCTCCATCAAGTTCTTCTATTCCGACCTGAGCTCCGGTGCCGCCGCCGGCGAAGAAGAGGCCACCACATTCGGCTACGCCTTCGATGTGGGCATCTTGAAAAAGAGCCTGCTGTTTGACCGACTGAACTTTGCATTGGTACTTGCCAACATCGGCCCCAGCGTCTACTATGTGGACAAGACTATCGAAGACCCCATCCCCCTGACCTGGCGTATCGGGCTTTCTTACGAACTTCTCGCTCTCGCTGACTACAAGTGGATTGTGGCTGCCGACTATAACCGCGAGGTGGTCTACGACGACGACAAGGGCGACCCGGAACCGTTCTATATCGCCTGCTGGAAATCCATTGCCAATCCGGAACGGGGTGGACACGGTACCACCGCCGCCAAGAACTCCCTGCTGCAGGGCGTGTTCAATGTGGGTACGGAGTTCATCTATGCCAACACCATCGCGCTCCGCCTAGGCTACCTCTACGACGACGTGGGCCAGCGCAGCGAAGTGGACTTTGGTTTCGGCTTCATGATTTCGGACATGCTGCAGTTCGACTTCGCCACCATCCGTGATGTGGGCGAAAACGATGGCGTCCGCGACGGCCAGATGCGCTTCGGCATGCTGTTCAAGTTCTAAGTTTATTCCACCCTTTCCAAAATAATCAGGGCCCGTTCCTGGGTGCTGTTGGGAATGGTGTAGAAATGCTTGCCCACAAACTTGTAGCCAAAATCTTCAGGGTGGAAAGTCTTGAGTTCATCGGCAACGGCAGGGCCCTTCATAAAGAACACACGACCGCCCACTTTCAGGGAATTGGCGATACGGGGCAGGGTCTTTTCCATCAGCTCAAAGGCCCGGCTGATAACGCCGTCCACCGGAATGGTCATGCTGCGGCTGGTGACCTTGTGGCCGAACACGTCGATTCCCTTCAGGCCCATCTTCTCGATGACCATATTCAAAAAGTTGATGCGGTTGGGCCGCGGCTCACACAGGGTAAGACGGATGGATGGGTTCACAATCTTGAGAGGAATTCCCGGGAACCCGGCGCCGCTCCCCACATCGATCATGCGGGCGGGCCACGAGGGCACATAGGCATTGATTAGCGTGCAGTCGGCATAATGCCGCTCCACCATAGTTTCAAAAGCGTTTAGGCGGGTCAGGTCCTGGTCGTCGTTGTTGGCCCGGAGCAGCTGGTGGAATTCCCAGATCTGCTTCAGGGTTTCAGGCTGGAGTTCCACGCCGTAGTAATGCAAAAGCTTGTCCAGCCCTTCGAGCGATGGCTTTACACGCTTGCCATTGAACAGCGGAAAGTCCGTGCGGGGCGCCTTCAGGTGGGGCACAAAGTCGCGGCCTGCAGCCGACCCATTACGAGAGGGTTGCCGACTCGCGCAGTCACGAGAAAAGGGCTTTTTGGACCAGTTTGAACTTGCCATAACAAAAAAATAAAAAAACTTCGGCCTATTTCGGGACAAAAACAAGTCTATACCTAGAGGAGACTTATTTTGAACCGAACACCACTCGTAAAACGGCATTGCAGATTCATCATCGCAATTTTCGCCCTCGGGGCGCTACAAGCTACAGCAAGCCCCCTGGACGAAGCAAAGGTCTTTGACTGGTGGGACAACGGCATCATCACCCCGGAAGAGGCTACCGAAATCCTGGACCTGTTGGAAGAAGGCAACCAGGAGGAAGCCTGCCTGCTTGCACAAGTATACGCCCAGGAAAGCTGTGAAGATATGGCCCGGCCTAAGTCGCCTCGCCGCCCGAGCCTCGCACCCCACGGCTATGTGGACTGGAAAGGCCGTATCGATTCCATCGGCCACCTGGAAAGCCACCGCACCGAACTGCAGGTCCAGTTCTACCGCTATACCTTGCGGCTCGGCTCCCAGGAACTCCTGGCCTACAAGAACCAAGGGAGCGAGGCCTACTTTGGCGACATTTCCACGCGAGAAGTCCACAGCCAGATTCCCCTGGATACCCTCTGGGGAACGGCGGTACTGTACCCGCTAGGACCGTTCCATGTGGCAGGCCTCCTGGATACCGCCAAGACCACCCAGGTCCGGCTGGGGTACGGCCAGCGGGGCACCGGGTCCGCCGAAATTTTCTACTGGCACGGTTTTGGCAACGGCGATGTCCAAGCCACCGAAATCCACTCCCTGGGCCTACAGGCAAAAACGCCCTTCGCCCAAGTAGCCGCCTGGTGGCAGTACGGGCAGGAATTCCCCCTAATCAAAATCCAGCTTTACGGCAGCGAGAAGCGGGGCCGTTCCAAACAGATGAAAGACGGTATAGAAGGTGCCGGCCAAACCGCCATCTACAGCTGGCGAACCACCGCCTACATCCACCGGCAAGATATTCCCAGGTGGGCCCGCCTCAGCAACACCATACAGAAAAGCAAGTACTGGGGTTCCCAAAGCCTGTCCATGCGGGCCCCCGACCTGTCCAATACCAAAATTACCGCCAACGCGGGCCTGATTTCGCCCCTGGATGCCGATACCATGGCAGTACGGCTAAAACTTGGGGGCGAATCCGGGCCTGAATTCCTGCGGGTGATCGCCAGCGTGACCTGCCGGGATGCCGGTACCAACTGCCGGGTGACGGACTGGAAAGGGGGCCTCAACGCGAGCCCATGGGAATGGTGGACCCTGGGAGCCTCCGTCCGGATCCGACACGCACAACCCGAAGGGTTCGCCCCTCCCCACCTGGAATTTTTCACAAAAATCATGGATACGGGACAAAGTTATACGAAATTCACCCTTATCGCCCCCAAGGGGCGCCCTCAAGAAGATCTCCGTTTGCGGACAGAGTTCCTGGTTTCTGGGGATTTTCTGGATTTTTCGCTAGTTTGCACCTTCAAGGGCATGGAAGAGCTAGAGCCCATTCCCGTGAGGGGCTTTGCCGAGGCCAGAGTGCGGTTTTAGGCTGGTTACACGGGTAAACGAATTTGTATACGCCCCATGGGCATTTACCCCTGCCAGATTCTATCTTAGTACATACCCAAACACTCCCTTGACGTCCCTAGGCTGCTCCTTTGCCCAGGGGCGTCTTTTTTTCTAGTTTTGTATTAAATGATCATCGCAGCCGCCATCGGAGCTGTCGCCTTCTTGCCCTCCATCGTCCTGAACATCGCCCTTGCCTGCGGTGCTCCCTGGGGAGCCTACGCCATGAACGCCCAGCACAAGGTTATCCCGCCCGAGGTGCGCAAGGCCTTTATCGTGCCCACCACCCTGCAGTTCGTGGCCCTATTCGTGCTGCTCAGCGCAGGCGGTATTCTGCCCGAGATTATCCCCTTCCTTATCACGAGAATCCTGGCCTTCTTTTTTGCGCTGTACCTGACCTTTTACACCGCCACGGTTCTTTTTAGCACCAGCTACAAGGAACGCACTGTCATGGGGAGCTTAGCCGTGATCAGTACGGTCTGCTTTTGGATTGTCGCCTTTGGAACTTTGGGGTCCCAATCATGATCCACCCGTCCGCATTCGTACACCCTTCTGCAAAAGTTCACGACACCGCCGTTATCGGCCCCTGGTGCCTTGTAGATGCCGGTGCCGAAATTGCAGAAGGCGTGGTACTGGAGACCCGCGTCCATGTGTACGGCGGCGTTTCCATCGGCAAGGGAACCCATGTTTTTGATGGAGCCATCTTGGGCGCACCGCCACAGGATCTAAAATACAACGGCGAAGACACGCGGCTCGAAATCGGCGAGAGCTGCGTCATCCGAGAATACTGCACCCTGAACCGGGGAACGGCTCAGGGCGGCGGCGTTACACGCCTAGCCGACAAGGTCTTGCTCATGACATACTCCCATGTGGCCCACGACTGCCTTATCGAAGAGAGGGCCGTGATTTCCAACGGGTGCCAGTTGGGGGGCCACGCCCGAATCGGACGGTACGCCACCCTGGGCGGGAATGTTGGCATGCAGCAACGCAACCAGGTGGGAGCCTTCGCTTTCGTAGGGGCCACCCTGAAGGTGGACAAGGATGTTCCGCCGGCGAGCAAGGCACTGGGCACGCCTCTCAAGTGGAGCGGCCTGAACCTTCACGCTCTGAAGCTCCACGCCGACGAATTTCCCGAAGAACGCGTCGCCAGCCTGGACAAGGCCTTCCGGGCCCTATACCGTAGCGGCCGGCCCCTGCAAGAAGTAATCGATGAGCTGACGACTGACGGGGATCCACTTTTCAAGGAATTTTTCGGTGAGCATTGGACCCATACCCTGGTGAGGCCGTAATATGACCGAACAGCTAGACAAGTCCGAAAGCGCCGCCCCTAAGCACAACTACCAGCGGGACCTGGACTACATCATCCGACGGCTGGAACGCACCGGCGAAGTGCCGCACTTGTTGCTTCACGCCTGCTGCGCCCCTTGTAGCAGCTACACCATCGAATACCTGTCGCAATATTTTCGGATTACGCTGTTCTACTATAACCCCAACATCGCCCCCGACGAGGAATACCGCCACCGTGTCGAAGAAATCAAGCGGTTCGTAGCGGAGTTCAAGACTAAGCACCCGGTCACCCTCGTCGAAGGCGAATACGACCCGAAAAAGTTCTACGAAGCAGTGCGGGGCCTAGAAAAAGAGCCCGAAGGCGGCAAACGCTGCCGCAAGTGCTTCGAATTGCGCCTGGCAGAAGCGGCAAGGCTCGCCCAGGAGCTAAACGCCGACTACTTCACCACCACCCTGACCATCAGCCCCATGAAAGACGCCCAGGTATTAAACGAGGTGGTGCAGGAGCAATGCGATATCTACGGCATCAAAAGGCTCCCCAGCGACTTCAAAAAGAAGGGCGGTTACAAGCGTTCTATCCAGCTTTCCGCCGAATACAAGCTCTACCGCCAGAATTACTGTGGCTGTGTCTATTCTCGCCGCGAAAGCGGCGAGGGATAGGCGTTACCGGACAATCTTGTAACGGGATCGCTTCAGATCCTTGATGGAGGCCTTGTAGTTACCCGTGGCGGCAGTCTTGGCAAAATGTCCGAGACGCTCGGTGCCATAGCCAGCGGTACGCTTCTCCGTCCCCTTGGCGGCAAGTTCCACAGCCTTCTTCATCTGCGCCTGGGCGCCCTCGATTTCGTAATCGGGAACGATACCCACATCCTGGAACTGCTTCCAGTCCTTATCATAGGCATAGAGGGCGGTGACAATGGCAAGTCCCTTCAGATTCTTGGCAAAATCGGGGTATTCATCATCATCTTCAACTTCATCACCCGTATAGATGACCCACTGGCCAATCTGCTTGCCGTATGTCAGTTTTCCTACGATGGGAGCCTTCTTATTAGAGGCGATTGCCGAAAGCATCAATTCGGCACAGCTTGCCGACAAATCATCAGCAAGCATCACCACATAGCGGTCCTTTGCCGAGCCATCCTTGTCGGTGACGACCACATTCGTATCCAGCTTCTGCACATATTTCGTCTCGCCGTCTTCGACAACAGAATCTGCTTCGGCCTCTATGTCGATGGTGATCGTGTCGCCCTTAGACAGAAATTCCGCTGATGTAGCATTGCAGTGGTCCGTATCGCCACCGCCATTATTGCGAAGGTCGATAATCAACGACTTCGAACCCTTGGTCTTTTTAAGGGCTTCGGCGAACTCTTCTCGAGTTCCCCCGGCACCGACGGTCTTCTGATCAAATTCCCTAATCCTTATGACAGGAATGGAATCTCCCCCTTCCGTCTTTTCGTAATGAATCGCAACAGTCGGCTGCTTGGCCATCGTGACTTTTACCGTAACCCTTGCCGCGTCTTCGCCGCGCATGGCTACCAGCATGGCATCGGAAGTATCCTTTGTCTCATCCATAGTAAGGCTCAACAAGCCCAGGCTAAATTTATCCCCCACCCGAATGTCCTGTTCTTTCATCTCGTCACTGACATAAGTGACTTCGCCGATTATGTCTTCTTCGCTCATCTCGGTTATCACGTAGTCGATGCCCCGAATGACAAATTCTTCTTCAGGTTCCATCAGTTCCGCTATAACCGCCGGGGCAAGAGTCGGGTCGTAGTAATGGGTAAAGGGGTCCTTCAACTTGTCATACATGTAGCAGACATCGTAATAGTCCTTGGTGCACTGGTCCTCTCCACTATTGGCGTTTTGCGCATCCTTGGCGGTTCCCTTACCCACATAGTCTTCAACACTGGGGGCGAGATTGTCTGTCGTATGAGCATAGATGTAGCACAAATCCAGCAGTTCGTAGTTAATGGACAACTCTTCCATTACGGGGTTCATCGACGAACTTGACGGAGTGTCGTCCGCATTGGACGAAGAATCGTCCGAGGAGCAAGCCGAAATGACAACAGCGCTAAACAGCGCCAATGAAAGGGAGAACAGCTTTTTCATACCAAACCCCTGTGTTAGTAGAAGCCTATACACAAAATAGTAATAACACCCCAAAAAGCAAACTTTTGGGGTTTGAAATTGAATAATAAAGGGGTGAGATGAGCTAGAAGCTTCCGCCGAGATTTTCGAGGGAGTTGATAATCACGACGCAGTCCTTGGAAACGTTTTGCATCACAAAACGCATCTTGTCCAGGGGAATCGCCACGCAGCCGCCCGTAAAGGGCTTGCGGTCGCCAAACACGTGTAGAAATATGGCCGAGCCCTTGCCCGGAGTGCCTTCGGCATTATAGCTGATGTTTAGGCAATACTGGTAGTGAATCGGGTAATCGGCGATACGCTCGCTGTTTTCCTTATCAAGGTCGGGAATATCCTTGAGGCTTACCAGTTCATTATAGTGTTTGCCCTTGCGCATGTCGCCTGACCAGTAGGTGTTGCCATCGGCCCTGGTGTATTCAAAAGCCGTTCCCGGGTTTTCGGAATTCCCGAAAGCCTTGTTGAACTTGAACGTGCCCACGGGAGTTTTTCCGTCGCCCTCCTTGGTCTTGCCAAGGCCATTCTTGCCGATAAAGCCTGGCGTAGACATGATCATCTGCCACTTGCCGGATTTGTCTTTCTCGTGCATGGAGACCCATGCCGTAGTGCCTTCGTAGGCGGCCACCACAAAAAGCTGCTTGGCCATTTTGGCTTCGGGCAGCTTTGTGACCCATTCCGGAGACTCGCCGATGGAATTTGCATTCGAAGACGAACCATCGGCAGCATAGGCCGTAAAGGCAAGCGTCAGACAGGCAACCGCCACAATAACAAGGCCCTTGATATTCCACATGGCGAATTACTCCTTATTTGTAGTCCCATATCTACTTTTATTTGAGGCTAGATAACCCAAGCAAGGGTTACCACAGGGAGAAATTTAGTTTCAGTGGCAGCGGTGTAAAAGGCATGCGGAATAAAGGCCTCATTTTGAACGAAAATACCCTCCGGCCTCGGACATTTAGGAGGGAACGTCCCCTGGCTAAATGCAAATGTTGCAGTAAACATGGCAGCGATAAGAATAAGCTTTTTCATGACGGGCTCCTTGATGAGAGTTTCTTGTTCCTTACTCCCATAATATACCCTCGCCTATTCATAATGTCAAATATATAATTTTAATCAAATTGATAGATTTCTTTTATAATTCGTCCCAAGCACAAAAAAAAAGATGGTCGAATGACCATCTTTTTATAAAATCCAAGATTTGAAGAAGTTTATTTCTTCAAATATTCATTAATTCCAGCTGCAGCGCGGCGACCCTCACCCATGGCGAGGATCACGGTTGCGGCACCCAGCACGATATCACCACCGGCATAAACCTTCTCCATGAAGGTCTTGTTGGCAGCGGCATCTTCGAGAAGGATATGACCCTTCTTGTCCACAGAGAGTTCCGGCGTGGTGTTGCTGATAAGCGGGTTGGAACCGTTACCGATAGCAACGAGCACGGTGTCGCATTCGATTTCGAAGCTTGCACCTTCGACCTTGACCGGACGCGGACGGCCCTTTTCATCGGGTTCGCCGAGTTCGTACTTGTCGACGAGCATGCCGCGCACGTGGCCGGCTTCGTCGCCAAGAATCTTGGCCGGGTTCTGCAGAACGCAGAATTCGACACCCTCTTCCTGAGCATGGAGAACTTCTTCCTTACGGGCAGGCAGTTCGTTCATGCTGCGGCGGTAAACAATGCGGACCTTTTCGGCACCGAGACGGAGAGCCATACGGGCAGCATCCATAGCGACGTTACCGCCACCGAGAACCACCACGTTCTTGCCGGGCCACATCGGGGTATCGGCATGTTCCTTGTCGTAGGCGCGCATCAGGTTGGCGCGGGTCAGGTATTCGTTAGCGGCGAACACACCCACCAGGTTTTCACCTTCGATGTTCATGAACAGCGGAAGGCCAGCACCGGTACCGACGAACACGGCATCGAAGCCGTCCTTTTCAATCAGGTCCTTGAGCTTGCGGGTACGGCCAATCACAAAGTTGGTCTCGAACTTCACGCCCATGGCAGCGAGAGATTCGATTTCGTTGTCCACGATCTTCTTGGGCAGACGGAATTCAGGAATACCGTAGCGAACCACACCACCCAGCTTGTGGAAAGCTTCGAAGATGGTCACGTCGTGGCCTTCGCGGCGCACGTCAGCAGCGACAACCAGGCCGGCAGGACCGGAACCGATCACAGCCACCTTCTTGCCGGTAGCGGGCTTCACGGCCGGCACAGAGGCGCCACCGTTGTTGCGTTCATAGTCAGCAGCAAAGCGTTCCAGACGACCGATAGCCACAGCCTGGTTCACGTCCTTGTGCATCTTGCCCATGGTGCAGTTCATCTGGCACTGGCGTTCCTGCGGGCAAACACGGCCGCAGATAGCCGGGAGCAAGCTGGTTTCCTTAATCTTCGCGATAGCGGCCTTGAAGTCACCTTCGGCAATCTTCGCGATGAAGGCCGGGATGTCAATGTGCACCGGGCAGCTTTCGACGCAGAAAGGCTTCTTACAGGCAAGGCAGCGGTTGGCTTCCACGATAGCCTGGGCTTCGGTGTAACCCTGAGCCACTT
>CAMKNA010000043.1 GCA_946414075.1 uncultured Fibrobacter sp.
TTTCAGCTTCGAAGTGGCTGAATTCATAAACCGGGATAATGTCCACTTCCTTGGCGGCACCGGAGATGTTCGTGACCTGGATGTCCTGGAGGAGAGTGTTGGAGCCGGTCGGAACGAAAATCGTCACCTGCGTACGGAGGCCTTCGCATTCGGCAATCCAGCGCATGTAAGAAAGACCCACGTGGCATTCCCACTTCTTCATCTTGGTGAGGGTGGGGACCACGAACGGAGAGAACACGGTGTAACCCTTGGCGTTCTTCACACGGATGTAGATGGTGCTGGCCTTAAAGTCAGAGCAAGGCATCTGGGCGATGTACTTGGTGATACGGTTCAGGGCCGGGTCGCCCTTGCAAACCAGGGTACCGCCGGTGGTATCCACGATACCGCCGAAGTTCAAAGTACCGACGTAGTTGCACCACTTGATCGGGGTTGCCGGGGTGGTGAGCACATATTCTTTCTTGGCGTCGTCGAAGTAGCCGTACTTGGTGGCCGGGGCCTTGGAGGCGACCTTCTTGACACTCTTCTTCTGTTTTGTAGCCATTGTATCTCCGTGAGAGGGGGTTAAATTTTCAAACGCAAATATAAAAAAGTGTGAAGTGTGGGGTGTGGAGTGTGAAATTATTCATTACACATTTCACATCCCACATTACACATTGTTATTAGTCTTTCTTCTGGTTGAAATTCTCGAAATCGCGGTTGCCGAAGTTGATGTAGAAGTAGCCGTCCAACTTCTTGTTGCGGATGGGGTCCCGCAAGATGCCGATGGCGGCCCGGACATACTTGAGTTCCACAAGGATATGGTCCCGGCTCATGCAGTTGAGGAAGGGGCCTTCGGGGTAAAGAGTCGGGCGGGGTTCTTCCGCAATCATCTTCTCCAGATTTTCGATTTCCTGCACCAGGCGGCGTTCATGGGCCTCCAGGGTGCGGATAAGCTCCTTGTTCTCCGCACCGTAAAGAAAGGCAAAACCCAAGGTGCGGGGGTCATCGTTGAAACCGGTCAGGTGCTTGAGGACTTCCTTACGGAGGGTCTCCTTCCCCTTCTCGGTGATGTTAAACACAATACGTTCAGGGCGGTTCCCGTCTTTTTCGGCCCTACCCACAATGCTACCGTTCTTCTCAAGAGTCGTCAGGCGGTTATAGACCGTAGAAGTACTGATCTTTGCCCAGCGGTCCAACTCGCGATCTCGGATTTCGGTAATAATATCGTAGCCGCTGCGCTCATGTTCCATAATGAGTCCCAGCAGTACAAGGTCGTAACGGTTCATTCTAATTTCCTTCCTTTAATGCGATTTAATTCGCATGTGCGATTATTCCAACTTGGAATATACACAAAAAAAGGACAAGCGGACGCTAGCTTGTAAAAAAATATGCGGAAAATAACGAAAAAATTTGTTTACACGAGACGGAACCAACCCGTACAAATACCAATTGCGAAACTAGTTACAAATCTTGCCAAAGGCTTCCTGCTTATCAGCAGCCGTAACCTTTTCCTCAGTCCTACCCGCAAAATCTGCTGTTAAAAGAGTTCCATTACACTTGGCCGACGCCTTAATATCGTCCCTTCCCTGCTCCTGAGCCGCCGCCTCCATAAGCAGTGCAACGAATTCTAACATCACAAGGTTCTCCTCACACGCAGCACTATCCTGCATTTTCATTTCTTCGGAGATGGTCGCCCACATATAACCGTCGGGTCTAAACTCAATAACGGCATTTACCGTAGTATCCGCTCGCTGGTAATCGATTACCCATTCGTCATCATCAACGGTGAAATCGCAGTCAAGCTTTTCATCTGGCATATACTGCGTAACATCCAGACCAGAAAGGCCCTTACCACCCCCATTGTCATCAGGATAAATTTCACTTGATGAGCTCAGGCCTCCCCCCTTGGAACTACTACTTCCAGAACTTTCATTTGCGGAGCTCTGATTCTTCGCCGTGTTGAACCCGGGCACAGGCGGCAGGTCATCGCCACGGGAGTCTTTGTCAGAACCCGAAACAGTCTGGGAACAAGCCCCAAACAGGAGCAAGGCAAAGCCAGCAAGAACAATTCTCATTCTTTTCATGTTTCCCTCGTTGATATTCTCCGCCAATATATTTCCCCGTAATTTCATCTATATCGGGTTATCAATATCTACAAAAACAGCAGGTATACCCAAATCAGCCGTAATTTTATCAGCCAAGGCCCGAACACCGAAAATCTCGGTCCTATGGTGGCCGCATGCAATCAAGTTAAAACCAGCTTCTTCCACAGCAATAGGCACACTCTCCTTGATTTCGCCTGTCACAAAGGCGTCGCAGCCCAGGGCCAAGGCTTCCTCCAGACCAGAAGCCCCGCTCCCACTGCAAATGGCCACACGGCGAATCTTGTCTGTACCGAACATGAACTGGTTCTGGACACCGGCCGGGAAAGCCCGACCCGCAATTTCCACAAAACATTCCTTAGAAACGGGAGTATCCCACTCCCCAATACGCCCCACAAACTTTTCCCCTTCTTGCATGAACCCCTTCACCACCTTGAGGCCCATGGCTCCGGCAATTAGGGCGTTGTTCCCGATTTCAGGGTGGCCGTCCAGAGGCAGATGGAATCCATATAGGGAAATCCCGTTTTTCATGAGTTCCCGGATTCGTTTGCCAAAATGGCCCACCGGGATTTTGGAATCACCATTCCAGAAACCATTGGGATGGTGGACAATAATGGCGTCCGCATGCTCTTCAATAGCGCGTTCGATCAGGCGATCCCTAAAGGAGACCCCCGTCACCACCTTGGTCACCTTATCCGACGCTTCTACACAAAGGCCATCTACACAATAATCCTTAAACGCCCCCGGCGAAAGAAGGACATCCAGCCAACTCGAAAAAGCGGACAATTCCATAAAAGCCCCCGTTAACGATTCTCTAGTGAATATATAACAAAAAAACACAAAAAAAGACCCTTCGCCTAAAAAATGTAACCATATGTTATCACCGAGTATCACTGTAAATTCCTAGAAATCATACTCGGGAATGAAGAGAAAAAACGAAATAGAAAGAACTTTCGACGAAAGTATCGCCTATTTGTTGAAAAAGGCCCGTGAAAAACAGGGCCGCTCCCAGGATATCGTTGCGCAAGAAGCGGGAATCAGCCGCATCACCCTTGGTAAGTGGGAAAGGGGCGAAAAGACCCCGAACACATTTGACCTGTACAATGTGTTGAAGGTTCTCCATTTGAAGCCCTGCGATTTCTGGGAAGAGCTGTCCCGACACTTTGAAGCGACGGCAAGACCCCTACGGATTGCCGCCGAGCAGACAAAAATCCGGGCCTACATCGAGAGAGTCCGGAAAAACAGATCCTAGATAGTTCTGAGAGCCGTCGATGCGCGGCTTCCTAAGCCTTGCACCTTCTTTGGCATCGTTCCTGGCCATAACTGTCTCCCTGGGCGGCAAATATAAATTATTATCTTTTGAACATAAAAGGCCCAACTGTTGAAAATAGAACTTTTAGACAAAATCTGTCAGTACGGATTCAAGCGCCTATTGCTTGCGGTTTCAGGCGGTCTGGATTCTATTTGCCTGGCGCATTTTTTCATCAGAAACAAAGAGGCCCTGGGCATCGAATGGCTCGGGATCGCCCATGTACACCATGGGCTGCGAGCCGGAACTGCAGACAGGGACGCGGAATTTGTAGAGAAATTTGCAAAATCGCACAATGTACCATTCTTTTTGAGAAAACTGGACGGCGAAGCTCTAAATTCAGCCGAAGGTTCGCTGGAAGAAAACGCCAGAGAAGCGAGATACAAAACTCTATTTGAAATCGCCCAAGATTATTCCGAGCCCCAAGAAGACACATTCCACACCCCACATCACCCATTAGTCATTGTCACAGCACACCATGCCGGAGACCAGGCAGAAACACTGCTCATGCGGCTTCAACGCGGAACGACCCTTGCAGGGCTACGGGGAATTCAAGAAGTCAGGAGCAATTTTGTTTACCGCCCGTTCCTAAACATCACTCGCCCAGAGCTCCTTGCCTATGCTCGCGAAAACAAACTTGAATGGTGCGAAGACGAGAGCAATTCCGATGTAAAATTTGCACGGAACAAGGTTCGGCATAAAATGCTCCCGAAGTTGGAACAGGAATCCCCTGGGGCAACGGAGCAGCTCTGTCGAATCGCGGGACTTGCAAATAGGGCTTACGGAAAGGTGCTGGATACATGCGAGACGGTGTTTGCAGGAGCAATGCAGGGTCGCAATGACAAAGCCCATACTTCGATCACCATCGACAAGAAAAAACTACGCAAGGTGCTCTTGGCCCATGAAAACACCGACCTTTCCGAAATGTTTAGACTATGGCTTTCGGAGAAGGGACTCCGGTTCCCCATCGGCTTTTTCTATGGTCCAAAGGAACCAGCCCACCTGAAAATCCCACACCAGGCCGTATACCGCAAGCGGGCCATTACCAAAATTGGCCGTACTCTCCAGATTTGCGAGTTTTCTACCCCAGAAGAAGCCCTGAATTTTGTATCTTGCGACAAGAAAGATAAAGGATTATAATGAGCCAACCCAAGAAGCCAGCTTCCCCCTTCAAAAACCGTAATTTTATCATCGTTCTAGTCATGCTGCTGATGCTGTTCGTGATGTTCCCTCTCACCGGCAAAAGCGGCGAACAGGACATGACCCGCACGGAATTTCTCGCCATGATGGGCGATTCCACCAAGGTAATCACGGAACTTTCGCTCCAGAAGACTCCCGACGGCGTTATCATCGAGGGAGCCTATCAGATGAGCCCCGAAGAAATTGCCAAGGCCAACGAGCAGCGCAGCGCTCTCGCCCGCTTTACCCGTTCCGAAAAGGATAACGGCAACACCAAGCATTTCAAGAGCCACATGCTGGAAATTTCCAATGAACAGATTACCGCCTGGGAAATGTTCAAGGGCGTGAAGGTCAAAGTCATCCACGAATCTACTACCTGGATCGATACCATCGTGGCGTTCCTCCCCGCACTGCTGCTCATCGCCTTCTTCTACATTATGATGAGCCGCCAGATGGGCGGTGGCGGAAAGAACCCATTCAGCTTTGGCAAGAGCCAGGCAAAAATCATCGGAAGCGACCCCAAGAAAAAGACCACATTCAATGATGTGGCCGGGTGTGACGAAGCCAAACAGGACCTCCAGGAACTCGTAGAATTCCTGAAAGACCCGAAGAAATACGATAACCTGGGAGGGCGTATTCCCAAGGGCGCCCTGCTGGTCGGCCCTCCGGGTACTGGCAAGACCCTCCTTGCTCGCGCCGTTGCTGGTGAAGCGGGCGTGCCTTTCTTTAGTATGTCCGGGTCGGACTTCGTGGAAATGTTCGTAGGCGTGGGCGCATCCCGAGTACGCGACCTGTTCGACATGGGCAAGAAGAACGCCCCCTGCATTCTGTTTATCGATGAAATTGACGCCGTAGGACGCCAGCGTGGCGCTGGCCTTGGCGGCGGACACGACGAGCGCGAGCAGACCCTGAACCAGCTGCTCGTAGAAATGGACGGCTTTACCGCCAACGAAGGCGTGATTCTGATTGCGGCCACCAACCGTCCCGATGTGCTGGACAAGGCTCTGCTCCGTCCTGGCCGGTTTGACCGTCAGATTGTGGTGGGACTCCCCGACCTGAAGGGCCGCGAAGAAATCCTGAAGGTCCACCTGAAAAAGCGGAAGGTACCCCTGGACAAGGATGTGGATGTGAGCGCCATCGCCAAGGGAACGCCGGGACTTGCCGGCGCCGACCTGGAAAACCTGGTGAACGAAGCCGCCCTGCTGGCCGCCCGCTTCAACAACAAGAAAGTCACCATGCTGGACTTCGAAGAAGCCAGGGACAAGCTGAGCATGGGTGCGGAACGCCGTACGCTGCTGATGACCGACGAAGAAAAACGCCACACCGCCTACCACGAAGCCGGCCACGCCCTGATGACGCTCCTTTGCAAGCATTCCGACCCGCTCCACAAGATCACGATTATCCCCCGTGGACGCGCCCTGGGCGTTACCATGAGCCTCCCCGAACGGGACCAGGTAAGCTACAGCCGTGAATACGCCGAGGAGCGGATCATGATCATGATGTCCGGACGCCTAGCGGAACTCATCTTCTTCAACCACCAGAGTACCGGTGCCAGCAACGACATCCAGCGGGCCACCGAACTTGCCCGCAAGATGGTCACCGAATGGGGATTCGACGAAGACATCGGACCAGTATGCTACAGCCGCACCGATGGCGAAGTATTCCTGGGTCGCGAGATTTCCAAGCCCAAGGAAATGTCCGAAATGATGGCTGAAAAAATCGACAATGCCGTCAACGGGCTTATCAAGCGCATGGACCAGGCCGCCCGCAAACTTTTGGAAGAGAACAAGGACAAGCTCATCGATCTGGCTGAAGCCCTGTTCGAATTCGAAGTCCTGGACCGCGAAGAAATCGACAAGGTCATGGCAGGCGAAAAGCTCACCGGCACCAAGAAGAGCCGTCAGTACCAGGCCCTGGAAGAACTGGCCGAAAAGAAAAAGAAAGAAAACACGCCACCCCCCGACCCCGGAAAGCAGCCTCCTGTAGCCCCGGCCACAGACGCTAACGCTGCTACCGTCGCAGAAATCAAGCCCAAGCCTGCCGAAGGTTCGACAACAGCAAACGATAATGGAAGCCAATCTTCTGCAACGGAGTCGACCCAGGGACAATCGTAAAATGTTGAAGGACTTCCTGGAACAAGGCCGTTCTCTCCCCTGGAAAATCGGGAACAGGGTTTTTCCCTGTTCTTCCCCCTTGATTATGGGAATCGTGAATGTGACGCCAGACAGCTTCTTTGACGGCGGAACTCACGCCACTCCAGATGCCGCCTACGAGCATGCTGTAAGTCTCTTACAGCAGGGAGCCGACATACTGGATATCGGCGGCGAAAGCAGCCGCCCGGGAAGCACACCTGTCGGCGAACAGGAAGAAATGGACCGGGTTTGTCCTGTGGTAGAAAGCCTGACGCAGCTACAGAACATTTCTGGGGACCTGGACAACCCAGGACACCGGGACTTCTACATTTCCGTGGACACCACCAAGGCCAAAGTCGCTGCCGAATGCATGCGGCTTGGAGCCCACATCATCAACGACATCAGCGCCTGCACTATGGACCCGGAGATGCCCGCCACAGTGGCCCACACAGGAGCATCCGTGGTGCTGAACCACATGCGAGGAAACTTCGGAACCATGCAGGCAGATTTCAAGCCCTACCAGAATGTAGTGCATGAAGTTCGCAACGAACTCCTGGTTCAGGCAAAGAAACTGCTGGACCTGGGCATAGAAAGGGAGAAAATCTGTCTGGATCCCGGAATCGGTTTCGGAAAGAGCGTCAAGGACAACATCGACCTGATGAAATCTCTGGATGAGTTTCTCGCAGACGGCTATCCGGTACTTATCGGCACCTCGCGCAAATCATACATCGGAAAAATGCCTGGACTCGACCATAGCGACCGGCTAATCCCCACCATTACCGCAGGTATTATTGCTACCTTGGGTGGAGTAAGCTGTATTCGTGTTCACGATGTACAAGAAACCAAGGAATCCCTGCTTTACCTGGAGGCACTAAAGTCCCATGGTCCTGTTTAAGCTTTTTGACATCATCGATGTCCGCATGGCGGATATTCTGGACATTCTCATCATGTCCATTATCCTCTACTATGTGTTCCAGCTTTTCCGCGGGACACGCGCTGTCCAGATGATTATCGGCGGCATGTTCCTGGTGGTGGCCTGGTTCCTGGCCCAATGGTGGGAGCTACACACCCTGCTTTGGCTTTTGACCAACCTTGCCACCTTGGGAATTATCGCCATCGTGATCCTGTTCCAACCCGAAATCCGTAGCGCCCTGACCCGAATAGGCCAGACCGTGAGCCGTGCCAGCTGGCAATCCATCTTTTTCCACCCCAGCGGCCTTGACGAAGTGACCAAGTCCATTACTACAGCCGTGCAAGACCTGGCCAAGAACCACTTCGGCGCTCTAATCGTCCTTGAAAAGCGGGTGGGGCTCAGGAACTACGAAGAAACCGGTGAAATTCTGAACGCCCGCATCAGTTCCCGTCTGCTCCGTTCCCTGTTCTTCCCCAATTCCGCACTCCATGATGGTGCTGTACTGCTGAATAGCAAGAACATCGTCGCAGCCGGCTGTATCTTGCCCATGCCTACCGCAAACGCCGGTGGCGACACAGGTTACGGCATGCGTCACCGTGCGGCCCATGCTCTCGCCGCCGAATGCGACGCCCTGGTCATCGTGGTCTCCGAAGAGACCGGCTATATCTCTATCGCCTACCGTTCCAGCCTTCGCCGCAACCTGAGCATCAAGGAAGTGGAATTCGAGATCAAGCGCCATTGGGGCGAATTGTTCAAGGACGAACGGGTAGAAGAGAAAGAAGCGAAAGTGAATAACGAGTAGGGTTTGGTGCCAGAATGAGCGAAAATAAGAATAGCGAGATTGAAAAGAAGAACAAGCGCAAGAGGAAGAACATTGTCATTCTAGTTTTAATGTTCCTTCTACTTCTGTGCCTGTTTATTGTGCAGTGCCACCTGGACCGCATCAAGCAGGAGTCCCTGCGTCGACAGCAAGAGACAGAACTGGAAGCACGCCAGCGCTACATTCTAGACAGCCTACGGCGCGCAGAACAGATGAAGGCCGACAGTCTCGCTGCCCTTGAGCAGGCAAGAATCGCCGATAGCCTGCGCCTAGCCGACAGCCTCCGCATGGCAGATTCCCTGGCCGCCCTGAATCCCAAGTTGAACCAGGACAGCCTGCGCCATGTGCGGGATAGCATCCGCCATGTCCGCGACAGCCTGGCCGCCTTGGAAAAGGCCCGTAACGACAGTCTAAAACGCATTGCCGATAGCCTGGCCGCCCTAGACAAAGCTAGGGCGGACTCCCTGGAGAAAAAGCGCATCCAGGACAGCATCCGAGCCGCAGACCAGATTCCGCCCAACGCCGAAATTACGCCCCCCGCCGGACGCTACTACGACCCCGTTAAACTGAAGGTCAAGTGCGACGAAATCAAGTGCAAGACTTTCCTTTCCATTGGCGACACCCTGAATCCCGTAGAAGCCGGAAAAGCCATCGAGTACAACAAGACCGGCTCCGTATTCTTCTTTGCCGAAGACTCCGTAGGGAACCGCACCCCCTGGGAAGAAGCCAAGTACGACATGGCCAGCGACAACATCTGCGGCAAGAACGCCTACCCTGTTCCCGTAGGCGGCAAGACGGTTTGCGTAGATGCCTACGAATACCCGAACACGCCCGATACAGACCCCCGTGACATGGTAAGCCAGGAACAGGCCGTAAGCCTCTGCGAACAGGCGGGCAAGCACCTGTGCACAATCGACGAATGGCAGGCCGCCTGCAAGGGCAAGGACATGACCAAGTATTCCTACGGAAATGCCTACAAGCAGAACAAGTGCAACACTAACACCAAGGCTGCCAAGAAGGCCGGACGCAAGGAACAGTGCCGCAGCTGGTGGGGCATGTACGACATGAATGGGAATCTATGGGAATGGACAGCCACCCCCAGCAAGGAACACCCCAACATGTTCTATGTGGCCGGTGGTGCCTGGAACACCAACAACGGAAGCCAGTGCACCGAGAAGAAGTTCAGCTTCTACCCTCAGAACCAGTACCCCAGCGTCGGGTTCAGGTGCTGTAAATAACTATTCCGACAGTTCCAAATGCAGGTGCTCTGCGTCGCCGCGCTCCCAGATAATCCTAAAGCGTGGGCTTAGCCGTTCTTCCGCCAGCTTAACGATTTCGCGACGCTGTTCAACGGGAATGTACTTTATACGGAAATCTATGGCCTTATTTTCGTAATGCTTAGACTTGCGGGCATGGTAAGGCCAGTCGTTCCCGCTGGTAATCACAGGCACATAGTCGTCGCCAACGACCTGGTGGAATACATTCACAATTTCTAGACCGGCAGTATCCATGGCTGGCTCAAGGCTTTCAAGGTAGACTCCTGGTTTCTGCTTAGTCCGCTTAATGAGGAGTTTATGAACTTCTCGCCCACTGAAGGGTTTCATGTTCAAGTGCCTGTAATAATCCTCGGCACTCCAATCCACCTCCACCTCTGGAGAATCATATTTGGGGATGGGTCTCGTATTGGCCCGAATCAGCCAGTAGACGCCTAGCAACGCCAAAATCGCAAGAATCGGGGCAATTAGGTACAGGTGCTTCATTTTCCCGAGAAAAATACTATTTTATGGAATATGAAAAAGATTATCCCTTTTGCAACAATCGCTCTTTCTAGCCTGTTTCTTTTCGGGTGCAATCAGGACAATGTCAACTACACCGGCTGCTGGCTGGGAGAATCCAACATGGCGTTCGAAGTCCTTACTGAAAACGGAACCGACTTTACTATTCGCAACATCAACGGCGACCTGAAGGCTACCATCCAAGACGGCGCCCTCCGTGGTAAGAACACCCTGGATATGGAATACAAGATGAATGTGAAAGGAGATTCCGCCTATTACGAATTCGGTGGGATTATCACGGGCTACAAGAGAATTTCCAAGGAAGAGTACAACAAGGTCGTTGCCAACCTGCAGAAAGTGACTGAATTTTAATCCATCACATCTTTCAGCAACTGCTCGATCATGTACTCCGTCGGAGCCCCGCTCCAGACCTGCTTAATGTAGCCATCCTTGTCCAACAGCATGAGTGTGGGCACCGCACGAATCCCGTAGCGGCGCCATAGGTCCTGGGTCGCATCCCGGTACAAGGGATACGGCGAGGCGTGAACCTTGTCATAAAAGGCGTTTAATTCGTTTAGGCCCTCATTTGATATCCCGATAATCTCGAGCCCCTTGTCTCCATACTTCTTGTAGATGTTAGCAAGCACAGGAAGCGTCTTGCGGCAAGGGCCGCACCAGGTGGCCCAGAAATCCAACAAGGTAGCCTTGGGCTTGGCCTTTCTTTTTTCGCCATTCTTGTAGAAGTTCTTACCGAACTCCGCAATCTTGCTGCCGATAGCGGATCCCATTAGGCTGCTGATGTCATCGGGACGCTCGGTGAGAGCGGCATTCACCGTGCGCTTCTTGCCGTCTCTCAAGATTTCAAGCTTTATCTTTTGCCCGGCCTTGTGGCTAGAAATGGCGGACTGGATCTGGGACATGTCCATCAGGGCCTGGCCGTTCACACCGATAAGGGTATCGCCAGTTGTAATGCCCACCGCAAAGCACCCCGACTCAGGATGCACGCCCTTGATGTCCAAGGCAAGGTGATTGCTGTAAGTGGTCTTCTTAAAAGAAAGGCCCAGCCAGGGTGCCGCAAAAGAGACTGCGCTGGCAAAAGATAGGGCGAGAAAAATTTTAGACAAGGTTCTCATTTCTTCGGGTTGCGGTCGTCGTATTCGCCCAGGGACTTGTAGCCGTCGTTCAGCAGGGCGTCCGCAAGTTCGGCCCTCATGGCGTGGGCCGCCATCCAGCGGAAGGCCACCACGGAGTAGCACTGCACGGCATCCACCCCCATCTTGATGAGGTCGTAAATCTTGTAGCCGTGGTCGATACCACCACAGGCAATGACGCTCATCTGGGGGTAATGTTCCCGAATGTACTTCACATTCCAGACCATGTTCTCGTAGAGAGGCCTACCCGAAAGCCCACCGCAGTCACCGTCGGCCCTAAGGGGCGTCAGGTCTTCGTGGGTCACGGACACCGGAAGTTCGCTAATCTTTGCCGTGGGGTAAGTGTTCCCCACCACCACGCCGTTCACGCCGGTACGCACCAGCATCTCCATGATGGAAATCAGGTGCCGTTCCATCAGGTCGGGGCTGAGCTTGGCATACACCGCCTTGCGGATACCAAGGCTGTTGCGGATCTTCATGATTTCCTCGAAAATCCGTTCCGAGAAGCTCATGTCCAGGTCTACGCGGGACTCCCCCGTATTGGGGCAGCTCACATTAATCTCAATGTAGTCCGCCGCCTTGTAGGCGATAGTGAAACTCTCGATGATATCCTTGATTTTTTCTTCGGGGTCGGTAAGGCCCGGAGTCTCGGCTACGGAAATTCCTACGCAGAGGCCGGCCTTGTGGGCCTTCACCAGCTGTTCGTCTACCCGCTTGGCAATGACCTCTACACCCTCGTTGTTGAGGCCCATGCTGTTGTAGATGGCCCGGTCCTCTTCCAAGAATCCGATACGAGGGCGGTGGGTGTTGCCTTCCCTGAAGTTACGGGTGGCTGTCCCAACCGTAATGCCTCCAAAACCCACATTGGCATAATCCTTGATGCGTTCCGCCGTCTTGTTGGCTCCGGCAGCCAGAATAATGGGGCATCCAAAATACAGGGAATTACTGTGGTCCGGGAAGGTAATGACCCGCTTGAGAGTCTTGCTAAGGTCGGGGCGGCCACCCATAAACGGGATGAACGGCGCAAACCTAGCCACATGCCTAAAGGAGTCGTGCCTGAACTCCGGGGACTTGCGGAAAATCCGACGAATCAGGGCCAAGACCTTGTCACTGAACTGCAAATAATATTCGTGATTCGTACACTGAAAACTCATATTAGTTAAATTATAAAAAAATGAGGTAATAAAGGTGGAACAGTCTATAGAAAAAGAAATTCACGGGAACATGCCCCGCTATCTGGAAACCCTGATGGAACTGGTGCGCATTCCCTCCATCAGTTTTGACAATTTTGACCAGAAATTCGTGACAAAATCCGCAGAGGCGGTAAAGGCCCTTTTTGAAAAGGCTGGATACACCAACATCCAGTTCCTGACGCCCAAAAGCGGCAGGCACACGGTCTACGCCGAGAGTCTCACCAGCCCGGACAAGCCTACGGTTCTGCTTTACGCCCACCACGATGTGCAGCCCCCCATGCGGGAGGCCCTCTGGAACTCCAAGCCCTTCGAACCCGTGCTGAAGGGAGACCGGCTCTACGGCCGTGGAACCGCCGACGACAAGGCGGGAATCGTCACCCACCTGGCCGCCGCGGAACAGGTCCGCAAGCTGTTAGGCGACAAGGGCCCGAACCTAAAGTTCATCATCGAGGGCGAAGAGGAATCGGGTAGCGAAGGCTTTGCCGACCTGCTGAAGAAATACGCCGACCTGCTGAAATGCGACGCCGTCATTGTGGCGGACCTAGGTAACTTTGCCAAGGGCACACCCTCTATCACCACCACCCTTAGGGGCATGAGCGCCATCAATGTGGAACTCCGCGCTACCAAGGCCCCCCTCCATTCTGGAAGCTGGTCGGGCCCCATTCCCGACCCTGGGCAGGAACTCTGCAAGATTATTGCCGCCATGACCAAGGCCGACGGCTCCATCACCATCCCCGGATTCGAGAAGGGCCTAGTCCCCCCTACCTCGCAGGAACTGGAATCCTACAAGAGTCTGGGCATGACCGAAGAAATCTTCCGTAAGGACGGCGGCGTGCTGGACTCGGTTAAACTGAAGGTAAGCGAAGAGGAAATCCTGCTCTCCCTATGGAGACGCCCCTCCATCGTGGTAACCGCCATGCAGGTTGGGAGCCGCACCAACGCCGGAAACGTGCTGCAGGACTCCGCCTACGCCCGCATAGGCATCAGGCTTGCCCCCGGCATGGATGCGGACCGCTGCACACGCCTGCTGGTAGACTTTATAAAGAACAATGTTCCCGACGGCCTGGAATGCGATATCAAGGAAGAGGACGGAGCGAATCCCTTCGTGACGGACACCAGCCACCCTTTCTTCAAGGAAATGGCAAGCGCCATGACCCAGGCCTACAAGAGTGAGACCAAGTTCATCGGCTGCGGGGCCAGTATCCCCGGCGCGGAACTGTTCCGCAAGACCTTCGGAGACATACCGATTCTGCTGACAGGCCTGGAAGACCCGGAATGTGCCGCCCATAGCGAAAACGAGAGCCTGTACGTTCCTGACTTCGAGCACGGCATTATAGCTGAAACACTATTCTTTGTGGGGATTTCGAAATGAAAAAGAGACTTGTGGTATTGACCGGGGCCGGCATCAGCGCCGAATCAGGACTCCGCACCTTCCGCGGAAACGACGGCATGTGGGAACATGAGAACATCGAGGACGTTTGCACCCCTGACGCCCTCCGTCGCGACCCTAAAAGGGTCAAGGACTTCTATAACTTTTTGCGGAAGGGCCTGCCGGAACACAAGCCCAATGCCGCCCACATCGCCCTGGCCGAACTAGAAGAACGGCTGGGCGACAAATTCTTGCTGGTGACCCAGAATGTAGACGATTTACATGAACGGGCAGGAAGCAAACGAGTACTCCACATGCACGGTGACCTGATGAAACTCCGCTGCGTGCAAGACGAAAACCACGAATTCCCCTTTACCGGAGAAGAGACCCTGGAGACCAAGTGCCCTATTTGCGGCGCCAAGACCCGCCCCGACATCGTATTCTTTGGCGAAGTGCCGCTGTACATGGACCAGATACAGGACGCCCTACGGGAATGCGACGAGTTCGCCTATATAGGCACCAGCAGCGTGGTGTACCCTGCGGCAGGCTTCAAGAGTTTTGCCAAGAGTTTCGGGGCGAAGGTCACCTGCCTGAACCTGGAAATTCCCGATCACGACCCCTACACCGATGTGTTTATCCAGGGCAAGGCCACCGAAGTGGTCCCCAAGTGGGCGAAAGAGTTTAAATAACGGACTCTGTTGCCGATTTCCCACCGTTTTGCTATATTTATGCATATGAGTGAATATACGCATAAATCCAGTATCGGACCGGTGGTCCCCCAGGATTTCGTCAAGGACTATGGCGAAACGGGTTTTGTGCTGGAAAACGGACAGACGCTGCCTGCGCTCACTATCCGTTACGAGACCTACGGCAAGCTGAACGCCTCTGCCGACAACGCGGTGTGGATTTGTTCGCCGCTGACCGCCGACGCCCATGCCGCCGGTTGGTATACCGAAAGCGATAGAAAACCCGGCTGGTGGGACGAACTGATCGGACCGGGCAAGGCTATCGACACGGACCGCTTCTTCGTGGTCTGCAGCAACATCTTGGGCGGGTGCAAGGGAACGACCGGACCCGCCACAGTGAACCCCCGCACAGGCAAGCCCTACGGAAGCACCTTCCCCATCATCACCATCGGCGACATGGTACACGCCCAGAAGGAACTGGCCGACTGGCTAGGCATCAAGGAATTCTACTGCGTCTTGGGCGGCTCCATGGGCGGTTTCCAGGCAATGAAGTGGGCCATCTACTACCCCGAACAGGTGAAGCGCGTGGTGATTATCGCCAGCTCACCCCGGTTCTCCAGCCAGGCGCTGGGTTTTGAGGTAGTGGCCCGTGATGTGATTACCCAGGACCCGGATTTCAACGGCGGAGACTACTACGACAAGGCGAACAAGCCCGATATAGGACTTGCCAACGCCCGCAAACTGGCCCACATCACCTACCTCAGCGCCATCGGCATGGAACAAAAGTTCAAGCGTGCCCAGGCCCAGGAAAACAAGAGCCACGCTGTCACCTACAGCACGCCCTTCGACCTGAACCTGCCTATCGAAAGCTACCTGCGCTACCAGGGCAAAAAGTTCGTGGACCGTTTTGACGCCAACAGCTACCTGCACATCGCCCACGCCACCGACGCCTTCGACCTGGAAACGGAATACGGCAGCATCGAGAACGCCTTCAAGGACATCAAGGCCGAAGTGCTGAATGTGAACCTTTCTACCGACTGGCTGTTCCCGCCCCACGAGAGCCGCCGCATTACCAGTGCCCTCTTGAATGTGGGCAAGAGCGTCACCAGCCTGGAACTGGACACCCAGTTCGGCCACGACGGATTCCTTATTGAGGTCGGCGAACTGGGCAAGGCCGTAGGCCGATTCCTGGATTCAAAGATCATTCCCCAACAGGGAACACAGGCCGTACCCGTGTTCCACGACGAGAGCGACTTCGAGCGTCTCAGCAAGCTGGTGAAGGAAGGAAGCCATGTGCTAGACCTGGGCTGCGGAAGCGGCGACCTGCTGAGCTACCTTTTCCAGAAGAAGAAGGCCACGGGATTTGGCATTGAGAAGAACATCACGGGTATTTTGGACTGCCTGGAAAACGATGTGCAGGTAATCCAGCGTGACCTGGATGACCGTGGCATCTCCGACCTGAAGGACGGTAGTTTCGACTACGCCATCATAAACCGCACGATTCAAGAAATCCGCGACCCGGTGGCCTTGTTGAATGAACTTTTGCGCGTGGCCAAGAAGGCCATCGTCACCTTCCCCAACTTTGGACACTGGACCACCCGCGGAAGCCTAATGCTCCACGGTCGCATGCCCAAGTCCAAGGAACTGCCCTACGAATGGTACGACACGCCCAACATCCGTCTTCTCACGGTGAAGGACTTCCATACCCTCTGCAAAAAGGAAGGGTTCCGCATCGAGAACATCAGCTTCCAGAGCGAGCATACCCTGAGCAAGGTACTGACCGCAATCGGGTTTGCAAACTTCGGTGCCGAACACGTAATCGCGACAATTTCTAAAATTTAGTCCGATATGTCCATCATTTCCATGACCGGGTTCGGCAAGAGCGAATCCACCCTGAACGGAACCGCCTGCGTTATCGAAGTCCGCAGCGTGAACAGCCGTTTTCTTGAAATTTCAAGCAAGATTCCCAAGAACTTCGCCTACCTGGAAAACGACTTCAAGGCCCAAATCAAGGACAAGCTTGCCCGCGGTTCGGTAAACCTATCCATTACCCTCGGGGCTGGCAATGTGGGGAACATTCCCGTTTGCTACAACGAGACCGCCGTAAGCAAGTTCGTTGAAATCACCAAGGCCATGCAGGCCAAGTACGGCATCACAGGCGAAATCAAGCTGGAACACATCCTGGCCATTCCGGAAGTGCTTCAGTTCACCGACGCCGGTGCCGACAATGAAGCCTGGGAAAAGCACCTGAAGGCCGAGCTGGACAAGGCCCTGGACGGCGTCATCGCCATGCGGGAAAAGGAAGGCGCCAACCTGGCCGCCGACTTAACGAAGCGGGTCGCCCACCTGGAAGATGTGCTGGTCAAAGTGGAAGTGCTGGACCCCCAGCGCATCGAAAGCTGGAAGGTCAAGTTCAAGGAACGGGTGGACTCCCTGATGAAGGACAGCGAAATCGACGACGTACGCCTACTTCAAGAAGCCTGCATCATGGCCGACAAGCTAGACATCCACGAAGAGATTACGCGGTTCCATAGCCACAACAAGCTGTTCCTGGACGCTCTCAAAAAAGGCGGCGCCCAAGGTAAGAACCTGGGCTTTATCCTTCAGGAGATGGGCCGCGAGGCCAACACGCTTGGGACCAAGTGCCAGAGCGCCGAAATTGCCGCCCTGGCCATCGAGCTCAAGAACGAGATCGAGTGCATCAGGGAGCAGAGCCTTAACATCGCGTAAGGTTTACATGTTCGCAAAGAAATTCATATTCTCGCTGCTCTGCGCCACCCTTTGGGGAATGGTCGCCTGTGATGATACAAAGTCCATTTCCGCCGATGTAATTCCTGCAGACTCTCCGTCTTCTGCGGATTCATTAGATAAATCTACGCCACCGCCACCCACGTCCACTCCGTCGCTACAATCCGGCGAGTATCCAGCGTTAGCGTCATCAGCCAACATTGCATCTCCTACTGCATTGTATGCCAGTTGGAAAGGGGCACATGTCACATCCATAGAAACGGATATGACTACTTATCCGTCTCTTGCGAATGATTTTAGTGACGTCTTCAAGGCCGACTTTCTGCCTGCTGCTCGCATGCTATGGGCCGCTCAATCAGGTATATATAAAATTCAATGTACTGTTAAAGATGCTACAGAAAACTTAATGAAAAACCGTGCTTGTACCATTTCGGAAGGTATCGGGTACGGCATGCTTCTTTCTTATTTCAACAACGATGACGATGCGTTCTTCCGTCTCTGGAATTATAATCGGGCAATCCGAGAATACAATGGCTCCACTAACCTTATGCCTCGGATTGTAGAAAGCTTTACGCACAATATTGTCGAAGCCGAGAGCGCCAGTGAAGCCGACTTGGACATTGCGACCGCGCTTATCCTGATGTACTACAGGAGTGGACTCGAACCGTACAAGACGGATGCTCTGGCCATTATCAACGACCTCTGGAAAGATGAAGTAGAACCAAATTCCAAGCTAATTCTCTCGGGCAATTCTTCCATATGGCATGGCAGGGGCGGCTCTGAAACAGCTTACAACTTGGGCTATTTCTCTCCGGTGGCGCTTCGCCTATTTGCCCAAATTGATCCTTCCCATAACTGGAATGGCGTTCTGGATGCCATGTACACCTACATGGCCAAAGTGCAGGATAGTGGAACCGGTGTATTCCCGGACTGGAGCAATGCTACGGGCGTCGCCGCCAAACCACCTAACAATTCTGCAAATAACACTTATTTCCGTTTCGGCGAAGAAGGCGTTCGTATTCCGTGGCGTATCGCATGGGACTACTATTGGTATCAGGATTCCCGTGCGGCGACCGTGCTGAACAAACTCAACAACTTTATTGTGGAAAAAACTTCTGGAAATGTAAAGAGCACCGCTCTGGGCATAAACTACTCATGGGACCTGAGTCTAGGTGCTGACAAGACAATGAATGTGGTTGCTGGAATGTGGCTGGGGGCCTGGTGCTCAACGGGTATTGCGGGTAATGCCTCATGGTTGAATGATTGTACAACGGAACTCAATACAAAGGAATTGACCAATTCAACCTCCAGTTATTTTAATGACATTCTTTTGGTAATGTACAGTATGCTGTTGAACGGTATGTTTTTGAAACCGTTCTAGTTTTTTTTCGACGGTTTTTTTGTATATACAAAAAAATCCCCGCCGGAGAAGGCGGGGATGACTTTAATAATGCGGGGATGCCCAATTAAGCCTGGTGGGCCTTGAACCACTTGATGAGCCCGTTGGTGGAGCTGTCGTGGTTCAGTTCGGCGT
>CAMKNA010000044.1 GCA_946414075.1 uncultured Fibrobacter sp.
CGCAGCCGCCGCGGAGGGCGTAGAGTCCGAATCCGCCGGTATAGCAGAAGCAGTTCAGCACCTTCTTGCCCTTGGACAGCTCACCGATGCGGCGGCGGGCATCACGCTGGTCCAGGTAGTAGCCTGTCTTATGGCCGTTCTTCACATCGATGGGGAACAGGATGCCGTTCTCGTTGATGATCACGGGCTCGTCGCTCACTTCGCCGTAAACTACGCCGGTGCGCAGCGGCAGGCCTTCTTTCTTGCGCACATCTGAATCGCAGCGTTCGTAGATTCCCTTGCAGTGGGTCTTTTCGGCCAGCAGTTCGTAAATCGTGTTGCGGTGGGCTTCGGCACCGGCGGCCAAAATTTCCACCGAGTAGATGTCGGCGTATTTGTCGATGATGCAGCCCGGAATGCCGTCGTTCTCGGCGTTGATCAGGCGGAATGCCGATTCATTGTCGTTGATGTCAAATCCCCGGCTTTTGCGAGCGGCAATGGCACGGTCCAGTAGGTCGCTGAAGAATTCCCGGTCGATGTTGGTCTTTTCTCCAAAGGTCCAGAAACGCCCCCGAATTTGGGATTTGGGCGAGTACGCTGCCAGACCCAGAAAGTCGCTGCGGTAACTGTAAACTTCTACAGTATCGCCCAATTCCGGGGCGCCTACCACTTCGTCGACGGCACCGCTAAATATCCACGGATGGTAGCGAAGTGCGGACTTTTCGCGCCCGGCTTTCAGGGTAATGGCTTTCATTTTTCTGCTCCTACTTTCTCTAGGGAAACCTCGCGGCTTGTCTCGGAGAGGATTTCAATCTTGATGATGTGTGTAATGCCCGCCGTGTTTTCTTCCAGGCGTTCGGGCCATTCGATAAGGGTGATTCCCTTTCCCAGATAATCGGGTTCCAGACCAACTTCGCAGATGTCCGTGCCCGGTTCCAGGCGGTAAAGGTCATAGTGGAAGATGGGCGGGTCGTTGGGGTACTCGTGAAGCAGGGTGTAGGTGGGGGAACACACATTCCCGTCAAAGCCTAGACCCTTGCAGACACCACGGCTAATGACGGTCTTTCCCGCGCCCAAGTTGCCGTATAGCGCCACCATGTCGCCCGGCCTTAGCGTGCGCCCGAATTCCACCGCCCAGTCGTATGTCTCGTCTTCGCTATTGAATACCATAGTCGTTTTACCGTCGTCACCCTGACGAAGGTCAGGGTCGGAATGTCTACAGTTTCTCCTTGAACTGCTCGTAGGTAAACTTGTGCAGCAGGTGGAATTTGCCGTTCATGTCGAACATGCCTATATCGGGGTGACGCACGCCGTTGAAGAAGGTGGTCTTCACCATAGTGTAGTGGATCATGTCCTCGAAGATAATCCGGTCGCCCACTTGTAAGGGTTTGTCGAAGGAGAAATCTCCCAGTTGGTCGCCGGCCAGACAGGTTCCGCCTGTTATTTTGTATGTAAAAAGCTTTTCGCCCGGGAACCCGGCACCTGTAATGGTAGGCCTGTAGGGCATTTCCAGGCAGTCGGGCATGTGGGCGCTAATAGACACGTTCAGTATGGCGATGTCCATCTCGTTGTGGACAATATCTTCTACCGTAGCCACAAGTTCGCCGGTCTGCCAGCCGACGGCTTCCCCCGGTTCCAGGATGACCTGCAGGTGGGGGTAGCGGCTGCGGAAGTCTTTCAGAATCTGTACAAGCTGTTCCCGGTGGTAGTCCTTGCGGGTAATGTGGTGGCCGCCGCCAAAGTTCACCCACTTCATCTGGGCAAGGAACTTTCCGAACTTCGCTTCGAAGGCCTTCAGCACGCCTTCCAGGGCGTCGGCATCTTGCTCGCACAGGGCGTGAAAGTGTAGCCCCTCGATGCCGTCCAGCAGCTCGGGCTTGAATTCCTTCTCGGTGACGCCCAGCCTGGAGAACTTTCCGCAGGGGTTGTAGATGTCGGTCTCTACCGTAGAGAACTCGGGATTCACCCGGATGCCTGCACTGACGCCCGCCTTCAGGGTCTTGTCCTTGAACCTGCTCCACTGGCTAAAGCTGTTGAAGGTGATGTGGTCGGCCAGGCTCAAAATCTGGTCGATCTCGTCGTCGGCGTAGACCGGGGCGAACACATGGACCTGCTTGTTCATTTCTTCACGGGCAAGCCTGGCCTCGTTCAAACTGGAAGCGGTGGCTCCGGGCAGGTATTCCGCGATGATGGGGAAGGAGCGCCAAAAACTGTAGCCCTTCAGGGCGCAGATGATATGGACGCCGGTTTGTTTCTGGATTTGGTCCAGAATTTCCATGTTCCTGCGGAGGCGTGCTTCGTCTAGCACAAAGCAGGGGCTTGTTACCTGGGAATAGTCTAGCATGGGCCAAATATAAAATTCCTGAGGGGGTTAGGCCGTTTGGTGACCACCATGGGCGGTGCGGTTGAATTTGAACCGCTTTTTTAGGCATTTTTTTGCTTTTTTTGGAAAAAGCGGAACTTTTTGAAACTCTTTAACTAAATTTATGAGTGATGATACGCTCTATTTCAAAGTACTTTGTTGCTTCTATTTTGACCCTGTCCCTTGCCGGGATTTCCTTTGCTCAGGACTCCACCGGCGTCGAGTCTTTGCCGACTCCTCCGAAGCAGGCTGACTCCACCACGGTAGCCGTTGATACCTCTGCCGAAGAGCTGGTAACTCCCCGTGGTGCCACCGAGGTCTTGGACGAGATGATCCAGGCCAAACTGGATTCCATCGATGCGCAGGCGGCGGCCGTTCCCCTGAAACAGAACACCGACAGCCTTGCCAAGGCCCGTGCCGACAGCGTCCGCAAGCTCATTCTCGAAGGCAAGTATGTGAAGCGTGCCCGTTACGACAAGAGCAACTTTGACCATTGGAAAAAGGACACCGTGTTCCAGAAGGCCATGAAGGAAATCGTCTTCGGCGTCTGGCGCACCGCCATCGTGGCTCACGGCCATGCCTTCCGCGATGCCGAGATTCGTTTCGGCATGAACGATACCATCTACGGTGTGACCCGCACCTATTCTGATTCCGGTCGTTACCAGATGACGGGTGAATACGCTTATAAGGCCCGTTACCAGTTCGACAGCGATTCTTCTCTCATCACCCGCGAAGTGTTCAAGGACCGTCAGGTTATTCGTTGGGATTTTGCCACGTTCAAGATTATGGGCGACACCCTCCGCTACAATCTGAACAAGCTGGAATTCCGCGACATGAACGACAACTGGCTCAACGCCCTCCAGGGTTTCGAGAATGTTCCTCCCGAGTTCTACATCAAGGACCCGGCGGCCACCCAGGCCATGCAGAAGGAACTGGAAAAAGCCAAGAAGAAGTAGGGCTTCATGAAGCGGATTGTGCTCTGCTTTGTAGCCCTTTCCCTTTGCATCGTTGCCCTTTCCCTTATTACCCTCGTTTCGGGACCCGTGGATATTTCCGTGGGCGAACTTCTTGATTCCCGGATTTTCTGGGATCTGCGTGTTCCCCGTGTGGCGGCGGCGTTGCTTGCCGGCATTGCCCTTTCGGTGTCGGGTCTTTCTTTGCAGACGGTTTTCCAGAATCCCCTGGCGGGCCCTTTTGTGCTGGGCATTAGCAGCGGTGCAAGTTTTGCAGTGGCCCTTTCCATGCTGGCTGGCTTTAGCTTTGGGCGGTTCGGCACATTGACTGCCGCTTCTGTCGGTGCCTTCGGCGTGACTCTTCTGATTCTTGCTATAGCATCTAGATTCAGGAACAATACGGTCCTGCTTGTGGCGGGCCTTTTGATAGGCTACTTTATTGATGCCTGCATCAGCCTGTTGATTACCATGAGCGATGGGGAATCCCTGCGGGTCTATGTGTCCTGGGGCATGGGAAGCTTTGGGCGCTTGACCCTTGGCGGCATCTGGATTTTTGCTTTGGCGGTGGCTGTTGGCCTTGCGTTGATTGGCGCTTCTGTGCGTTATCTGAATGGCGCTCGCCTGGGCGACGACTTTGCCCGTGGGCTTGGAATCAAGGTGTCGTTGTACAAGAAGCTTGTACTTCTGGGAGCGTCCATTCTGGCGGCGGCGGTTACCGCCTTCTGTGGGCCGGTGGCGTTTCTCGGGATTGCGGTGCCCCACCTGGCCTACTTGCTGTTCAAGACTTCTAACCATCGCGCTCTGTTGCCAGGCTCTGCCCTGTGCGGCGTGTGTCTTGCGCTTTTGGCGGGGCTTTTCCCGGAGTATCCCCTGAATGCAATCCTTAGCCTGGTGGGCGTGCCTGCGATTCTTTGGGTGCTGGTACGGTCCGCCAAGAGAGGATGCCTGTGATGCTTCTCAAGTTGCGGCAAGTGACCTTCGGGTATGGGGCGCCTTTGGCGAAGCCTTTGGATATGGATTTCCCGGCTGGGCAGGTCGTTGCCCTGGTGGGGGAGAATGGCTGCGGCAAGAGTACGCTTCTCAAGACCCTTGCCGGCATGATTGTTCCTTTGTCTGGAATTCTGGAATTGGACGGTCGCCCCCTTGCAGAATACAGCCTGCGGGAGCTTTCCAAGAAGGTGGCTTTAGTCCGGATGGGGCTTGTGGCCCCTGTCGAAATGACGGTTCGAGAATTTGTGTCTTTGGGACGCTCGCCTTACGCGGGCTTTCTGGATGGCCGTTCTGCCGAAGATGAAAAGATCATAGCTCAGGCCCTGACCGAGATGGATGTGAGTGCCTTTGCGGAGCGCAAGGTGGCGGAACTTTCCGACGGAGAACGGAGCCGCGTGTACTTGGCCCGAGCGCTTTCCCAGCAGGTGAAGTTTTTGCTGTTGGATGAACCCGATGCCTTCATGGACATTCCCCGGCGTAAGAATTTGTTCGTAACGCTGCAGAAATTGTCCCGGGAAAAAGGCATGGCCGTCATGCTTTCCACCCACTGGATTGACTACGGCGAAAAGTATGCCGATTCTATTCTGGCCTTTACTTCCCAGGGAAACCTGGAGTTTGCTCCGGCGGCCCGTGCTCGTGAACTTGGCCTTCTGAACTGGGCGGAGGTCTAGGTGAAACCGTCTCTTGTTTTGTCCGTTTTCGCCTTGTTGAGCGTGGTAGTGCTTGCGGGTTGCGCCTCTTCGGGGGCAGGCCTTTCGCAGGACAAGGCTTCGACGCCCCGGCATTTTCTGTGGAAGGTGTCCGACGATGATTCCCATGTGTGGATTCTCGGGAGCATCCATTTTGCAGACAGTTCTTTTTATCCTTTGTCCCCCTATATTAACGCAGCCTTCGATGAATCCGAAGAACTGGCCGTAGAGATTAACATTGCGGACGATTCCGTGGCGGCAAGCGTGACCGCCAACAGCCTGGAGAAGGGCCTGCTCCCTCAGGGTCGGCGTCTAAATGAAGTGCTGCCCATCGCCCTCTGGAATTCCCTGGACAGCCTGTGTACCATCTGGAACTTCCCGAGCATGGCCCTTATGAACATGCGGCCCTGGCTTGCCGCCATGACGCTCAGTTCCATCGCTATCCAGCGCTCGGGAATAGACCCGGCTTACGGTATCGATGCTGTTTTTCTAGACAGTGCCGCTATGCGGGGCATGCCTATCGTGGGGCTTGAAACCGCCGAAGAGCAGGTGGATGCCCTGGCAGATACTTCCGAAGGCGACACTCTCGGGATTTACTACCTGGAAAACACCCTGAAGGAAATTTCCAACCTGGATTCCATGGTCACCCAGATGTCCCGCGCCTGGAAAACCGGAGATGATTCCCTGATGGTGCAGGTGCTCCGCTCCGAAAGGCAGGACCCTGCAAAAGCTACGGCGCGGGATTCCTTGATGGAGGCCGAATCCGACAGGCGTGTTTATAAGGAAAGAAACAAGAAAATGGTCGCAGGCATTGCCCAGTTCTTGACGGAAAATCGCAATGTCTTTGTGGTGGTGGGAACCGCCCATTTGGTTTTGGACCAGGACAATGTCATTGAACTCTTGCGTCGCCGCGGGTTCAAGGTGGAAAGGTTTTAGAATCTTGTTATTTTTGACTAGAGGAATCCATTATGTATAAAATTCTTGCTGTTCTTGCTCTGGTGCTCTTTTTTTCTGCCTGCTCCAATTCTGAAGCCGAAGCGGAGATCGCCCGTCTCAAGCAAGAAAATGTAACCCTCCAGTCCGAAATCAAGACCCTCCAGGGAACGCTGGATTCCATCAAGGCCAAGTCGGATTCTATCTACAAGAGCTTGTCCGATATGGACATGAACCCTAATCCCTAGATTCTTTCGACTATTTTCTGTACATCGGTAAAGGCGCAGAAGGGCAGGCTTATCGCCTGCGTGCAGACCTTTTCGGTTACGGGACAGCTTGCATCCGTTGTAGGTTCCGCGTGCCCGGCACAGAAGCAAGGCTGGGTATGTAGTGGACTTGGGTAGTGGATACAGTAGGGAATCTCGGCCTTGTCCAATCGCCTTATGAATTCTGCACGGTTTTCCACTAGCAGGGTGTACTGGGCGTAGGTGCTTGTGTTGCCCGCATCTATTGCCTGTGGCGTAAATCCAGGCAGTCCTGCAAAAACCTGGTCGTAGACCTTGGCGTTCTGTCGCCGCCGTTCCAGTTCTTCATCTAGGTGCTGGAGTTTTACCCGCAGCACTGCCGCCTGCAGGGCATCTAGCCGTCCGTTGGTCCCGATTTCGATGTGACGGTATCTTTCCCTGCTGCCGTGGTTGGCCAGAAGTCTGGCCTTTTCGGCGTATTCTGGATTGTCGGTAAAGATGGCACCACCGTCCCCGTAACAGCCCAGGGGCTTGGTGGGGTAGAAGCTGGTGATGGAAATGTCTCCGAAGGTGCAGGCCTTCTTGCCGTTCTGCGTGGCCCCGAAGGCCTGGGCGCTGTCTTCCAGAATCCATAGCCCATGCTGGTCGGCTATATTTCGCAACACCCCGTAGGGGGCGCACTGTCCAAACAGGTTCACGGCGATGATTCCCCGGGTCTTGGGACCGATAAGTTTTTTTGCGCTTTCAGGGCTTATCTGCAGGGTCCTGGGGTCGATGTCGGCAAAGACGGGAACGCCCCCCAGTTTTTGGACACATTCCGCCGGGGCGATAAAGGTGAAGTCCGGAACGATGACCTGGTCCCCCGGTTCAAGCCCGAGAACCATCAGAGCAAGTTCCAGCGCCTGGGTCCCGCTTCCACAGCTTACGGTATGGAGCGCCCCGCAGTAGGTGGACAGCTCTTTTTCTAGGGCCTGGACTTCGGGTCCCCCGATGTAGCAACCGCTATCCAGAACGCGCTTTTCCGCCATTTCTAGCTCTTTTCGGTAGGCTTCTCGCTGGGCGGTCAGGTTCACGAAGGGAATCATAATGCCTGAAATTTAGTTTTTTTCGCCATTTCTGGGACTTGACATTCTCCCTAAGTTTACTATCTTTGAGCCAACAATTTTTAAGTAGGTTTTACCCGGAGATTAAAAGGTGCCTCAACACAAATCTTGCAAAAAGCGTCTGCGCCAGGCCGAAAAGGCCAACGCCATGAACCGTTCCGTCCGTTCCGCTATCCGTTCCAGCCTCAAGGTGATCCGTACCGCCACCTCTAAGGAAGCTGCGCTCAAGGAAATGCCCAACCTGTTCAGCATGCTGGACAAGGCTGCCGCCAAGGGTCGTGCCGGTTTCTGCGCCAATCGCGCTGCGAACTACAAGGCCAAGGCCGCCAAGGTCATTAACGGCCTCGCTTAATTAAGCTCAGTCGGATTTTTAAGCCGGTGTGGTCCCCCGCACCGGTGTTTTCCTGTTTATGGAATTTCGGTAAACATTTGTTAACTTCACTCGATGTGGAATATGCCTTTTCTCTTGTCGGGTCTTATTTTTGGTTTTTAACGGCATTCTGTTACATGTTTTTTACTAGATTATTGTTCTGTATAGTGTATTCGAAATGTTTGTAAAATGAAGGGTGTCAGGGATTTGAAATGTCATCGATAAATTTTGCTACAAGAGAGATTAGTTGCAAGGTGGTGTATTACGGGCCTGGTCTTAGTGGTAAGACCACGAACCTTCAGGTAATCCACCAGAAAATGCCCCAGGATAAGCGTACGGACATGGTGTCCTTGGCGACTGAGGGTGACCGTACCCTGTTTTTCGACTTCCTTCCTCTGAATCTTGGTGATATTAAGGGTTTCAAGACCCGTTTCCAGCTTTATACCGTTCCTGGTCAGGTTTACTATAACAGCACCCGTAAGCTCGTGCTTCGCGGTGTTGATGGAATTGTGTTTGTGGCGGATTCCCAGCGTTCCCGTCAGGCCGAAAATCTGGAAAGCCTTCAGAATCTGAGACAGAATCTCCAGGATTACGGCATGGATCTGGACGATATGCCTTTCGTTCTCCAGTACAACAAGCGCGACATGGAGAATGTGTTCTCCCTGGACGAACTGAATGCGGAGCTGAACCCCCGCAATGTGCCCTTCTTCCCGGCTACGGCGCACAATGGCAAGGGCGTGGTGACCACGCTTAAGACCATAGCCATGCTGGTGATTGAAAAGTTTAATGTGAAGCAGGGTTTCCTCCGTAAGGCCGCCGAGAGCGTGAACAACACCGGGGTCCACGATGTGTCCCTGACCAAGGAAGGCGTGTCGGTGAAACAGGCCGCACCGCGTCCTCAGGTTCAAGCCGAAGCGGCAGCCCCTTCTTCACCGTTCAAGATGCCCTCCTTTGCGGCAAAGCCCCCTGCAGGGGCAGTTCCGTCCGGTAATGCCGGTTCGGGCTTGTTCCAGAAGGGAGCGACTTCTTCGCCGTTTGGCCGCCCGAGGGCGGCTGCCACGGTTCCTCGTATGCCCACCTTTGGCCGTATGATGGAGAAGCCCCAGGAGTCCGGTGACGACGAAATCGAATTGCGTCCTTATGTTCCCAAGAAGAAGTAGTGGAGGTGTGCTATGAGCGATTTTACGATTTATTCCGATGACGTGGGCAAGGTCCGCCGCCTGATGGAAGCCTACCAGGCTAGCGTCAAGGCCGAATACATTGTTCTTTGCCACCGTGACGGTTCCATTATCGCCGAGGTGGGCTCCTTGGGAATCGACCCCACTCCTCTAGCCGTGTTGAGTACCGCTTCTTTTGACTCTGCCCGCCAGGTTGGCAATATGCTTGGTGGCGAGAACTTCCAGTCGGTGTCCTACTCCGGCGAGAACCGCTCCATCTACATTTCGCCTGTGGACCAGGCCCTGCTCCTGGTTCAGGTTTTTCCGGGTTCCAGGCTGCCTAACCGTATCGATGACTTTAACCGCCTGTTGGTGGAGAAGTTGGTAGATGCGGTTCCGGCATTTACCCAGAACACCAGTAAGCTCATTTAGCCGAGGCCCCTGTGGCAGGAATTCCGCCACTGCGTAACATTCGTAAGACGACGGTCATTCTGGTCGTGGTCTTGCTTGCGTTCTTGGTTCACCGCACGGTGGCGTACCTTTCTACGGATGATTCCATCAAGGATGCTGGAAATACGGAGCTTTCTCTGGCCCAGGGAACGGTGTGCCGGCATATCGTCAAGGAAACCCCCTTTGGCGCTGATTCTATTTTCGAGGAAGGCTCCAGGCTTTATTTCTACACCACTATATCTTCGGCCTTAAAGGATAAGTCGGATACCCTTTGGCATGTCTGGTACTATGGCATGGATACGGTGCAGGTTCTGCCGTGCAACTTGAAAAAGGATTCCGAAGCCTGCATTACGGAGATTCTGCCCACTTTGCTAAAGCCCGGTGAGTGGAGCGTAGACCTGATTTCTGGACGGAAACTCCTTTATAGTCGACAGTTCGTGATTGATTCCACAAGTAGGTAGTCCCCATGCGCAAAGGCCCTTGGCTAAAAGTGTTTTGGGGGGTGCTTTTGTGGAGTCGGGCATTTGCCCTAGATATGGATTCTATTCCTGTCTGGAATCCAGATTATCTTGTGCGTGATAGTGGTTCGCTCGTCTCAGAAGGGACTGCGCCTGGGCTGGAGTCTGTTGAGACTTCGGGGCTTTCGACCCATGGCTACAAGACCATGCAGGTTACGGTGGGCGATGGCGGTACCCAGGTGGACCAGGAATTACGGCTTTCCATACAGGGCTTTGTTGGTGACAGCGTCTACATTGATGCGCTGCTCTCCGATGTGGACCGCCGTGCCGGGGACCAGACAACGGCTACCCTGCAGGAAGTAGACCAGATTTACTTTCGTGCGGAGTCGGAGCACTGGATGGTGCACCTGGGAGACTTGATTTGGCGTGACCGAAATATGGGATTGTTCGGGTTGGAGCGTTCTGCTCTTGGAGCCATGGTAGGTGTTCGGGGTGGCTATACCGAAGTTCGGGGTGTAGCGGGAACCGACGAGACTAGGCGTGTTACCCGCGTGATGAACGGCGTCAGTGGTCAACGGGAAGGTTACGCCATTAGCGATGATGGTAGCTACCTTTCGGTGGTGCCCGGTTCCGAGCGGGTCTGGTTGAACGGTAACCTGCTTACGGCAAGTGTGGACTACGAGGTGAACTATGCGGGTGGTCTCTTGAATTTCAAGGGCCGTAGGAATCCAGGCCCCGATGATGAAATCCGCATAGAATACGATGCCTACGACGATGGCGATGTTTACAATGTGTACGCAGCCCATGGAGCCTACAGGCATCCGAATCTGTATTTGGATGTGTCGGGATTTCGCCTGGAGAATGATCGCGACCGCATGAAACGGGGGCTCTGGACCGACGAAGACTACCGGATGCTAAAGCATGACGACGGGAGTGAATTTGTTCGTGACGATTCTCTGGGGGAACTTCACAGGCCCGAACGGACGGACCGTGCAGGCGCGCGGCTTCGGTTCCAAGGGGATAGGCGTTTCTACGCGGACCTGGAAATGGCCATTAGCCGGCGGGATTCCAACACCTTGTCCAGGCAGGTGGACGGTCCCGAAGGTTATGGCTACCGCTGGTTCTTGACATCCGATTCTTCGGAGAATATGAAAAAATTCCCGATAGCCTTTTCGGTATATGGAAACTATATTCAGGAAGAATTCGGGATAACGGATTTCCAGGGCACAGACAAGGATTGGGACAGCTTTAGGCTTCTGGATGAATGGGATTTGGACAGCGCCGCCCTTGCAGATGGAGACCTGCGCCACGACGAGTTCGGGATGCGGATTAGGCTTTTGCCAGGATGGTTTATCCACAGCACCTGGGGGTACCGACAGGGCGAAGAAGAGAAATGGAGTTCTTCCAGGGGTGGAATTTCTTTAGTCCACAGGTCTAACTTCGCCAGGAGCGATGTGGGTGCGTATCGTGTCGAGAGTTTTCAGGAACAGGAACGGGTGCGCTACCAGTTTTTGGGGAACGGAGAGATCCTGAAAGGATTGCTGCGACCCTTCGGAAACTTTGACCTGCGCTATACGGAAAGCGATTCCCTTGGGACGGAGAACCAGGTGGCTTACGGCAAGACGGGAGCCGGTCTTTTGATGGTGGGGGATTCCTGGAATGTAAGTGAAGGTGCGGAGACAAAAACAGCGAAACGAAAGGGCGATTCCTTTGGCCATGATTGGCGGGATTCCTTGCAATCCATCGCCTGGATCCAGAGCGCGGCCTGGCAGAGCCGTTATGCCCAGCTGGATCATTTCTTGCAGTACGAGCGCCGCAACGAAAATGGTCTTGGTGCCGAGAACAGCTGGGTCGGGGATTTTCGGGGAACCTTCGGTCACGAAGAGCTAGGTCTGGTTACCAGCGTCGATTACAAGCTTGGACTTACGGAAGAACAGACCTACACGCCTATCTACAAGGCGGTGGCCAAAGGTACGGGAGATGTCCGTTACGATAGCTTGACCGGAGCCTTTATCGAAGGTGTGGATAACGGTGACTTTGTCTACGAGGGTATGGGCCGCAATGATTCTCTGGGGACGATTCTAGCCTCCAATGCGGCGTTCCGGATGGATATAGATTGGAGTCCGGGCGTGTCTCTGGGAATCCGGCATGGAATTTTGCGAGACATCTCTCTGGGCGGAACCTTTGACGGGGTGGGCGAGGACACTACCGGCAAGAGAATCTATTTTCCGCCGGCCACGCCTTCGCAGTTGCGGGACATTTCTTCGGGAACGGTCAGCTACGAGCTTCGGGGAACCTGGGCCCACCCGCGGGGAATCACCTTTAGTTACAAGCCTGGTGCCGATTACGACAAGAAACTCAGTTCCATCAGTTATTTCGAGACTCGGTTCCATCACCTGCTGGATGCAGGATTCCAGATAAACGATGCCCACTTTATAGGAGCCACCCTGCTTCTGGAAGATGTGGAGCTGAAGGCCCTTCAAATTCTGGATTGGGATACCCGGGACATTTCGGGCCGTTACCGCTATGATTTCTGGAACGATTTCTTTGTACAGCCCGGAGCCCGATACCGCACAGGCGAAGGTGAAGATGATATGGACTATTCCTTCGATGCCTACCTGTGGGAAGGCTCCTTGCGACTGGGCTATAACCGCAGGGACATGGTGGATGGGTTCATCCAGTTCTCGGTGGTGCAGATGGAAAGCGGTGATGATTTGATTCCTTATCAGATGATGGATGGCTACAGCGATGGGCGTACTTATCGGCTGGAATCGTCTATTTCTGTGGATGTGAACGACTTTATTTCTTGTGGCCTCCGTTATGTGCTCAGGTTTGGCGATGCTGAAGAGAATATTTTCCAGAAGTTCACTACTGAAGCGAGAGCGTATTTCTAAGGTGTGTAGTGTGTGATGTGTGGTGTGAGATGTAAAATAGGCGTGCTGGTGCTGTTTGTATTGGCGTTGCTATCTTCCTCCTATGCGGGGGAGGCGTCTCTGTGCCGTATCCACAAGATAGTTTGGGTTGGGGAGCATTCCGCCTATGACGAAGCTCACTTGAACCTTGTGGAAGGTTCGCCCTGTGAAGCCTGGAAAGCTGCTGCGTCCCGTCTTGCCCGCCATTACGAAGACAAGGGCTTTGCCGCCGTCCAGGTTTTAGGAAAGATGCATTACGGCATGGGTGGTGCTTCGGGCACGGATACCCTGGGCGTCTTGATGGTGGAGCTGAAACGGGGGGCCGGCTATGTGTGGGCCGGCGCCGAGAACCTGGATTCTTCGGGAACACGGACCGATGTGTTCCGCAGGCTCAGCGGTATCGAAGAAGGGGCTCCCGTATCCCTGACGGACCTGGAACGCTCTGAACGCAAGCTTGCCCGTCTTGGGTATTTTGAGCAGACTGCACCGGTGCGGCTTTTCCGGGACCCCGCGAGAAACAGGCTGGTGCCTGCGTTCAGCATGAAGGCGGCTCGCAATTCCGAGGCAGAAGGGCTATTGACCTATTCCAGCGAGGACAACCTGTGGGAAGGTCAGGTGAACATAAAGCTTTACAATATTCTTGGGACGGCTCGTGACTTGACATTGGAAGGCTATACGGGTGAGAGTACCCGTCACCTGAATTTCATGTACAAGGAACCCTGGGTTTTCGATTCGCCCTGGAATGTGGTTCTGCGGGGACTCTTTGACGAGGAAATTTATTCGGTGGAGTCGGATTCCCTGGACGGGAAAATGAAGGATGTGACGGAGCGGGTCGCCATGGGAGAGATTGGCGTGACCCGGGATATCGGCTTTGACTGGAGCATCGGGATTTTCTTTGGCATGAGCGAAGATGACAAGCATTCCACCTTTGAGCTGTCGTATGTTTCTCTGGACAGGTTCGTTCTCCCGAGAAGCGGTTTCAAGCTGCAGGGCTCTGCCACTTGGAAAATGGACCGTCCCGATTCCCTGGACAATTACCTGGAAAGCCATGGGAAGGTGCTCTCTTATTACCCGCTGTTCGGGAATTTTATCACCCGCTTTACGGGAGCCGCCGGTGGGATATTCCCCACGGATGCTAGCCTGAAACGGTCCGATTACTTTGCGCTGGGCGGTATGGACAGCTTCAAGGGCATGGGGTACCGCTTTATGCGGAGCCGGGCCTACGGGTTTTCGGAACTGACACTCCTGTGGCAGGATGGTTACAACCTGAGTGTCGAAGCTTTTTACCAGCCGGGGCTTTACCGGGCCTTTATGCCGGAGCACGGCTGGAAGCGGGAGCAGGACTATGGCGTTGCCTTTACGCAGTACCGCGGCAACTGGAGTATCAACCTGTACTACGCCTTAAGAAACGGCGAGAATTACCTAGATGGAATTATAGGATTTGGGCTTAAGACGCTGTTCTAGATGGAAGGATTGGTGCATCCACCAAATCGTTACTTGTCGTTTTTAAGCAAGTTCAGGGCGAGTTTGGATAAGTGGTCGGATTGAAAAACGCCCGCTTTTTTGAATGTGGTCTTCCCTTTCTTATTCCTTATGGCCAAGTAGGGGACACCCTTTATTTTAATATGGAAATCTTTTTCGTAGTCTTTGTACCAATAGAATGCTTTCCAGTTCCAAGGAAAATCGTGCCGGAATACCCAGCTTTGAATTTCTTCATATGTTTGGCCTTTCATGCCGATGAGGATGTTTATCTTGTGTGATTTGAAAAAATCGTTTAGTGTTTTTAATTGTTCCACTTCTTTGGAACAATAGGGGCACCAGGTGCCCATGATGAAGATGAAAGTTCCGTTTTCTCCAACGCACTCGTCTAGGGGTGTCGTTTTTCCGTCAAGTGTATATAGAACGATGTTACTTTTGATTTTGCTGACAAAGGGATTGAAGCCTTTTACCTTGAAAACATAAAAGGCGGCGACAATGACAAACACGATGATGAAGATTTTTTTGTATGTCATAATATCAATATATCCTTTTTGAAGTAAAAAGGATAGGATATCCCAGTTTTTTCTATTTTTTTTTGAACTCTTAGAGGTTTTGAATGATCGTATCCTGGATGACCACCAACAAGTGTAACTTGACCTGCAAGCATTGCTATCAGGATGCTGGCGAGAACAAGGCTGCCGAGCTTACCACGGCCGAAGCCTTGAAGTTGATAGATGAGATTGCCAAGGCGGGGTTCAAGATTATGATTTTCAGCGGTGGCGAACCCATGACCCGCCCCGACATTGTGGAACTTGTGGCCCATGCCGCAAGTAGGGGGCTCCGTCCAGTATTCGGGACTAACGGTACGCTCATCACCCACGATCTGGCCTTCAAGCTGAAGGAAGCCGGAGCTATGGCTATGGGTATCAGCATCGACAGCATCGATCCTGTGCGTCACAATGAATTTCGTGGGCTGCCCAATGCCTTCGAGCTTACCATGGCGGGTATCGAGAACTGCAAGGCGGCCGGTCTCCCGTTCCAGATTCACACCACCATTATGGACTGGAACCAGGGTGAAATTCTGGATATCATGGACTGGGTTAAGGAAATCGGTGGAGTGAACCACCAGATATTCTTTCTCATTCCGGTGGGGCGTGGCAAGGAAATCGAGGACCACGCCCTCCGCGTAGCCGAATACGAGGGCCTGCTCCGCCGCATTATGGAAAAGAGCCGTACGCTGGGTATTCCGGTGAAGCCCACCTGCGCTCCGCAGTTCCTGCGCATAGCCGACCAGCTGGACATCAAGACCCGCTACAGTCGTGGGTGTCTCGCCGGTATCGACTACTGCATCGTGAGCCCCATCGGAAAGGTTCGCCCCTGCGCCTATATGCTAGAAGAAGCGGGGGATGTCCATAACACGCCTTTCGATGAAATCTGGGCCAACGCCGAGGTGTTCAAGAAGCTCCGCACCAAGGCCTACGCCGGTGCTTGCGGCAAGTGCAAGTTCAACGACCGCTGTGGTGGCTGTCGAGCCAGGGCCGCCTACTACCACGATGGCGACTATATGCAAGAAGATTCCTACTGCGCCTACGGAAGGGGATTGAAATAATTTTTTTAGTAAAAAACTTCAAAAATCCCCTTGACAGTACCCCAGCCCTTTTCTATTATTGACCCCGTCTAAGCGACAATGGATGATTAGCTCAGTTGGTAGAGCAGCTGACTCTTAATCAGCGGGTCGCAGGTTCGACCCCTGCATCATCCACGAAATGCCGAAATCCGCAAGATTTCGGCATTTTTTTTGTTCTTTGTGTGCGCGAAATCGCATTTTTACAGGAAATGTCCAGGGGGTGTGGTCTGACTCCTCTTTTTTATGTATCTTTTCCTCAATGAGCATCTTTGCCACCCATGGTGGCAAGGTTTTTGTGTCAAGGATTTTTTATGAAGATTGTATTGCCGGTTGCAGGAAGCGGTGTAAGGCTTCGTCCATATACGGAGGACCGCCCCAAGTGCCTGCTGCCCGTTGCTGGAAAGACCATTATTGACTGGATTGTGGAAGATTCCCTGTCCCTGAAGCCTTCGGAGACTATTTTCATTACGGGCTACAAGGCGGACCAGATGGACGCCTTCCTTAAGGATCGTGAATGCTGGGGCAAGACCCGTACGGTCCGCCAGGAAAACCCCCAGGGGCTGGGCGAGGCCATATCCCTGGCTCTTCCGTATGTGGAAGACGACGAACCCATGCTTATCATTCTGGGCGATACGCTGTTCGAGGCGGACTTGTCTATCTTGAAGAACGAGACCGAAAATGTCCTCTATACCTACAGGGTGGAGGACCCGTCCCGCTTTGGCGTGGCGGTGACCGACGGAACCGGCGTCATTCAGAAGCTGGTGGAGAAGCCCCAGGAGTTTGTGTCCGACGAGGCTATCGTGGGTATCTACTTCATCAAGGATGTGAAGGTCCTGAAGGAATCTCTGAAGTACCTGATGGACAACAATGTCCGTACCAAGGACGAATTCCAGCTGACCGACGCCCTGGAGATGATGCTCCAGAAGGGCTGCAGGTTCCATACGGCCCCGGTAAAGAAATGGCTGGACTGCGGGCTTATCGAGACCCTGCTTGCCACCAATGCCGAAGTCCTGTCCCGTAACGACAACTCGGGTGAATCTTCTTTTCCCGGAACGACTATCGAAGGTCCCTGCCATATCGGCAAGGATGTGGTCATCGAGAATTGCAAGATTGGCCCTAATGTGGCTGTGGGCGACGGTTGCGTGCTCAAACGGTGCACCATCAAGAACGCCATCCTGTGGGACCGCGTCCAGGTGAAGTACGGCTCCATCCAGGACACCATTCTACATCGGTAGTTTACGCATTTTCAATCAAAAAAACACCCCACTTAGCGGGGTGTTTTTGCTTTTTAAATGGTTGGCTTACCTTTCCAATTGGAAGAATACGGCGGCCAGGGGCGGAAGCTTGATGTTCAGGCTCCACTGGCGGTTCTGCCACGGGATGTCCTGGGTCCAGACTTCGCCCAGGTTGCCCACATTGGACCCGCCGAACATCTCGGCGTCGGTGTTGAAGATTTCTTTCCAGGCTCCGCGGGTGGGGGCGCCCAGGCGGTAGTCGTGGCGGACCACCGGCGTGAAGTTGAACACGCACAGAATCTGGTTCCCGTGGTCGTCTTTGCGGACAAAGGAAACGATGGAATTGTCGGCGTCGTCGCACCAGATCCATTCAAAGCCGGTGTGGTAGTGGTCGATTTCCCAGAAGGGGGCGTTTTCCTTGTAGATGTAGTTCAGGACCTTCACCATCTGCAAAAGCTTTCCGTGGCTATCCCAGGTGATCAGGTGCCAGTCCAGGGACTGCTTTTCGTTCCATTCACGGAACTGCCCGAACTCGTTGCCCATGAAGTTCAGCACCTTGCCCGGGTGGGCGTACTGGAAGGCGTAGGTGAGTCGGAGGTTCGCGAATTTCTGCCAGTTGTCGCCGGGCATCTTGCCAAGCATGGAGCCCTTGCCGTGGACCACCTCGTCGTGGCTGAACACCTGGATGAAGTTCTCGCTGTAGGCGTAGACCA
>CAMKNA010000045.1 GCA_946414075.1 uncultured Fibrobacter sp.
TCCGCCTGAAGTCGTGAAGAACACGCTCGCCAAGTACGAAGAAATCTTCGTGCGCTTGACCGGCAAGCAGCCTGAACTGTAAACCGAGCCAAAAACCATGCGCATTTCCACCAAGGGCCGCTATGCCTTGAGGGTTATGATTGACCTCGCCTCCCAAAAAGGAGACGAGTTTGTGAAGTTGCAGGACCTGTCCGCCCGGCAACAAATTTCCGAGAAGTACCTGGAAGGGATTCTCGGGACTCTTGTCAGGAGCGGCCTTCTGGAAGGCGCCCGTGGAAAAGCCGGTGGTTACAGGATCAGATGCAACCCCAAAGAATGCAGCGTCTGGGATATACTTTCCCTGACAGAGACATCCGTGGCTCCTGTCGCCTGCCTGGACACTAAGAAGAACCCCTGCAAGCGATCCGCCATCTGCGTCACGCTCCCCGTATGGACCGAACTGGACAAGATCATTCACGAGTACCTGGAAGGAGTCAAGCTGGAACAGTTGGCCAAGAAGGCACAAAAGATCCGTGGCACCTCGGGCATCGGGAAAGACTGGAACTGCGAACTATAACGATTTGAATACATTTCAAAACGGATTCAAAATGAAATCAGTACCTATCACACTGCTCACCGGTTACCTCGGAGCCGGTAAAACCACACTCCTTAACTATGTTCTCAACAACCAGCAGGGCTACCATGTGGCCGTCATCGTGAACGATATCGGCGAGGTGAACATCGACCAGACCCTTATCGAGAAGGGTGGAAACATCACCAAGGAAGATTCGGGCAAGGTGGTACCCCTTTCCAACGGTTGTATCTGTTGTTCCCTGAAAGCGGACCTTCTGGAACAGATTGCCGAAATCCTGGAAATGGGCAAGTTCGACTACATTCTAATTGAAGCCAGCGGCATCTGCGAGCCCGTACCTATCGCCCAGACCATCTGCATGGCCGGAAGCCAACTCCAGGGCAAGAACGGCCAGCGCCTGGCCTGCCACCTGGACAACATCGCCGCCGTGGTAGACGTGCTCCGCCTGGCCGACGAGTTCGGCAGTGGCGAAAAGCTCCTTTCCAAGGACCTTGAAGAAGAAGACATTGCAAACCTGCTGATCCAGCAGATCGAGTTCTGCAATACGGTGGTGCTGAACAAGGTAGACATGCTCTCTAAGGGCGACCTGGAACACGTGAAGGCCGTCATCAAGGCTTTGCAGCCTACCGCCAAGATGATCGAGACCAACTACGGCAAGGTGGACATGAAGGACATTCTGGACACCAAGCAGTTCGATTTCGAGAAGGTGGCGGAATCCAGCCGCTGGGCAATCGAGCTCAACCGCATGGACAACGACATGGACGAAGATGATGACCATGACCACGATGAGCATGAACATCATCATGACCACGAAGAACACGAGCATCATCACCATCATGACCATGATGAGCATGACCATGATGAAGAAGACCACAGCCACTGCGACCATGAGCATGGAGTCTGCCACTGCGGTCACCACCATGACAAGGACCACCCTCATGGTGACGAATACGGCATCAGCACCTTCGTATACGAGCGCAAGCCGCCCGTAAACCGCAAGAAGTTTGAAGCCTTCCTAGACGACTATCCGGCAAGCATCATCCGCACCAAGGGTCTCATGTGGTTCAGCGACGAGCCTACCGAAAGCTACCTGTTCGAACAGGCAGGCAAGCAGGCATCTGCCCAGAATTTTGGCCGCTGGTTTGCTGCAGAAAGCAAAGAAGTCCAGCAGCAGCTGCTTCGCGAAAATCCGCAGCTGGCTAACATCTGGGACGAAAAGTACGGCGACCGCACCAACCGTCTGGTCTTTATCGGCCAGCACATGGACAAGAAAAAGATTATCGCCGCAATGGATAATTGCTTGGAAAAGGAATAGTCTATACTTGACTATAAGTCCACTTTACGTGGCCTTCCAGAAAATCATGAGCATCAAAGACCAGACCAAAATGGTCTTTGATTTTTTGTACTTCAAAGCGCATGGGATCGTCATCCCAGCCTAGGTCACGTTCTATAATCTTAGACTTGCAGCCGGGCTTTTGGGCCACCATCAGTTCCGCAATCTCTTTCCAGCTAATCCATACATCACCAAGCCCAAGGTAAATCTCTTCGTTCTTGTCGGATTCCAAGAGGTTCATGTAGAGACTGGCCTGCTGGCTTGCGTGAATAAACTGGGTGCCGTCATTTTTAATGACGGTAATGTCCTTGTCTTCTTTGACGGCTTTGGCCATTTCAAAGAACCGACGGTCCGGCTGGGAACATCCGTCAAGGAACGCGGGGTTACCGAAGGTATAACCCGGGCGGATGATGTTGCGTTTCATAGCCACTTCGGGGAACTGATCTCCGTAGCCCTTGCGAAAACCCAGCACATAGGCTTCCCCTGCTGCCTTGGTAGCACCATATAGATCCAGCGGCAGGTTGCTGGTGACCTCGCGCATGGAAGGACGCATGACACCCATGGCGGCCGTACTGGAAGTGTAGATAAACTTCTTGCAACCCGCCTTGGCAGCATTTTCCAACAGGAACACGGTGGCTCGAGTATCGTTCATCAGCATGGTGCTGGGAGTCTCTCCCCAACCAAGAGCGATATGGATACAGGCGTCGCAGCCTTCAAGCCCCTTGGCAAGTTTGTCGAAATCCGTAAGGGCGGCCTCCACGAAGCTTACACTGGCCTGGGAACGCAGGCTCGGGACCTTGTTGGGGTGCCTTGTGGCAATGACCACCTCGTGTCCCTTTTCCAAAAGGGCGCGAACCACATAGTGACCGATAAATCCGGTTCCGCCGGTGACGAATACTCGCATAAGAACCTCTTTGTTTCTGTCTTAAAAATAAAGTCTTTGCGGATTTCGGGCAAGGGCCTGCTCAAAAATTACAGGTAAAAGCCGATAAGTCCCGCCGTGCAGAGACAAATCAGCACCACCGCAGGGATTATGGGGCGGCGCATGGACTTTGCGCCCAGCACGCAGACTAGCCCCCCTTTGGTAAGGGTGTTGGCAAGACTTGCAAACAGGAGTGAGAGCACCAGTTCCCGCACTGGCAGACTCGCCTTCATGCTCATGTCTAGAAGGGAGAACGCCACCGCATCCATCTCGGCGGCGCCGCCCAAAAAGCTGCAGGCCAGAAGGGCTCCCGACCCCAGGTACACACGGGCCGCATTGGCCACGAACATCACCGCCGTAAACACAATGCCGAACTTGATGGCCGGAAGCAAGTTGAAGGGATTATTGAAAGTGCTGGTTTTGGCCTTGTGGTCCATGTTCTCCCTGACCTTCAGGTACAGAGCATAAAGTAAGGCCGGTACTGCGGGTAACAGCAGCGGAAGCGCCAGGGGCTTGGCAAGCTCTGGGACTAGTACCACGCAAATCAGGTACAACCGCACATACATTACCGCCCAGCTAAGCACGATTCCCAGCGCAAAATTACCAGCGTAGTCTTCGTTCTCGCGACTACGGCCCGCTAGATTCAGCGTCAGGGCAGTACTGCTTGCAAGCCCACCCAGAAGCCCCGTAAGCCAGATACCCTTCCCGGGCCCCACCAGCTTAATCAAGATATAACCCACAAAGCCGATGCCGCTGATAAAGACAACAAACAGCCAGATGGTGTGGGGATTCAAAACTTCGAGCCCGGCCGGTCCGTAAGCCTGGTTAGGCAAAAAGGGCAGTATCATCAGGGAAATAACCGCAAATTTCACCGTCGCGATAATGTCCTCGGTAGAAATGCGAGAAGCAAACTCATGGAGCTGCCGTTTCAAGGTCAACAGCCACACGATGACAATCATGAGTATACAGGATTCCAGCAGGCGGTTGTACCAGCAAAGGGCACCCAGGAAGTACACCACGATTAGGGAGAAACTAGTCGTAAGACCGTCCTCTTCCTTGTTCACAAAGCCGTGAGCCACATGGCTTGCCACCAACAAAAGACCAACCACCACGAACCCCGTAATGAAGGGGGCTACGGAATTCATGAGCTCCGCAAGGAACGAGGCCAGGGCGCCGCAAAGGCTTATGATGGAGAAGGTGCGCACACCCGCCGGGTGGCGGCTAGCGCTTTCGGAATAGGACTTCTCGCGCTGCATGCCGATGATAAAGCCGATTCCCAGCGCCGCGGCCAACTTGTAGAACTCGTTGAACTCAATCATAGCACCTCCACATCAAAGGCTAGTCACGCTCCCACACCTGGAACAGCGTCTCAAAATCATTCTTCTCGTCGGAGGGGAACTTTTCTTCACTGACCATACGCCAGCCTTCTCCCCATTCCGGAAAGAACACATCGCCTTCTACATCGGAAAGCACCTTGGTCAGGTAAAGCTTCTTTACCTTGGGCATGGCCTCACGATAGACCGCCGCGCCGCCGATAATAAAGCATTCCGTTTCCCCTGCAGACTCCGCCTTTGCTAGCGCCATCTCTAGGGATGAACACACAATGCAGCCTGGAGCCAGGAAACTCGTTTGCCGTGTCAGCACATAGTTGGTGCGGTTGGGCAAGGGGCGGCCGATGTCGTCGTAATTCTTGCGGCCAAGGACAATGGAATGGCCCGTAGTGATAGCCTTGAAACGCTTCAAGTCAGCGGACAGGTGCCAAGGCAGGTGCCCATCACGACCGATAACATTATTTTTAGATATTGCGACTATAGCGGAAATCAGCATAAATTACCCATTACCCATTCCACACTACACATTACAAACTATACCGCAATCGGAGCCTTAATCGTCGGCCACGGGTCGTAATCCACCAGTTCAAAATCTTCGAACTTGAACTCGAACAGGTCCTTCACATCGGGATTCATCTTCATGGTGGGGAGCTTACGGGGTGTACGGGAAAGCTGTTCCCTGGCCTGGTCAAAGTGGTTGCTGTACAGGTGCAAGTCACCGAAGGTGTGCACGAATTCAGCAGCCTCGTAACCGCAGACCTGGGCAAGCATCATGGTTAAAAGCGAATAGGAGGCAATGTTAAAAGGCACCCCCAGGAACATATCGGCGCTACGCTGATACAGTTGACAACTGAGTTTGCGCTTGCCGGACTCCCCTACACCACCCACATAGAACTGGAAAAGGCAATGGCAAGGCGGCAGGGCCATCTTGTTCACCTCGGCCACATTCCAAGCGCACACCAGGTGACGGCGTGAATCGGGATTGTTCTTAAGACTATCGATCAGGTTCTGGATCTGGTCGATGTGGCCACCGTCGGGCGTGGGCCAACTGCGCCACTGGTGACCATAGACCGGCCCCAGATCGCCGTTCTCGTCGGCCCATTCGTCCCAAATGGTCACCTTATTGTCGTGAAGGTACTTAATGTTGGTATCACCCTTCAGAAACCAAAGCAGCTCGTGAATGATACTGCGCAGGTGGAGCTTCTTGGTGGTAAGGCAAGGAAAACCCTTGGAAAGGTCATAACGGTTCTGGCGGCCAAAAACGGAACGGGTACCCGTGCCCGTACGGTCGGAACGGTCCACGCCGTTGTCCATGATATCCTTCAATAAGTCTAGATACTGCTGCATAAAATCCTTTTCTATTCAAAACACCACATGGCGCTCCCGGCCATGCAGGGGCGACTATCCGTTACCAAAGTATAAAAAATTAGCGGTCCTGTCCCACTCTTTTGAAATTCGGAGTGAACTTTTGGCAGTCCAGATTCTTGGGGGGAATCCTGTAGAATTTCAGTTCCTTGGAGATGAACCCACCCGTGGCGGCAGACACGCTCCAACGGGACCCTGCCGGACACTTGTCCAGATCCACCTTGGATTCTGCCGCGATGTGGCCTCGACCCACGGTAAAGGTGTAATACTTCCCATTCACAAGGGTATCCAGCCCCAACTGCTTGGCGCCTCCAATGGCTTTGTTGTTATTGAAGTAAGCCCGCTGGGTAGCCATGTACATATTTACTTGCTTGTCCAGTTCCTGCAAGGCAGCCTCTTGCGTATGGGCACTTGCCACCAGCATACATCCACGAATGCCAAACACCAAGAGCATAATGGCCAAAATCACTCCGGCCACAATCCCCATTTTTTTCAGCGATTCGCGACTAAAGGCAAACGGCTTCCCAGACTCGGTTTCACCGTCCCCGCCGGGAACCCACTTCAAAAGCTTAATGGCAACAAGCACATGTCCCATCTGCCTGGGAAGAGCAAGCCCCACCAACGCCACCACCAGCAGGACCACGCTTATCACCAGAAGTATGGTCATGGCTGTGTCTGCCATAGGCAACAGGTCCTTCATTTCCTGCAACATGGACAGGAGTTTCTTGTCTTCTGCAAAATTCTTGGCGGCAAACTTTCCCGTGAAGTTCCCGTAGCGGGCAAAGGCCAGGTCCAGCATCTGCCGCGCCATGACCAGCACCACACCCAAGGCCCGTTCCATGAACAAGATGAACATCCCGAACAACGCGACAACCGCAAATAGGGTCCGCACGGTCCTTACTGGAGTAAATCCGTTCATCAAAGCCTCCTACTTAATTCCCGCCAGTTCCTTGGCGAGAATCTTCGCACCGGTAAAGTCCGCCTTTCCGGTACCCAGCTTCGGAACCTTCTCCACAGGGAAGGCCAGGGCCGGAAGCATGATGGGCGGGAATCCACTGGCCCTAAGTTCAGAAAGTACCTGCTTAGGATCCTTGTCGCCCTGGTAGAGCAGCACAATCTTTTCGCCCTTGGCGGAATCCGGAATGGTGGTCACCACATAATCGCAGCCTTCCAACACCGGAGTATCCTGAATCTTCTTTTCCACCGCACCCAGGCTCACCATCTCGCCGCCAAGCTTAGCAAAGCGGCTGTAACGGTCCACGATGGTAAGGAACCCGTCTTCGTCCAGGTAACCCTTGTCACCCGTGCGGTAATAACGAACACCACCGATATTCACGATGACACTTGCGGTACGGTCCGGATCCTTCAGGTAGCCCTGCATCACCTGGCAGCCACCAATGAGAATCATGCCAGCCTCGCCGGTGGGAAGCGGAGTGTTAGTATCGGGATCCACAATCAGGAACTGGGTTCCTGGAAGCGCCGGGCCAACAGTTCCGGGCTTGTTGTTCACCTGCATGGTCATGTAGTCGTTCAACAGGGTGTTTTCCGTATTCACGGAAGCTACAGGAGCCGTTTCGGTACAGCCGTAGCCCTCGAAGATTTCCTTACCGAACTTGAGACGGAACGCGGTGGCGAGTTCAGGCCGGAGCATCTCGGCACCGGCAATGATGATACGAACATACTTGAACACCAAAGGGTGCACATAACGGCTCACCGTAAAGGCGCGCAAGAAGGTGGGAGTCGCCACCATACAGGTCACGCGGAAGCGAGAGCACACGCGGGCCATGGTCTTTACATCGGTAGGGTCTGCCACAGCCACAATGGGGCAGCCTTCTGTCAAGTTCAGGAGCGTTGTCACCGTTAGGCCAAAGCTGTGGAACAGCGGGAGCTCCGAAAGCATCACATCGCCGCGGGTCACATTCATGATACAGGCCAGCTGCTGGATGTTTCCCATCAGGTTGCGGTGAGAAAGGAGCACTCCCTTCGGGGTTCCTTCGGAACCGGAACTGAACACGATAACGGCGGTGTCGTCAATATGGGTGCGCTTACAGAACACAAAACGGATAAGCCACGAGGGCATGATAACGCAAAGGACCAGCAGGGCGGCAATCTTTATCTTGGGGATTTCCTTCATCAGGTCTTCGGCATAGAGGATGCGCACTTTGTCAGAAGCCACCTGGGAATAATCGTTACCCCTACCCTTCAGCTTTTCTACAAACTGGCGACTAGAAATCACGGTAGTCACGTCGGCCTTTTCGCAGCAGTACTTCACATTGTCTACAGAAGAGGTGTAGTTCAGGTTCACATTGGTCTTGCCCATGACCCAGAGTACCAAGTTCACGATGACACCCGCGGGACTTGGCGGGAGCATGATACCGATGTTCTGTTCCTGCTTACCCAGTTTCTTTTTCAAGAGCCCGCGGAAGGCCATAACCGCTCCCATGAGCTTGTATCCGGAGAAGTGACCGCCATCGGTATTGTAGATGGCGGGGCCGTTCTTCACGTACTTCTTGCAAGTGTTAATCCAGGAAGCGGCAATGGGACGCACAAACTTAACAGCATACTGCCAAGCTTCAATTGAAATCTTGCGGACAATGGCACGAACCTCGTTAGGCGGAGTCTTTGCAGAAATGGGTTCGCCAAAGGCCACCGTCACGGAACGGTCCGAAGAAGCACCGTACATGTCGGAGCCGCTGTAACTGTAATTAGAACCCCAAAGGCCCTGGATATAGAACGGAATCAGCACTGCATCGGTACCTTCCACCGCCTTGGTATAATCCAAGTTGAAAGGTTCCACATGAGGAGACTTGGAAACTTCGCCTGTGGGGAACATGACCACCGCCTTGCCCGCAAGCAGGGCCTCGTGGATTTTTTCCATGGCCTCTTCGGGGTGGCGGTTATCAATACGGATCATTCCCAAGCGTTTGAGAATAGCGCGCAAGTACCACTTTTCAAAATGGTCCTTGTTGCTTGCTATGCAAAGCGGACGGGGGCATGCCATCTGAAGCATGGCCCAGTCGATAAAGCTATGATGGTTACCCACCATGAGCACAGGACCTACGTTAGGGATATTTCCCACGTTCAGCACACGTATCCTGTGGCGGCTAAACACCAGGCGCAAAAGGGAGCGGATTAATGCCTGAGGCAGGTTCGTAATCGTCCATGCGAACACGGCCAAAGAAATAACTCCAAGCCCCACAAAGTAGAGTTGCGGACGGATATGGGTGTAATGCACCATTACCGAGAACAGCACCAAGAAAATACCCAAAACAACGGCCTGAATCAAGTTCGCAAGAGCAATGACCCAACCGGAATTGTTGGGGCGGGTATTGTACTGCAAAAGGGCATTCACAGGCACCAGGAATATGCCGCCAAAGAATCCAACCAAGGCAAGCGTTATGGAAAGGGGAATCGGATGCACCATGAAGGGGATCAGGAACATGCAGAGGGAAGTTCCAATCATACCCAGGGGAATAAAGCCGGTCTCGATAAAGTCCCTGGAATTGCGGGCCGAGAAGATGGAACCCACCATCAGGCCACCGATGGCAAAGGGCAGGTAGTTCTGGATCATGTCCACCGTCTCGGAGCCGGACACGTCCTGGAACATGAGCGTGAACACCTGGGCCATAGCCCAGAACATGGAAAGGGCGATAATGGTTGCGCGCAGGGAACGCTGGCGCCAACCCAGGCTGAACCTCCGGCGGGCCGTGTTAAATTTCACGTTGCGGTCGGCATACTTCACTTTCGGGATCAAAAAACTCGCCACGGTCCCGAGGACGCTCACGCCCACCAAGATCCAGGGAATCACCACGGACTTGGCGATAATCTGGCGCACAGCCTCGTACTTGGCAAGGCTTCCCAGTTCAATCAGGTTCACGCCCACGATGGCAAGCCAGCTGGCCGCAATGATACCGCTCAGGGAGAAAATCTGCAAGAAGGCGTTGGCATAGCTCAGGTTGCGGACGCCGAACATTTCCTTCAGCACCGCATACTTGGCCGCACTGTGGACCGCAAAGCCCGTAGAAAGGCCGATGCATAGCCAGAACGCTACACGGGGAACACCGCAGGTCACAAGCACCGCCATGGCAATGACAAAGGCCGTCATAAACAACGACGACCATGCCAGCACCTTGTTCTTAGAAAATTTGTTGGAGAAGAGCCCCGCCGCCCATACAAACACCACATAGGGCGCAATAAAGAAAATCTGCAGCATCAGGCTCTGCCAGTTCTGGCCCCCCTCCACCCCGGCAAAGGAGCCGGACAGGATTTTCTGGGCGTAAATGAACACACCCATCTGGACAAACGTTACCGCAAGGATAGAAAGAAAGAATCGGATCGCTCCGCTATATTTCCACATTTTGGACCTTCGTAAAAATTTGAGGGTAAAGATAGAAAAGGGGCTATGATCTAGGGGCTAGGGAATCCTGCATCAACTGCTCTATCTCCCCTATTTCCCTGGGAATCTTCTTGGAGATGTTCAAAAAGCCCGTTTTCGTGATAAGCAGGTCGTCCTCGATACGGATACCGATCTTTTCACGGTAGCGCCGCCCGTTGAATACCCCCTCGAATTCACCGTATAGTCCCGGCTCACAGGAGATGAGCATACCCGATTCCAAGACGGTATCCAAAGAACGTGAACCCGGGTCCCCGTCGTGGATATGCTCGCCGATAAAGTGGCTCACCCCGTGGGGTCTCCTGTCGTAGCACAGCTTGAACTTGCCCTTGTGCCCTTTCACCAGACGAGTCTCCAGTTCACCCATGATATAGTCCCAGGGAATCTGTCCTATTTCCTTCAGGGTCACACCAGGACCCACAGATTTCTGATAAACTAACGCCGAATCCAGCACAACCTGGTACAACAGGGCCTGGAGTGGGTTAAACTTGCCATTCAGGGGAATGGTCCTGGAAATATCGCTGTGGAGAGTCCCATAACGCACGCCAAAATCCAAGAGTATCAGCTGTCCCGCCTTCAGGGGCTCGTCGTTCTTTACATAATGCAGGCAACAGGCGTTCTCCCCGGAAGCGGCAATGGTAGGAAACGCCAGGTCCCCGTCACTTCGGCGTTGCATCTCGTAGTTCAGGTACAGGTACAGTTCCCGCTCGGTCTTGAAGCCTTTCACTCTCGGGAGCAGGTTACGGAAGGCCTTCTCCGTAATGGTCTGGGCCTTCTTGGCGTCGGCGATGCGTTCACTTTCCAGCGGGAGTCTCTGGGCAAAATGAAGCGGCGAACAGGTCTTCACCTTCATACCCAAATGTCCAAGAACCAGGGCAAGTCTACCCCGCAACCTGTCGTTATGGTCCCCCCTGAACTTGTCAAAATAATAGACATAACCGAAACCCTTAGACCGGTATTTCCTGGCCATCTTTTCCACGAAGGGCATGAATTCTGCCGCATCACGGACATCGGCTATTCCCGTAACCCGGGAAACATCGTCGCATCCAGGCTCGACACCCAACCGTTTCCCGTTCCAAAATTCACGAAACAGGTCTTTCTCGGGAACAAAGAGAACGGACTTTTTAGCCTTCGGATCCAGCACCAAAAAGCACCCCGCCTGATTCACCCCCGTAAGGAACAGGAATGCCGGATCCTGGACAAAGCGTGTCCATGTTTCCGAAAAGGACTCTTCTGAGCCAGGATCCCTGGGCATCCCGCCAAAAACGCAAAAAGAATCCAGTTTTCCCATCATCTCACGACGACGGTGCTCGTACAGGGAACAGGAATCGTAGTCAGGAGAGGAAATGAAGACCTGGGAATAGGATTTTCGCAAAATTTCGGCATTTTTCATATGGATTTCACTTTTTTACAACTTTTTTCCCGTAAATAATATACATTTTACGCAACACAGACTAGAATGGAGCCTGAATAATGTCATTTTTGAAAAATTGGAAACTGATCCTCGCATCTCTGACCCTAGCCCTCTTCACAGCTTGCGCCGGCTCTTCCGGTGGCGGTAGCGACGAAGGCGGTGCCGAGGGCAGTGCAGGCGGCGCCGGTGGAAAGGCCGCCGTCCAGAAGGAGCATATCGACGAGAACAAGCTGAAGAAGAACGAAGACGAAGCCATGGCCATCACCGAAGAGAACCACAAGCTCCGTAAGGAAATCTTCGAAGCCAAGAACAAGTTGGGCATTCCGGTGGAACGTCCCGACGCCGAGTAGGCCATTTGGAACATTACTCCATCTCTGATAACCTGAAACGAATGGTTTCGGGAGAGAACGAAACGGTTTTCCGCTTATTGGAAGGCCGTTTTTGTGTTGAGATACAGACCAGGCTTCCCGGACTCACCCTAAAGCCAAAGGCGGGAGCCGACCTACCGGGCCTGCTGACGGTCCTGGACCAGCTGAAAATTGCTGCGAAGCATGGCGAAAGCTTTACTGCCCCCCAGGTGGAAAGGCTTCTCGGGAAATCCACGGACAACTCCGTCAAGGACTTCTCCATCGGAACCTCCCCCATCATCCGAAACCGGTTCGGTATTTCCATCGGACCCAAGACGCCCTCCCAGGCGGAACTGGTGAAGGCGGTGGAAAAGAACGACATCATCTTCGCCAAGGGCCCCGCCGGAACAGGCAAGACTTTCCTTGCCGTGGCCCTTGCCGTTGCAAGTCTCGAACGAAACGAGGCTGAACGGATATGCCTAGTCCGGCCTGCCGTGGAAGCGGGCGAATCCCTAGGATTCCTGCCCGGCGACCTGAAAGAGAAAATAGCTCCCTACCTGCGGCCCATCCATGACAGCCTATCCGAACTTCTGCCCGCAGAAAAGCTCCGCCGGTACGAAGAGTCCGGCGCCATCGAAGTGGCGCCCTTGGCCTACATGCGCGGGCGCACATTGAAACGGGCATTCATCATCTTGGACGAAGCGCAAAATACAACCGTACCGCAGATGAAGATGTTCCTCACAAGACTCGGCCCCCACAGCAAGGCGATTATCACCGGAGACACTTCTCAAGTGGACCTGGCACAAGGGCAAAAGTCCGGATTGGAACACGCCATGTCCATCCTGAACGGGATTAAGGGTATCGCCCAGATCGAGTTTACCGCCACCGATGTCCTACGGCATCCACTGGTGAAAGAAATTTTGTCCGCCTATGAGCAAAAGGACTCCAAATGAAAAAGAAGAAAAAGAAACTCCATCTTTTCCTTGGCTGCATGTTGGTTGCGACCATCGCCATATTCCTGTTTCCCGACAAGAACATCGCTATGCAGGCGGACCACCCCCACCTGGGCCAGCTCAGTACCCGCACCATCATTTCCCCTATCAATTTCGACATTCCCAAATCCAAGCAGGAAATCGAGATAGAGCGCCAGAGGGCCGAAGAGAAAGTCAGCGCCATCTTCGAGTACAACACCGATGAAACCAACCGTATCAGCGAGGACCTGAAACAGTACCTGCACAAGCTAGCCCAGTATGGCAGCTTGCAAGCCCAAATCAACAGCGCTCCCAGCAATTCCAGTTCAGAAGCAGCCGATACATTGCAGATGAAGGTACAGCAGGCTTCCCGCGTCTATGAAGTCCTGAAGCAAAGGCTTTCCATTACCGCCATCAAGCCCCTGAGCCAAAATTCCAAGGCCAGAGATTCCGTTTTTTCCGTATTCAACCAGATGCTCAAGCGCGGCGTTTCCAACACACTCCTGGCAAAAACCGAAACGGAACTTAAGTTGTTCATGGAATCCTACAATGTCCAGGACATTAAGCACCTGATTTACAACAAGACTACCGTGGCCATGATTCGAGACAGCGAAGAAATGACCCTGGAAGCAAGCGCCATCCAACCCCTGCAGCGTCGGATAGACGAAGCATTCGCCCAACTACAGCAGGCTTTCCCCAGTGACCAGGGCTTGCAGAGCGCCTTCTACGAGGTTCTCTATGTGTTTTCCCTGCCCAATGTGTTCTACCTAGAAAAGGAAACCGAAGCCCGTAAAGTTGCCGCACGGGACAAGGTAACCCTTATCAAAGGCATGGTCCCCCGTGGCATGGAAATCGTAAGCCAGGGCGCCCCCATCACCAAGGAAATCCTTGAAAAAATCGAAGCCCTTCAGCAGGCCCAGCAGAAAGAAGAAAACGAGAGAACCCTTACGGCAATGTATGGGCAGGCCATCATCATCGCACTCATCATCATCGCCTTCTTCTTCTACTTCTTCTACAACGAGACTGTGCGCAAATTCAAGAACCCAAGACAGCTCTGGAGCCTAGTGTTCTTGGCAATCATCCAGCTTTTGGCGTTCTGGTCGGTACATTACCTTTCCAACAACCTGAACATGGCCGACCTTCTCAACGGTCAGGTAAAGGGAGTAGATTTCATGTGGCTCTACCCCTTTGCGTTCACTCCCGTCATCGCCACCGTTCTTTTCAACTACAGGCTCGGCCTAGCCTTCTCGGTGCTGTCCTCCCTGATATTCGGCATCCTCAACGGTTATGACCTGGCCGCCACCATCACCGTTTTCGCCGTCCTAATCATTTCACTAGTTCCCCTGGCCCGAATCCGCTATCGCGTGCAGTTCATCTACGCCATTATCGTAGGCGTGCTTGCCATGGCGGCCGCCATCAGCATCATGTTCCTGCTGCGTAACCGCATGAGTTTCGAAGCCTTCTACCAGAGCCTTCTTGCCGCCAGTGCAAATTTCGCAGTGTGCATCGCCATCGCGTCCGCCTTCTTCGTACACCTGATGGAACGAATCTTCGGCATCACCACAGTACTCACCCTGATGGAAATGTCCGACTTCAATCGTCCCGCATTGAAGAGGATCTCCGAGCTCGCCCCCGGCACATTCCATCACAGCATCCAAGTTTCGAACCTTGCCGAAAAAGTGGCCGAAAGCATTGAGGCCAACTCCCTCTTGGTCCGCGTCATGGCCCTGTACCACGACATCGGAAAGACCATGCGGCCAGAATTCTTCACTGAAAACCAGAAACAGGGGATTAACCCCCACAACTCTCTAGACCCGTCCCAGTCCGTAAAAATCATCTGCAGCCATGTGGAGCAGGGTTATGCCCTGGCCCAGGAATACAAGATTCCAGAACTGGTAGCGGCAGGTATTTTGGAACACCACGGCACCACCACCATCCAGTACTTCTACCACAAGGCCCAGGAGGCTGCCAAAGAGGACCCCACGAAGGTCGTGAAGATAGAAGATTTCCAGTATAAGGGTCCAAAGCCCCAGAGCAAGGAAACGGCCATCCTCATGCTGGCTGACATCATCGAAGCCACTAGCCGGTCCCTTTCCAACATGGATTCCGAAGCCCTGCAAGAGGTTATCCACAATACTATCCAGGGGCGTTTCAACGAAGGCCAGTTCAGCGAATGCAACCTGTCCGTTCGTGAACTGTTCAAGCTGGAGCAGGCGTTCCTCCGGAGCCTAGACGGGACATACCACACCCGAGTCAAGTACCCGGGACAGAAGTAATTCCCCTTGACATTCGGCGTTTTTATGCTATATTTGCGCAGTCACTTTAAGGCTATGTAAGATGATGAACAAGAAGAATTTCGTTTTGATTGCTGTCGGAATCTTGCTCCTGGTAATCGGCTTCTTCTGCCTCCAGCAGGGACCTGCCGACAACCCGGTCAGCCTTACGGCTGCACCTCTTATCCTGGTTCTCGCCTATGTGGTGGTCATCCCTCTCGGGATCCTCTTCAGCGGCAAGAAGAAGGAAAAGTAACCCTTTCGGGCGATTAGCTCAGTTGGTTCAGAGCGTCTGCCTTACAAGCAGAATGTCAGCGGTTCGAATCCGTTATCGTCCACTACCGAAAATCGGAAACGATTTGGGGTGGTAGCTCAATTTTGGTTAGAGCACCGGCCTGTCACGCCGGAGGTTGCGAGTTCAAGCCTCGTCTATCCCGCGATAAAACCCTCTCGAATGAGAGGGTTTTTTGTTTTGTATTTGAAAAGGAAAAAAGAAAACGCCCCGGCAGAGCCGGGGCGTTTTCTTTCGCTTTAAGGCGATTTACTCGATGGTAATGAGCGTGATGGTGCGCTTGCCAACCTTGATGGGTTTGGACACATCCACACCCTTCTTGGCCTTCTTGGACGGGTCGTTGGCCCAGCCTTCCTTGAGCTTTTCGGAGCTGCGGTCCAGAGTCTGGACGGTGGCCTTGCCGGAGAAGCCAGGAATGGAGAGCTTCAACTCGTAATCGCTATACGGGTTCTTGTTGATCACCAACAGGGACTTCTTCTTGCCGTTCTCGGTGTAGTAGGTCGTGATGAGCGATTCCTTGTCACCGGAGATTTCGGTCTTGA
>CAMKNA010000046.1 GCA_946414075.1 uncultured Fibrobacter sp.
TCAAGACGATCCAGCCGTTTGGCGCATTCGTCGAAATCCTCCCGGGTCGCGACGGTCTCGTGCACATCTCCGAACTTGCCGACCACCGCGTCGAGAAGGTCGAAGATGTCGTTCATGTCGGAGACGAAGTCGAAGTGCTCTGTCTCGGTGTTGACCCGAAGGGCAAGGTGAAGCTTTCCATGAAGGCTCTGCTCGCTCCTAAGGCCGCCCCGGCTGCTGAAGCTCCGGCCGCAGAAGCAGCTCCTGAAGCACCTGCCGCTGACGCTGCTGAAGCTCCGGCTGAAGCATAATTCGGTTATACGAAAGTGAAAACGCCCGGCTTAATCGCCGGGCGTTTTCGTATATAATATTTTCGTAAGAATAAAAACAGATATCGTTTTTTTTTGAGCTATTACCATGCTCTTATTTCAGTATATATTTATTGTAGGGGCGCCGACAAAAATTGCTTTTTGAATAAGAATTTTTGGAGGTGATCCTGGGTCGAAAAAGGGAGCGTTAGGGGAAATGCTTGTCGCCTATTTTACAGTTCTCTGCGTCATAGCGGCGTTTAACATGATACTCCATTATCGTGTTAATTCCAAGCAGAACGGCCATTACTCCCTGCTGTTTTTCTCCGTATTCATTTCGTGCCTGGGTCACCTTATGCTGGCCCTGTCCAGTGGGCGGGATGAGGCTGTTCTTGCCAACAAGATGATATATACGGGAACCATTTTCTTGCCGCTTTTCACCTTTGACGCTAGCCTTTCCGTCTGCAAGATCCGAATTCCCGCACTGGCTCACGACCTTTTCATGCTGGTGGTGTTCGTCATATTCGGTATGTCGTTGACGGTGGGCTTTAATGACTTTTACTACAAGTCCATCGAGTATATCCAGATTGATGGGGCCGGCAATTATACGGCTGTGTATGGGCTTGGACATGCCATTTTCAACTGCCTGATGGTGGGCTATGTGGTCTGCAATGTGAGCCTTATCGTCTATGCCTTCTTAAAAAAGAAGAATGTCTCGTTCAACAGCCTTATTGCTCTTTCCTTGATAGAGGTGGTCTCAATTCTCTCGTTTTTCACCTCCAGGTTTTTTGAGTACGACACCCTGATTATGCCGGCGGTGTATGTGTTTGCGCAGTTTGCCCTGCTTTACATTTGTTATAGGGTCAAGCGTTACGATGTGGAGCAGTTCATTTCGCAAGACCTGGAATCCAGGAATACGGACAGTTTCGTGCTGATTAGCTCGAAGTTTAATTACCTTGGTTGTAACGAGGTGGCTTACGAAACCTTCCCGAATCTCAAGAAATGCAGAATTGACCACAAGATTCGCAATAGCTCAAGGCTAACACGCCTGCTTGTTGTTTGGATAAAGAAGTTGTCGCAAGGGGACTCTATCTATGAAAAGAAATTCAAGCAGGGGGACAAGTACTACAAGATTACATTTACCGAGCACCCGCTTTCCAAATCCGAGAAAGTGTACATGTTCAAGATAGAGGACGAAACCAGCGTACACAACTACATCAACATGTTGGATGAAAGCAATGTGCGCCTGGAACAGATGCTCAAGGAAAACGATTCGCAGATTCGCTCCCTTCAGGAACAGATGCTTGTCGGCATGGCCCACATGGTGGAGAACCGCGACAGCAATACGGGTAGCCATATCAAGCGCACCAGCAATGTGGTCTCAATTCTTGTAGACTACCTGCGTCAAAAGGACAGCCGCAGCCTTCCTGACTTCTTCTACGACAGCCTGATTACGGCGGCGCCCATGCACGACATCGGAAAGATTGCCGTGGATGATCGCATTTTGAGAAAGCCTGGCCGGTTCACCCCGGAGGAGTACGAAGAAATGAAGAGCCACCCCGAGAAGGGGGCCATGATTATTGAAAATTTGCTCACATCCATTGAGACTCCCGAATTTGTACAGATCGTGTGTAATGTGACCCGGTACCATCACGAACGCTACGATGGGGGCGGTTACCCGAACAAGCTGAAAGGGGAGAACATCCCGTACGAGGCCCGCATTATGGCAGTTGCCGACGTGTACGATGCTCTGGTGAGCCAGCGCTGCTACAAGGAAGCCATGTCCTTTGACAAGGCCTATTCGATTGTCATTGAGGGGATGGGTTCTCAGTTCGACCCCTCGCTCAGGGAATGCTTTGATGCCTGCCGTTCTAAGCTGGAAGCATACTACCGCAACCTGAAAGAATAATACCTATATTTTCTGCATAAAAAATGGAGCTTATATGAAAGTCTTTATGGCTCAGCTTTTTGTGCAGGCCGGAAAACCCGAGAAAAATTTTGAGGCGGTGAAGGCCGCCGTGGAACGTGCCAAGGAACAGTCAGCCGATGTAATTCTGCTTCCCCAAAATGCCATCGAAGGTTCGACCATGTTGGGTTCCCTTGGTGACGAGTTGGAATTCTTGGAAAAGTGCGCCGGCTACAGGGAAAAGGTAGGGGAGCTTTCTCAAGGGATCGCCATTTTGCTAGGCTGTAGCGACACCCTTGAAGGCGGGCTGTATTTTGAGGACGGAAAGCCCGCCAAGTGGGGCCATGATATGGAGGTGCTTTCGGGCCTGGCCACATTTACGGACGGCAAAAGCCAGGTCGTGCGAAATGCCTGTACGGGTCTTGCGAAAAAGATGCAGTGGCCGGTTTTCTACATCGATGCCGTGGGCACCGAGAACAGCGGCAAGAACATCTACGCCATGGATGGCGGTAGCGGCATCTGGGATAAAACCGGAAACCAGGTGTTTGCCATGCCCAGGTTCCAGGCGGCGGAATGCTTGGTGACGGTGGCCGATGACGGATCCGTCTCGGGATTCCCCCAGGGAACGGTGGTGGAGCAGGATCGCATTGCGGTCATTCATGACGCCCTGGTTTTCATGATTCGGGAGAACCTGAAGAAGTTCCATATTCCCCGTATGGTCATCGGGGCCAGCGGCGGTATCGACAGTGCCGTCTCGGCGGCCCTTTATGCCGAGGCTATAGGGCCGGAAAATGTCTACCTGATTAACATGCCTACCCGTTTTAACTCGGCCACCACCCGGAATGCGGCTGCTGACTTGGCGAAGAACTTGGGATGCCCTTATATGGTGGCCCCGATTTCTGACATTGTGGAGTCCGTCTGCGGGGCCTTGGAAAAGTGCAGCTTCGATAGGGATGGTAAGCCCATTAAGGTCGATGGCATCAATCACGAGAACCTGCAGGCCCGTACCCGCTCGGGAGCGGTGCTCTTGACGGTGGCTTCTGTCCTGGGGGCTGGCATTACCTGCAACGGCAACAAGAGCGAGGCCACTACGGGCTACTGTACCCTTTACGGTGATAGCTGTGGTGTCATGTGCGCCCTGGGTGACCTGTGGAAAACGGACGTGTACGCCTTGGCCCGCTATATCAACCGGGATAAGGAATGGATTCCCCAGGCCTCTATCGATGTGCCCGCCAGTGCGGAGCTTAGCGATGCCATGAATGTGGACGAGGGGAAGGGAGACCCCATCAAGTACCCATACCATGACAAGCTTTTTGCCGAATGGGTGGACAGGGGCTGCAGCCTTGAAAATACGGAGCAGCGTCTTGCCACCGGTTTTGAAAAGTACTGCGAAGATTTGGGCGTGGACCTGGGCTATTTCAAGTCCCTGTTCAAGACTCCCGAAGATGCCCTGAACGACATGCGTGCCTGGCACAGGCGCTTCCGTGGAATTGCTTTGGCGAAGCGCATCCAGTTCCCGCCAATCCTCTCTGTTTCGGGTACCGCCTTTGGCGCGGAATACCCGGAATCTCAGGTGTAGGTTAGGACCGAAACTCTAATCTCTAGCTGTGGTGCTTGTCATGGTTGGGGCAGCCGCAGCCGCCCTGGCCGTCGCAGTTTTCCTTTTTGCCTTCGCCGCCACATTCGCATTCGTGGCCCTCTTCACCACACTTGCAGTCTTCGCCCTTGCCGCCACAGCAGCAGTGACCCTTGGGGTTCAGCTCCTCTTCGGTAGCTTCCCGGACGCTCACCACCTCGATGGCGAAGTTCAGGTTCTTGCCGGCCAGCTCGTGGTTGGCGTCGATGACGGCCTTGTCGCCAGAGACTGACTTGACGCGGATGGGCATGGGGCCCATGGGCGTCTGGGCATAGAACATCATGCCGGGTTCGACCTTCTCTACACCCTGGAAAACGTTGGTGGGGACTTCCTGGGTCATGCGTTCGTCGTACTCGCCGTAGCCTTCGGCGGGGATTACCGTTACATCGAACTTGTCGCCGACTTCGTGGCCCACCATGGCCTTTTCGAGACCCACCACGATCATGTGGGCGCCCTGGATGTACTGGAGTGGTTCGCGGCCTTCGGAGGAATCGATGACGGCTCCTTCGTCGGAAGTGAGGGTGTAGTGCATCTGGACTACGGTCTTTTCGGCGATTTTCATATGGAATTTCCTGTTTGAGGGAACTAAAAGTGGGCAAAATATAGAAAAAGTGGGGTAAATCAGATTTTTTTATTTAAATTAATGTTAATAAACCATTATCAAGGAGAGCACATGAAAAAATTACTTTGGATCTCGGCTTTGTCCCTGACCGCCATGGTCTGTCTGACCGCCTGCGATGACAGCACCAGTGCCAAGGGAGACGATGAAAAGGAAAATGCGGAAGGCGGGAAGTCCCTGCTTCCGGACATTTCTGGCGAAGGCTGTAACTTCAAGAAGGAAGATAAGGTCTGGGGGTACACCGTTAATTCAAAGGTTAATGGGGTTGAATCAACAACAGGCGTATACTTTATATATAATGAAAAGGGGTCTACGGATTCTGTTGTTAACGTAAGTACGGGATCGGAAGTCACTATGGCATGCAAGTATCTCGGTGGACGCCAGATTGACGAAGGCTCAGATGATGAAAGCGCCAAGGTGACAACATATACGGAATGCAAGAATGGGGCCATGTATGTTTCCGATGTGACGGCATACAAGTACGAATCCCGTTCTCGTGATGAGGCGTTTGAAGAGGTCATGGAACATTGCCAGGCTGTGAACAACTACGACAAGGACAAACTTCAGGAAACCATTGACGAGGCTGGAAAGAAGGCCAAGGAAGCCGCCGACAAGAACAAGGGTGGCGAGGACGATGATGAAGAAGGCGATGATGGTGACGGCGATGTTCCCGAAGGTGACGACGGTGATGGTGACGATGACAACGGCACCATTGAAGGCAATAATGATGGCCAAATCACCTGTAACTTCAACAAGTCCGATGACGAATGGACCATAAGAGCCGAAGGTGCTAGCGATATGGTTGTCAAATGGAATACTGGCAAGGCCGTCACCTTTACGAAGACAGATGCGGGTAGCGCAGAACTCTGCCAAATGTCGCTTACCTATCTCCCTGAGGGTGCCGAAGGCTCTTGCGACGGGAAGTATCTTCTCATGGAAGATCCTGACACATTCAAGGACTTTTCTAGGGATCAGCTCTACGACATGTACTGCGGTTCGTAGTCGCTCTTAACTGAAAAATCAAACTTTTTTACGGTCTTTCCAGACGCTCTCGTTGAAGAGCTGTCCTTCGGAAAGGCCGTATTTTTCTTGTACGCCGGCGAGTCGGATGGCGTCGGCGATGGAGACCTTCCCGCGGATGGCCTGGGTGTAGATAGAAACCTTGTGCCGCACCGTTTCGGCGTTTTCCTGGAGCATTTCTAGGCGGTAGTGGCTCACTCCCGCCTTTTGCAAATCGGGCAACAGCTTTAGGGCGGATTGGGGCTTGCCTACAAAGAGTGTGTTTCTGCACTCCGCATCGCTCTGCAAGAAATGCCGTTCCCCTTTGTGGTCCAGAATTTCCACCTTGTGCTGGGTACAGATCTTGCCGCATTCGGGGAAGCGTCTTCCGGAGGTCAGGGCCCGTGCAAAGGCGCAGTATTCGGAATGGAATGCTGGCATGTACTGGTGGAGTGTTAGTTCCAGCTTGCTTCCGTCGATGCTGTTCAGAAGGTCGAGAAGCTGGGTGCTGTTCAGGTCCCAGGAGGGGTGGAGCGTTTCTAGTCCTTGGGAGAGCAGCCAGTCGTAACTCAGGCTGTTGGCGGCATTCAGGCTGTAGTCTCCGGCAAGAGGAATGCCGCATTCCCTGAGAATGGAAAGGGCTCCCAGGTTTCGGACCAGCGCATAGTCGGGTGCCAGCCGTAAAATGTTTTTCAGGTAGTGGCTTTCGCCTGGTTTATGGATGCGGAGCGTGGCCATGCCGGCCTTGAAACCCAACTCGCGAATTTGCTGGAGAGATTTTTCGTATTTGACGCCCCAGTCGAAATCCATGATGACCTTGTCGATGTCCAGGCCTTCGAGAGCTGCAATCTGCTCGGGGGTACGGACAAGGACCGAGATGACGGGGCGCTCGCTTGTTGTGTTGCCGCTTGCAAGTTTCGTACCAAATTTTACGCTGTTGAGGAGGGCGCGGCCCGCAATGGCGCTGGGGTTCAGTTTCTTCCATTCGCAGCGCTTGGCGTCGAGCTGTTCGATGGCCTTCTGGCGGAGTGTGCGCAGGAGTTTCCCTGGAATGAACGCTCTGTGCTCGATGTCGACTTTGAGATCCCTGAGGCTGTAGGCTGAGGCGCTCAGGCCCGAAAGTTCCTTTTGGGCAAGTTCGTGGAGAGCCTTGTCAGAATCGTCAATCCTGTTTCGTGAGGCTTCCAGGAAGGCTTCACTTTCTGCTGTCACCTTATTCTGGAATCCGTCGCTTATTTCTAGTCGGAGTTTCCCTCCGACCTTTCCCGAAAGAGTCATATCTACAGGGAACCGCTTCATGGATTCCCGGTCGACAAAGGTCTTGCGCAGTTCTCGCTCTAGGGCTGGGGAGTCGTTGCGGTAACATTTCATGCCTACCGCGATTTTGCGGGTGTCGAAGTCCTTGCTAAAGGACAGGATAAGCGTTTCATCCTGGGTCTTGATGCCGTAGAGCCGTGAGCCTACGCTGGTATCCTGCTTTGGATTTTCAAAAAGGATCCCGTCGCCAGGTTGGGGGAGGGGGTCTTCTGGATTGAAGCGGATTGTTACCCCTTCGCGTCCGGCCTTCGCTACGGTTCCCAGGAATTCCCCATGGTGATTGCTGAAGGTGCCGTCTACAAGTTCCTGGTGGTTGTCGCCATCAAGCCAGCCGGTCCTGAGTCCCCGGGAAAAGAGCACTTCAAGAGGTTCCCTGTCGGCGCTTGTAAGTGGCTTACCGTCCAGCTGCTTGCGGTAGGCTGCGGCAACCGCCGCCACATATTCTGGACTTTTTAGGCGGCCTTCTACTTTTAACGAATCAACCCCGATTTCTTCCAGGGATTCTAGCCTTGGAAGGGCGCACAGGTCGTGTGGACTGAACAGATATTTGGCGTCGGTATCGCGGTACTCCCTGCCGTCTACGAAAATGCGGTAGGGGAGTCTGCAACTCTGGGCGCACTGCCCTCGATTGGCGCTGCGGCCTCCGAAGTTTTCGCTGGTAAGGCATTGACCGGAATAGCTGACGCACAGGGCCCCATGGACAAACACTTCCAGTTCCAAGTCCGTCGCCTGCTTGATGGAGCCGATTTCTTTCAAGGAAAGTTCCCGTGCCAGGACGGCGCGGTTGAAACCGATGGACTTTACAAGGTTGATCCCTTCGACGTTGGAAAGGGTCATCTGGGTGCTGGCGTGGATTTCCTGGTTCGGGGCGATGGCACGGATAAGCCTTGCCAGCCCAATATCCTGGATAATAAAGGCGTCGGGTTTTAAAGAAATAAGCTTTTCCAGGAATTCGGGGAGTTCTTGGATTTCCCGTTCAAAGACCAGAACATTCATGGCCAGGAATGTTCGCACACCCCGCTTGCGGGCGTACAGGACCATGTCTTCCACATCTTCGAAGGAGAAGTCTTCTGTACGGCCCCGGGCATTCCAGTGGGGGACTCCGAAATATACCGCATCGGCACCGTTATTGACGGCGGCGACGAGCATCTCTCGGGTCCCTACGGGGAGCAGTAATTCCGGTTTTTTCACGGTAAAAAAATAGTTTTTTTCTTATATTTGCAGAGCGAGGTTTTTTATGAAAAAAATTTATTCCCTGGTTCTTCTTGGCTTTTGCTTTTTGTTGATGAGCTGTAATGGCATCGGATGCAAAGATACCGTGGTGGCGAGGATTGGTTCCGAATCGCTATATGAAGAAGACTTGGATTTTGCAACATTGCAGAATAGCGGAGCTTTTAACGCTGCAAGTGGTAAGGCGGTTTCTGAAAAATATCTGTACTCCCTGGCAAAGGCATCTAAGGCCGAAGGAGAGTCTGGTTCTTATGATTCGGTATGGAAAGCCTATGAGCCGGTGGTAAGAAACAGGTTGCTTACGATAGTCTATGCCCGTTACCACTTGATGAACCGCTTGGGATATACGGATGAAGAACTGAAAAAGTTTTTTGATGAACACCGGGCGGATTTCGATAGTTCCGCGACCTACATCCAGGTTCGTGGCGAGGTGGCTGGCCGCTATTATCTTTCAAAGAATCAGGATTCCCTGAAGGCATACATCAAGCAGGCCCTTCCGGGAAAGGATAGACCTGCCGAAGTAAAGCTTCTGTTTTTTGTAGGGGATTCCCTGACAGTCACTGAAGTGGTGAAAAAATTTAATGCTGGGGTTCCTGAGGATTCTTTGCCTGCCATGCGCCACACCAGGGTTGTCCAAGGTGATGAAAAGGGTGTTTTTGTGGACAGCTCTGTGAAAAGCGCCCTGTTTTTTGCTGATTCCATGGCCGTGGGGACTGGACGCAGTTTTCGCGTAAAGAGAGATTCTTCGTGGGTACATTTTGGATTGAAGATGCTGGAAAGAACGGCCGCCCAAAAAGCCCGCGAGGAGGACCACATTAAGTCTTTTGAAAATTCTTTTATTACGCTGCGTAGAAATTCAATAACGGATGTTGTTCAAAACATCTCGAACAACATGGGCACTGTTGTGGTGGAAAAACTGAAACCCCAGGATATTCATAAGTTCTATGAAGAAAATATTGACAAGTTTATGACCGCTCCTGGTTACGAGGTTTACCATGTTGCCATGAAGGATTCCGCCGCTCTTGCAAAGACGATGTTGAATGTGAAAGATTTGGAATCGTTTAAGGCCGTGGCGGCGACTATTAGCGAGAAGGAAGAAACATCAGAGAACTATGGTTTTGTTGGCCAGGTAAAAATGGACTACGCCTTACCATACGGTATCGGAATGATGCCCGCATTGTGGGCCGAATTGAAGGGAAAGGCTGAAGGGTACATATCTTCAGCGATTCGTTCCATGTCGGATTCTCTTTATCACAGCTTTTATGTCTCTGCGGTTGTTCCTTCGGTGCCCAAGGCTTTTGATCGTGTGAAAAATCAGTTGGAAGACCTTTATGCGAGCGATGTGAACAGCATTGATCCCGCAACGGTTCTTGTGTCCAAGGACGGCAAACCGCTCTATACGAAAGCCGATTTGTTGAAAATATTCGAAGCAGAGCAGGGTATTCCCTACAACAAGGATACGCACTATCGTATTGTCAACATGCTTGCTCAGGCGTATGTCATTGGAGAAATGGCAAAACGGGAAAAAGTAGATCAGTCATGGGAGTTCCGTGCGATGATGCGGTCCGCTCGTATTGAATTTATAACGGCCCGGTATGATAGGACTCATAAACCAGAAAAAGCCCAGATCCCTGAAACGCTCAAGAAGATAGAGTATTTCTACAATGCGGATAAGGCATACAAGGACAATTCTTTCGAAGATGCCCTCCCGCAGATTTCAGCTGCTTTAGAGTCAAGAATGCAAATGAATAAGCCGGAAGCCGACAATATGCAAATTTGGAATCAGACGAATGTCTTCTTCTATGACCAAGCCAAGGCATATCTTGCTCCTGTGACGACGGCTGAAGGTTTCGTGGCTTGGGGAGATTCTGTTGCCAAAAACCAGAAGTTTGACGAGGCAATTTCGGCTTACCAGAAGGTGATTGATTTCTTTGCCTATCGGGATACGCTTACCCGTGTGTCGGTTTATAATTTGGCGCAGGTATGTGCAGATGCACAGAAGTACGAGGAAGCCGCTGGGTATTATTATGTGCTCCTGAAGGTTTGGCCGGAAGCCCCGGAAGCGGAAAAGGCCATGTTTAGCCTGGGCTTTGTGCTGAATGAGAATTTGAAGCAAAATGACCGTGCTTTGGAGGTCCTGGAGGACTTCCAGAAGCGTTTCCCCAAGAGCGAACTGAAGGAATCTGTGGATTGGCTGGTGGAAAACATCAAGTCCGATGGTAAACTGGCCGATGACCTGATGAAAAAGATCGAGGCGGAAGAGTAAAAATCCTATATTTCCCACATCTTAAACTAAAAGGTACCTACTATGGAAATGACATTTGCAATGATCAAGCCCAATGCGGTCAAGTCTGGCCTCATCGGACGCATTATCGACCGTTACATCGCTGCAGGCCTCTCCGTCTGCGCCGTGAAGATGCACCAGATGACCTCTGCCGATGCTCGCGGTTTCTACGCCGAACACGTGGAAAAGCCGTTCTTCCCGGAACTCGAAGCCTACATGACCAAGGGCCCGTCCGTGATGCTCGCCCTCGGCGGCGAAAATGCCATTGCCAAGGTCCGCGCTATCAACGGTGCTACCAATCCGGCTAAGGCGGAACCCGGTACCCTCCGCTACGATTTTGCCCCTTCCATGACCGAAAACGTGGTCCACAGCTCTGACAGCCCCGAGTCTGCCAAGCGCGAACTGGACTTCTGGTTCAAGGAAGACGAACGCTACGCTTACGAGATGCCTTCCCTGAAGGCCTGCTGCGTTCTCTAAGTTTCAAAAATAACCCCCTCAAGGAGACACAACTCAATGCAATGGATCATCAAGTATCTTACCTCTTCCATTGGTAAGAAGCAGATCATGGGGTGCACGGGAGCCTTTTTGGCCCTGTTCATCTTCGGCCACATGTGTGGCAACTTCCAGCTCCTGAATTTCAATCAGGTGGCGGCCCAGGCGTCCTACAACGCCTACACCGAGTTCCTGACTGGATTCAACCCGCTCCATTTCCCGGTAAAGATGATTTACCTGGTCGAACTGGTGCTGGCGGCTGCTTTCGCCCTCCATATCTTCCTGGCTGTGACCTTGAAGATTGAAAACAAGAAGGCCCGTGGCGGTATCGACTATGAACTCAATGTCCGTAAGGGCAAGAAGACCTTCGCGACCTTCACCATGATTTGGTCCGGTCTGTTTGTTCTCGTGTTCCTGGTGCAGCATCTGATGATGCTCAAGTTCGGCGAACACTATCTGTACCTGAACGACAAGGGCGAGATCGTCCGCGACATGTGGCTCACCACTATCACCATGTTTGCAAATCCCGCTTGGGCGGCTTTCTATGTGATTAGCATGTTCGTGGTTGGCATGCACCTGTTCCACGCCATTTCTTCTGCCTTCCAGACCATGGGCATTGCCCACCAGAAGTGGACCCCGATTATTGACTTGGCTGGCATCCTCTATAGTATTGTGGTGGCTCTCGGCTTTGCCATTACCGCCGCCGGTGCCTACTACCTGGCCAACCAGCCCGGAACCCAGGCCCTGATTGAAAAGTCTCGTGCCCTGCAGCCTCAGTACGAAATGCAGCTGAACTCTTCTAGTGTTGCAAAATAAGGAGACCACTAATGATTCTTGATTCTAAAATCCCCGGTGGTTCCATCGAAGAAAAGTGGACCAAGCACAAGTTCGAACTCAAGCTCGTGAACCCCGCCAACAAGCGTAAGTTCACGGTGATCGTGGTTGGTACTGGCCTTGCCGGTGCATCCGCTGCCGCATCCCTTGCCGAACTTGGTTACAATGTCAAGTCTTTCTGCATCCAGGATAGCCCCCGTCGCGCACACTCCATTGCTGCCCAGGGTGGTATCAACGCTGCCAAGAACTACAAGAACGACGGCGACTCCGTTTACCGTCTGTTCTACGATACCGTGAAGGGCGGTGACTTCCGCGCTCGCGAAGCCAACGTGCACCGCTTGGCCGAAAACTCCAACCTCATCATCGACCAGTGCGTCGCCCAGGGTGTTCCGTTCGGTCGTGAATACGGTGGCCTCCTCGACAACCGTTCCTTCGGTGGTACGCAGGTTTCCCGTACGTTCTACGCCCGCGGTCAGACGGGTCAGCAGCTCTTGCTCGGTGCCTACCAGGCCCTCATGCGCCAGGTTGCCGCCGGTAAGGTGAAGATGTTCCCGCGTCGCGAAATGATGGACCTCGTCGTGATCGACGGCAAGGCTCGCGGTATCATCGTCCGTAACCTCATCACTGGCGAACTCGAAAGCCACGTGGGTGACGCTGTCTGCCTTTGCACCGGTGGTTACGGTAACGTCTACTACCTTTCTACCAACGCTCAGGGTTCTAACGTGACGGCTGCTTTCCGTGCTTACAAGCGCGGCGCCCTGTTCGCTAACCCCTGCTACACGCAGATTCACCCGACTTGCATTCCTCGTCACGGCGACCTGCAGTCCAAGCTCACCTTGATGAGTGAATCTCTCCGTAACGACGGTCGTATCTGGGTTCCCCGCAAGGCTGGCGACACCCGCAGCCCGGACCAAATTCCGGAAGAAGACCGTTACTACTATCTCGAAGAGAAGTACCCCAGCTTCGGTAACCTGGTTCCCCGTGACGTGGCTTCCCGTAACGCTAAGCAGGTTTGCGACGCCGGTCTCGGCGTGGGCAACACCAAGCAGGCTGTGTACCTGGACTTCGCAGACGCTATCGAACGCATGGGCGTTGCAGGCGTCTCTGCCAAGTACGGCAACCTCTTCCAGATGTACGAAAAGATTACCGACGAAGACCCGTACAAGGTCCCGATGCGCATCTTCCCGGCCATCCACTACACCATGGGCGGTCTCTGGGTGGACTACGATTTGATGTCCACTATCCCGGGCTGCTTCGTTCTCGGTGAAGCCAACTTCTCCGACCACGGTGCAAACCGCCTCGGCGCTTCTGCTCTTATGCAGGGCCTCTCCGACGGTTACTTCGTGATTCCGTTCACCATCGGCGGCTATTTCGCAGGTACCAAGCTCGAAAAGGTCTCTGAATCCGATGCCGCCTTCGAAGACTGCAAGAAGCAGACCGAAGAACGCATCCACAAGCTCCTCTCCATCAAGGGTCACCGCACTGTTAACGATATCCATCGTGAACTCGGTAACATCATGTGGGAATACGTGGGCATGGCCCGTAACGAGGCCGGCCTGAAGACCGCCCTCGAGAAGATTCCGGCCCTCCGTGCCGAATTCTGGGAAAACGTCAACGTGCTCGGTTCCGAAGGTTCCTTCAACCAGAACCTCGAACGTGCCGGCCGTGTGGCTGACTTCCTCGAATTCGCCGAAGTGCTTACGCTCGACGCTCTGCACCGCGAAGAATCTTGCGGCGGTCACTTCCGTGAAGAAAGCCAGACCGAAGAAGGCGAAGCCAAGCGCGACGACGAACACTTCTGCTACGTGGGCGCCTGGGAATACAAGGGCGACGGCGTGAAGCCGGAACTCTCCAAGGAACCCCTTACCTTTGATAACGTCCACCTTGTTACTAGGAGCTACAAATAATGAGCGGACTCAATTTGACTTTGAAGATTTGGCGTCAGAAGGATGCCAAGACCAAGGGACAGTTCGAAACTGTCAAGATCAACGACGTTTCCCCGGACATGTCCTTCCTCGAAATGCTCGACATTGTGAACGAAGAACAGATGAAGCAGGGCAAGGAAGGCTTCGCCTTCGACCACGACTGCCGCGAAGGTATCTGTGGTATGTGCTCTCTCGTCATCAACGGTATGCCGCACGGTCCTGACCATGCGACCACCACTTGCCAGCTTCACATGCGCAAGTTCAAGGATGGCGACACCATCGTGATCGAACCGTGGCGCGCCGCCGCATTCCCGGTTATCCGTGACTGCGCCGTTGACCGTACCGCTTTCGACCGCATCATCCAGGCTGGCGGCTTTGTTTCCGTCAACACGGGTGCCGCTCCTGAAGCTTCCACCATTCCGGTTCCCAAGGCTGATGCCGACCGCGCCTTCGACGCTGCCGCCTGTATCGGTTGCGGTGCCTGCGTGGCCGCCTGTAAGAACGCATCCGCTATGTTGTTCGTATCTGCCAAGGTCTCTCACCTCAGCTTCTTGCCCCAGGGCAAGGTCGAGGCCAAGAAGCGCGTTTTGGCCATGGTCGCTCAGATGGACAAGGAAGGCTTCGGCA
>CAMKNA010000047.1 GCA_946414075.1 uncultured Fibrobacter sp.
CAAAACCGTTGGCGTAGAAGAAGTCGTACACGGCCTTGAGGAAGCGGCTCTTGAGCAACAGCTTCTTCTGGATCCACGGACGGCGCAGGTCCAGGTAACGGTACTGCAGGCGCAGGTCGTCGTTTTCCTTGCACTCTTCGTTCGGGTCGTTGATGGCCAAGGGGGAGGTGAGAGCCGCGTTCAAAATTTCAATCTGGTCAATCTTGACTTCGATTTCGCCGGTGGCGAGCTTCTCGTTGGTGTTGCCTTCTTCGCGGGCGTAGACCTTACCGGTAACGGTGATCACGTATTCGTTGCGGAGCTGTTCGGCGGTCTTCATCACGTCGGCATTGTAGTCCGGGTTGAAGACGATCTGGGTCTTGCCATACTTGTCGCGGAGGTCAACGAAAATCACACCACCATGGTCGCGGCGGCGATCCACCCAACCGGCGAGTGTTACGGTCTGGCCAACATCTGCCTTGCGCAGCTGGCCGCAGTTATGAGTACGTTTCATGAGTTTATCCTTGGATAAAATTTTTCGCGCGAAAATGTAGAAATATTTGGCTAAGGGGGAGGTCTCCCCCTCGCTCCAGCCTTGCCCTCTGCCATCCTGGCCCTCCTCTTACGTCATCCTGGAGCCACCCTCTTACGTCATCCTGGAGCGTAGCGACGGGATCCATGTGTTTTATGCCTTTGCGAGACAGGGCACGGCTTCCTCTACCCCCTCTCCTAGGGGGCTCCCGCCCCCTAAAACCCCTCTTTTTCCGATCTAAAACGTGACCCCCGTCACACCTTCTGCCCAAAAGTTGCGAAAAACTTACAATCTTGTTACAAATACTTGCGTAATGACGGCAAATATTCTAAATTGGAATATGAAAAAAACGTTAAAAGGGGCATTTTTTATGAAAATACGGTCTTTTACGAACAAGTTTATCTTAATCATTGGCCTGGTTTTGGCAAGCCAGGGGTTTGCCGCTAATTGCGCTGCAGATTATGTTCCTCCGGCTAATCCGGTTTGGGATGGTACCACAAAGACAGAACCTTGTACGATAGATGGTTTTTACATCATTGATAATGCGGCGAAGTTGGCTTGGTATGCTAAGAACTATAATAGTGGCAATGCGAAGCTGACTGCTGATATTGATTTGGGCGGCAAACTCTGGATTCCGATTGCGGCAGGACAAGGTAATGCGAAATACAGTAAAATTTTTGATGGTAATGGCCATGTAATCAAGAACATGTACATCAATGGAACGGAACTTGCTCAATTGGACAAGAATTATGCCCAAAATCTTGGCTTTATTGGAACCCTTGGCAACGCTGATTCGAAAAAACCTGGTGGCAAAGTCAAAAACCTAATCTTTGAAAATGTTGATATCCAGGCTTCAACTAATGCTGGCGATATTTTAGGAAGGACAGATAGCCAGATTTCTGTAGGAGTCGTTGTTGGATGGATGGCTGAGAATGATTCAAACGTTGTTGATAATTGTATAGCAGCTTCTGGAACCATCAGGACAACAGGTACAGGTCAAGGTGTTGGTGGTATAGTAGGTAACGCCAAGAAAGGAATCATATCCAACTGCATGAGTCTTGTTGAAATTCATACAAGTGGGGCTGATGCTTACATTGGTGGTATTATTGGCATTACCAAGACAGATGTTACTGTTTCTTCCTGTGTGTATGCCGGTCCTGGTCTTGTGAATACTGGAACAAACGGTCTTACTGGAGGTGTTGTTGGAAACGTTTACACAGGGACTATCACTACAGAAAATAATTATTTTGAAGGAGGCGACAATGCTGGTGTTGGTGGTTCAATCTGCACACAGAATTGTAATAAACCCTCTCTTGATAGTGCTTCATTTAAAAAAGCAAATACGAATGCACAAAAGGCCGATGTTACCAATATTGATGATATTGCTTGTGCCTTGAATGGCAAGAATGCAGATAGCACCTGTAAAGAAGAACCTTGGTCCGTAGGTTTAACTGGACTTTCTTTGAATGGCTACGGTGCCGACGGCTACAAAATTGTCTTTAATGCCAATGGCGGCTTATTTGCTAATGGTAAAAATACAGCGAATAAGTTTCTTCAGGCAGGGATGACGATTACTGCCGATGAAGTTGTTAGCCCGTTTCGCGAAAACTACTCTTTTGCTGGTTGGGCTCTTACTAGTGATGCTGTTGAAGTTGCGGAAAACCTTGGTATGGTAACTGGTAAGGATACGATTTACGCCGTCTGGAATCCTATTTACACAATAACATTCAATGTTGCTCCTGGAGTTTTCCCGGAGTCTGGTGAAAGTGAAAAAACAAAACAGGTTGCCAGTGGTGATGTGATTACAGTTGAGGGGCTTGGTGCATTGCCGAGTTCTCGCTGCAAAGTGTATGCAACGGAAGATGAATGCGAAACGTGGTCGTACTTTACCGGTTGGGCACTAACTGAAGGGGCTTCCGAAAGCGACTCGGTTTCCCTGGATACTGTGGCCGCATCTGACGAACTAGTTTTGTATGCCGTATGGACTGATGTGGAAACCTATACGGTGACCTATAACGCCAATCTACATGGTATGACAACTGTGGATTATGTTCGCGTGGGTGCCGGCGATACAGTTGCAGCTCCGACTGATCCGATTGCAGATACTGGTTATGTATTTGATGGATGGTTTACGGACGCAGAAGGTGTGAATCAGTATCAGTTTGCTGCGCAAATTCACGAGAGCATTATCCTGTATGCAAAATGGGTGCTCGATACGTTCACAGTTGCTTATGAAATGAACGGTGTGTCGAATGCGGGCGAAAATCCTGTTTTCTATACCATTGAAACGCCGACATTTGCCTTGGCTGCTCCGGCCGATTCTGAAGGCTATGTGTTTGAGGGCTGGTTCTACGATGCAAATTTCACCCAGCCGGCTTCCCAGGTAATCCTGGGCTCGACTGGCGACAAGACTTTCTATGCCAAGTGGACCAAGAAAAGCTACAGAATCATGTATCTTGCAGACAACAATTCTCAAGGTGCAATTACGGACCAGTTCAAGGAACATGGAACGCCCCTTACGCTCGAATCCGCGGGCTATTTCAATCGTAGGGGTTATGCACAGACTGGTTGGGCTACCGTTGCGAATGGAGCAAAAGTCTATGAGTTTGGTGCAAGTTACGAAGATAATGCTCCTCTGACGCTTTATCCGTCGTGGAGCGATCCAATCATATACACGATTACTTATGTGTGTGATGGCTGTACTGACAATACTGGTAATAAGACTAGTTATACTGTTGAAACACCAGACTTTAGCGTAAAATCCAAAGGCGTTACGCCTCCAGAGGGATATAAAATGGCGGGGTGGTACTCGGCTACGGATTATAAGACTAAAGTTGAACAAATCAAAAAGGGTTCCATTGGTGATACGACGTTATATGCCAAGTTGAACAAGATTTACAAGATTACTTATGTTGGAACGGATAAACCTTATTGTGATACTTTGTATACTGTTGATGATAAAATTACATTAAGGAATCCCGCTGACAGTGCTGGCTACATCTTCGGCGGCTGGTACGACAACGCTGAATTCGAAGGCGATGCCGTGACAGGTATTGCCAAGGGCTCTACGGGCGACACGACATTCTATGCCAAATGGATTCCTGAAGTTGGAATCGCCCAATACGGTGCCATCACCGTTTACACCTATGCTAGCGACGGCCATAAAGAAGCCGTCATCGATGGATCCTCTATTGAAACTATCGACATTCCCGATGGCTTTGATGTGACTTCAGTCGTCTACGACAGGACTTTCGCCGCCGGAAAATATTCCACCATAGTGTTGCCCTTCGACATTGATGTGTCTAACGTACCCGGTGCGACTTTCTACGGCTTGTCTGGTGTCACCAAGCAAGACGGAAAGTGGAAAGATGTCCAGGTTTATGAGATTACTTCGGGAAATCTCTCTGCCAATACGCCCTACATTGTTGTTACCGAAGGGAGTACGATTACATTTAATGGCCCGGTTTCATTCGTGAGTACTCAAGCCATGAATCCCTCCGTTGTGGTGGACAGTGTGGATGGCAGTTATTGGGAGTTCAGGGGAACCTACGAGAAGATTGTCTTTGGCGATTTGCCAGAAATTGGTCGTGCCTACGGTTTTGCCGCCGAAGATAAGGACGGTGCGAAGATTGGCAACTTTGTCAAGGCCGGTCCCTTGGCATGGATGCGCCCCATGCGTGCTTACCTGGTGTATGAGCCGGCCACCGACGAAAATTCGTCTGGAAAGATGGCCTCCATGTTCGATATTCCTGAAGAAATGGGAGTCCTGATTCGGAATGAACAGGGCGATGTTGTGGAACGGGGCGTCCTGGACACCAGGACTGGCGTGTTCCGCATGGACCGCTGGTACGACCTGCAGGGGCGCAAACTGGATCGCAAGCCTGAAACCCAGGGCACCTACTACCATAACGGTAGCCGGGTTATCATAAAATAAGAGCCTAAATTTCGTAAAGAAGTGTGATGCGGCTCACACTTCTTATAAAATGCTGTCAGAAAGCTTCCGTTTTTCTTGTGGCTACTTGCGTGCCAATATGGAATATTCTATATTGGTATATATGGATCGCCGGTCTTTCCTGAATATCATACCACTGCTTCTGGTATTGCTGCTCGGAATAGGGCAGGCTTTTGCCGTTTGGGACGGATTCTCTGTGCAGAACGCTCAAAAGAAGAAAATTGACGGCAAGGAATATTACATCATCGACACCGAAGAAAAGCTGGCCTGGTTTGCCCAGCAGGTGAACAGTGGCAAGGTCGGTTACAATGCCAAGTTGACCGCCAACCTGGACATGGGTCACAAGCTTTGGACTCCCATCGGTGCGGGCAACAACAAGAATAACTACAAGGGCGTTTTTGACGGTGACAACCATGTCATCTTCAATCTGTACATCAACGCCGAAGAGCTTATTGCAAAGTACAAAGACTCCACCATGGCGCAGAACATCGGCTTCATCGGGTGTTTCAGCGGTACGGTCCGGAATCTGATTCTAGAAGACATCGAAGTCCTTGGCTATGGCCAGGGCGGCTTGGGGAATTCCAATAACCTGATCGAGAAGCCCATTTCCATCGGAACGGTGGTGGGCTGGCAGAGCGGAAATTCCAGCGTGATCGAAGGCTGCTACGCCGTGGGCCAGATTACCACTAGCGGTGATGGTCAGGCTGTGGGCGGACTTGTGGGCAATGTGGGTGGCGGTACAGTGAGGAACTGCTTCAGCGGTGTCAACATAGACGCCAACGGACTTGCCTATGTAGGTGGAATTGCCGGCTACACCAAGAATTTTGGCAATAACGGCGTGGTCAAGGTTTCTTCCTGCGTTTATGCAGGCGAAAGCCTTGTCTCTAATGGAGACGGTGCGGTTGGAGCTATTGTTGGGCACCAGTACAAGGGTAATGTTTCCTTTAGTGACCTGTACTACGATGAAGACCTGTTCGACGAGGGTATTGGCCAGACGACCAAGGGGGGCAACACCAAGGGCCATACCGATGGCGTTGAAGATGTCAATGCCGAAGAAGTTGTCTGCAGCCTGAATGGCGGAACCTTGGTTGACGGTGTTTGCGACAAGACTTCGCCCTGGTCCGTGGGCTTGAATTCCCTTGTCCTTAATGGCCATGGTGCCGATGGATACAAGATTGTCTTTGATGCCAATGGCGGTACTTTTGCTGCCGGTGCTACGACTGTGAAGTACCGCACCAGCGGTCAGAAGATTACGGCCGACGAAATCGGGACCCCTGCTTTTAGCGGTAAGTCCTTTGCCGGATGGTCCCTGTCTGCAAGTGCTACCAAGGCCGATGTGGACCTGGGTGTGGCTGCTGGGCCTACGACGGTCTATGCCGTTTGGGACCCGACCTTCGAGATTACCTTCAATGTCGCTCCCGGTGCTTTCCCCTCGGAAGGGGTCTCCGAAAAGACGAAGCGTGTCGCCAAGGATAGTGCCATTACCGTAGAAGGGATTGAACCCCTGCCTACCTCCTATTGCGTAGGAGAGGTTGTAGATGGAGAGTGTGACCAGCTTGCCTACTTTGCGGGCTGGGCTTTGAATCCGAATGCCTCGGTGGACAGTGCGGTTGACCTGAATACCCTTTCTGTGGTGGCTACCGAAGACATGTCTCTCTATGCCGTGTGGGTTGCAGAAGTGGTCTATACGGTGACCTTCCATGCCGAAGGCCACGGCAAGACCAAGGTGAGTTTTGTGAAGGTGAAGGCGGGGGAGACCACCACCGCTCCCGAGGACCCCACTGCCGATATCGGCTATGCGTTTGAAGGCTGGTACACCGACGCCGGCGTCAAGTTCGATTTTGATACCACGAGCATTGTGGAAAGCATTGTCCTCCATGCCCATTGGTCCTTGACGGAATTTTCCATCGACTATGTGCTGGATGGCGGTGAGAACGATCCCCTAAATCCGTCTACCTACACGATCGAGGATAAAGACATTGTTCTTCTCGCCCCCACCAAGGACGGCGCAGATTTCGATAGCTGGTACTACGATAGTGAAAAGACCAACAGGGCTACCCAGATTTCTACGGGAACGACGGGTAACAAGACCCTGTATGCCGGCTGGACTGTAAAGACCTATGAGATCAAGTACAACGCTGGCGCCAACGGCTCTGGACTGGTTCCTGCCGAAAAGAAGACCCACGATGTGGACTACACTCTAAGGGGTGTCTCCTATACGCGCAAGGGTTATGGCCAGGATGGCTGGAGTCTTAGCGACGGTGGCGAAAAGGTTTACGAATTGGGCGCTACCTACACCGAGAACGCAGGCCTGGTCCTTTATCCCCATTGGGTGGAAGGCCTGATCAAGGTGGAAAGGTTCGGTGGCGTTACGGTTTACGAATACGAAAACCACAACGAGGTGGTTATCGATGGGTCTTCCATGGAAGAGATCGATATTCCCGAGAGCTTTACGGCTACATCCGTTGTGTATGAAAGGACTTTTGAAATTGGCGCCTACTCGACCCTGGTGCTGCCTTTCTCCATCGATGTGGAAAAGGTCGATGGCGCCACCTTCTATGCCCTTGCCGGTGTGGTGAAGGGTGATGACGGCAAGTGGAAGAATGTGGCTGTGTATGAGGTGGAAACTGGAATGCTGGAAGCCAACACCCCGTATATCGTTGTTGCCAAGAGCAAGTCCCTGACCTTTGAAGGTTCGGTGCAGTTCGAGAGTACTCGGAACGCAGAACCTGTCGTTGTGAAGAACGATGATGGTAGCCGCTGGGTGTTCAAGCCTACCTACCAGAAGCTCGTGTTCGGTGATTTGGACGAATATGGACGCGCCTATGGTTTTGCCGCCGAGGCAAGAGATGGCGCCCACATAGGCAAGTTTGTGAAGGCTGGGGCTAAGGCCTGGATGCGCCCCATGCGTGCCTATCTGGTGTATGAACCGGCAACGGACAATTCTACAGAGGCTAATTCTGCCGGGAAGTCCGCAAGCCTAACCCTTTCAGATGAAATGGAAGTGTATGTCCAGGAAAAACAGGCTGGAACAGCGGAACGCACCGTCTTAAATGCAAGGCGCGGTGTTGTCCGCATGGACCGCTGGTACGACCTGCAGGGCCGCAAGCTGAATGGAAAACCGGAAACTCGGGGAACCTACTACCATAATGGTAAGCGGGTTATTGTGAAGTAAATGCTTATGGCTAGGGCTTACATTGCGCCCGAAGTTTCTATAATTGAACTTGGACCGTCTGTAGAATTGCTGCAGGGGAGTGATTCGGGTGAAGATCTGCCTTATTCTATGGGTGTAATCGTTGTTCCAAGACCAAACGATCCTTGAGGAAAGAAACATGATGGAAGAACAGAAGAAAGAATACAAAGCACCGGAACTGACCGTAGTGGAGATGGGCCGTCAGATTCTGCCGCTGTGTCAAAGTGATGAACACAATGGTGAGCTTGGTTTCGCGCCCACGTCTAATGACCACTTGGCCTAGGCGTTTCCGTTAGCTCGTTATGCTGTGCGCCTTTAGTGTGCGCGGTCGTGAAATGACCTTGTTCTTTGTTATGCCCGCCTTGAGCGGGCTTCTTCTTTTTTATACTTGACACCATGGGCGTTCCCTCTCAGAAAACAGTTCGACTTCTTTCGGCGCTGCTCCGCCTAGGCCTTGGCGCCGAATGTTCAATCGTAGACTTTCCGCCGCAGCTCGAACCCGCGGAATGGACCCGCCTGTATTCCTTAGCAAAGCAGCAGTCGGTGCTGGGCATTGCCTTTGCGGGTATCGAGAAGCTCCCCAAGGAGAACCGCCCGCCCATGCAGTTGCTGATGCGCTGGGCCACCGAGGTAGAAGCCATCCGTGGCATGAACGGCCTCATGAATAAGGAGGCGGCAAGGCTCACCCGTTTGTTTACGGAGGCCGGCCGCAAGAACGCCATCTTGAAGGGGCAGGCCAACGCCCGTCTTTATCCGAACCCGACCCTCCGCCAGGCGGGGGATATCGACATCTGGGTGGAAGGCGGTCGCGACAGCATCAACAAGTTATTGGTCGAGATGGGGATGATTGAAAAGTCGGCTCTGGAATACGGCCGTTTCTGGCACCATGCCCACCTGGAGCGCACCAAGGACGGAATCGTGGCGGAGGTGCATTACAGGCCCGCTTCCGGAAACCCTTTCAAGAGCCAGGAATTCCAGGATTTCTTGAACCGGGAAATTTTGAGCGCCCAGATGGTGCCCGAAGGTTTTTACGCCCCCAGCATCAAGTTTGCCCTGGTGATGCAGCTTTCTCACTTGCAGCAGCATTTCTACAGTGGCGGCCTCGGACTCCGGCAATATATCGACTATTACATTCTGCTGAAAAATTCTACGGCAGAAGTGCGTCGTGAAGTGTCGGGAGCGATGAAACGGCTGGGCATGTTGCACGCTTGCAGCGCGGTGATGTGGGTCTTGCAGCAGGTGCTTGGCCTGGAACGGGACTTGATGCTCTGTACGCCATGTGCCTGGCGGGGGAGGCGGCTGCTTCGCTTGGCCCTGGTGGGCGGAAACTTTGGCAAGTACAGACAGAAACCCCGCAATGTTTTTATCCGGTGGTTTAGAGACCGCAGGCAGGCCCTGAGCTGGCTGCCCTTTGACCCCATGAACGCCATTTTCAAGGAACTGAAGTATTGGCGACACACCCTTTACCTGATGCCCTTGCGGGTGAAACGCCGGAGGATCGGGCTATGAACGAGACCCGCTATTACAAGGTGGCCGGTCATGTATTTTCCGTGACGGTGGACGGGAATGCCGCCGATTCGCAGGGCGGTTTCTTCGCCAAGTATATGGACAACTACGAACCCTTCGTCATTCCGGGTAGCGCCTGCCCCGGACTCGATCCGGGGACTCGGAATCAGACGTTCGCTCTTTCCGTGCACCCTTTCGCCGCCTTCGACTATACCGAAGAAATCCGTCAGGAGGACGAGGGCCAGACCATCATCTGCGGGCACAGGTTGGCGGGGGAGTCGGTCTTTGAATTTCTGTTGCGGGATATTTCTACGGGAACCTTGATTTGTTCCAATGGCTATCGGGAGGCCCGCCTGCTGATGGGTAGAGCTGCCCAGGACCTGCGTCTGCAAAAGTTCGCCCTGAACAACTCCCTGATGGTGCTGTACGCCTTGGCCACGGCCGGCCTGGGAACAGCCCTTTTTCATTCGGCGGTGGTTAGCTACAAGGGCAGGGGCTACATGTTCCTCGGCAAGAGCGGCACCGGCAAGAGCACTCATGCCAGGCTCTGGCTCAAGCATATCGAAGGTTCTGAACTGATGAACGACGACAATCCGGTGGTGCGGTTTTTCGACGACGGCAATGACGGCGCGCCCCGCGCCGTGGTTTACGGTTCTCCCTGGAGCGGAAAGACCCCTTGCTACAGGAACGTGCAAGCTCCCGTAGGCGGGATCGTGCTGCTTTCCCAGGCCCCATACAACAAGATTGTCCGTCTGGTCGGAGTCCAAGCTTATGCTGCCCTGGTCACTAGCATTTCGGGCAAACGATGGGACAAGTCCGTTGCCGATGGGTTGCACGCTACGGAAAACGCCCTGGCGAAACATGTTCCCGTTTGGCACCTGGAATGCCTGCCCGACGAAGCTGCCGCAAAACTGTGCAGCGAGAATGTGGCGGGGCGGGGGTAGCATGCCCACTGACGAACAAATCCTTTCCGAAGCCATCCGCCTAGTGGATGAAGGTGTGCAGGTCACGCTCCCTGTAAATGGTCGGAGCATGTACCCCTTTATCATCGGGGGCTGCGAAAGCGTGGTGCTGGTGAAGCCCAAAGCCCTCCGGGTCGGCCATGTAGTGCTGGCCCAGGTAGAAGGTGGCCGCCATGTGGTTCACCGCATTGTCGATATTGACGGCGACCGCATCACCTTGATGGGGGATGGCAATCTTCAGGGCCGTGAGCATTGCAACATTGATGGTGTCAAGGCTCTTGCCACTCAGGTGGTGGGAGAAACCGGAAAAAAACGCCCACTTTACGGCCCTTGTGGGAATTTGTGTGCTAAAATCTGGTATGCAGCAAGGCCCGTTAGGCGATATCTGCTGAAGATATTCCGGATCGTTAAGGGTTTGGATTAATTTTTTTATAATTCATAACAAAATAAGGGGGAGGTATGAATCGCTTTGTTTTGTTATGGGCGCTGGCTGGCTTTGCTGCCGGCTTTGTTGCCTGCGGCGATGACGGTAGCGGCACCGACCCGGTTGTGGTGGAGAGTAGCGCCGATTCGGCTGAAATCGAGAGTTTTTCATCGTCATCATTATCGAGTCAAGGAGATGTAACGGAATCCAGTGTTTCTGGCAATTCGGCAGCCTCGACTACATCCTCTTCAACTTCTGGGTCTTTTACTACTTCTGCCACCTCTGATGCCTCCACCTCCAAAATCACCTACTCCCTCAAGCCTTTTGACGGTCCGCTGACCAACCCCCACAAGGGTTTCACGGTCCCCACCGAAGCGGCCTGGACTTTTGACCCTGGCTTTAAATACGGCCCCCACGGTTCCCTGAAAAACGGGGCCTGGAACCTGGTTACCTACGGTTCCGGTTACCAGCAGTGGAATAAACTGCATACGGGAATAAATAAGTACGACTGGTCGGAACTGGAAGAACTGCTGGATAAACTCTCTGAACACAACATGGGTTATGCCCTACGCGTGTTCCCGTATTCGCCGTCATTTATTAAGGACAGCAGTACTCCCGAAGAAAATTACGACTGGACTCCAAAATTTGTTTACCAGGAGGGAGCGGAAAAGATTACGGCCAGGTACAAGGAAAAAAATGTTGATGCGGTAGTTCCTGTTTGGGATGATTCCGTCTACCTGCATTACGCAAAGGAATTCGCCACGGCTCTTGCGGCAAAGTACGATGGTGACCCCCGCATAGAATACATCGATGTCCGCTCCTTCGGCGAATGGGGCGAGTGGCATGTCTCCAACCTGGACGGCAGCCATATGCCTTCGAAAAAAATCCAGAAGGACATGCTGAAGCATTACGCTTCCGTATTCAAGAAAAGCCTGCTGGTGCTGCCTTCCGACGGCTACGACGATGTGTATACCTATGCGCTGAGCCTAGGCATTACCAAGCGCGACGACTGCCTTATCGGTATCCCGGGCACGGCGGATTCCCTGGTGCGGGCCTATAAAGCCAACTTGCCTACCGTTGCGGAGAATTGCGGAAGCTACGCCCTCATGTTGAACTATACCGATGTCATTCCCGGTGGTTACTTGAAGTGGACTCCGCGGCGCTGGGTGGATGCCATCACCACGGCCCACCTGACTTATTATGTGCTGGACCAGGACTTTGATGACTGTGGCTACAGGTTCTATAACGAGAACAAGGCCCTTGCGGATTCCATGACCAAGGTCATCGGCTACAATTTCACCGTCTCGAAAGCGGAATTGGTGACTGTCGCCAGTTCCAAGGATACCACTAGTACGCTGAATATTACCGTCAAGAATACTGGCGTGGCGCCCTGTTTTTTTGATGTCTTTATCATAGCGCAACTTGTGGACGACTCGGGTACGGTGCTTGCACAGCTTGGCGAGACCACGCGTATTCCCAAGGGAACCTTCAAGGACGGAAGTTCAAAGGATTTCTCGTTTAGCTATAAGGTTGCCGCTGGGCAGGGGAACTTGGCTACCAAGCAGGGCGTGTCTGTGGCGTTGTCCATCTACGAAAGCGAAGCGGCGTTCAAGGGCGGCAAGAACCCGACCGTTCGTTTTGATAACGACGGCCTTCAGGAAAATAACAAGCTGCTGCTGAAACCGTAGTTTTCTTTAGCTTAGCTGCTTCTTCGCCAGTTCCAGGATTTTCTGGATGGCCTCTTCTGGAGGCAGGTCCGTATCGCCCCCGGCGGCCCGTGTATGGCCGCCTCCGCCGAACTCCTTGGCGATGGCGTTCACATCTACCACATAGTTGCTCCGCAGGCTAATCTTGTACTTGCCGTTTACGGGGTACAGGAACAGGGCCACTTCGGTGCCCGAGACTTCGCGCAGGGTGTCGATGACATTGCTCAGGTCCACGGGTGTCACATCGAATTCCTTCATGGTTTCGGGAGTCACGAAGGCGTGAACCACCTTGCCCTCTAGGGCGAGCTTGCAGTGGCCCAGCACATGGCCCGTAACGAGCGTTTGCTTGTAGGTGCGGCAGTAGTAGGTCTCGTTTACGATGCGGGCAAAGTCGATTCCCTTGTCGATAAGGGTACCCACGATTTCCATGGTCCGCTTGCCCGTGTTGCTGAACTTGAATGCTCCCGTGTCGTGGACGATTCCGAGGTAGAGGCATTCTGCGGTGCGCTTGCTGATTTTGCTCGGGTCCAGCTGTTCAAAAAGCACTTGACTGGCAGAACTGGCACTCGGCTCCACGATGTTCAGGCTACAGAGATTTTTCGGGTTGCTGATGTGGTGGTCTATGTTGCAGGTTTTCTTGGCGCTTTGTAGGCATGCCACTCCGCCGGCACCGACCCGCTCAAATGAAGGCGTGTCCATAAGTACGGCCGCATCGAAGGGTTCGCTCCCGTCGGTGCTTTCGAACAGCGGTAGCGCCTTGTCGGCTCCGTTCAAGATCTTGTAGCTTTCGGGGAACTTTTCCAGATAGACCTGGACCTTGATGTTCGGGAAATTGTCCAGGATGTAGTTGTACAGGGCCAGGGTAGAGCCGACGCAGTCACCGTCGGGTCGCACATGACCGAAGATGGCTAGGGTGGAAATGTTTTTCAAAAATTCATCAAGCATAAAAGTCATAGGAGATTCCCGCCCAAGGCGGGAATGACAGGATTGTGTTTGTTAAATAATAGCTTTTGTGGGGTGTCAGGGGTGTCGTTTATGCTGTGTGTTTGTAAAATTTTATAAACTTTTTGACGTGTTAAATGATGACTTACAAAAATGTAAGTTTTGTGTTTGTTGAGCTATCAAATTTAACGAAAAAAGGCAATTTACAAAACTTGCAAAATAATAACTTACAAAAATGTAAGTTTTTGAAGATTTTTGCCCGTTTTTCACTATTTGTCATGCCTCTTTGCTATCTTTAAACCCGTTAAAAACTTTAACAATCTAAACTCTCAACGGAGATATATAAAATGGCAATCAAGAATGCTTACCTTCAGAAAGTCTATGACAAGGTCGTCGCCCGTGATCCGGACCAGGCCCTCTTCCACCAGGCTGTCCGCGAATTCCTCGAATCCCTCGACCCCGTCCTCGAACAGGACAAGTCCTGGGAAACCA
>CAMKNA010000048.1 GCA_946414075.1 uncultured Fibrobacter sp.
AATACCGCAGGAGATAACTGTTTTTTAAAGAGAATTTTTGCCATAGTGGCACAAAAATAAAAAAAAATGGCCCGATTAGCCGGCTACAGGACCAATCAGGCGCCCGGCTGGGCAATAAACAAGAACAAAAGAATGGCAAACAAGATGCCAAAACTGATAATGAGCCGCCTTTTCAGCGTCTTTTTCATTTCTTCACGAGAAGCCTTCCTGCGTCCTACGGAGAGAACAAAGAAGAAAAATCCCCAAAAGATGCCAAGAAATAGAATACCGTATGACATGTTTTTAGAATAAAAAAAGGGCATCCCTCACGGTGGAACACTCGAAGCTACGCATTTTTGAAATGATAGCAGTGCCTTGGGGTTTTGTTTTTCGCGTCAAAGCGCGCCTAAACTGAATCTCAAGAGCCACGAGCTTTTATAATCTTGTTAGATCGGGCGTTAATCCGTGGGATGCCTATGTCCTTAATATACTTTTCTGAAATGCTAAAAACAAGTGTTTTTTTTAATATCTTCGAAAAGCCGGATTTCAGCCCAAAAAAGGGATTTACCGCCTACTTCCAGGTCTCAGGGGAATCCTGCCCCTCGTCCAGAAGGGACGAAAGTTCCTTCAGGCGCTGGTCCATCTGGTCACGCTGGACCTTGGCCTGCCGAAGCATCTTGCGGGCGTCGAAGAGCTGCTGCCCTAGGTCCAGCGCCAAAAGAGCCAGGCGCTTGGCCGCTTCCAGATTGTACTTGGCGTAACTTTCGAAACGCTCGTCGATGTAACCCAGAACTTCCTGCAAGTCACTGTCGGAGAGATCCGTACGAATCTGCAGTTTTTCCTTGGCTACCGTTACAGTTACCGGTCTATGTGTATTCAAATCTGCCATTATCGCATTCCTACGCCGAATGGATCATCGTCCATCAGCCATTTTAGCCGAAAAAATTTCCTTGCGAGCCCTCCCGACCCGCGAACAAATCATCGTCCTTCTCGTTTGCAGCGTGAATCTCGGGGAGTTCTTCCTCCTCATCATCCCTGGACATGGTCATATCCACGATAGGACCAAGGCTCGGGTCTTCCACAAACTCGTCCTTTGGTTCTTCGGGAGCAGGTTCCTCAACTGCAGGTTCTTCCGCAGCGGGTTCTTCTTGCAACAGCGGGTCAGGCGACCATTCTGCCGCCTGTGGAGCAGGCTCTTCAAATGCGGGCTCCGCGGCTGCAGTCTCTTCAGCGACAGGTTCTTCCTTAGCGACATCCTCTGCAGGCATCTCGAAATCATCCGTCGGGGTGGCGGCAGGTTCTTCCTGTGGTGGCTCTTCGAAATTCAGTTCCGTCTGTTCCTGAACCGGTTCGGTGAAGGTGTCTTCAGCTACAGTCGCCGTAGCGATGGTGGCCGAAGGGGCAATAAATTCGTCTACGGGGAACTCGGACCCCAACTCCTTCTCGATAGTGGCAAGAAGCTGCTTGAACTTGTCCTGGATTTCGGTAATCTCATCGGCCTGGTTCTGGATGGTCTCATCCTTCTGGGCAAGCTCCGCCGTCTTCTGTGCTAATTCTTCAGCCTTCTTGGCAAGGTCTGCATCCTTGTCAGCAATAGCCGCGCCCTTTTCGGCAAGTTCCTGCTTTAACTGGGCAAGTTCTTCATCCTTCTGGGCGAGCAGCGCCGTTTTGTCTGCAAGTTCCACATCCTTCTGGTTCAGGGACATGTCCCGCTCATTCACCATTTCGTCCTTTGCGGCAAGCTCTTTGGTCTTTGCTTCCAGCTCCTGGTTTTTCTGAGCCAGAAGACCAACCTTTTCAGCAAGCTCGGCTTCTTTCCCGGCAAGCACCGTTTCCTTCTGGGAAAGCACATTCGCCTGCGATGCAAACTTCTGTTCCTGGGCAGCCAAGTCAGACTTCGCCTGTTCCAACTTCTGCGTCACTTCCTGGAGGGAAAGCTCCTTCTTGTTCAGGGCTTCGGCCTGGACCGCCGCCTGGTTCGCCCGAACATCAAGAGCGGCCCTGCATTCAGCCAGGTTCGTATTAGCCGTCTGGAGCAGGGACTCTTTATCCTGCAAGCCGGCCTGGGCTTCGGCCAGCTGCAACTTTAAGCTTGAAACCTCTTGACGCAAGCCCCGTACCGTAGACAAGACGCCATCAACCTTTTGTGAAAGAACGTTCAGATTTTCCAGGTTCATTTTTTCTCCGTAAATCCTGGGGAAATACCCCCCTTAAAAAGATATATAAAAATTTCGTAAAAGGGTAAGAAAAAAGCACTGTTTTTTCAAGAATTGCTATTTTCAGGAAGATGGACCATTTCGGCGAACATATCGAGCGTAGGTTAGCGGAACTTCCCGCCCTCCCCGGCGTCTACATCATGAAAAACGCCCAGGGGAAGATTATCTACATCGGCAAGGCCAAGGTGCTCAAGAACCGGGTCCGGAGCTACTTCGACGGGTCCGACCACACAGGCCACCGGGCGGCAACCCTGATGCTCCCCCACATTCGGGATATCGAGTGGATCATCACCGAAAGCGAGGAAGAGGCCCTGATTCTCGAGGCCAATCTCATCCGCAAGCATACCCCCAAGTACAATGTCCTGCTGAAAGACGATAAGCATTTCCCCTACCTGGCCTTCTCCGTGAAGGAACCCTTCCCCAGGCTTTTCCTGACCCGCTCCGTCCACAAAGACGACAACCAGTATTACGGCCCCTTCATGGGGTCCCGTATGATAGACCAGCTCACGGATCTCTCGGCAAGGCTTTTCCATATAAGGGAATGCAAGCTAAAACTGCCTCTCGCAAAACCCCAGCGGCCCTGCCTGAACTACCATATCGGCCGCTGCGACGCCCCCTGCGCAGGACTCATCTCAGAAGAAGCCTACCACGAAAAGGTGGAACAGGCAAGGCTCCTGCTAGAAGGAAAGCGGGACGACCTGCTGGAAACCTGGCAGCGGGAAATGGAAGAAGCCAGCAAAAACCTGGATTTCGAGACGGCGGGCAAGAAGCGGGACGCCATCCAGGCGCTGCAAGCCACGGGAGTCCACCAGAAGACGGACACCAGCGACCCGAGACTTTCCCTGGACATCTTGACCCTGCGGCGGAACGGCTCCATGGCGGCAGCGGTCATTCTGGAATACCGCTCAGGCGTGCTCATGGGCCGCCGGCATTACAAGCTGGAGTGCAAGCTGGAAGACGACGAAACCGAAATTTTACGCCAGATGCTTCTGCCCTGGTACATGGATGCCCCCCTGATTCCCGCCGAAATTGTCACCGACATCGCGCTCCCCGAAGATGCGGAACTGCTAGCAGACGCCCTTTCCGGCAAAGCCGGGCGGAAGGTAAAATTCACAAATCCGCAGCGTGGGGAAAAGGTGGGCTTCTTAAAGCTTGCCGCCGCCAACGCCGACATGATCCTTGTGGAGATGCGGGCCGAAGTCCAAAAGTACAGCGAGATTGACCAGAGCGTCTTTGAGTTACAGAAAGTTCTCGGCCTAAAGAAGACGCCCTTCCGCATCGAATGCGTGGACATTTCCCACCTCTCGGGAACCAACACCGTGGCAAGCCTAGTGGCCTTCAAGAACGGCAAACCCGACAAGGCCAACTACCGCAAGTTTATCATCAAGACGGTGGAAGGCGTAGACGACTTCGCCAGCATGCGAGAGGTCATGACCCGCCGTATTCGCAGGCTAGAAGACGAGGGAATCCCCATGCCCGACCTGTGGGTATGCGACGGCGGCAAGGGCCAAGTGGACGCCACCATGCAGATTTTGAAAGAGCTTGGCCACGACCAGGACTTACCGCTTATAGGCCTAGCTAAGCGCCTGGAAGAAATCGTGTTTCCCGACGACCGAAAGTCTATCGTACTGCACCGCACCAGCCCTGCACTAAAACTTTTGCAGAACGCCCGCGACGAAGCCCACCGTTTCGCCATCACCTACCAGCGGAGCAAGCGAAAGAAAGACCTGGAAGTAGAATGGCTGAAGATGCCCGGCGTGGGCCACGAGACCCGCGTCAAGATTCTGAGCCGTTTCAAGAGTGCCGAAGCCTTTATGGCAGCCCCCATCGAAGACATAGAACTTTTGTTGGGTAAGGTCCGCGGAAACAAAGTCCGGGAACAAGTGGCGAAGTACCTACTTTTCTAAATTTACCCTTATGGCCCATTACGACCCGCGATTTTTACCCATCTGCAAGGAAGACCTGGACGAACTCGGCTGGGACTATGTAGATGTGATTATCGTCAGCGCCGACGCCTATGTGGACCATCCCTGTTTCGGGCACGCCGTAGTGGGCAGGCTTTTCGAACATGAAGGATTGCGGGTGGCCATACTCCCCCAACCCAACTGGCGTGACGACCTGCGGGATTTCAAGAAATTAGGCAAGCCCCGGATGTTCTTTGCCATCAGTAGCGGCATGGACTCTATGGTGAACCACTACACTGCCGCAAAAAGATTGCGCAGCGACGACGCCTTCACTCCCGGGAACAAGGCGGGGTTCCGCCCGGATTACGCCACCTACACCTACGCCAAGATTCTAAAGAAGCTCTACCCCGATGTACCCCTATTGATTGGCGGGCTGGAATCAAGCCTGCGCCGGGTGACCCATTATGACTACTGGAGTGACAGACTAAAGCCCAGCATCCTTTTCGATACCCAGGCTGACATTCTGGTGTATGGCATGGGCGAAAAACCCCTAAAGGAAATCGTACGGCTCCTAAAAAAGGGCGTACCCTTTTCAAGCCTGAATTCCGTACCCCAAACAGCCTACTTGGCACCAAAAGGAGATGTTCCCAAGAACAAGAACTGGGAAGACCTGCGCCTGGCCAGTTACGAAGAATGCCTGGCCAGCAAGCGGAACCAAATCGAAAACTGCCGCAAGGTGGACATCGAATGCAACAAGTGGTTCCAGCGTCGTATATTGCAAGATGTAGCGGAACAGACCGTAGTCATCAACCCCGCCTACCCTCCGCTAGAATATGGCGAGCTGGACGAAAGCTTTGAATACCCCTACGCCCGTGAGCCCCACCCCCGTTACAAGAAGCGCGGAGCCATTCCCGCCTTCGACATGATCAAGTTCAGCATCAACACCCACAGGGGTTGTTTTGGCGGGTGCAGTTTCTGCGCCATCAATGCACACCAGGGAAAGTTCATCGCCAGCCGTAGCCGTGAAAGCATTCTGCGCGAAGTGGATCTGATTACCAAGATGGACGGCTTCGCCGGTACCATCACCGATCTAGGAGGCCCAAGCGCCAACATGTACAACATGCGGGGCCGTGACCAGAGCCGTTGTCAGAAATGTGCTCGGCCCAGTTGTCTCACGCCCAAGATCTGCGACAACATGGACACCCACCACAAGGAACTCCTGGAGCTCTACCGAGAAGTGCGCAACCACCCGAAGGTAAAGCACCTGTTCATCGGAAGCGGCGTCCGCTACGACATGCTGCTGCAGGAGACAAACGACGAAGAACTACGCAAAGACCACGAGGAATACGCCCGGGAGCTCATTGACTATCATGTAAGCGGCCGCCTAAAGGTGGCCCCCGAGCACACCAGCGACGAAGTCCTGAAACTCATGCGCAAGCCCAGCTTTACGCTGTTCCACAAGTTCAAGGAATTCTTTGACGACGAATGCAAACGAATCGGCAAACGCCAGCAAATCATTCCCTACTTTATCAGTAGCCACCCCGGGTGTACCGAGGCCGACATGGCTGAACTCGCGCTGGAAACGAAACAGCTTGGGTTCGAACTGGAGCAGGTGCAGGACTTTACGCCTACGCCCATGACCATCGCCACGGAGATGTTCTACTCCGAAATGACTCCCGACGGAAAACCGCTCTACGTAGCGAAAACGCCGGAACAAAAGAAGAGCCAGCGCCAGTTCTTCTTCTGGTACATTCCCGAGAACCGCCCGCAAATCCGCGCCACGCTGGAACGGCTCAAGCTGGGCAAAATCGGGCGTCTGCTTCTAAGCCGCAGCGCTAAGGCCGAAGGCAAGGAATTCTTCCCCAGCAAGGAGCGGGAATCCAACGCCGAATACCGTGAGCGAGAACAGCAGAAGCGCAACAATAGGACCGCTTCCATCATTCCCAAAAAGACCGGTGAAAAAGGCCGTTGGGAAAATTCCGCCCGCAGGGAACGCCGCGCCGCACAGTTCGGCAATAAGCGTCACAAAGGAAAATAAGCCTACTTCAAGAACAGCGAAAGCTTGCCGAAGTCAAGAATCGTGATAAACACGAAGAACGTGATAAAGAAGGCGGCAGCAATGTTCTGGATAACACTCTGGGTCTTTGTAGACAGGGGCTTGCCACGAAGTTTCTCAAGCCCAAGGAACATGAGCAAACCACCGTCGGTAATCGCCAGGGGCAGCAGGTTCATCACGCCCAGGTTGATGCTGATTAACGCCAAGAGCATCAGAAAGTCCTGGAAGCCGCTCATCCACACATTGCCCATCACAGCCACGATAGAAACCGGACCCGAGAAAGCGTCTACCTTGACCTGGCCCTGGAACATACGCTTAAAATAGCGGAAAATGCTGGTGGTCATCTTCCAGCTGGTAGAGCATGTCTTGGTAAAGGCTTCGATAGGCCCGCGACGCACCGTCTTGGTTTCATGGAAGAGAACATAGCCCATCTGGATACCAACCATATAACGGTCGTATTCTTTGTTATAGGCTGGCGTAAGCGGCTTGGTAAGAGTGTCCCCGCCACGAATAACAGTTACATTCACAGTTTCGCCCTTGCTACCATCAATGATGCGCACCACCTCTTCGTAACGGGAAATATGTTCACCGTTGATCTCAAAGATGGTATCACCCTGGGCAATGCCCGCCTTGGCCGCCGCAGAACCTTCTACAGGAGGTAAACGCACGATGACACGGTTCCTAGGATATATTCCAATATCGCCAATGCCCATCTTGATAGGCTTTCCCGTTGAATCCTGTGCCGGAATCACCAGCTCCTGGGGAACCACGGTAATGTTCATGGGCAAGCCACCGCGATGGACTTCCAGCACCACCTCTGCGCCAAGGCTCACGCCTATCTTCTCACGGAAATCGTCCCAGCCCTGGGTGGGTTCGTCGTTCATGGCGGTAATGGTATCGCCAGGCATGATTCCCGCAATCTCCGCCGAGGAATCCCCCGCCACAAAACCCACAATCAGGTTCTTGTTGTCGGGTTCCTGAACACCCACCATGTAGAGCACCATCAACAAAACAAAGGCAAACACGATGTTGATGAAGGGGCCTGCGAAGGCAATGGCTGCGCGGGCACCTACGGACTTGGCCACAAAATCCCTTTCGTCGGGGACCTGGCCTTCCTTAAGCTTGTCCGGGTTCTCCCCCGCCATGGCCACATAGCCACCAAAAGGGATAGCCGAAAGGCAATATTCCGTTTCGCCATGGCGGAATTTGACAAGCTTTTTACCAAAGCCAATACTGAAGGTATTCACCTTGACATTGTTCCACTTGGCCACCAAAAAATGCCCAAGCTCGTGAATTGTCACCAAGAAACTGAGTCCCACAAGACCCAGAACGAACATCAGGATGTTGCTCAGGATTGATTCCATTTAAGACTTACTTTATCAACGCAGCGGTCAGCTTGCGGGCCTCGGCGTCGGCTTCGAGAACCTGGTCCAGGGTCAGGTGTCCAGAAACAGTCGGAGCACCAGCCATAATGGTTTCCACATGCCGCGGGATGTCGGTAAACTTCAGATTCCCCTTGAGGAAAGCGTCCACCAGAACCTCATTGGCTGCGTTCATCATGGCAGGCACAATGCCGCCACGGCGTCCGGCTTCAAAGGCCAAGGCAAGGCAGCGGAACTTGTTAAAGTCCGGTTCAAAGAAGGTGAGCTTTGCAAGGGTCGGCAAGTCCAGGCGTTTGGTCTCGAGAGGCAGGCGGTCGGGCCAGGTAAGGGCCACCTGGATGGGGATACGCATATCGGGGGCACCCAGCTGGGCCATGAGGGAGCCATCCCGGAACTGCACCAACGAATGCACCATGGACTGCGGATGCACCACCACCTTGATCTGCTCATAGGGAATATGGAACAGGAAGTGCGCCTCCAGAACCTCCAAGCCCTTGTTCATCATGGAAGCAGAATCGATGGTAATCTTCTTGCCCATGCTCCACACGGGGTGATTCAGGGCGTCGGCCACGGTGATGCTTTCGAACTTTTCGATGGGCCATTCGCGGAAAGGTCCGCCCGAAGCGGTAATCTCCAAGAATTCCACCTCTTTTTCGGGGCGTCCCGAAAGGCACTGGAAAATAGCGCTGTGCTCGGAATCGATGGGCGTAATGAAGGACTTGGGATTCTCGGCAAGCTTGTCCCAGATGACGGGGCCCGCCATGACCATGGTCTCCTTGTTGGCAAGGGCCACATGTTTTCCGTGTTCAATAGCGGTAATGGTAGGCAGGCAACCCACGGCACCCATCAGGGCATTGATGATGATGTCGGCCTTCGGATCGGCAGCCAATTCGCACAAGCCTTCCATACCGGCCAGCACGGGCACGCCAAGCTCCTTTTCCAGCTCCTTTGCCGCATTCGGGTCGAACATGCACACCCGTTCCACCTTGAACTTGCGTACGATTTCGGCCACCTTCGCCACACTGCTGTTGGCAGCTACGGCGTAAAGGTTAAAAATATCGGAGTGCTGCAAAATCACATCGACGCTGGAGGTTCCGATAGAACCGGTAGCGCCCAAAAGAACAACATTCTTCATAAACCTAAATTCCCTTTTTTCGGCTTTCGCCACAAGAAATGTTATGCAATGTTCTTGAAGAAATCCAGGAGCAGGTAAAGCATGGGAGCCGCGAGATAGAATGAATCACAGCGGTCCAGCACGCCACCATGGCCCACGAACAGGTTTCCCGAATCCTTGGTGCCGCTCCAACGCTTGAGCGCACTCATCAGCAGGTCGCCCGCCTGGCCCGCCACCGTGAGCAAAAGGCCAAGGACAATGGCGGTAACCCAAGTGAACTGCACATCGAAACTAGAAAGGGCGGCGCTGCACTTGGCCCAGTAGGCAACCCAGGCAATGGTCGCGATAGAACCGGCAATGCTTCCTTCCCAGGTCTTCTTGGGACTGATACTCGGCGCAAAAGGATGGCGTCCGAAAGGTCCCTTGCCAGCGGCGAACTTTCCAAAAAAATAGGCCACGGTGTCACAAAGCCACACGCTAGTCATCACCAGGATAAATCCGTAACAATGCTCCAGACCACGACCAGTGCCCATCATAAGCACATTCATGCCACCCCAAAGCCCCACATAAAGCGGAGCACCCAGTTGCATCACCAACCAGGGGAACAGGTGGTCAATTTCCACCCTGGCGTATGCCACCCCAATGTAGATGGCAAAAATCACCAGGAAGGTCATACCCACCACATAGGGCACAGCAGGCAGACCAAAGTAGCCGCCCGCAGAAAGAGCCCACGCAAGGGTCAGCGCCAAGGACGCCGCAAAAGACAGGTAACGGGTGTCCGGGCCCTTGTACATCTTGGAGGCCATGCCCGCCCATTCCCAGGCGCCCACGCCGGCCAAGAAACACATAAGTCCAATACGGCTGTAGTCGCTGAACCACAGCAGAAAGAACACTATCGGAATGGCGATAAACGCCGTTATCAAACGCTGTGCTAGATTACTCATGCAACACCTTCCCAAAACGCCTTTCCCTGGTCTTGAAGAATTCCACGGCCTTCATGAACTCTTCCTTGGTAAAATCGGGCCACAGCGTGTCCGTCACATAGAACTCGCTATAGGCCGCCTGCCAAAGCAGGTAGTTCGAAAGCCTGAATTCACCACCGGTACGGATCACCAGATCCGGATCGGGGGCTCCCTTCAAGTATAAATTCTTTGCAAATAAATTCTCGTCGATGTCTTCGACCTTAAGCGTCCCCGCTGCCACCTGGGAGGCGATAGACTTCGCCGCATCTACTATTTCAAGCCGACCGCCGTAAGAAATAGCCAGGTTCAGCTGCATACCCGTATTGTTCGCCGTCATATCGATGGCGGACTGGAGACTCGCCCGGGGCTTTTCCGGAAGGCGGTCCATATTCCCGATAACCACGAGCTTCACATTCTTTTCCATCAAATCGGGGATTTCCTTCACCACCATCTCAATGAGAAGGTTCATCAGGTAATCCACTTCCTTGCTGGGGCGGCCCCAGTTCTCGGAACTGAACACATAGAGCGTCATGTGCTCCAGCTTAAGGTTCACGCCAACCTCAACGGCATCGATGGTGGCCTGGGTGCCCCTACGGTGTCCCAGGAAGCGCTCAAGACCGCGACTCCGAGCCCAACGCCCGTTGCCGTCCATGATGATGGCCACATGTCTAAGCTGGTTAGCCACGCCCGCTCCGAACTACACCTTCAGGAGATCCGCTTCTTTCTCGGCGAGAAGGGCGTCGATCTTCGCGATATACTTATCCGTCGCCTTCTGGATTTCGTCCTGCTGCTTCTTGACTTCGTCTTCGGGCAGGTCCTTGTTCTTCTTGATGGCGTCGTTGGCATCACGACGAATATTGCGGATAGCCACACGACCTTCTTCGGCATGCTTGCGAGCCACCTTGGCCAGTTCCTGACGACGTTCAGAGGTAAGGATCGGGAGCGTCACGCGGATGCAGTTACCGTCCTTCATGGGGGTCACGCCGATGTTTGCTGCAAGGATAGCCTTGTCAATGGTGTCCACCAGCTGCTTTTCCCAGGGGGTCACCAACAGCATGCGGGGCTCGGGCACAGAAATCTTCGCCACCTGAGAAATCGGGGTGGGGGTGCCGTAGTAGTCGATGCGCACATCGTTCAGGATAGCGGGGCTAGCCTGACCTGCACGGATCTTAGAAAATTCACGTTCGGTGGCCTCAATGGCCTTGTCCATTTTTTCGGTATATTCTGCCATAGTTAGGTTCTAGGTTACAGGTTACAGGTATTAGAGTCAAATATAAGTAAAAGCCTAGCAGTGGACCAGCGTGCCAAGGTCACCTTCGATAGCGGCACGCGTGAGATTGCCCTTTTCCATCTTGAACACGAAGATAGGCATGTTGTTTTCCATGCAAAGCGCCACCGCCGCAGTGTCCATGACCTTGAGACCACGGGAAATCACTTCCTTGTAACTGATGTCATCGAAGCGGGTTGCCGTCGGATCCTTCACCGGGTCGGCGGTATAGATGCCATCCACCTTGGTAGCCTTCATGATCACGTCGCATTCGCTTTCGATGGCGCGGAGCGCGGCACAGCTATCCGTTGTAAAGAAGGGGTTGCCCGTACCGGCGGAGAAGATAACCACGGAGCCCGCGGACAAAAGCTTCAGGGCCTTACGACGGTCGAAGAATTCACAAACCGGTTCCATGCGAATAGCCGACATCACCACGGAATCGACACTCTGCTTGTCGAGAGCGTCCTGCATGGCAAGGCCGTTCATGACGGTACCCAGCATACCCATGGCATCGCCCTGTGCGCGATTCATGCCACCAGCGGAGGCGGAAATTCCACGAACCAGGTTGCCGCCGCCAATTACGAGCGCCACCTGGACACCCTGTTTGACGATAGACGCAATTTCAGACGCCATGTCAGAGAGGATGACATTGTCGATACCGTGGCCCTTTTCGCCTGCAAGGGCTTCGCCACTGAGCTTGAGAAGAATACGTTTGAATTTAGACATAGTACCGCTAATTTAAAAATTTACCCTAGGGTTCCTGGATGCGGCGCATGCTGAAGGTCGCCGTGTAATCGGAATTCTGGTCGTTCCGGCGAAGGGCGGTCCATTCCATCACCCCATCCTTGATAGAAGCGATTTCCCACCATTCACGATGCTCCGTAGAATCCCCCACATTCTTCCAGCGGGTACAGAGCAGGTTCCCGTCTACAAAGTAGTCTCCCTTGGAGTTAACATCGGCCTGCCATTCACCATCTTCATCGAGACCCAAATAGAGATAGGCGCCATCGTCCTTGTATTCCCAACGATGCATCTTGCTGTCATCGAAGGCAGACTGATCGCTGGTAATGTGGCCTTCCCAGGTGCCAAGGATTTCCTGACTGTAATCCTTTTCGACTAGAACATATTTCTCGGAACGGGGACCGATAACCGCATAGGCCTCGCCGTCATTGAACAACGTTGTCTTGGCATCGAGCTGCATTTCCTTTTCAGTAACAGACGTAACCGTCATTTCGGTAATGACCGACTTGCCGTTATCGTACTTGCCCTTCACGGTCACCTTGTTACCGTCTATCGCCACATCCATCTGCTTGCGGAATTCCCACCAGGCGCCCACATCATCCATAGCCAGGCTGTTATAAGCCCTTATGGTGGAATCTTCCAGAACAAAAGTATGCACGGACTTCTGGTTCGTAAGCACGGGAGCGCCATCCGTTTCCACATGAATCCACTTGCCCAAAATCTTTTCGGAGAGATTGCCTATGGGCTGCTTTTCCTCCGAAGACCTAGAGCCATCGTTATTGGAGCACGCCACGAGCACCGCCGATGCGCAGACTAGCGCCGATGCCAAAATCCATTGAATTTTTTTCATATTCTCATCCCTATAAAACCTAAACAAATTATAACAACAAAAATAGCCGCCCCCAGGGGGACGACCAAATTTTGTTGGCTATAAATCCATTAGTTCCATACTTAAACCGCCGCAAGTTCGGTCTCATCAAGTACGTGATGGCCCTCATGAACGGTGCACGTCTCGGCATTGCAGCACAGTCCGTGGGCATCAACCAGATGGCCTACAACGAAGCTCTCGCCTATGCCAAGGACCGCAAGCAGTTCGGCCAGGCCATCGTGAACTTCCCCGCCGTCTATGAAATGATTTCCAACATCAAGGCACGCCTCGACGCAGGCCGCGCACTCCTGTACCAGACAGCCCGCTACGTGGACATCTACAAGGGCCTCGAGGACATCGAACGCACCCGCAAGCTCACCGACGAGGAGAAGGCAGAACTCAAACTCTACCAGAAACTCGCTTCTGCTTGCACGCCGCTTGCGAAGGGTATGAACTCCGAATACGCCAACCTGAACGCCTACGACAGCATCCAGGTGCACGGCGGTTCCGGCTACATGCTTGAATACGCTTGCCAGCGCCTCTACCGCGACG
>CAMKNA010000049.1 GCA_946414075.1 uncultured Fibrobacter sp.
TCATCTTGTTGTAGATGCTGTAAATGTTCTTGGTGCGGCCCTGGATGGTGCAGTCAAAGTCTTCTAGGGCAAGCTTAATCTGGAGCGGCCCGATAACAGACTGGATGTACTTTTCGCGGGCTTCCTTATTCTCGATAAGGGCGTCCACCAACTTCTGGTACTCTACCGGATTCACATACTTGAAGCTCAGGTCTTCCAGTTCGGTTTTCAGCTTGTACAGGCCGAACCGGTGGGTGAGGGGCACATAGATGTCCAGGGTCTCCTGGGCAATGGCCTTACGCTTCTCGGGCTTCATGTACTGCATGGTCCGCATGTTGTGGATGCGGTCCGCAATCTTGATCATGATGACCCGGGGGTCTTTTGCCATGGCGGTAATGAGCTTGCGGTAGGTTTCCGCCTTCCGGGCGGTCTTGCTCTCCTGCTGGGCAGCGGTAATCTTAGTAACGGCATCCACCATGAAGGCAGTGTCGTCGCCGAACTTTTCTGAAATCTCACTTAGGGTGTGTGGGGTATCCTCCACCACATCGTGGAGCAGCCCTGCAAGGACCGTGGCCTGGTCCTGTTTCAAGTCCGAAAGGATCTTGGCCACTTCGTAGGGGTGCTCCGTATAGGGCATGCCGCTCTTGCGGTATTGGCCGCTGTGGGCTTCTGCAATAAAGACAATGGCACTCTCCAGAATCTCGCGGTTCAGGGCGGGATTCTTCTTGAGAAGCACATCTACGATATGCTTCTGGTTGGATGTCAGGTCTTGTACTGCCATTATCTACAATTTATTATAAAATTCGGTAGAAAAACGGCAATTTTGGGAATATAAGCCAAAAATAAGGTGTTTGGAATTTTTGTGCGGTTGCTAGCCCACACTATGCTCCAACTTGAGTGTCAAAAGTTGCCTTGCTTCCGTGGCGAATTCGCCCGGCAGTTCCTTGAACACGTCCTTACAGAACCCGCCCACCATGGCCTGGATGGCGTCTTCGCGCTTGATGCCGCGGCTTTCGAAGTAGAAAAGTTGGTCTTCGCTAATACGGCTGGTGGTTGCTTCGTGTTCGGTGGTGGAGCTGGCGTTGGCCACCGTGATGTAGGGGAAGGTGTGGGCGGCACTTTTGTCGCCTACCAGCATGCTGTCGCACTGGGTGTAGTTGCGGGCACCCGTGGCCGACTTGTGAATGTTCACTTCGCCGCGGTAGGCGTTGCTGCTATAGTCCGCGCTGATCCCTTTACTGATGATCGTGCTCTTGGTGTTCTTGCCAATGTGGATCATCTTGGTGCCGGTATCGGCCTGCATGTGCCCGTTGGTGAGGGCCACGCTGTAGAATTCTCCGACGGAGTTGTCGCCTAGCAGCACGCAGCTTGGGTACTTCCATGTGATGGCGGAACCCGTTTCCACCTGCGTCCAGCTGATGCGGCTGTTCTTGCCGGCACACTTGCCGCGCTTCGTGACAAAGTTGTACACACCGCCGGCTCCCGTTTCACGGTCGCCTGCGTACCAGTTCTGTACGGTGGAATACTTGATGCTCGCGTTGTCCTTCGCCACCAGTTCCACGATGGCGCTGTGCAGCTGCTTGCTGCTGAATTCCGGAGCGGTACAGCCTTCCAAATAGCTCACCGAAGCGCCTTCGTCGGCGATAATCAGGGTGCGCTCGAACTGGCCTGCTTCCTTGTTGTTGATACGGAAGTAGGTGGAAAGGTCCATGGGGCACTTGACTCCAGGCGGAATGTACACGAAGCTTCCGTCGCCAAAGACGGCACTGTTCAGTGCTGCAAAATAGTTGTCCCCTGCAGGCACCACAGAGCCCAGGTATTCCTCGATCAGTTCGGGATATTCTTTGATGGCGTCGCTAATGCTGCAGAACAAAATGCCCATTTCCATGAGCTTCCGCTTATGGCTGGTGTAGATGCTGACCGAGTCAAAGACCGCATCTACCGCCACATTAGCCAGGCGCTTCTGTTCGTCCAGCGGAATGCCCAGCTTTTCGAAGGTGGCCAAGAGTTCCGGGTCCACATCTTCAATCTTTTCGTGGCTCTTCTTGGTCTTCGGGGCGGAGTAGTAGACGATGTCTTGCAGGTCGACCGGTGCAAAACTCAGCTCGCCCCAGTTCGGCTGCTCCATGGTCTTGAGCTTTTCATACGCTTTCAGTCGGAAATCGAGCATGAACTGCGGTTCACCGCGGAGCTTGGAAGCCCTGCGGATAACATCTTCGTTCAGACCCTTCTCGAAGGCCTCGTTCTCGATATCCGTTACAAAACCGTATTTGTAGTTTTCGCTCATGGTGTGGCCAAATGTAGCAAAAGGCGAGTGTCGCGACAATTGTGTGCAAGGCGAACAAAGTGCGAAAACTAGTTTTCACACTTTTTGAGCCGAAGCAATAGACGCCAAAGGCGTCTATGTGCTTGCACGGATTGTCATGACCGAGCCGTACTACATGCGCTCCGAAGGAGCGCCAATGTAGAAAAAAGCTAGTGTTGTGTGCCTATACCCTGAATAAAAAACTATATTTGTGTTGCTCTCCGGGAAATAGCCTCAAGGTGTTTTCCTAGGGGTATGGGTTGTTATTTCCAGGAGTTTATATGAAAGGTTTTCGTTTTGCCTTGTCCTTGGCAGTTGCCTCTTTGATTGCGGTCCCTTCTACCTTTGCGAAGGAACTGACCCCCAACAAGACCCACGCGGTTTTGAACATCACTTATGTGAACGATGACGATGTTCCCCACGCCAAAAAGACTCTGACCTTTGTGGGAATAAAGAAACCTAAGAACAAAATCAAGGTGACGACGGATACCTACGGTGAAGTCAGTTTCCATATTCCGCGCGAGGATTCCTACAAGATTCTTTGTGAAAGTTTGACCGGGCCTTTTGAGTGCGGTGAGACTCCCTATGTTTCCCTGACGGCCAGCACCGGCGGCGTGACGGTGGTGTTCGACGACACCCGTGCCGAACTGACGGGTGTGACTTTCAAGGCGGGCAGTGCTGAGCTGGTGCCCAGTTCTCTCAAGACATTAAATGTCGCTATTGAAGGGCTAAAACGCAATACCAAGGCCAAGGTGGAAATCGAAGGCCATACCAGTTCCGAAGGTAGCGATGAGCTGAACCAGACTTTGTCTGAAGAGCGTGCCGCCAGTGTTCGTGCCTATATGATCAAGAAGGGCATTTCTCCTGACCGCGTCACTGCCGTTGGGTACGGCCCTAGCAGGCCCAAGGCCGACAACTCCACCGAGGCTGGCCGCAAGGCTAACCGCCGTATAGAAATTCGCGTGGTGAACGCCGCCGAAGTCAATGCGGTGACGGAATAGGCTTTCGGGGGCGCTCGGCGCCTTGCCTAGAACAGACTCAGTTGTCCGCTGCCTTGTGCGGCGGGCTTTTCGTTTTCGGGGCTTGTAGAGCTATCGCCGCTTTCGCCGCTATCGCTGTTCGCAATCTGCTCCATAAGCCAGGCTTCGTCGTGGACGGGAACGCCTAATTCCTTAGCTTTTGTGAGCTTAGAGCCTGCCGCTTCGCCAGCCAGAACCCAGCTGGTCTTTTTGCTGACGGAACCGCTGACCTTTCCGCCGTTCTCTTCAATAAGCCGGCGGGCTTCTTCGCGTTCCATGCCCGGGAGAGTGCCTGTGATGACGGCGGTTTGCCCCTGGAACAGGCTCTTGATGACACCCTTGAATTCCGTGGGGCAGCCAAGTTCCACAAGCTCATCCACTTCGTTGGTGTAGACAGGCGTGTGGAAAAAGTCGTAGACGCTCTTCCCGATGCGTTCGCCCACATCGGTGACGTTCTGCAGGTCTTCGATGGTGGCGGTGCGGATCTTTTCTAGGGTGCGGAAATGCTTGGCTAGGTTCTTGGCGCTGGTACGGCCCACAAAGCGGATGCCCAGCCCGTGGAGCAGCCGTTCCAGGCTCTGGTCCTTGGATTTCTGGATGGCTTCGTAAACATTTTTGGCGCTCTTCTCGGCCATGCGTTCCTGGCTCTGCAGGTCTTCGACGGTAAGGCGGTACAGGTCGGGAATGCGCTTGATTTTGCCTGTTTCAAGAAGGCTTGCGATTAGGCTTGGGCCCATGTTCTCGATGTTCATGGCTTCCCGGCTCACGAAATGCTCGAACAGACACTGCACCATGGCCTTGCAGTGCAAATTGTCGCAACGAAGCACCACCTCTCCGTCGATGTGGGTGAGAGTCTCTCCGCAGACGGGACAGCGCTCCGGCGCCACGATGGGCATGGCTTCTGCGGGGCGGAGCTCCTTCTTGACATCGGTAATTTTCGGGATGATTTCGCCACCCTTCTCAACGCCCACCGTATCTCCGTAGTGCAGGTCCAGACGGGCCACCTCGTCGAAGTTGTGGAGGGTGGCTCGCTTGACGGTGGTACCCGCCAGGCGCACAGGTGCAAGGTTTGCTACAGGGGTTACCGCACCGGTGCGGCCAACTTGAAATTCTACGGAAAGCAGGGGCGTATAGGCCCGTTCGGCCTTGAACTTGTAGGCGATGGCCCACCGGGGGCTCTTGCTGGTGGTACCCAGAGCCCGCTGCATGGAAAGGTCGTTCAGCTTTACCACCATGCCGTCGATATCGAAGGGGAGGCTGTCGCGGCTTTCGCCAATCTGCTCTGAAATCTTCATGATTTCATCGACATTCTCTGCTGTCCAGTAGTCGTTGGTATGGAACCCCAGCTTTTTCAGCTGTTGCAGGTTCTCTTCGTGGGTACTATTATTGCTTTGCGGAATGTGGTAGGCCAGAAAGCGCATGGGCCTGGTCTTGCATTCCGCTACGCTCTTGAGCTTCAGGGAGCCCGAGACGGTGTTGCGTGGGTTCTGGAAGGTCTTCTTGCCTTCCAGTACGAATCGGTCGTTCAGTTTCTCGAAGGCGGTCCGTTCCATGTAGACTTCGCCACGGACCTCGAAGGTCCCTTGTGGGATTTCAGACGGGTCGATTTTTAGTCTCCCTGCATCCAGGGTTTCGGGAATGTCTGCGATGGTGAGTGCGTTCAGCGTCACATCGTCGCCCTGTGCGCCGTCGCCACGGGTGGCCGCCTGCTTTAGGCGCCCGTTCTCGTATACCAGAGAAAGGGAGACTCCGTCGATTTTACGCTCGCAGATCCAGGTGTGGGGGCCGCGGCCCGCAATCCCCTCTTCAGCGGCCTTCACGAACTCCGCCATTTCTTCGGCGCTGTACACATTCGCTATGCTCAGCATGGGAACGGCGTGGCTGACCTTCGCGAAGTCGTTGGTCAGGTCGCTTCCTACATGCTGGGTGAGAGATGCGTTCCCCCGCAATTCCGGATACTTCGCTTCTAGAGCCTCCATCTCCTTGAGACCAAAATCGAAATCCTGGTCGCTCATAGGGGAGTAACCGTCTTTGTAGTAAAGGCGGCTGGCTTCTTCTAGTTGCTTTTTTAGCTCAAAATATCGGGAAAAATCGGTTGCGCGTGTTTCGGACATTTGATAAACCTAATTCCTAAACGTCCACACGATGCCGTAGGCGAAGCGGAGACCTTCGGGGGTGTAGCCGGATTCCGGCATGTAAATGCTGTGGTTCAAGTTCTCGATGCGATTGTAAAGCTCGAAGGAGAGGATCTGCATACGGGCTTCGAAATCCAGGGCCAAATAGTGCTTCATCAGCTCCAGTTCGGGCTCGCCAAACTCGTTGATGGTGCAGTCGTAGCGGTGGTCGAACCATTGCCAGTCCACACGGACGCTCACGCCCAGACGCTTTTCCACAAATCGGTTTTGCCAATGGATGCTGCCTTTGTAGTACAGTTCCGGAGTATCGATAAGCTTGATTTTTCGGTCGAGTACCTGACCCCGTTCCAAGTAGAATTTCCAGTTGCCCAGGCGTAGTCCCGTTTGCAGCATCCAGTCCCAGGTTTCTGCCTTTTTCAGGTTGACCCACTGGAAGGCTTTCTCTACGGATTCCAGGTTCTCGGTAACCCAGCGTTGCCTAATAGGGGTTTTCACCTTTTCGTGCCGAATTCCGATTCCGTAAAAGACTTCACGAGAGTACCACCCGATGTTTAGGGTCTTCCTTTTGCGCTTTTCGTATTTTAGGTTCTCGTTTGGGAATGTGATTCGTCCGGCATCCATGAAGGCCAATTGGTTCAAGTCGGGGAACTTGTTGTCCCTGCGGATGGAACCGTTGACTCTGAAATGGAAGGGAAGATTAAGGGTGGCGTCTGCGGAATAGGCTTTGGCGTAGTCTTCTTCGTCTTTTATGGAACTATTGCGTTGGAGCCCTGCCTGGGTGCGGAACTGGAGTATCCCCAGGGTGTCCGATAGCTCCAGGTAGCCAATTTCTCTGTCTTGGAGGTGTTGCTTTCGGTATTCTTCAAAGTATTCGTAGCCGTCCAGGAACTCATACTGGAACTTGAGTGCCGGATTGAACAGGGTGTTGTACTGGAGTCCAAAGTCGCCCAGGAGCGTTTCGTAGGTGTACTCTCTCAATGTGTCATAGTACACGGTGTCAATATGTTGCCTGCCAAGGGTGTCGGTCCAGGTGGAATCGCCCTTGTACAAATGGGGTAGGGAATCTTCTTCAATCTCGTGCGTCCCGGAATAAATACTGGTACTGATGGTGAATTTTTTAATGGGGTAGAGCTCCAAACCGGTACCGTAGCCCCTGCTTTCAATGGAAATGCCGTAGGGGTCAGTCTGGAAAGTCCTTTTGGATTTATCCAGGGAGTCTAGGATCACCTTGTGGGTAGAGTTATCCGCGTTGTACAAATCCATGTAGTTCATCTTGACGAAGGCCTTGCCGAACCCGAAATGCCAAGTAAGCATGGGCTGCACATGGATGCTGTTCATGGCGATGTTCCTGCCGCCAAATGGAATGGATGTAGAATCGCGGCCCAACGAGAAATAGGGGGAATGGGTCACATTCTGGTATTCGTATTCCTTGCTGTCTTTGTTGGAACGGCTTTGGAGTCCAAAGTCCAGGGCCACGGAGTCCGTGATGATACGCCTAAAGTCAAGACGCAGGGCGTTTCCGCTAAAAGCGCCCCGTTCCCACGCTAGGTCTGTGACAGGGGTGTCTACGGGAGTCCCATGCCTAAGTTCGGTAAGAATGCCGTTTTCGCCGTTCAGACTCAGGGTGGATCCGTCGTAGCCCAGTCTCGTGGTATAGATGCCCGCAAGCTTGCTGGGAAAACGCCTACTCAGACTCCCAATGCCAAAGGCAAAGGGGTCCAGTTCCGGGTTTCCGAGAATAGATGTTCCCAGCACCCATTCCGCCTTCTGGCCCGACACATCGTAGGTCCGCTCCATCAGTTCCCGGAGTTCCATGACCCAACGACCGGCGTCGTTTTCACGGACGGCGGGGTCAGGGCTGTCGGGGGAGTCCCACATGGAGTCCTGCGGGCTGGGCTGCGTGTAGACCTTGGGCTCCATAGGCTGAGCCCATAGCACAAGCGGAAGTGCCATCACGGCAAGCAGGATTCTTGCAAGTCTTGATGCCATTAGAACCATTCCGCTCTGGACTTCTCGCGCCGCTCCCGTAGGGCCTGTACCACGGAATAGGGCATTTTCATGCAGCCCGGCATGTAGTTGCTGCTTTCGGTATGGAAGTCGGAACCGCCGGTTCCTACCAGTCCGAAACGCTGGGCCATTTCCTTGTATTTGCGCGCAACGGCGCCCTTCTGGGCGGGGCTGTAGATTTCCATGCCCTGGATCCCCCATTCCACCATGTTCTCGATGAACTCGTCACTGAGTCCCGACTTGTAGGGGTGGGCGAGTACCGCGATGCCGCCTGCGTTTTCGATAAGGCGAATGGTCTGCTGGGGGTTCAACCCTTTCTTTTCCACAAAGGCGATGCAGCCGTCCCCAAGGTACTTGGTGAAGGCCTCGGCGAAGTTCCCGATGTATTCCTCGTCTACCAGGGACATGGCGATATGGGGTCGCCCGATAACCTTTCCCTTGCAGTAGGAGTGGACCTTCTCGAAGGTGATGTCGATCCCCAGGCTGTTCAGCTTCTTGATGATGGCCTTGACACGGGTAATTCTCTGCTTGGCGAAGTCCTCCATCTCCATGTTCAAAGCCAGGTTGGTGGGGTCGCAGAAGTAGCCCAGGATGTGGATGTCCTTGCCCTGCCAGACGGCGGAAATCTCGATTCCCGGGATAATTTCCAGCCCGATGTCCTTGGCAGGGCCTTCGGCAAGCTTGTAGCTGTCCAGGTTGTCGTGGTCGGTGATGGAAATGCAGCGGAGTCCACGGCGCTTGCAAAGGGTAAGCAGTTCCTCGACAGACAATGTGCCGTCGGAAAGGCGGGTGTGCAGGTGCAAATCCGCATAGCCGCCGTTTTCAATCTTACTGCCCGAACCCTTGTACATCAGGCCACCCCGTAGTACTTGGCGATGAGAATGGCTTCCGATGACTGGTCTGGGTGCAGGCTCAGGTTCAGGAAGGGGAAAAGGGATTCGCTGTTGAATCCGATACGGCAGGGAGCGCCACTTTTTTTGGCCAGGTAGAGCCTCGGGAAGAAGGGCTCGTCCAGGTAAATGCAGACTTCGGGCTGATATGCCTCGATTTTTGCCTGGATTCCTTCAAATACGGGCTCCCCGAAGCGGCATTCCATGTCGCTGAAATAGAAGGCGTGGCTCCGCTTGGCCGAAATCAGGGCCTGGAGACTTTCGTGGGCGCAGAATTGCACATTGTTGAACCATTCCTTGGGCATGGGGCTCAGGAATGCCACCGCATCTTCAAATTTCCGGGGCAAAAACACCAGGGTCTTGGGGTGGTTCTTCAGAATATCTGGGAAACTGAAGGCCCCGGATTCTTCGCCTGCCTGTTTCAGGAACCACCGACGGAGCGACTCGGGGCTAGCGAATCGCTTGAAAAAGAACTTAAACCGATCGGCAAAATACGGCGAAGGTTTCAAAGGGTCTCCAGAATTTAGTTCATGCGAAAATATATAAATTTGGGCATATGGCCAAGCAGAAATTCTATGCGATAAAGGCGCCAGATGGCGGAAAAATCGTGCTTTCTTGGGAAGAATGCCAGCAATTGACCCATGGCGTCAAGGGCGTGCTTTTTCGTGCTTTCCCAAGCCGTGCCGAGGCGCAGAACTGGATTGATGGAATCTCCGCTCCCGTGCCCAAGGGACTTCGCATCTATGTAGACGGATCCTTCCTGGAAGGGTTCCCCAAGGCGGGCTGGGGCTTTATCGTGGTGGAAAACGACACCGAGATTGCCCGAGGCTCTGGCGTGACCGTCTTTGATGCAGAGAGCCGCAATATCGACGGCGAATGCATGGCCAGTTTTCAGGCCATGAAATGGCTGGAAGCCAACGATAAGACCGCCGTGATATGCCACGACTACGAGGGCGTGGCGCGCTGGGCCAAGGGGGAGTGGAAGGCCAAAAGCTCCATCGCCCAGAAATATGTGGAGGCCTGCCGCCCATTGGTCCACCGGGTGAGTTTCGAGAAGGTGGCTGCCCATACGGGAGTCAAGTGGAACGAGGCGGTGGATAAGCTGGCGAAGGATGCCATCGCAAGGGAGAAAAAAGGGCCTGCGTCTGTCGAGCCAAAGGTCGCGCCTTCCGCACCTGCCGAACCAAAAGTCGCGCCTTCTGAGCCAGTCGAGCCGCCGGTCGCAAAATCCGTGCCCGAACCTATCAAAGACCCGAAAACAGGGCAGATGAGCCTGCCGCTGTAATTGCAACGGTTCTCGTTAATTAAGCACTCTCGTGCTTGCTCATGCAGTGCAGGCTGCCGCCCTCTTCGATGACGGTACGGCAGTCTAGTCCGATAATCTTTCTCTTGGGGTACACCTTGCGGAAGTATTCTTCGGCCACCTTGTCGGCAGCGCACCCGTATTTCGGATAAATTAACCCGCCGTTCACATAGATGTAGTTCATGTAGCTGGCCGGGAGGATCTGCCCATCGGGCAACTTGCGCTGGGGTGGCAGGGGAATGGTATCCACTTTGGCTTTTTTGCCATAATGGATTTTCAGGAATTCCAAAATGGAGGCGCGGGCCTCTTCCAGGTACTTGCCGTTGGCGCTCCTCGGACTTGCCGCCGGAATGACCACCCGGTCAGTAGCCACGAAGCGGGCCACGTTGTCAATGTGTCCGTCGGTGTGGTCGCCTACAAGGCCCTTGGGGAGCACCAGCAGGGCCTTGAGCCCCAGCATCTCGCAGATGGCCTTGATGACAGCGCTCAGGTCTGCTTCCTTGTTGCGGTTCTTGCCCACGAGGCAATCCAGGGTGGTCATGCCCAGGCCGTCGCCGTTCACTTCGATGGCGCCCCCTTCGAAGATGTAGGGCACGCTTACGCCCTTCTTGTACTCGAAAATTTCGGCGATGCGCCCGGGAATCTGGTTGTCGTTTTTCCAGGGCGGAAACTTGGCGCCCCAGGCGTTAAAGACCGTCTCCGAAATCACGGTCTCCTTGCCTTTTTTCACGAAGAACGGGCCGTAGTCCCGAATCCATATGTCATCGGTCTTGCAGATGATGAAACTTGCGGGGAAGGGCCTGTCGGCCACGGCGAACTTCTCGTCGAGAGTCAAGAAATTCTTGTTTGGAATCAGCACATTTACCGGTTGGAATTCACTGATGGTGCGAATCAGTTCCACATAGAACTTGCGTATCTTGACGCCCCGTTCTCCGTGCCAGTTCAGTTTGTTGTGGGGGAAGGCAAGCCAGGTGGCTTCCTGCTTTTCCCATTCGGCGGGGTATCTAATTTCAACTTTTGCCATCTTTTCTCTCGTCTCTCGTCTCTCGCCTCTCGTCTCTCGTCTAACCTTCACCCCAAATCTTCAATATATCCCCGTACAAATCGATGCGGCGGTCGCGGAAATGCGGCCACCAGCGGCGATTCTCCTCGGTTTCGGCCAGGTCGAGTTCCACGGTAGAGACTCCGAGGAATTCGGGGGAGCATTTTTCCAAGATGTAGCCGTCGGGTGCGGCGGCAAAGCTCGTGCCCCAGAATGTGAGGTGGCCTTCGGTGCCGCCACGGTTCGCCGCAATCACGAAGGTGCGGTTCGCAATGGCGTGACCCCGCATGATGGTCATCCAGCTGTCCTGCTGGCGCGGGTAGATTTCCTTGGGCTCAGAATCCATCCAGCCGATGGCGGTGGGATAGATGAGCACATCTGCGCCCTTGAGACTCATGATGCGGGCAGCTTCCGGGAACCACTGGTCCCAGCAGATGAGCACGCCCAAAGTGCCTGCGCTTGTCTTGATGGGCTCGAAACCCGTGTCGCCCGGGATGAAGTAGTATTTTTCGTAGAAGGCGGGATCGTCGGGAATGTGGCTCTTGCGGTAGAGCCCCGCGATGCTGCCGTCCCGCTCGAACACGAAGGCGGAATTGTGGTAGATGCCCCGGGCCCGCTTCTCGAAGAAGGGGAACACCACGACAGCGTTCAGTTCCTTCGCGATGGACTGCCACTGGCCCACAATGGGGTGGTCGCTAGTGATGGCAAGGTCAAAGAAGTCCGCGTTCTCCTCGAAGGGGAAGTAGGGCGTGTGGAAGAGTTCCGGCAACACGACCAAGTCGTAGCCCTTGCCTTTCAAAGTGCGGGCCTGTTCCATGTACCAGGCGTTGTTGCTATCGAAATCGCCTGTCCACTTGCCTTGCAAAGTTGCGACCTTAATCTTGCTCATAGAACCTTCCTTCGCTTTTTATTCGGCGAAATAAGCCTTCGCCTTCGCGACAACGTCTTCCACCTTGACCATGGTGAATTCCTTCTCGTTACGGAACTTCCATTCGACCTCATTGTTGGCGAGACCCTTCTTGCCGATGGCAATGCGCACCGGAGAACCCCACAGGTCGGCGTCTTTGAACTTCACGCCCGGGCGTTCGTCGCGGTCATCCACCAGCACATCGATGCCGGCGGCTTCCAGTTCCTTCTCGAACTTTTCAGCGAGTTCAACGAGTTCAGCTTCCTTGCCAATCGGAACGATTTCCACCTGGAACGGGGCGATGGACTTGGGCCAGATCGGTCCGAAGTCATCGTGGCTGTTTTCCACGACGGAGGCCATCAGGCGGCCCA
>CAMKNA010000050.1 GCA_946414075.1 uncultured Fibrobacter sp.
TGAAGTCGACACGGATGAACACGCGCTTGCCGGCGAGTTCGAGATCTTCGATAGAGAGCTTTGCCATTATGGATTCCTCTTTTGGGGTTAAAATTTACGGGCTAAAAAGTAGAATTTTCACCTAAAAAAGGCAATATCCCCCCAAAAATAAGGTTCAGGGTCCAAAAGACGGGGTCAAAACGGGGTTTTATGGCAAAAAATTAACATTTCCCGTTTTTTTTTATATATTTCAATGGGTATTTATTATTGGAGTGAAAAATGAAGCGTTCGTTTTTAGCGACGATATGTCTTTTTGTGGCCGCCGCCTTTGCCGGTCCCTACGATATTGAAGAATTTGCCGCCCAGGATCCTGGGTCCCCGGACGAAATGATTACCGCCGAATTCGGCGGTGAGCTGAAGACCATTCCCGTAGAAGAGGTCGCCACCCTCCAAGAAGGACGCCTGGTAGTCCGCCAAAAGTTCACCGATCCCTTTGGTGAGCAGCCGCCTGCCTACCAAATCTACCAGGGTGGAGCGGGAGACCTTAGCTCTATGACCGCCCTGACCGCCCCTGAAGGTACGGACTATTCGGCCCTGGTTAAGGCGAAGCTCTACCCCCGCCGTGGCATGCCCGCCACCGACGATGTGGAAAAGGTCTATTTCGACGGTAAATCCGTATTTATCCCGGGTGCAACTACTGCAATCGCCTTTATTGATGGTTCCCCCGTGCAGCTCAATTCCGCCACCCCTGCAAATGACGATGCGGAATTCGCCGCGGCCGACGAAGGCGCGAGCGGAAAGGCTGAAGAAGAAGAATGTGAAGAAGACGATCCCGATTGCGAAGAAGAAGACGAAGATGACGAAGAAGAGTACGATGTTGCCGGCGATGTAGACTCTTCCAACGAAGAAGCCGACAACAGAGACCAAGCCGCTTATGACGCCTCCAGCGATGTGACCAACCGCTTCGGTGTTGCCGACGAAGTCCGTTTCTGGTCCGCCGTGGGCCTGGCCGCCGTGTTCGTAGGTTCCGCCGTCATGGGCGTTCTCCAGCACATGAAGTCCAACGAAGCCAAGGATGCCTATGACGACCTGGACGAAGTGGAATCGTCCATCCTTGCCGAAGTGGACAGGGCTTGCATGGATAGCGAAGGAAAGGTTGTCGCGAGTTGCCGAACGGCGGTAATCGAAAAGGCCGACCTTGGTGGCGGCTACACCATCGCCGAGCTCCAGAAGCGCAAGAAGACCAACAAGAAGACCCAGGATTCTTACGCCATGGCCCGCAATATTTGGTTCGGCGTGGCTGGACTCAGCCTGACTGCCGCCATCGTGCTCTACGTATGGTAGTCGAAAGCGGCTGCATTTCTATCAAAGACCTGCAGTTTGACTGCATTATAGGAACGCTTCCCTTTGAAAGGGAGGCGGTACAGCCCGTGGTGTTAAATGTGGACTTGTGGCTGGACTTTAGCCTGGCCGCCAGGAACGATGACCTAATCCACTCCATCGACTACGCCCAGCTGGCAGAACACCTGCAGACATTCATCAAGGAAAGCAAGTTCCAACTAGTGGAGACCCTGGTACTGGAAACAGCGAAGTTCATTCTGGACCACTACCCCAAGACCCAGGCAGCACAAGTGTCTGTAAGCAAGCCTAACGCCATCCCCCAGAGCAAGGGCGCGGAAGCCTGCATTAAGGTAACGAGATAGAAAAAAAACAATGTGAAATGTGTAATGTGGGATGAGTAATTTCACACCACACACTTCACACTACACATTTTTCTCAACCATTCAATCCCTAACCGCGAAAAGCCCGATAGCGTAATGCTTCGGCCAAGTCCGGTATTCCCACAGACTCCGAATGGCGCAAGTCTGCAATGGTGCGGGACACCTTCAGCAAGCGGTAATACCCTCGGGCACTCAGGTTCATCTTTTCAGCAGAAGCCACGGCAAAGGATTCGGTAGTCTTATCCATATAGGCGAACCGACGAGCCGTCTCGGAATTCATGTCGGCATTGCACCGGAAAGGCAGCCCGACGAAACGGTCCTGCTGGAGCTTTCGGGCGGCACAGACCCGGCTGCGGATGACGGCGGACGGCTCGGCGGTGGACTTGCTGGCGAATTGAGACGGTTCTACCGGCGGTACGCACACCTGAATGTCTATACGATCCAGAAGCGGACCCGACACTTTTTCCTGGTAACGCTTGCGGGCATCGGGCAGGCAAGTACACACCCGCTTCGGGTCCATGGAGTAACCGCAGGGACAGGGGTTCATGGCGGCTCCCATCATAAAGCGAGCGGGCCACACCACCGTACCGCTGGCGCGGCTCACCGAAATCTCCCCTTCTTCCATAGGTTCCCGCAAAGCTTCCAGGACACAGCGGTTGAACTCGGGAAGCTCGTCCAGGAACAGAACGCCATTATGGGCAAGGCTTGCCTCGCCGGGTAGCAGACGCGCCCCACCACCTACAAGAGCCACCATGGAAGCACTGTGGTGGGGCGTCCGGAAGGGCCGTACCAGCACAGGGCGGAACAGGCCCGCATTACCGGGACTTCTGGCGCAAGAATGGATGCGGGTGGTCTCTAGCACTTCCTCGTCGCACATTTCCGGCAGGATTCCCGGAAGACACCGGGCGCAAAGCGTCTTGCCTGCGCCCGGCGAACCGACCAGGAGAAAATTGTGACCGCCGGCAGCCGCCACTTCCAGGGCCCGCTTAACACCTTCCATACCCACCACGTCCTTAAAGTCCGGAACATCCAGGCCGGATACAAACTCTTGCCGTTCAAGTCCGCGAGCACAGCAAACAAGTTCTTCATTATTCTGTTCTAAAATTTCGATACATTCTTTCAGGGAGTCCGCACAGATATAACGAAGGCCCTCCACCAGGGAAGCCTCCTGCTCGTTCTCCCTGGGGATTACCAGAATGGAGTTCCTGTCCCTTACAAGATCCATAGCGATGGAGAGGACCCCCCGGACACCCTTCAAGAGACCATCCAGGGAGAGCTCCCCGACGAAAACACACTCTTCTAAACGGGGAACCGATATTTCTTCAGTAGCGGTCAGGAGCCCAATGGCCAAGGGCAAATCCAGAGCGCTACCTTCCTTTCGCAAATCCGCGGGCGACAGATTCACGGTAGTCCGGAAACCTGTCACCACCTTATCTACGGTGCGTATCGCCGAAACGACACGCTCCCGAGATTCCCTTACCGCATTGTCCGGGAGCCCCACCAGGGTAAACCCCGGAAGCCCCAGGGAGGCATCCACCTCGACGCTTACCGGAATCGCCTTGATGCCCAGCAGGCAGTAAGAACGGATTCTCCTGAACATAGCTTACGCTGCCACTGCGGCCTGGTATTTTTCCAGCACGCAATTTTCGATATGTTCACGAAGCTTGCGGGTGATGGGATGGTAGATGTTGCGGTAATCATCCCCCTTGAAGAACGGGTCGTTAGGATAGCTCACAAACAGACCATACTCACCATCCATGACGCGGAGCCCGCGAAGCACCATCTGTTCATTGAGCACCACCTGGGCATAGCCCTTCATGTGGCCCATGTCGGCACCTTCCTTGAAGGGCCACACATCTACCTTTGTTACCGCAAGGCAGTCGAAGGCGATTTCCTTCTCTACTTCAACCGTTTTTTGTTTTTCGTTTGTCTTAGCCATAAGGCCTCCTTTTGTTTGTTGTTTGGACGGAGCCGTAGATGCAAAAAACATGCCAAAGAGCGAATTCGCTTTTTTCGGGGAATTTCCAATGGCATCACACCCAGCCCAAGTGATTAATCATATATTTTAGTCACTAAAAAACTGATTAATCACCGGGGACGCCATGCTGCTGAAACCAAACCTTTCATGGGATGCCAACCAGGGAATCACCTTACCCGCCGTACAGGCACAAGCAACCTGTGTAAACGGGGCCCTCCAGGTGGAATTCATAGTGGAAGAGCCGATGGACTGTTTCAGGGCCGAAGTCCGTGAAGACAACGGCTCCAGCTGGGAAGATTCCTGCGTGGAGATTTTTCTACGGAACCCCAAGAATCCTGCGGAATACTTCAATTTTGAAATCACTAGCCGTGGTTTTATTTTAGCGGCGCGGGGATCGGGCAGGCAAGACCGTGAAAAATTGTCAACAGAGACTCTCGCCAAAATCACCCGGGTGAAGCAGTTGGCCAGTGTAGCCGGGAATTTGACATGCTGGGGAATCACGGTGACCATTCCGCCCGAAATTTTTAGCATGAGCAGTTTCGAAGGCGTTGCCCTAGAAGGTAATCTCTACAAGTGCGCCGACAAGGCCAAGACGCCCCACTACCTGAGCGCCTTCCCCATCGACACCGAGAAGCCCGACTTTCACAGACCCGAGTTTTTCCAGAGTCTACTTTAAGCAGCAACCATAAAAATGATTCACGATATCACGGACATAGAAAAAAACATTTCGGAGCGGCTCCCCAAGCGCAACGAGCAGGGAGAAAAGCGGGACCAGGGCTGCGCCCTGATCGTCGCCGGCTCTAGGAATATGCCAGGGGCAGCCGCCCTTTGCACAAAGGCCGCCCTACGAAGCGGGACGGGACTGGTAACCCTTGCTGCCCCTAGAAGCATCGTGCCTATCGTGCAAGCGAAACTTTCCGAGCCCGTATTTATGAGTCTCGAAAAGTTCGGCGAGCATTTCAATGAAAAGTGCGGCGACCGAGAAGGCTGCGACTTTCTGATGGACCGGCATGTGCCGGAACTCCTGAAAAGTACCGGCTACCAGCAGGCGGTGGCCATCGGACCAGGGCTCGGTCAAAGGCAAGAAACCCGAACCGCCGTGCGGAACTTTGTGACCCGCTGCAGCGTACCTATGGTCATCGACGCCGACGGACTAAACTCCCTGACACCTCAGGAACTGAGCCTGATTGAGACGCCCTGCGTGCTGACGCCCCACAAGCGGGAATTCGCAAGGCTTTTCGGAGAACTCCCGCAAGATGCGGCACAGATTCCGGAGTTGCTGGCGAAAAAGGCAAAGGACTACAACAAGACCATCCTGCTGAAAGGAAGCCCCATTTTCGTCGCCACTCCCGGCGGGAATATTTTTGCGGTGCCTGCCGCCAATTCAGGCCTGGCCAAGGGCGGCTCGGGAGATGTGCTTACCGGAATCGTCGTCGCCATGCTTGCGCAAGGCGTTTCCGCCAAAAATGCCGCTGTACTTGGAGCATGCCTGCTCCAGAAGGCTGGCGAAAAAGCCCGGGAAAATTTCGGAGCGTTTTCCATGCTCCCCAGCGATGTCATTGAAAGCCTTCCGCAGGTGTTCCTGCAGGCCTACGGTTCCTAGCTAGAACCAGCAGCGTTCATTGCCTATAGTCGTAGTCGGTCCATGCCCTGGAAACACCAGGGTCTCTGCAGGAAGCGTCATCAACTTGCTTTTGATTCCCGAAACAAGGGCTTCTTCGTCGCCGCCGAAAAGGTCGGAGCGACCCATGCTTCCTGCAAACAGGATATCGCCCGAGAACAGCAAGGGCGGAGCCTTCTTCCCGTTGACCTCTCCAGGATTCTCGCAATAGAATGCCAGGCCTCCGGGAGAATGGCCTGCAATGTGGAACACCTTCAAGGAGATTCCCGGAATTTCCACCATGTCGCCTTCGGCCAGGTAGTCCCCCAACGCAGGGGATGTTTCTTCTACAGGCAGGCCGAACATCTGGCTCTGTTCCTCTTGCAGGTCTAGCAGGAAGGCGTCTTCTTCGTGGGCCTCGGGCTTGACACCGTAGGTCCGCTCCACGAAGGCGTTGCCCAGCACATGGTCCAGATGCAGGTGGGTATTCAGGAGACGAACCACCTTCAAGTTGTTGGAGACGATGTAGTCTGCGAGAGCCTTGCGCTCCGCCTCGCGGCTTACGCTAGGGTCGATGAGGATGGTCTCGCCAACATCGTTACTCAGCACGAAGGCGTTTACGCCGAAAGGATTCACCACAAAATGTTTAAGAAGCATAGGGAGAATGTAGTAATGTCTACTTCGCCACTAGCTCGGTGGCCATCTTTTTCATGCCGTTGAAATCCCACTTGCCGCTGCCCAGCTTGGGGATGCCATCGACACAGAAGACTGATCCGGGGAGCATTAGAGGTGGCATGCCCGACTTGCGGAGCTTACGAGCAATATCCTCGGCGTCGACATCACCCTTGACCAAAAGCACAATCCGTTCGCCCTTCACAGAATCGGGAACGGCCGTCACCGCAAATTCGCAGTTATCCAGGATTTGGGTTTCGGCAATGCGGAGTTCCACCGCCGTCAAGGAAATCATCTCGCCGCCCAGCTTGGCAAAGCGACTGTAGCGCCCGAGAATCTGGACGAAGCCCTCGTCGGTAAGCACGCACTTGTCGCCAGTCTTGTACCAGCGGCGGCCTTCACGCTCAATGACCACGGCCGCGGTCTTTTCGATGTCCTTCAGGTAGCCCTTCATGACTTGCGGGCCTGTAACCACCAGCATACCCTCTTCGCCCTGAGGCAACATCTCGTTGGTTTCCGGGTCGATGATGGCGGCCACGGTTCCCGGAGGCGGGAGACCGATACTGGAGTTGTCGCTGCACTTTTCCATAGTGAGAAAGTCGTCCAACAGCACATTGGGAGCGTTGATGGAAGCGAGCGGCGTGAGTTCCGTGCAGCCGTAACCTTCGTAGATATCCTTGCCAAACTTGAGCTTGAAAGTTTCACGCATCTCGGGGCGGAGCTTTTCGGCACCGGCCACGATATAGCGCAGCGAATCCAGGCACATGGGGTGGACCCAGCGGTTGATGGCGATGGCACGCAAGAATGTAGGAGTACCCATGAGAATGGTGGTCTTGTACTGAGCGCAAACACGAGCCAAAGTCTTGATGTCGGTGGGGTCCGGGCAGAGCACCATGGGAACGCCATCCAGCAGTGGCATCATGAAGGTCATGGTAAACCCGAAGGAATGGAACAGCGGAAGTAGTGCCGTCATCACATCGGTACGGCTAAGCTTCACCACATAATCGCACTGCTGGGCGTTAGAAATCACATTCTTGTGGGTCAGTTCCACGCCCTTCGGCGTACCTTCGGAACCGGAGCTGAACAGGATAACCGCATCGTCTTCCAGCTTGGCGGAGCTGAACCAGAGCCTACGAAGAACCGCCGACGGACAGACAAAAATCATGAGCATCGAAAGGATGCGGGAAAGCGTAGCGATTTTCCTTTCTTCTTCGTCCAAAAAGATTAGGCGACACTTTTCGGCGACCTGGGCAAAGTCGGGATTCTTGCCGCAGAGCTTTTCGTAGAAGGCTCGGGTGCTAACAATCACCGAAAGTTCCGCCTTGTCGATACAGCCCAGAATCGTATCCACGGGAGAGGTGTAGTTCAGATTGACGGTGGTCTTGCCTGCTCCTAGGATGGAGATAATCCCGAGAGCCGCATCGCGGCTGGTGGGCAGCATGAACCCCACATTCGCAGAGCCCTTGCTTGCGGATTTGATAACCTTTCCAAAGTAACGGCACAGGCGGATCATGCCGTAGCCGTTCACATGATTACCCGCAGGATCGATAAGAATGGGGCGCAAGCGGCGCTTGTACATGGCCTTGAACCAGAGCGGCACAATGCTTTCGGAATGGTCCATGGCCAGGTTCCAAATGTCCGACGCCAAGAACTGCAAATCACTACGGATCCTCTGTTCGGAGGCATCTGTCGGGAGCGGCTTCGAAAAACCTACGCTGATGACCCGGTTGAAAGACTGGGGGCGGTTCACGCATTCAGAAGCGTGGCTGTAACGGCTCCCCCACAAACCCTGAATATAGAACGGCACGATGGGCGCACCCGTTCCCTCGATGGCCTTGGAATAGTCCAGCGAGAATTTCGATACAAAGGGCGTCTTGGAAACTTCGCCTTCCGGGAAAATCACCACCGCCTCGCCATTCAAGAGCGCCTTGCGGATTTCTTCCATGGCTGGCGCCGGGTCACGACGGTTAATGCTAATCAGAAAGTTCCCGTGAAAGAACCAACGCTGGTACCAGTCGGCAAAGGTATTCCGGTTACTGGCAATGCGGAGCGGTCTCGGGGACGACATCTGCAGCACCGCCCAGTCGATAAAGCTGAAGTGGGGGCCAATCAAAAGCAGGGGGCCAGACTCCGGGATGTTCTGCACACCAATCACCTTGACACGATAGCGGAAAACGAAGGCGAATGCAAAACGGAGCGCCGCCCGCAACAAGGTCATGGGCGTCTGCTTCAAGTTCATGATAAAGCAAAGTGCCAAAATCACCGACAGAATCATGAAGCAGTGGTCGATGGTCACCGGCGTAAAAATCAGAAGCAGGGTCTGCCCGCCCATAATCAGGGCAAGGAACGCCATCTGGATAGCGTTTGCCACCGCGTGGATTCGCCCGGCCGTATCGGGCCTGGTAAAGTTCTGGATTACGGTCCGCAAAATCACATAAGCCGAACCCGCGCTCCAGCCAATCACACCGTAAAGCACCGCCTCCAGCCACTCGTTCTCTACAAAGGGCAGCGAGAACATGGTAATGGCAGAAACCGCCGCCGAGAATGGAATCAGGCCCGTCTCCACAAAGCCCTTGGAAGCTCGGCTCGCCGTAAGGGACCCCACCACATAACCCACGGTAGCGCTGAACATGGAAACGGGAATGGCTGCCGTGTTCAGCATGTCATTCATACGCTGGATCAAAATCAGGAATATCTGGGTCACACCCCAGAACGCCGAAAGCCCTAGAATGGAAAGCCGCACGATGGGGTGGCGCCAGGTGGCCGAAAACTCGCGCACCGGGGAACGCATCTTCAGGGAATCGTGGGACTCCCCCACCCGAATACAGAATGCCGCCACGGTAGTCACCACCGAAAGCCCCAGGTAAATCCAGAGAGTCAAATCGATAGACACAGGCGAATGTTCGTGACCCGAAAGTCCCATGGCAAAGAACGCCGCTCCGGCAGTACCAAGCACAGACAGCGCCATGTACCAGGAGTTGATCTTCACCAAGTCTTCCTGGGCCACCATCTCCTTCATGATACCCAGCTTCGCAGGACTCAAAATCGAGAGAAAAATACCATACAGGAGCAACAGTCCGTAGGCCACCCATTCGGCACCGGCCACATAGCACACCACCACGGCAATGACCGAGACCAACATGCCCACTGAGGCCCAGGCCATGACACGGCCCTTGCGGAAATGCCCAGCAAAGTAGCTAGCCGCAGGCAGCATAAAGATGCTGGGGACAAAGATGGCAAACTGCAGCAGCATGCTGCGCCACCAAAACGCCGAACCTTCGAAGGAGAACGAAAGCCACCGCTGAAAATGGACGAACAACCCCATCTGCACAAAGATGCTACAAAAAACAAGAATGAAATAGGGCACCACGCTGGGGTAACGGCAAAGCTTCATAAGTCCTCAAATTTCGGCAAATTTAGCTTTCCCGATGGTTTATCCCTAGGCCGTGAAATAGAGCAAAAAACTTACAATTTACTCACAAAACCGGCGGAAAATTTGGATTTTCGGATTTTTTAATATAGATTCAAGATATGGAGAAATTTGGGTATCTATGCAAGGCCAAAACTTTGGCCGTCCTTGGCGCAGCGTGCCTAGCCACTGCCACATCCGCTTTCGCTGCAACCGCCGTGGTGCAGAAGCTGAACTACACCGACCAACTGCAGTCCTTCTACAATCCGGACCGTGGTTTTTACAGTCACCAGGTCATTAATTTTAAGCCTGAGTCCACCACCCCTCCTAAACCCTACAGTAACAAAATCATCCACTTAAGGGCAACCATCGCCGCATTCTCGGATAACGCCACCTGGAAAGAGAACAACGAAGAAAAGCATGGAAAAACACAGGACCTGACCAATGCAATGCTGGATGATTTCCGCAGCTACTTGGAACAAGTTCGCGCCCAAAACAGCACCGTCATCGTCCGTTTCTGTTACGATTACAATTACAATGGTAAAGGCAACCAGGAGCCCTCCCAAGAATGGATTCTGAAACACACGCGACAACTGTCCGCCGTCTTCAATGAATACAAGGATGTCATCATCTTTGTGGAACAGGGAATGTACGGCCCTTACGGCGAACAGCACACCAGCACCATCAGCAATCCGCTCTATGTGGGCGAAGGTCTTGCTACCCTTTTACAAAACACGGACCACGACGTAGATGTGGGACCCCGAAATCCGTCGGTTCTTGCCAGAGGACTGGGATTCTCCCCCGAAACGGTTCTGAATGCCGCAGGCGATACCACCGCCTGGAACTACAACGTTTCCTTCAACATCGACCATCCCTATTTCAAGTTCAAGGCCGACTCCCTGAAAGAAGATATCTACCGTGTAGGATTTTTCAACGACGGATACCTGGGAACCCAATACGACTATGGTACCTGGGGAAGCGTTTGTGCCACAAGCATCTGCCGACAAGAAGCCGTTGCCTTTATGGAAACCTACGGTAAGAATGTTCCTTACGGTGGTGAAGCACTCACCACTGCAGATGGTTGGAAAAAAATCAATACAGTAGAATTCCTTTCTTACGAAGGATTCCGCACCCACACCAGCTACCTGAATATTTCGTGGAACTACAACCTTATCAACGAGTGGAAAGCTTCAGAATTCCACCCAAGAGACACCATCGACGAGGCCTACGAATCCTATACCGATGGCGAAGGAACCTTACAGAATACAGCCTTCAAGTACATCGACGACCATCTGGGCTACCGCTACGTGCTGCGCCGTTCATCCCTAATGGATTCCCTAGGACCTGGCAGTCTGCTGCAACTGGACATGAAAATCCAGAATGTGGGCTTTGGCAACATGACCAAGAAGCGGCCCGTCACCATCGTGCTCCGCCGCATCACCGAATCTGCAGGCGACACCACCTACGGCACGCCTTTGGAACTTAAACAGAGTGGCGATTTCGACCCGCAAAACATCCTCTGCCGCAAGGTGGTGCTGAAATCAGCGTTTGACGCCAACGGCAACATCGTCGACTATGAAAATGTGGAATCCGAAACCACCTTTGACGGAATCAACGATGTCAAGGTGGCGACAAAACTGCCCGACTCCCTTGCTGAAGGAAAGTACGCCGTCTATCTCAGGATTTCCCAATACGGAAACTGGCCCGACGACATCAACTATTCCGCGGTTCGCTTCGCCAACGACTCCGCCTACTACGACAAGGAGACCGGAGCCAACTATGTAGGTAGTTTCGTGCTAAGCAAGAAAGCTCCCGTAGTGACGGCGATTCCCGCGCAAAGACTTGCGAAAGCCGGCAGGACCATTCGCCTGGAAAATCACGGTCAGACTCTTACCATAAGCAACGCCCAGCGGGTCGAAATCTTCGATCTGATGGGGCACAAACTGCTGACAAAAGATTTGCAGGAAACGGAAACCATTTCCTTGAAAGACTTGCCAAAGACCTCGCTAATTATCAAGACGCGCTAGGCTTTTATTTCCCAAGTCGTGCCTTCCTTGCTGTCCTTGATGACCACGTTCATGGCGGCGAGTTCGTCGCGGATGCGGTCACTTTCGGCCCAGTTCTTGTTGGCGCGGGCTTCCTTACGGGCGGCAATCAGCGCTTCGATCTTTGCGACATCCACGCCGTCGTTTGCACCCTTCTTGGCGTATTCTTCACGAGGCTGGTCGAGCTTCAGACCGAAAATCTTGTCGAAGTCGGCAACCAGGGCAGCCTTTTCACCGTCGTCGATATCGCTCTTGAGCATCGTGTTCATGATACCGAGGGCGCGCGGCATGTTCAGGTCATCGCCGATGGCGTCCTTGAATTCATTCTGGAATGCCTTGGCAGCTTCGCTAGTGATAGCGGTAGCCTTACCGATCAGCGGGTCCGTCTTCTTGTGCAAGCTCTTGAGGCCTTCCTTGGCGCCTTCCAGAGCTTCCCATGTGAAGTTCAGGTAGTTGCGGTAGTGGCTGCCGATGGCGAAGAAG
>CAMKNA010000051.1 GCA_946414075.1 uncultured Fibrobacter sp.
GACGAACTGAAGGACAAGACCATCGCCACCAGCTTCCCCAACATCGTGGAAGGTTTCTACAAGAAGCCCATGGACTTTGTGGTGCTGGAAGGCGCCGTAGAGATTTCCGTGAGCCTCGGTGTGGCCGACGCCATCGTCGACGTGGTGGAAACAGGTACCACCCTGAAGCAAGCCGGGCTCCGCATTGTGGGCGAGCCGCTGTTCAGGAGCAACGCCGCCCTGTTCTGCAACCCGCAGAAAACGGAACTCGAAGAAGTCAACACGCTCATCCGCCGAATCGAAGGCAAGCTGGTGGCACAGTCCTACATGATGATCGAGTACGACTGCCCCGCCGAGCTGCTGCAGAAGGCCTGCGACCTGACTCCCGGTCTCGACGCCCCGACGGTCACCAAGCTCCACGGCCGCGAATGGTATTCTGTGAAGGCCATGGTCCCGCAAGAAGAAGCCAACGCCATCATGGACAAGCTCTGGGATGCCGGCGCCAGGAGCATTCTGCTGTTCGGTATCAAGAGCGCAAGAATCTAACGCATGCTTTCTCTCGCTTACCTAGCACGACAGCCTATCCTCGACCGCGAGGGTAAAATTTACGCCTACGAGCTGCTGTTCCGCGACTCTCCGGACAGCGACACCGCCGTCATTGCCAACGACAACCTGGCCACCGCCCAGGTGCTGGAGAATGTGCTCACCAATATCGGGCTCCCGCGGCTCATTGGCGAGAACAAGGCCTTTGTGAACTGCAACCGGGAAATGCTCCTGGACAACATCTTCAAGCTGTTGAACCCCAAGTGGTTCGTGCTGGAGATTCTGGAAGATGTGGAGGTGGACGCATCCCTGGTGAACGCGGTGGCCCACTACAAGGAACGGGGTTTCGAGCTGGCCCTGGACGACTTTATCTTTAACAAGGAATTCTTGACCCGTTTTGAACCGCTATTCCCCTATGTGTCCTATGTGAAGATGGACCTGGTGGACAACAGCGCCGAAGCCATGAAGCAGGCGGCGGAATTCTTCAGGGCGAAGGGCATCAAGCTTTTGGCCGAAAAGGTCGAAGACGCCGCCACCTACAAGACCTGCTTCAACCTGGGCTACGACTTTTTCCAGGGCTTCTACTTTGCAAGGCCCGAACTGGTGACCGGCAAGAAGGTGGACTCCACCTCGGAGGCCATCATCAAGCTCTTGTTCCTGCTGCGCACCCACCCTTCTTTGGACGAAGCCAGCGAGAGCCTGGAAGCCTACCCCGACATCGCCGAGAACTTCTTGAAGTTCGTGAATTCCAAGGCGGGCTATGTGAGCAAGCGTATCGAGAAGGTCCGCGACGCCATCGCCTGGGTGGGGCTCCGGCATATACAGGAATGGCTCACGCTTATCCTGTACGCCCGTCCTGAATTCGGCATGGCGCCCCAGAGTTCGCCCCTGTTCCAGAACGCCACCCACCGCGCCCGCTTTATGGAGATCATCACCCGCTTTATCGGCGGCACCGACGACGACCTGCCGGCGAAGGCCTACATGGTGGGGCTTATCAGCCGCGTGGACGCCCTGGTAGGGACCCCTCTCGAGAATATCTTGAACGTCTCCCCCATGGACGACGACATCCGCGAGGCCCTGCTGCATAGGAAGGGCCTGCTGGGCAACCTGCTGACCCTGGCCGACGCAGTGGAACAGGACGACAAGGCCACCATCGCACAACAGCTGAAAACCCTGAAGATTTCGACCAACCTATTGAACCGTTGCGTCTACGACGCCTACAGCTGGTCCCATGAACGCTGAGCCACAAAGCCTGGAAAACCTGATTGGCGAGTTCGCCAGCCTGCCCGGAATCGGCCGCAAGACCGCCCGGAGATTGGCCTACCATGTGCTGACGCGCTCCAAGGAAGATGTGGAGCAGTTCGCCCAGGCTTTGACCGCGGCAGTAGAGAATGTGCACCCCTGCCCCAAGTGCTTTTGCTTTACGGACCAGGATGTCTGCCCCATCTGTACCGAACGCTCTGGCGCCAAGGCCATCTGCGTGGTGGAGAAGAGCTCCGACATTTTGCCCTTCGAGCGCTCCGGGATTTTCAAGGGGCTTTACTTTGTCTTGGGAGGCGTGATTTCGCCTCTAGACGGCATTGGTCCCGAGCAGCTTCACCTGCCAGAGCTTGTGGAACGCATCAAGGCCGAACAGATTGAAGAGCTGGTGCTGGCCCTGGGTTCCAGCCCCGAAGCCGACAGCACCGCCCTGATGATCGACCGCATGCTCGCCGGCGTGAATGTAAAACGCACCCGGCTGGCCCGTGGAATTCCCATGGGGAGCGACCTGGAATTTGTGGACGAGGTCACCATGCTCCGCGCCTTCGAAGGGAGAGTCAGCCTGTGAACCCGGTAAAGTTCGACTCCATCGAAATTACGAGCGCCGAATTCGTGAAAAGCGCCGTCTCCCTGAAGGGGCTTCCCGAAGAGCGGCTCCCCCAGGTGGGGTTCCTTGGGCGCTCCAATGTGGGCAAATCCTCCCTGATGAACGCCCTCATGGGCCAGAAAAGCCTGGTAAAGGTCAGTTCTACCCCCGGAAAGACCCGCGAATTGAACTTCTTCAGGGTCAACGGCAAGTTTTTTCTTGTAGATTTACCAGGAGTGGGCTTCGCCAAAGTCAGCATCCAGAAGCGCGACGAGATGGGCGACTTCATCCGCGAATATGTGGAGAAGTGCAAGGACCTTCGTGGGATTATCTACCTGGTAGATATCCGCCACGGGGGAACCGCCATCGACATCGAGACGGTGGAAAGCATCCGCGCCACGGGCTGCCCCGTGCTGGTGGTGGCAAGCAAGCGCGACAAGGTGAACCAGTCGGAGTTTGCAAAGAACACGAAGCTCATCCAGGAACGCATGGGGCTGGATTCGAAACCTCTGGCCGTAAGCGCCCTGAAAAAGACAGGCCTTGACCATCTCTGGCAAGAGATTCTGAAGGCGGTCAGCGGGAACGAACTGGTCGAGAAGTAGATGGAGAATGTAGAAGAAAGAGTAGGCTCCGCAAAACTGACCCTGGTAGGGAAGCTTTTCCACCACCTGGGGATGTTTTTCATGACCCGTACCCTGGGCCAGCAGGTATGCCTTTTCTTCCGCGCTATCGCTTCCATATTCTCCAAGACCCGCAGTTTCAAGACCGACTCCCGCAATGTCATTTTGCAGACCTTCTTTACCGGCGTTGAGATTTTCCCCATCCTGTTTATCGTGGCCACCCTTTTCGGTGCGGTGGTCATTGTGGAAGTCATGACCCTCATGGGCAAGATGGGCTTTGACGACGTGGTCGGAAGCCTGGTGGTAGTAGTGATCATCCGTGAGTTGGGCCCTATCCTGACGGCATTCCTGATTGCAGGCCGAAGCGGTTCTTCCCTTACGACCTATGTCGGCAGCATGGTCATCAATTCCGAGGTGGACGCGCTGGCCACCATGGGCGTGGACCCCATCCGATACCTGGTGATGCCGGGCCTGATTGGAGGCTCCATCGCCACCCTCATCATGACGATTTTCTTTAGCGGCAGCGCCATCGGCGCCGGGTTCCTCATTACCAAGGCGGCCATAATCCTTAGTGGCAACGCCCTGAACTTGCAGCTCACCTGGGACTACCTGAGTAACGAAATCTTGAAGGCCCTTACCACCATGGACTTTGTGCTCATCATCATCAAGCCCCTGGTGTTCGGGTGCATCATTACCATCAACGCCTGCTATCAGGCCCTGGACATCGCCCACGATGTGCGTCAGGTGCCCAAGGCCACCTCCCGTTCCGTGATCAAGTCCTTCCTCTACATTGTCTGTGCCGATGTTGTGCTTTCGCTGTTCTATTTTGTTGACTACATGAACAACTTGTCGAATATCATCTGATGCAAGACGAAGCACTGCGCATAGAAGATTTGCACCTGACCTATAGAGGGCTCAGTGGAACGGCTTTCTCGAAGCCCGGCGCCTTCGGCTTTTTCAAAACGACAAAGAACGACGGCGATAACGAGTTGATTTCGGGAGCGAACCTTTCCCTGAAGCGCGGCGAGACCCTTTGCATAGGCGGACCTTCGGGCCAGGGAAAGAGTGCCCTGCTCCGCGTAATCGCCGGGCTTGCGCGGCCCTGCTCTGGCAGGGTGTTCTACTTTGGCGAGTACATTCCGCCGGAGCGCCTTACGGCCCTGGAAGTGGCCAAGCGCCAGGTGGGTCTGGTTTTCCAGAACGGGGCCCTGATTTCGAACCTGCGGGTGCGCGACAACATCGCACTTCCCTTGCGTTACCACAAGAAGGGATCCGCCGCCGAAATCGAAGAAAAGATCAACATGGCCATGGACCTGATGCGCGTCCGCGATTGCGCCAACATGTTCCCCCACCAGTTGAGCGTGGGCATGCAGAAGCGTGTGGCTATCGCCCGTAGCTGGGCCATGGACCCTATGCTCCTTTTGATGGACGAACCTACGGCAGGGCTGGACAACTACAACCGCCGTAATCTTTTGCCCCTGATCGACAACATGCGCACCCTGTTCAAGACTTCCATCATCATCATCACCCATGACCTGATGATGGCCAAGGAATTGGGTTGCAACCTGTGTTTCCTGTACAGAAAGACCCTTACCGAGCCCCATAGTTTTGACTATTGGCTCAACGCCAACAACGATATCTCCAAGGTTCTCTTCCGCGACCTGCGGAACAGCGGGTAATAACTATTTACTACATTCAAAGGCATGCTACTGCCTTTACCCGACGACTTTCATGCCCACCTACGGCAGGGCGACCTGATGCCCGGCTATGTCCGCGACCTGGCCGCACAATTCGGCCGCGCCATCATCATGCCCAACACGGTTCCCGCCATGACATCCGCCAAGGCCATCGCCGAATACAAGGCTCAGATTTTGGAAGCGGCAAAACCCGTGCGTCCTGATTTCGAGCCCCTGATGACCTTCAAGCTGAACCCGAACTACACCGAGCAGGATCTGAAGGACATGATGGCGGTAGGCGTAGTGGCGGGCAAGTACTACCCCGCAGGCGTCACGACGAACAGTGCCGACGGTATCAGCGATTTCGAGGCCGTGTTCCCGATTGTAGCGCTGATGGAAAAGCTGGGCCTGGTGCTGTGCGTCCACGGCGAAGAACCAGGCGAGTTCTGCCTGGACCGCGAACCAGCCTTTATCAAGCGCGTAGAGACCTTGGCTGCAAAGTTCCCGAAGCTAAGGATTGTCTTTGAACATGTGAGTTCCGCAAGGTCGGTGGAGGCCGTCAAGCGGCTCCCGGCCAATGTGGCGGCCACCATTACGGTGCACCACCTGATGATGACTCTCGACGACATCGTAGGGGACGCACTCCGGCCGCACCACTTTTGCAAGCCCCTGCCCAAGCGGCCGGAAGACCGTGCCGCCATACGCGCAGCCGCCTTCAGCGGCAGTCCCAAGTTTTTCCTCGGCACGGACTCCGCCCCGCACCAGCAGGGCAAAAAGGAATGCCCCTGCGGGGCGGCGGGCGTCTACAGCGCCCCGGTGGCCCTCCCCCTTCTGGTCCAGGAGTTCGGTCGGGACGGCCACCTGGACAAGCTCCCGGACTTTATCGCCGGCTTCGGTGCCGACTTCTACGGAATTGGACGGACCACTAAGCAGGTGGAACTGGTTCAGGAAAAGTGGACCGTCCCCACGCTGGTGAACGGAGTGGTTCCTCTGGCCGCCGGCGAGACCCTGGAATGGAAAATGAGATAGGATGCTTATGAACATTTTTCGCGCCATACTTGCTACACTCTACTACCTCGTCGTCTTTGTCGGCATGATCATTATCGGCACACCCTACATCATCTATAAGGGTTATATCAGGGGACACAAGGAAGAAATCACCAATGTCTGCCAGTTCTACTTTTCCCATGTGGTTTTCAAGCTCTTCCACATTTCCATCAAGATAGAAGGCGAAGAGAACATCCCCAAGGGAAAGAAGGGCTTTGTCATCGTGGCGAACCACCAGAGTTTTTTGGACATCAATGTCGTGTGGCCCGCCATCGGCAACGCGGCATTCATGGCCAAGGCCAGCCTGTGGAAGGCTCCCGTATTCGGCTGGGTCATCAGTTCCATCGGTTGCATACCCGTTTACAAGGATTCCCGTAAAAACGCAGGCATGGGAAAAATTGTCGCGGACCGGCTCGCCAAGGGATACAACATCGCCGTGTTCCCCGAAGGCCACCGTACCGAAGACGGCCACATGCTAAAGTTCCAAAACGGTATTTTCCGCATAGCCAAGGAACACCGTTTTGACATTTTGCCCATCACCTTAGAAAATACGGGAAAGATTTTGCCCAAGGTCAAGTGGTCCATCCATGGCGGCGAAGTCCGCATGATTGTACACCCGTTGGTAAAGGCGGAAGAATACGCCGACAAGCCCATGGGAGAACTCCGCGACGAGATGCACGACCTGATCGAATCTGCAATGCCTTATAAAAAGGAGGCCCAAAATGGCACACCAGTTACCTAGCGAAGAACAGATTATCGCCATTCTCCGAGACGAGCCCATGGTGGGGAGTCAGCTACGCGGCGCCCTGGGACTGCCCAAAAAACAGAAGATGGCCTTCAAGCAGTTGCTGGCCGACATGGTGGAGCGTGGTCTTTTAAAGCGCACCAGCCACAAGGAGTACCAGTTGGGCGACGGCGAACCGCTGGAAGAAAAGCGTGAGAAGCGTTTCAAGAAGATTGCGGAACAGGGCGGCGAAGACAACCGCAGGCCCGCAGCCCGCAGCCGTAGGCAAAACGACAAGGAAAACGAGACCCGAATCAAGCGGGGAATCCTCCACCAGGTTGGCGACGAGGACTGGGAAGTCCACGAACTTGAGACCGGCAAGGTCTACGAGATGTGCCACCGCAGGCAGGCCCCCGGCAAGGAAGGCGAGACCATCAGCTTCACGCTGTACCCCCACCCCAAGCGCAAGCACAGCTACCTGGCCAAGGTGGACCACAGCGCCGACATTCTGAATGTCACCTGGGCCGAAGTAAAGCAGAGGTTCATGGACGAGAACAACCTGCCCAAGGACTTCTCCCCCGCCATCAAGAAATTTGTCGAAGGCATCCACGAGCCCGGCCCTAAGGATTTCAAGGGCCGCGCCGACTACCGCAAGCTGGATGTGCTATGCATCGACCCCGAAGGCGCCATGGACCACGACGACGCCATTAGCGTGGAACGCACGGCGAACGGCTACAGGCTGGGCGTGCATATCGCCGATGTGAGCTACTATGTTCCCGAAGGCTCTGACCTAGACGAAGAAGCCCTTGAAAGAAGCTATACGCAATACCTGCCCTGGACCGCCGTGCCCATGCTTCCCGAAAAGCTTTCTAGCGGAGTGTGCAGCCTGCACCAGGGCGTGGACCGCTGCGCCTTCACCTGCATGATGGAACTGGACAAGAACGCCAATGTGCTTAGCTGGGATTTCCACCGGAGCGTAGTGAACATTTCGAAAGGCATCACCTACCAGGAAGCGGTGAAGCTGATGGAAGCCGGCGACGACTCTATCAAGGCCCTAGCCGAAGTCACCGCCCTGCTCAAGAAGAACCGCACCAAGGAAGGCCTGCTGGAATTCAAGAGCACCGAATACGGCTGCAAGTTCAACGAGGCCGGCGAACCCGTACAGATCGTGCCCCGCGAAACCGACGAGAGCAATTCCTGGGTAGAAGAGTGCATGCTCATCGCCAACAACTGCTGCGCCAAGGAACTCAAGCGCCGCAAGCTCCAGGGCATCTACCGTATCCACGAAGCTCCCGACACCAAGGACATCATGGAGCTGTACTACATGTACCCCGACCTGTTCAAGGATGCTCCGGTAATGCTTCGCGATCTTGGCAAGCCCCGCAGTGGCGACACCAACCTGAACCCCATCGCCTTCAAGCTGTACCAGCACCTGGTCAAGCGGGCCGGCGACGACGAAACCCTGATGAACCGCATTCTGCGCAGCATGCAAAAAGCCCACTACGACAGCAACAGCTTCGGGCATTTCGCGCTGAACTGGCAGGACTACAGCCACTTCACCAGTCCCATCCGCCGCTACGCCGACCTTTGGTGCCACAGGGAACTGGCCCGCAAAGGGGACGAGATTAACGCCGAACGCGCCGAGAACATCATCGAGGTCTGCGACCTGATTTCGGCCAACGAAATCAAGAACATGAAGGTGGAGCGCATATCCATCAAGGTTTGCAGCTGCTGGATTCTGAAGGACCGCATCGGCGACGACTTCGAAGCCAATGTCACGGGCATCGAGGAATGGGGCATCTATGTTTCTGTTCCAGACCCCATCGCCGAAGGACTGGTGCGCTTCCGCGACATTGCCGGAGACGACTTCTATGTATTCAACCCCGACCAGGGTCTCGCCTTTGGCAAAAAGAGCGGGCGCACCTTCCGCAGGGGCGACAAGGTAAAAGTCAGGCTGCTTCGTGTGGACCCGCTTCGCGGCCAGGCAGACTTCAGCATCCTGGAAAAGCTCAGCGGCGACCCCAAGAAGCGCCGCCGTCAGGGAGAGTCCCGCGACGTTCACGAGCGCGCCGACCGTGCCGCCGCCGCAGAAGCGCTAGGCTATGTAAGCCAGCCCGACGACTTCGACTTTGACGAAGACGCCCCGAGCTTTGTGCGGAACGGTCGTGGGGCCCGCAAGGAAAGGCCACGCAAGACCATGGGCGCCAAGAGTTCAAAGGCAAAGGGCCCCAAGGCCTACGGCGAAAAGCTCGCCCGGGGTCGCGGCGGCCGAGGCAAGAGCGGACGCCGCTAAGCGAGAGTTTAGGTATGGAAGGCACAAACAGCAGAATCGTACTGTACGCAAGCTACCAGACGGGATCGGAGCTTCCCGGCTATGTACGCTTTGCACTACAGCACCTGTCCGAGACGCCCTTCCGTATAGTGCTCCTGACCAACAAGCGGGAGCTTTCTCCAGAAACGCTCCAGTTTTTGGAAGACCATCATATTTTCCTTTATCTCACCGAAAACCACGGCTTTGACTTTGGCATGTGGCGCCGTTTCCTGAAAGACCTGGCAAACGGGAATAGCACCTTCACCACCCTCAGCGGGATTTCCAGGTTGGTACTGATGAACGACTCCATCGTCTACTACCGAAACCGCTTCCAGGAATTTTTCGACCGGGCGGAACGGAGCGATGCCGACGCCATCTCCCTTACGGAGAACGACGAAATACGGCACCACCTGCATAGCTTCTTTCTGTATCTCAAGCAAGAAGCCCTAGGGGCATTCTTCATGCACCTGCTGGAAACCCCGGAACAGGAAACCTACCACGATGTGGTTCACCGTCTGGAAATCGGCATGGCCCGCGCCTTCGAAGACGCCGAGATACGGACCGAAGCGCTGTACCCCACAAGGCAGAGAGTCCTCTTCGCCTACCCGGAACTCATAACCGCAGGGGCGGGCTTTATCAAGCGCCAACTGCTACAGCGCCAGTTTTCCATGAAGGAAAAACTCTCCTTCGTCAAGAACGGTGCGACCGACATCTTGAACACGGACTATCACGAGCTGATAATCAAGAGCGGGTTCTCTCCAGACTTCAAGGAAGAATGGCTTCCCGCCCCTATACACGGGGCATTCCACAGGGCCGCAGACCAACTGTGGGAAAAGCCCCTGGCGCTTATTTTACGATCTCGGCGTCCTTGACGTCCTTGCCTTTCAGCTTAGACGAGCCATTGTCCGCTGTAGCCATACCGCGGTTGATAATCTTATACTGGGCAATGCTCCAGAAGTTGGAGATAATCCAGTAGAGCACCAAGCCCGAAGGCATCACCGCGCTAAAGAAGAACATCATGGCGGGCATCATCCAGGTCATCATCTTCTGCTGGGCCGGATCCATGGCACCGTTTCCGCCCATGGTCACCTTGGTCTGGAAGTAGGTGGTGACCACCATAATCCAGGGGAGCACCGCCAGGCCATCGGGCATCAAGAAGGGAATGCTGAACCCGTGGAAAATCACATCGCTACGGCTCAGGTCCGTAATCCACAGGAACGCGGGCATGCCACGAAGCTCGATGGCACGACCCAGCACAAAGAACAGGCCCATGAATATAGGCATCTGGATAAGCATGGGGAGGCATCCGCCACTGCAGCTGGCCAGCGGGTTCACGCCGTTCTTGGCGTAGAGCTCCATGACGGCGGCCTGTTTCTTCTGGGGATCGCTACGGTACTTCGCGTTGATTTCATCCAGCTGGGGCTTGAGCTTGCTCATGGCCCGGGTAGACTTGAGCTGCTTCACCGTAAAGGGCGTGGTAAAGGCGCGCACAATGATGGTCACCAGAATGATAGCCACACCATAGTTCGGGATGATGGAATAGAAATACTTCAGGAGCTTCAGGAGCCACTTGCAAATCCACACGAACCACACGCTGGAACCGGGGAACCACTTGGAGCCCGTCACGATGATCTTCTCGTAGCCCTGGTCCAAGGATTCCACCTCGTCCCACTGGAGCGGGAGCACCATAAAGCCGAAAGCCACGGAATCTGTGCGGACGGCGTCGGCGATGGTAAGGCTGTAGGTACCCGGGTCGGGGTTGCCTTCGGTAGCCACATCGATATGCTTGGCGTTCACCTTCACCGGAACAGGCTTATCGAACTGTACCGACAGGGCCACATACTTACGGCGCATGCCCACCCAGTAGTAGTTGGCATCGTCCAAAGTCATAGCGTTAGAAATGGTCTCCCGTTCGGTAATCTCGCTGTTCTTGAAAATCACTTCGCTAAAGAAATAGCTGGCACCGCCAAAGCTCTTGCCCTT
>CAMKNA010000052.1 GCA_946414075.1 uncultured Fibrobacter sp.
TCTTGAAAATCACTTCGCTAAAGAAATAGCTGGCACCGCCAAAGCTCTTGCCCTTGGGAATGGATTCCGTCTCCTTCATGCCGCCCATCCACGACAGCTGATAGTCCGCCGGCTGGAAACCCACGAAGCGGTTCACCTGGCGCACAGCCACACCCGACTTGGTAAACGCATAGCTGCGGACAACCTGCTTGCCGCTCTTGTCGCTGAACACGAACGACACCGTGGTGTCGCCTGCCACCTGGATCTTCTCGGGAGTGTCGCCCAGGTCGAACAGGGCTTCGCTCAGGTCGGCCTTGCCAAGCTTCAGGTCCAGGGCACCAAGGGTGGTATCCTGGATGATCTCGGGGAAGTTCCCGGCACTGTCGGCCAGGGCCTTCACAATGACACTCTGGACACGGCCGCCCTTGTTGGTAAGGGTCATGATAAACTTGTCTGTCTCCACCGCAACCGTGCGGGGTTCAAGGACCTTCGGGGCTTCGTCGGTAGAATCCGTGGCAGCGACACTGTCCTTGCCCGATTCGGGCTGGGCGGCCTTCGCGCTGTCCACAACAGCGGCGGAGTCTACCGCAACTTCGTCACCAAGAACCGGGGCGGCCTTCAACTCCGGGGCCTTCTCGTCCAGGACCAGCTGGTCAGCCGAGTCAGCACGGGCGGCCTGCACGGCGGCGGCTTCTTTCTGCTTGGCCTGTGCCGCGGCCTGCTGCTTCGCGTTGTCGGAGGACATGGTCATCCACCAGATGACGATAATGCCGATAAGGATTGAACCTATGAGGGTGTTCTTGTTCATGTCTTTTCCTTTCTGGGAGGCACCGGATCGTAGCCGCCCTTGCAGAAGGGGTTACATCTTAAAATTCTAAAAACCGCAAGATAGAAACCTTTGAAGGGTCCGTGTACCCTAAAGGCCTCGATTGCATAGCTGGAGCAGGTGGGCTGGAACCGGCAGACGCCATGAAAAAAATAGGGGTGCACCATCTGGTACAGGCGGATGGGCGCCACCAGCACCGCCACCACCGCCTTTTCAAGCTTCGCAAGCATCTTCGCACCCGGCACTTTGGTCCGCCCATTCCATCTTGCGGAAAATCTTAAGGGCGGACTCCCGCAACTTCTCGGAAGTCAGTTCCTGCTGGCCCACGGTCACTACCACCATGGCCCAAACGGGCTTCTTGATGTTGGGGACCATTCCAAAAAACAAAGGCCGCAGAATCCTCCGGCACTTGTTGCGGTAAACGGCGTTACCATTTTTCTTTTTCGCTAAAAAGCAGAAACGACAAAAACCGTCCGGGCTCTCTATCCAACGCATGGTCAATGACGATGCTCGGACAAACTTGCCTTGGACGGCCACTGTTCGATAAGCGGGCTGGTTCGGCAGCCTATAAGAACGCAGAGCGGCGATAAGCCACCCCCCGGCTTACTTCTTATAGATGGTGTCGCTGACGGTCAGGCGCTTGCGGCCCTTGGCGCGGCGACGGCTAAGAACGGCGCGACCCCAACGGTCTTCCATGCGGGCGCGGAAACCCTGCTTGTTGGCACGCTTGCGGTTATGAGGCTGGAATGTTCTTTTCATGATAAAACCTTTCTAGTCGAAATTCAAATTTTTGAGTTCCAAATCTAGCAAAAATACCGCATAAATCAAGGTCTTGAAGCCCGAAGTACGGGAAATTTAATCAAAAAAGGGCAAAACAACGCGTTCTGCCCATTTTATCAACAACATATCAACAATCGTGGAATCAACAATCGTGAAAATAAGTTACGTCATCTTCCGTATCTTGTTGCGGCCTTCGGTCTTAGCCAGGTAAAGCACTTCCTCGGCCTTTACCAGGAACTGGGAGAAATGGTTATAGTCCCTGTCTCCGCAAACAATAAAGCATCCCGACACCGTAACCGCGGCCTCGGGGAACTTGGACCAACGGAGGGCGGCGATACCCTCGCGGATGCGTTCGGCACGGGCAAAAGCCTCCAGTTCAGAGCCTGCCGTGAGGACGCACATGAACAGTTCCCCGTCCATACGGCCACAGCACTCCCCTATCCGCTCATCCCGTTCCTGAATCAGGTACCTAGCCACATCGCAAAGCACCTGGTCCCCAAAGACCTGCCCATAGCTGGCGTTCACTTCGCGGAAGTCGTCCATATCCAGCAAAAGCAAATAGTAGCTCTCCCGTTGGGGCCAGACCACGCTCTCCAAGAAGTGGGTCATGTAGCCCCTGTTGAAGAGCCCCGTCTTGGCATCACGCTTGGACAGGAACTCCAGCCGGTTAAGCATCTCCTCGCGGCCCCTTCTTTCGGAATTGTAGGAATAGAGCGCAAAGGCGTTGATTACAAAGATCACCACCCCCGTAATGACGAAGGATACCAAGATGTCGACAAAGGCCGCCTGGTGGTCCAGGGCCACCACATACTCAGGGTACAGCTCCGAAAGAACGAAGGCCATCTCGAAGGAGAGCATGGAGATGACGAACACCACCCACTTGCTCTTGCCGGGGCAATAGGCGCAGAGGAACACCGAGGTAAGGCAGTAGAGGGTCATGCCGCAATTGAACCCACCGCACAGGAAGAACAACATGGGCAGCAAGAAGCAACTGAGCAGCAGACACATGACCACATAGCAGTGGCTGTACATGCGCGTTTTTACCGCCACAAAGGCAAGAATGCCGCAAATAAGGCTTGTCAGCAGGCACACCGCCGAGGTAATGAGGCTAATCTGCTCATACACGGTAAATATCGTGGAGGCGACGCTTGCCACCAGCACAATCACCAGGAACACCCAGAAAAGGGTCCGTTCCAGGGAATCCTGCCTTTGCAGGAATATCTTTAATCTACCGATCATCTGTCGGCCTGCCCTTTTTCCCCAAATACACTCTTTTTAACCCGAGGGGAAAAGATAATATAAAATGAATACTCCAATTTGGAAGGCGGTCCACTCCTACGGGAACTTTGTTATATTATTGAAGGTAAAGTCTCTCATTTTTTAGCAGGTAGTGTATGGAACTGACCCCGTTAGATATCCGCAACCAGACATTCCACAAGAAGAACTTCGGAGGCATCGACCCCGATGAGGTCAAGGCCTTCCTGGAGACAGCGGCCACCGCTTTCGAACAAATGTCCAGAAACCGCACCGACCTGACGGAACGTCTGAAAATCGCCGAAGAGCGCGTCAACTACTACCGCCAAATCGAGAAGACCATCCAGGACGCCGTGGTCACTATGCAAAAGATGAAGGACGAGGTAAAGGCCTCCGCTGAAAAGGAAGCCGAACTGATTATCGCCGAGGCCAAGGCCAGGGCCATCAAGGAAGTGGAAAACACCAAGAAGAGCGCCGAGGACCTCCGGGCCGAAATCGAACAGCTGAAGCAAATCCGCACCAACTACTTCATCCGCTGCAGGGCGCTGATTCGCGGCCAAGAAGACCTGCTTTCCGCCATGGAAAACGACCAGCGCGAGCTAAGCGAAGCGGCTCCTGCAAAGCGGCCAGCCGCGCCTACGGGGAATGTTATCGGCTAAAAGGCGGGGTCTCCCTTGAGAGTGAATATCAAGGTACACGCCAGGAGCAAGCGGGAATCCGTCACGGAAGTCCCCGACGGTAGCTACAAGGTAGAGGTCAAGGCTCCCCCCGTGGATGGGGCCGCCAACGAGGCCATCTGCGAACTTCTGGCAAAGCACTTTGGAGTCCACAAGCGGGATGTATCTGTCGTGGCAGGAGCCACCAGCAACAAGAAGGTCGTGGAGATAAGGCAATGAAGTTTCAGAAGCAGACATTCCTTTACTGGACGAAGGTGATTCTCTTTATCGCCATCGGTCTCCTGCTGAACATCATCCCGGCAAAGCTGGTCACCCATTTTGAGCTCCCCGTCTTCTTCGACTGCCTGGGAACAATCCTTGCCGCCATGATGGGCGGAAATCTGCCCGCCGTCATCGTCGGCTTTTTCGCCAATGTCATCAACGGCATGTCCGACTCGGTGACCCTCTACTACGGAGTCATCAGCATCCTCATTGCAAGCGTCTCCTTCATTTTCTTCCAGAAGAAATTCTTCCTGAGCATTCCCAAAATTCTGATAGTGATCCTTACCTTCGCCATCATCGGCGGTGGACTGGGCTCCCTCATCACCTACTTCCTTTACGGCTACAGCATTGGCGAAGGCATTTCCGCCCCGTTTGCCCTAGGGCTTCGGGACACCTGCGGGCTTCCCGAATTCTGGGCCCAGCTCCTGGCCGACATCATCATCGACATCTTTGACAAGGGAATCGTGGTCATTTCGGCGGTACTTCTCTATCGCTGGGTTCCGAAAAAAATCCGAATTGCATGCAACAAGACATTCCGCGTAGACCCCAATGTTGACGAACTGGCCGCCACCACCAGGCGTTCCCTGCTGCGCAGGGTAATGCTCATGGTCGTCACGGCGGAACTGTTCCTAGGGACCCTGGCCTGTGCCATCGGCTTTTTCCTGTACCAGAAGGTTTCCATCGACAAGTTCACCGAAATCGCCAACGGGGTCACCCAGGCGGCAAGCATATTCGTTGACGGGAACCGGATAGACGATTTTATCACAAACGGCCGTGAGGCAGAAGGCTACCTTGCGGCCGAACAAAGGCTGAAAAGACTCAAGGAAAGCTTCCCGCAGACAAAGTACCTCTATGTCTACAAGATTATGGAGGACGGGTGCCATGTGGTGTTCGACACACCCTCCTCCGATGGCGAGGAACCAGGGCAGCCAGGAGACATAGTCCCCTTTGACCCGAGTTTCGAACCCTACCTGCCGGAACTTTTCAAAGGCGAGACTATCGAGCCTATCATTTCCGACGACAGCTACGGCTGGCTCCTGACCATCTACAAGCCCATCAAGGATTCCCATGGCAAGACCGCCGCCTACATGGCTGCCGACATATCCATGGAAGAAATCGCCGAAGACGACGCCTCCTTCTTCATCAAGTTCTTCTCCCTGTTCTTCGGGCTTTCTATCATCATCATGAGCTTCATCCTGGAAATGGTGAAACAGGGCGTAGTGCGGCCCATCAACCGCATGGCCTATGCGTCCTCCCAGTTCGCCTACAACCTGGGAACCGACAAGGACAAGGGACTGGAGGCCCTCAACGACCTGGAGATCCGCAACCGCGACGAAATAAAGCACTTGCACACGGCACTCATCAAGATGGGCACTGAATCCCTGGACTACATCAAGCAAATGCAGGAACAGACGGAACGCATCACCCGCATGCAAGACGAAATCATCGTGAACTTCGCAGAAATGGTGGAAGCCCGCGACACCAGCACCGGAAACCACATCAAGAAGACCGCCCACTATGTAGACGCCATCGCCCGCGAGCTGCAAATCGAAGGCGAATTCAAGGACATTCTCACCGACGAGTACATCGAAAAACTGAAGCGTTCCGCGCCGCTCCACGACATCGGCAAGATTGCTGTGTCGGACCTGATTCTGAACAAGCCCGGCAAGCTCACCGACGAAGAATTCACCATCATGAAGAGCCACACCACCGAAGGCAAAGAGATCCTCACAAAGATCGAAGAGAACGCCGGCGACACCATGGACGAGAACTACCTGAAGGAGTCCATCGAAATGGCCCACTTCCACCACGAAAAGTGGGACGGCTCGGGTTACCCCACCCACATCAAGGGCGAAGAGATTCCTCTTTCCGCACGCATCATGGCGGTAGCCGATGTGTTCGACGCCCTGGTGGCCGAACGCATCTACAAGAAGCCCTTCACCTACGAAAAGGCCATGGAAATCATTACGGAAGGGGCCGGCAAGCACTTCGACCCCGTGGTGGTGAAGGCCTTCGCCAAGATTTCAAAGCGTCTCTACGAAGAACGAACCCGGCTGGAACAGAGCTAGCCTTAAAGGTTTTTGTCAATCCAGTCGAAGCGTTCCCGCATCCACTGGACCATCACTTCTACGCCCTCTTCATACGAATCGTAGGGGTCCTTTAGCGCCCAGTTCTCCGTGTTCGAAATTATGGGCCAGCGGCGATATTCATTTTCGACGGCCTTCTCGATTGTCTTTACATACAAGGGGACGCTGTCGATAAGGGCGCGAAACTTGTCCCTGTGTTCCTTCCAGTACGCAGCCGCTTCGCTCTCTATCCAGTCGCTCCAGAATATGTAGCTGTACAGGCGGTAATACCGGATATACCATTCTTCGGCGCCCTTGTTCTTTTCCCTGGAAGCGTTACCGAAGGCAAGGTCAAAATCCCATAGGGGACCAAAACGGATCGGGCCGCCCTTTTCCCAGGTGAAATAGACACTGCGGGCGTAGTTGCCGTCTTCGTTCTTGGAGAATTCCTGAATCCAGTAGAAGGGCAAGAAATCTTCCATAGACAGCCATTTCCGGATTTCTTTAGGAGTCTTGGCGTCAAAGCTCCATGTGGCCCTTTCGAAATCGTTCAAGTGGTCCAGCAACAGCTGCTGTGACTTTTCGCTGGGGTTCTTGGGAGACTTGATGTGGTAAATGAATTCCCTGTCCGTAATGACGTAAGGGGGGTCGTATTTCTTGATATCCTCTTTTTCTACCAAGAAGGTGGTGTCGTTCTCGGCAATGTTCACCCGTTCTTTTGCCACCTTCACCGTTTCCGACAAAAGATAAAGTCCCATGTACTTTCGGTTCAGATAGACTTCCACAAACGCCATCTTCGGCGTCCACCGGGAGCCCAGCCATTCCGAAAGCCGGGTCATCATGAAGTTCCGCAGGTGCGTCTTATCACCAAAGTTGGCTATTAAAGCCCAGTCCCTACTCTTGGGCATGCCAAACAGGGAGACCTTGTCGTCAAATTCCAGCTTCATGCCGTACTTGGGCATCTTGAAACTGGAGTTCCCGCGACCACGGACCGTAAGGCTGTACACCTCGCTCTCGTAAGTGTCCTTGCCGTAGATTTGGAGTTTCGACGGGAATTCCGTCTCCCGGTCACGAATCTCGTGAAAATCCTCCGTCTCGATAACCACCCGAGGGAGCCCGGCATATGGGTACCTGGAATCGTCCAAGGGCAGATAGTCCGGATTGTCTTCGGTCCCTTCCCAAAAACAGCCGGTCAATGAAAACGCAGGCAACAGCAAAAGGCTGCAGGCGAGAAAGCGAAGCGCCCCGCAAGTCCGTGACATGTTTTTCAGGAAAGTCAAATTCATCGGGATTACCAAAATATAAAATATGGGAACAAACATCGACAACTTTCGTATATTTTGAAATCGATGACCACGAAAATCGGACTTTCGCTGTTGCTTTGTGCGGGCCTTGCTCTCGCTACCGAAGGGCTTGTGCCGCTGCACTTCCCGACAACGGCGTTCTCCGTAGAAGGAGCCGAGGAGCTGGACGACGATGTTTACAGCGCCGACATGACGGTCTATGCCGAGTACGCCATCACCGACTGGTTCAGCCTGTACGGCAGTGGATCATTCCGATTTGCCAGTTACAGCTACGAGTACTCCACCGAGGGCTACATCCACAACTACTGCAACCTGCATGTTAACGGTTTCAACGAGAGTTATTTGGGTGTACGGACCCTATTTTACCGCAGCCTCGGGATTGATGCGGGCTGGAGGTTCCCGCCTGGCGAGGGCTCCCAGAAGGAGCGTTTCCACAGGCTGAACGCGGAGCCCTTCGTGCTGTTTCCGGCGACGCCTCACCTGCTGCTGGGAACCGCCCTGCGGTACAACACCTTCCTAGAAGACAAGAATTTCAGGCCCGGCGACGAAATCGGGTTCAAGGCCAGTCTCCTGTGGAAATTCTGGTGGCGCGACGCCGAAAAGACCGGCTGGAAATTCAGCCAGGTCCTGCTTTACCAGGCCCGTTTCCAGGAATCCGAAAACCATAACCTGGCCAAGAACTGCCGCAAGATGGACGACAAGTACAAGGGCATGAAAATCGCCTTCGCCCTGGCAAGGGACTTTAAACTATTCGGTGCGCCCCTAGAACTGGGGATAAACTACACCATCAACAAGGGAACCCTGTTCGGATTCGAGACCGGCCACCGGGTCGGATTTATGCTGGGACTAGGCCCGTTTTGACCGATTGTCCCACCAAGCGAATATGTTGGCCAGCACCGTTCCGCTGATAGAATGGTAGGCACAGCTTAAGGCACAAGGCACCATGCAAAGAACCGCCTTGGGGTTGGCCGCCACATTCTCGGGATTGGCAAAGAAGGCCATGGCAAGCACCGTGGCCATGCCGGCATTCTGCACGCCCACCTCGATGGCGATGGTCCGCTTCTTGGCGGTATTGAACTTGAAAAGCCTACCCACGCTGTAGCCAAGCACATAGCCCAGCGCATTGTGGCAGAACACCACCGAGAGCACCAGGAATATCAGTGAAAAGCCGTTGGTCAACAACTGCGGACGCACCGTCACAACGACCCCGCCCACAATGAGCATCAGGCCAATCACGCTGACCGCCGGCATGTTCGTCTGGATTTCCTTGAACACGGGGCGCTTGCCCAAGAAATGGTTGCAAAGGAATCCGATGGTAATGGGCGCCACGGTCACATACAAAATGTTCAGGAACATGCCCACCGCATTCACATTGATGCTGGTATCGGCAAGCCAAAGCACTAGAAGCGGGGTCATGATCGGCGCAAGAAGCGTGCTGACCATGGTCATGCTCACGGAATAGGTCACATCACCACGGGCCAAGAAACTCATCACATTGCTAGAGACACCGCCCGGGCAGCACCCCACCAGAATGATACCCACGGCCAGGTAGGGGTCCAGCCCGAACACCTTCGTAAGCCCGAAGGCCACAAACGGCATAATCGTATACTGCGCCACAGCACCCAGCAGAATGTGAAAGGGCTGCTTTAGCAGATTCCGAATGTCTTCCATAGAAATGGTAAGACCCATGCTCAGCATAATCACGCCGAGAATGATGGAGGAAACATTCCCGTGGACCCAGCCGAAAGCGACCGGAACGAAGAATGCGACTATTGCGCTTGCGATAACAAAGGGGGAAGCGTAGTTCGAAAGCAGACGGCAAAATGCCTTGATTATCTTGAACATGCTTTAAATATAAAAAGACCGCAGCGGTTAGGCTACGGTCTTTAAATTTATGCTTGCGGTTACTTCACCACAATATTCACGAGCTTGCCCGGGACCACCCCGGAACAAGTCCGGGGCAGGCTCAATACTATGCAGGCTTCACGACGATGTTGACCAACTTACCCGGCACAACAATTGCCTTGACGACCTGCATTCCCTTGGTAAATTCCTTCACGCGGTCGTTGTCCATGGCGAGTTTTTCCAAAGCGGCCTTGTCCATGTCCTTGGCGACACTTGCCTTGGCGCGGACCTTGCCGTTCACCTGGAACACGACTTCCACGGTGTTTTCCACAGCCTTGGAGTGGTCGGCTTCCGGCCAGGCGACGTTCGTGAGCGATTCGTTGTGGCCGAGGATGCTCCACATTTCTTCGGCGATGTGCGGGGCAAACGGGTGCAGCAACTTCACGAACGTTTCACACGGTTCGCGGTAGCGCTTGTCCATCTTCATCATTTCGTTGTTGAAGATCATCAGCTGGCTAATCGCGGTGTTGAAGCTCATGTTCTCGATGTCGCTTGTGACCTTGATGACGGTCTGGTGCATCACCTTTTCGATGGCTTCCGGAGCGGTTTCGTCAACGTAAACCGGAGCGGCATCGTCGTCGCCCACCACGGAGCGCCAAGCACGACCGAGGAAGCGGTTCATGCCTTCGATGCCCTTGGTCTGCCACGGCTTCACGGCGTCCAGCGGGCCCATGAACATTTCGTACAAACGAAGGCTGTCGGCACCGTAGTCGCGCACCACGTCATCGGGGTTCACCACGTTCTTGAGGGACTTACTCATCTTCGCCACAATCTGCT
>CAMKNA010000053.1 GCA_946414075.1 uncultured Fibrobacter sp.
GGGCTTCGCTCTCGCCACCACGACTTGTTAATACAAGTCGCTTGTGGCTCACAAAGCTCGGTGCGTAACTAAGCTGGGTGCATAACTCGCGCAAGAGAAAGCGATTAAGAAAGGCTGCGGTAAATCGCAGCCTTTTCTGTATTTTGTTCAACGCCGCATTAGCGAATAGTGATTCGCTTGGTGAGGCTTGCTGAGCCGTCGCGTACGCGTACCACGTACAAACCTTCAGCGATTCCCTGCAATTCTACGGAGCCCTTCACGTTCTTTGCGCTGAATACCGGGCGCCCCTGCATGTCGAATACATCGACCTTGGCAGACTTGGCGCCTGCAATAAAGAGCGCGCGGCCGCTGATTTGTGCGGAAAACTTGCTTGCGGTAACGGGAACGACGGCGTCAGGGGAGTCGCCGCAACCATCGCCCTCGCAAGGCGGATTGAATTGTGAAGATGGATACGGCGACTTCACTTCAGATGCCGGGTGTGCCTTGAGGCTAACCATGATGCTGTCGTAGGCGGGCTTCGGCTTGTATTGCTTGTCGTACAGGAGACCCTGAGTCTTGCCCTGCTGATCATCGAGCCAGCTGTGCGCATCGGTCAATCCCCAAATCACGAATTCGCCCATGTTCGGTTCTTCGAGGAACACGTCCATGAATTGGCGGTACAAATGGCCTTGCTTGGCGTAATCGGCGGCACCGAGCTGGTCGGCGGAACCTTTCGGGAATCCAATATCCAGTTCCGTGATGTTCAAGGTGACGTCCAATTCGGCGAGAGCCTTTGCCAAGGCTCGTACGTTCTGCGGGGTTGTCTCGTGCGAGATTTCGATATGGGTCTGCGTGCCTACGCAAGTGATAGGAATGCCGTTTTCTTTCCAGCGCTTGACTTGCTCCACGACAAAGCTTGCCTTGGATTTTTCGCGCAGGCCCCATTCGAGGGAGTAGTCGTTGTAGCAGAGTTCAGCATCCGGGTCGGCGGCGTGCGCCCAGACGAAGGCGGAGTCCAGAAATTCAGGGCCGATGCCTTCGTACCAGACGGAGTTTGAAGAACGCCAACCGGCATCGTATTCGTCATTCACGGCTTCGTTCACCACGTCCCATTCGGCGACCTTTCCCTTCCAGTGGCCGACCACGCTGTCGATGTGGTTCTTGAGCACGCTCAGGAGCTTTTCCTTTTGTCCGCTGTAGTTGTTTACCCAGCCGGGAACTTGGCTGTGCCAGGCGAGAGCGTGACCACGGACGCGCATGCCGTTTTCTTGCGCGTATTTGACCATCTTGTCGCCCTTGTCGTAGCTGAATGTGTTTTCGTTTGGTTCGGTCGCGTCGAACTTCATTTCATTTTCGGCGACGACGGCATTGAATTGTGTTTTATGGATTTGCTCGAATTCAGCTTCAATATTGCCATAGAACCATTCGCTATTCAGAATGGCCCCGATGTAGCGGTGTCGTTCTTCGGCAAGGCTACGGAGCGTTTCGTCTGCGGCAAATGCGCTTGTTAGACCGGTGCAAAGAAGAACCGTGCTAAAAGCGATGGTTGAGATAGTTTTCGTGGATGACATAACGCTCTCCTTGTTTTTACACTAAATATATATTGAAGTGCTAGTTCAAGTCAAGTCCCGGAATTTGCTTTTCAAGGCTCGCGGCTTGTTCCGCGAGCTTTTTCTGGAAGTCTGCGGTAGCGGGGGAGGCAGAGTCCACAATCCGGTGGTTCGCGCTTTTTAGGAACTTCTCCACCTTGGCGATGTTTGCCTTAGTGGTGTCAGTACAGTAGGTGTCAACCATACGCTCAAAGATGTATTCTTCTGCCGTTTCGGACAAATGAACCATGTCGCTGTCGTAAAAGCGGTAGTCCCGCAACTCGTCCATCACGATTTCGTAACTGGGGAAATAGGGTGCTTTGTCAATAGCCAGCATCAGCGTCGCCTTGGATAGGCTGTTTTCGTGGGCGCCATCGGCCATATGCCGTAGCGGCGACACGGTAAAGACAATGTGCAACTTGCTGTTGATGGAGTGTAAATCGTTCACGATGCTTGTCAGAGCCTCTGCCGCTTCTTCAACGGAAATCATCCTTCGGGTGAACAGCTTCGGGTCTTGCCTGTGGCAGTTGGCAACGACCCTGCCGCCGGTTGCCGAGTCGCTCGCATTCAGGAAATACACAAAGGCCGTACCCAGCGTGATAAAGACGGTGTCCGCTTTCTGCAAAAATTTTCGGGCCTGATTCGCTGCGGTGTTCAGCTTGTCTATACACTCTTCTTTGGTGTGGGCCGAAAGGGAGCCGTGGGCATCCCAGCAGTGCCACAGTCCGCAAGCCTCACCGCCTATCTCGCGACTATCCTGGAAAATGTCCTCTTCCGTAAAGACCTTTCCCGCCGCGATGGCCCTGATTTGCCTTGCGATGGAAAGCGGGTTGTACACCGTGCCGAAGGGGTTAGAGAGCACCTGGAACTTCCGGGCTAAAAACTGCTCCGAGATGCTGTCGGCAAAGCAGGACCCGAAAAAGGCCACGGGAGTCCCGTAATCCAGGCTGAAATCGGGGTTCGGGATGTCAATCTTCGTGAAAAACTCCATGCCACAAATATAGTAGCAAGTGGGCGGACACCGGTTTTTTGTATCTTTAGGGTACTTGCCTCTTTGGCAAAAAGGAATTGTTATGAAACCAGGAAAAACCGAACTCCGCCTGAATGCAGAAATCGAGAAGCGCGGGGCGCTGTTTGCGGTACTGCTGGACCCTGATACCTCCGACGAGGCCGCCTTTGTAAAGGCCGGGGCCATGGCTGCCGAAAATGGGGCCGACCTGCTCTTGGTAGGCGGTTCGTACCTCGGTAACTTTACGCTGCCCAAGCAGGTGGCCGCCCTCAAGGCCCACGTGGATCTGCCCGTGGTGCTTTTCCCGGGTGGGGCCTCCCAGGTTGTGCCTGGCTTTGACGCCATGCTTTTCATGACCCTAGTGAGCGGTCGTAACCCCAACTATCTCATTGACGAGCAGGTCCGCGGCGGCGCCCTGGTCCGTGCCCTCAACATGGAAGCCATTCCTACGGCTTACCAGCTCATCAACAGCGGCAAGCGTACCACGGTGGAATACATCAGCGGCACCATGCCCGTGCCCGCCAACAAGCCCAAGCTCAGCATGGTGAACTCCATCGCTGCAGAACTCATGGGCATGCGTTATGTCTACCTTGAAGCGGGTAGCGGCGCCGAAGAGCCCGTTCCCGTGGAGCACATCGCCTACACCCGCAGGGCCACCGAGATGACCATCATCACCGGCGGCGGCATCAAGGACCCGCAAACGGCGGCCATTCGCGTGGCGGCAGGCGCCAACATCATCGTCACCGGCACCCTCTGGGAAAAGGTGGAAGACCCCGCCCTTCTCAAGGAATTCGCCGCGGCTATCCATGTCAAGGGATAAGTGGCGTCCGCCAATGGACCTGAACGGAAAGAAAATCCTCTTGGGAGTGACCGGCGGAATCGCCGCCTACAAGAGCTGTGAACTTTTGCGCCTGCTGCAGAAGAAAGGCGCCCAGGTTCGCGTGGCCATGACCGAAGAGGCCACCCGTTTTGTAGCCCCCCTAACCTTCGCGTCCCTTTCCAAGTGCCCCGTCTACCTCAAGGACGGCGCCGTGGAAGCACGCCCCTTCCAGCACATCGACTTTCCCCGCTGGGCCGACCTCTACCTGGTGGTCCCCTGCACTGCCAATGCCATCGGCAAGTTTGCCTACGGCCTGGCCGACGACCCTGTGTCCCTATGTTTCATGAGCTGCACCTGCCCCCGACTCCTGGCCCCTGCCATGAATGTCGCCATGTACAACTCCCCGGCAGTCAAGCGGAATCTTGCAACCCTCCGCTCCTTCGAGAATACCTTCGTGCTGGAATCCCCTGCGGGCGAACTGGCTTGCGGCGAAGTAGGCTCTGGCCGCCTTTTAGAACCGGCGGACATCGTTTCTTTCATTGAGGGGGGAAGTCTCCCCCTTGTGGGCACTTCGTCGCCCACTACCCCCTCTCCTAGGGGCACAGCCCCTAAAACCCCCGCCGCACCGCTCACAAGCGACGCCCTTCCCGAGCAGGACCCGTCCCTTCCCGGACACGGCCGTCGGGTGCTCATTACGGCGGGCCGTACCGAAGAGGCCATCGACCCTGTGCGCTACATCTCCAACAGGAGCAGCGGCAAGACGGCGGTGGCGCTGGCCTCCGTGTTCCTTGCCAACGGATATTCCGTAGAGGTGGTGGCGGGCCCCATGGAAGCCCAGTTCCCGGGCGGCGCCACGGTGCACCGTGTTCGCAGTGCCTGCGAAATGCATCAGGCCGTCATGGAACGCCTTCCACAAGTACAGGCCCTGGTGCATTGCGCCGCCGTGGCCGACTACCGTCCGAAAGTCGCTGCTGCCGAAAAGATCAAGGACAGCAGGAACCAGCTGGTGCTGGAACTGGTGCCCAACCCGAATATTCTGCGGGATTCCGTGGCCGCCAAGAAACCTGATCAGGTGGTGGTGGGTTTCGCGTTGGAAACGGACCACTTCGAAAAACATGCTTTGGAAAAACTGGAAAAGAGCGGTGCCGATGCCCTGCTGCTGAATGCCCCCGTGGCCAAGGACAGCGGGTTTGGCTTTGACTGTGTGAATTACACATTGGTGACGCCCAATTCCAAAGTGCCAGAACTCCGTATGGGTTCCAAGGTGGAACTCTCGGAAACCATCGTTGATTTTGTGAACCGCAAGCTGGAGAAGAGCCGTGGCTGAAGAATTCGATTTTAGCGCCCTTCGCAGCTACCTTCAGGGACAGATGGATCTTGGGGACGCCGAGGTGTTCCTGGACGAACCCTGGGCACCGAAAAAGCGTATGGCATCGCCTGCTCCGGCCGCTGCCCCGGTTCCGCCCAGACCCGCCGTGCCGCCTCCGCGACCTGCGTCCGCTCCTGCGACCACGGCTGCGCCCGCTTTCGCAAGGCCCGACATGCCTGCTCCCCGGGCAGCCTCTCGGGAAGTCGCACCTTTCGAATCTGCCGTCACGACCCAGGAATTCTACGGACAAATTAGCAACGAGAAACTTTACGCTGGCAAGGCCATCTTCCGCTACGAGGGTCCTGAACATCCCGCGTTGTTGCTGCTTTTCCAGACACCCCGTTCAGACATTCCTTCAGGCGGATTCCTCAAGTCTCCCGTGGCGGAGATGCTTTTCCGCCTTTTTGCAAGCCTGAATGTCGCTCCCGAATCCATTGGGGTCACCTTCTTCTACAAGTTGCCCGAATCCAGGAACTTTCCTCCCTTGGTGGAGGCGACGCTTCGCAAGATGCTTACCAAGGAACTTTCCCTGCTTGCTCCAGAAACCATGGTGACCTTCGGGGAGCCCGTGTTCCACCAGGTGTTTGGCAAGGGCAGGAACTTCATGGAGTCCGCCGGTACGGACATGGAATTCGCAGGCGTCAAGACCTGCTCCCTGGTGGACGCCTTCTCCATGATGGGTGACAAGCAGCTTAAGCTGCTCACCTGGAAGACGCACCTTCCCAAGAGCACCTATTTTAAGCGTTAGGGTTCGTGGCGGGGAACACCCCCTTCTCCCGGCAAAAATTGTATCTTTACATTGAGTAGCTATGTCTGAAAATGTAAGTGACAACAGAAATTTTGAAAGCCGCCAGGTGCCCAACGACCTGGAGGCGGAACGCTTTTTGCTGGGCGGCATTTTACGGGACCCGGAAGTCATGGGGACCGTCATTATGGTGGTCACCGAAGAGGACTTCTTCTATTACGAACGCCATAAGCTTATCTGGCGTGGTCTGAGCGGTCTTTACCGCAAGGGAACTCCCATCGACCTTTTGACCCTTTCGACGGAACTGGAGACCATGGGCAAGCTCTCCGAAGCCGGCGGTCGCGAGTACCTGTTCGACCTGATGGAGTCGGTGGCCTCTTCTGCCAATGTGGAATGGAACCTGGAACACCTGAAAAACAAGTCCACCCTGCGCAAGATGATCAAGTCGGCCTCGGAGACTATCAAGAAGGCCATGGACCCCTCCTACAATCCGGACGATGTAATCCAGGATGCGGAGCGGGACATCTTCGCCATTGCCGACAAGCAGGTGAAGGGTGCCGTTAACCCGATCAAGAATTTCGTTTCCCCCCTGCTGGAGAGGCTCAACAACCGCAAGGAGGGCATCACGGGAATCCCCACGGGCATCAAGGACCTGGATGAGTTGACCAACGGTCTCCAGAATTCGGACCTGATCATCCTGGCGGCCCGCCCGGGTGTAGGAAAGACCTCTTTCGCTCTGACCATCGCAGCCAATGCCGCCATCGACTACAACAAGCATGTGGCCTTTTTCAGCCTGGAAATGGACGGCATGCAGTTGGCCCAGCGCCTGCTGTGTTCCAGGGCCGAGGTGGACCAGTCCAAGCTCCGCAATGGCAAGCTGAACCGTGACGAGATGAACAAGATTATCTCGCATGTGGCCCCCATCAACCAGTCCCCGTTGTATGTGGACGACAACGCCGATCTGGGAATCATGGAACTGATGAGCAAGGCCCGTCAACTCAAGCATAGGGATCAGCTGGACCTTCTGGTAGTGGACTACTTGCAGCTGATGAAGACTGGCAACGAGGAAAGCCGCGCCGTGGCCATCGGCAATATTTCCCGCGGACTCAAGATTTTAGCCAAGGAACTGCATATCCCCATCATCGCCTTGGCTCAGCTCAGCCGTAAGGTGGAAGAGAAGGGACGTGATCGGCCCCAGCTTAGCGACCTTCGCGAGTCGGGCTCTATCGAACAGGACGCCGATATGGTGTGGTTCGTGGAACGCCCCTATGTGCGGAGCCACAGGGAAGAGGATAAGTTCAAGGCGGAACTAATCGTGGCCAAGCACCGCAATGGCTCGGTGAAAGATATCCCCATGACTTTCATACCGGAATATACCACCTTCTACAATGCTATGGGTGACAGTAGTGACGAGGGTGGCGACCAGCCTTATTCTTACGACGATTACGGTGGCAGTTCTGAACCTGTCGGCTTTGGAGACTTTGGCTGATGTTAATCCTGCTTAGTCCCATCACTTGGATCGGTAAGATCATTGTTCAGGGTATCGCCAGTGTCGGCGAGATTATCTGCCTGTTGCTTTCTACGCTGAAGCAGCTGCCCCATGTGTACAAGAACCCGGACCTGATTGTGAAGCAGATGATTTCCATCGGCGTATCGTCGCTGCCTCTGCTTTTTGTGACTTCCATCTTTACGGGAATGGTGGCCACCATCATGGCGGAGTTCGAATTCCACAACCTGGTGTCGGATAAGTTCGTGGGTACTGCCGCTTGCAAGATGGTGCTGATCGAACTTGGTCCCTTGCTGACAGCCATCGTGCTTGCTGGGCGTGTGGGAAGTGCCGTGGCGGCCGAGCTTGGTTCCATGAAAGAGAAAGAGGAACTGATGGCCTACACGGTGCTGGGATTGGAGCCCTACCGTTACTTGGCCTTGCCCCGCTTTGTGGCCTTCATTACCATGATTCCTTGCCTTACCGCCATCTCCAACGCCTTGGCTCTGATTGGCGGGTGGATTGTGTGCGTCCTAGCTTTGGATATCACCACCTACACCTACTATACGGGTATGCAGTACCTGTTTGATTCCATGGACCTGTGGGCGGGTATCATCAAGTCCTTTGTGTTTGGAACCTTGATTTTTGTACTGGCCTACTACAACGGCATCAATGCGAAGCCCGGTGCCCGTGGTGTAGGCCTTGCCACCATGAATGTGGTGGTGTCCAGCTGTCTCATGATTTTGATTGCGGACTTTGCCCTGGATGCGGTGATGTTCTTCTAGGATATAGGTAGCGTTATGCCCAATGTAAAGATTGACCCGAACGATATTGCCATTCGACTTAAGGGACTTCGCAAGTCCTTCGGTCCACAGACGGTTCTGGAAGATGTGAACTTGGATATTCGCCGTGGAGAGACCATGGTGATTATCGGTAAGTCCGGCGGTGGAAAGTCCGTTATCCTGAAGCACATGATCGGGCTTCTGCAGCCTGATGGCGGAGAGGTGTCGGTGGATGGTGTGACCATCAGTACGCCCAAGTTCTTCGACACTCATACCATTCGTCGCAAGATGGGAATGCTTTTCCAGATGGGGGCGTTGTTCGACTCCATGACTACTGGCGAGAACATCGCCTTCGCCTTGCGGGAACACCATCCGGAACTTTCCGAAAGGCAGATCCAGAATGTGGTCACCGAAAAGCTCAAGATGATCAACCTGGTGCCGGAATTTCGCACCAAGATGCCCTCGGAACTTTCCGGTGGTATGAAAAAGCGCGTGGCCCTTGCTCGTGCAATCGCCTTGAATCCAGAAATCCTTTTGTATGATGAACCCACTACCGGTTTGGACCCCATTACCAGCGATGTGATTAACGACCTGATTCTGGACATGCAGAGCAAGCTTGGTGTGACGTCTGTGGTGGTGACCCACGACATGGTGAGCGCCTTCAAGGTGGCGGACCGCATTGCCATGCTATACAATGGCCGCATTATCGAGGTGGGCACGGTGGACGAGATTAAGAACACGGCCAACCCCTATGTGCACCAGTTCATTACCGGACAGCGTAAAATGTCTGTGGAAGGGGAGCCTCAGGACTAATTTTGACGCCTTCGGTGCGCAAGATAGGCGCCTCAGCCATGTCAAAACAACAAATTGTTTTGCCGCGCCATTCGGCTTTTGCTACCTTTGGCCTCGGCTGGCGTATGTTGCGCCGCATTTAACGGAGGCTAAAATGGCTCTACAGTTCTACAACACCGCATCGCGCAAGAAAGAAGTATTCACACTCCCCGAAGGCGTTCCCGCCGTGCGCATGTACTGTTGTGGCCCGACGGTGTACCATTTCGCCCACATTGGCAACCTCCGCACCTACATTTTTGAAGATTTTTTGGTGCGTACGCTGAACTACTACGGCTACAAGGTGAACCACATCGTGAACATCACCGACGTGGGCCACTTGACCAGCGACGCCGACTCTGGCGACGACAAAATGGAAAAGGGCGCCGCCCGCGAAGGCAAGTCCGTGTGGGACATTGCGAAGTTCTACACCGACGCGTTCATGGCCGACTGGCACCGCTTAAACATCCAGGAACCGACCCGCTGGACGCCTGCCACGCAGCACATCCAGGAACAGATTGACCTGGTGAAGACCTTGGAAGAAAAGGGCTACACCTACCGCACCAGCGACGGCATCTACTTCGACAGCCTCAAGTTCCCGCGCTATGCCGACTTTGCCCGCCTCGACGTGGAAAACCTGCGCAAGGGTAGCCGCATCGACATGGGCGAAAAGAAGAACGCCACCGACTTCGCTCTGTGGAAGTTCAGCCCGAAGGACAAGAAGCGCGCCATGGAATGGGACAGCCCGTGGGGCGTCGGTTTCCCCGGCTGGCACATTGAATGCTCTGCCATGGCCATGAAGTACAACGGCCCCACGCTTGACATCCACTGCGGCGGTACCGACCACATCCGCGTGCACCACACGAACGAAATTGCCCAGAGCGAATGCGCCAACGGCGTGC
>CAMKNA010000054.1 GCA_946414075.1 uncultured Fibrobacter sp.
TTACCGGAAACTATATTTGGACAAACAATCTGTCTAAATTATTGTCCGCATCCCCTTTTTGCACCTCAAGTTTTCTTGTTCATCACGAGACAACGGAAATCGAAATTCTTCAGGGAAACGCTCAATATTATTCTTGACTTGTCGGTTGAATGCCTTTGTTTCGTACCCGTAAATCTCCGCCAAACCGGCATCTAGCATCACCTTGACCCCGCGAATCGTGTAAATTCGCGATTTCAGCAAATTTTCGTCAATGAGGGGGAATTCTGAAACAGCCTTTTCCCTAGACTTTTTTCCCTGATTTGCGATTCGTTCTTCATTTTTCCTCCCACTGGCATGGACGCGTTTCCGAAAATCACGTACTATAAGACGCACGACATCTCTGGTTTTTGTCCGAAAAATTTTCGCAACATTTCGCGACTTGCCGAAATAGGGCGAATTTGGTCAATTTGAAAAAAAATTTTTTTTGAAAAAAGAAGGAAAATTTTCCAGAAAGCGTTTTTTGGGCCTTTTGGGGCATTCCCCGGCCCAAGGGATCACTATCCCTAACGCAGATTAGATATCGCCTACTAAAATAATTCTAATTCAGCATTATGAAATAGTTGCTTAGGATAGGGAGTTACAATAAAAAAATTGCCTAAAATATCACTTTTTTTTATTTAAAGCACGCAATATCAGAACGCACTTAAATATAGGTTCTAGTTTATGTCAGAAAATGGCAGAAACAGGAGAATGCTTAAACATTCTCGTAGTGGCTATGCTTGATCAATGAGCCCGTGTTCCGCGCCTTTCCCGGCGTTCAGCTGCTCGATGCCTTTCTTGAGGGCTTTTATTTCCCAATATCCTGCTTTTGCACTACCATGCCTTTCCAAATACTTATTCTCCTTTAACCAATTGATATTTTTTTCAATGGCTGTGGTACTGTATCCAAGTTCATGAGAAATTCGCACAATTGAAATTCGCGCATCAATTTCCATCAGTTCAAGTATCCGTTGGCGTGTATATGTCAAATTTGGAAGCGGATTACCTAACTTATCACCCAATCTATCACCCAACTTTTCACCCAACCGAGAATTTCCCTCAAAAAAGAAGCTCGTTCGCATAAAATGATCCGTAAAAGAGAATGATTGCTCGTCATAGGAACGTAGAATTCGACGCATGCCGCTTCCTAGCTGTTCAACTAAATCAAGATCATGAAACACTCGCATTAGTTCACGATTTCGTGGCATAGAACAGCAATTAAAGAAATCCTCCCTAGAAAGCCCCTCTACAAGGCCTCCGTAATTCGTGATTTCCATACGGTCAGAAAATATTTCGAACAATGGAGGCACTTCTCTTGTATAGTCGTTGTGGACAACCGAGTTTATGACAGCTTCTCGCAAGGCTACAGGGTCAACTAGCGGTTTCTCGATACGTTCCATGGGGGTAATCTCTGCCCGCGTGATATTCGCCACTTTCAAACGCATAAGCACCGCTTTTAATGCCTTTATGATGCAACAATAACCAAATTCCTCGTTCTCGATAAGGTCGTACTTGTCGGTACCTTTATACCTGGCCACTTTCATTGACACGCCATTTTCATCTGCAAGGAGATAGGCATTATAATTGTATTTGCCATCGGGAGTCAGCAATTCTAAGTTCCTTGCAAATAGGCTGTTTAAAGGCTTTTTATTTTCCTCGTAGTATATCCTCAATTGACTAAAAGTCAGGTCTTGCCGTGGAGCCGGAATCCTTGCTAGAGACAATTTTGCACGGGCGGCAAAAGATTCTAGAATCATCTTTTCACTCATTCCGTGTACGGAACTGCCAACCCTGACAAAACAACCATTGGGAGTCATACCAATCTTTTTTAGATAATACGGCTTTTCAAGGCCTCCTGATACGACTACATGAAGAATATCCTTTCCGTCTTGTTCCTCCGCGATTACATTGAACAAGCCAATTGCATTCGGTTTGATATTGTTCAAAATTCTGTCGGCAATTTGCCGTTGTACTTTATCCGTTTCTTTAATCCCACAAGCAGAACCATCGTCATTGATTCCGACATAAATGTGACCGCCTGTAGTATTCAGGAAAGCAACTACAGAACGTTCAAAGGAATCGGCAAGTTCCCGTTTATATTCAACAGAATTATTTTCCTTGTTTATATTAGGCATAATTTCCCCATGACAATAACAAGCACGCCGACAAATACGGCGCACTTCGTGCTATTGTGTTCTTATTTGATTGGGATAATCCTGCGGTGTTGTTGGCGGGGTTATTCCCCGGCGTTACCTGGCTCCCTTGCGGGTGCACTCGAGCAGGTCGTATTCCTGCCAGCTATCCAACAACATCAACAAGAAGGTTGATGGGCCCCGCCGCGGATGCTCGTACGGACCATTAGGTCTATGCCGACTGTCACGGGGATTTTTGATTCACGGTTGTAATATACACAAAAGGAGTGGCAAAGTCAAGAGTTATTTTCCTACATTTCCTCCCATGAAACGCATCGAGGTTGTGGCGGGTATTATCCAGGATGGGGGCAAGGTCTTTGCCACCCAGCGGGGTTACGGCGACTACAAGGATTTCTGGGAGTTTCCCGGTGGCAAGGCCCCCGAACTTTTGGAACACGAGACGGCCAAGTGGCTCGGCCGCGACGAACTAAATTCAGTGAACTGGCTCCCCGCCGACGTGGATGTTGTTAACGCATTGAAAAATCAATGAAAAAACCCCGAATCCAGGTTACCGGACTCGGGGCTTTCAGCGGGAAGGGCGAGATTCGAACTCGCGATAGGATTAAGTCCTATACGTCCTTAGCAGGGACGCGCCTTCGGCCAGCTCGGCCACCTTCCCATCTTGGGGGACTCCAATTTTACATAAAAATCCGCGTTTTTTCAAGGGTGAACGCTTAAAATTGCCCAAAAAAGCCCGTCAAAAAAGCTAAATTGGGGCCATAATGGCGCGGCTTTTAAAGAAATTACTCAAGATTTTGGCGGCATTTGCCCTGGTGGGCCTCATCTGCTGCATCCCCCTCTACATCGTCGTTTTCAAGGTTTTGCCCGAAAAGGACCCGGACAACCAGTTCAACCGTCGCACAATCCTGCAGGTGCTCTCCGGCGAGACCCGCGTGTTCTACAACGACGGCAACGAGCTTCTGGGGGCCTTCTTTGATGCCAACCACCGTGTGTATGTGCCCTATGGCGACATCCCGGTGAATGTGGTGAACGCCCTGGTGGCCGCCGAAGATGCTGGCTATTGGACTCACGACGGTTTCAGCATTTACGGTTTTACCCGCGCCATGGTTTCTAACCTAAAAAGCGGACACATGCGTCAGGGGGGCTCCACTCTGACCCAGCAGGCGGTCAAGAATATCTTTGGCCGCGAGGAGCGCTCCGTCAAGGAAAAGTTCAAGGAACTGCTGAACGCCCTCCGCATGGAAAAGCACTTTTCCAAGGAAGAGATCCTGGAGTTCTACCTGAACCAGTTCCATGTTTCGGGTACGGGCAAGGGCGTGGCCATTGCCGCACAGTATTTCTTCAACAAGGAACTTAAGGATCTGACCCTGGCCGAATGCGCCTTTATCGCGGGTTCCGTGAAGGGTCCCTTCAACTACGACCCGTTTATCCAGCGTAGCAAGGAACGCCGCGACCGTGCTATCGCCCGCGGTGCCGAACGCCTGAATTATGTGCTCAGCCGCATGGTAGAAGAGGGCTATATCGAGCAAGAGGACATGAACAAGGCCCTGGCCCACCCGCTGGAATTCAACCACGGCAACTTCCGCTTTACCATGAGCACCACCCTGGAGCGCCTGGAAGAACGCCTGGACAGCGACTTTTTCAGGGAGCTTTTCGACGGCGAGGGAATCGACGACTGGCGCAAGGCCCAGCTTGAAATTGTGACCACTCTGGATGCCCGCAGTCAAGATGCCGCCAAGCGTGCGTTGCAGACCAACATCAGCAACCTGCAGATGCAGCTGGGCGGGTTTATGCTGCCCAAGGCCCAGTTCGCCAACAAGGCCCAGAGTGCCCGCAAGGGCGACTACCTGTACGGTGCGGTGGACAGCGTTTACTTTAACGACAATGGCAAGCTCAAATCGCTGACCCTGAGTTTCGGTCAGCTGAAGGGCGTGGTGACGGAGGCTGCTGTCAAGGAATTTGCAGCCCAGGTGGGTGGCGATGTGAACAAGATTCTCGCCTCGCAGCTGAAACCCGGCGCTATCCTTTTGGTAAGCGTGCTGGATGAAAAGTTGATTGACGGTTACGCCCCCTGCAAGATTGAAACAGAACCTGTGCTGCAGGGGGCCCTGGTGGCTATCCAGAACGGCAAGGTGGTGGCAAGCCAGGGCGGCTTCCACAACACGGGTTACGACCGTAGCTTCAAGGCGGTGCGGCAGTTGGGTTCCAGCTGGAAACCGCTACTCTATGCGTTGGCCTTGCAACACCATTGGAACTACATGGACGAACTGGAGAACGAGTTCAATGTGTTCCAGTATGTGAACCAGTTCTATTTCCCGCGCCCCGACCACAAGAACAAGGGTGATGTGGTGACCATCGCCTGGTCGGCCACCCGTTCCGAGAATATCGCCAGCATCTGGTTGTTGGAACACCTGCTGGACAAGCTTGACCAGAACGAGTTTGCCGAAGTGGCAGCCCAGAACGGCTACGCCCAAGAAGCTGACGAGGACCGCAGGGATTATTTCGCAAGGCTCCGTGACGATTTCGGCCTTATCATGAAAGAAGATGTCAAGCGGGAAATCGAGTTTACTCGTGCCCGGGATGCCCTTGCCGAGCGTTACAGGCTGGAGGGCAAGTCCGCCAAGGCCCGCGCCGTGCTGAACTTGCGTTACGGCACCTTCACCGACGATGGTATCAAGCAGGCCAAGAAAGACGAGACTCTCATCAAGTACCTGAACCACAATTACAAGAACTATGCCGAGGTGCTCCGCGCCCGCGAAGCCAAGAGCCTGGACCCCGATGTAGAGGCGCTGCTCCCGCCTATGGAAACGGTGGAGCTGTTCCCGAACTTCAGTCTGGCTGATTTCAAGCGGCTCACCACTATGATGGAACCTGTAGATTCCGAGAAGGATTACCTGGATGCCGAGCAGCTCCGCTACTGGCCTGATTTCCGCAGGTCCCTTTCCATGGCGGAATACGCCCGCTTCGCCACCGAGATTGGTATCCACCAGAAACTCCAGAAGGTGTTCAGCATGCCCCTGGGCGTGAACGAGATTACCCTGGGTGAAATCAGCACCGCCTACCAGACATTGCTCACGGGCAAGGTGTTCAAGTGCCTTGATGGCGAATGGACCGACCCCTGCTTCATCAAGGAAATCAAGAACCGCGACGGTCGTGTGATTTTCAGGAACGAGATGGAAAGCAAGCAGGTCCTTTCGGATACGGTGACTTCCCAGATGGCGGTGATGCTTCGCTCCGTGTTTACCAATGGTACGGCTCGTAGCCAGGTCAACAACCTTTCTGTTTCTAGCGAGGATCGCTCCACCACGCTCCGGTTCCCTGTGATGGGCAAGACCGGTACCACCAACGATTACCGCAATGTGGCCTTCTTGGGTGCGCTTCCGACTTATGTGGATGAGAAGAACGGCGTGGCGCTAGACTCTGTGGTGGCCATCGGAAGCTATGTGGGCTTCGACGACAACAAGCCTCTAAAGTCTGGCCGCACCCGCATTGCAGGCGCTTCGGGCGGTCTTCCGCAGTGGGCGTCTTTCGCCAAAGAAGAAATCGGCATCCAGGGCATTCCCGAACACATCGACTTCTTCGACATTTCCATGTTGGCCACAGGCGAGGTGCCGCTGGTGCTCCCCAATGAGCGTGGCGAGCTGACCGTGGATCCCATGACTGGCCTTGTGGTTTCCAGTTCCGATGGTTCTGGCGGTCGTCCGCTCCCGTGGCTGGAAGTTCCTGGTTTCCGCGAAGCTGTGGCCCAGGCATCCACTGAAGATGCTGCAGATCAACCGCAGGCCGGGCCTACGCCTGAGCTTTCCATCGTCCCTGTAGAAGAGAATGCCGCACCGGCGCAGACCGAAGCTGTGGCTGAACAGTCCGGCACTGCTCCGACCGCCGAGCAGTCCGCACCTGCAGCTGAGTCTGCTGTACCCGCTCCTGTCGCTGAGCAATCCGCGCCTGCACCTGCCGCAACTGCCGCGCCAGAAAGCAAGCCTGCCGCCGCCATGCCTAAGGACGACGACTGGGATCTGCCTGCCGACCTAGATGGAAACAACGCCTTTGTCCCGCTGGAAGCGGGGGAGTAACCTATGGTCCGTCTCATAGCTAGCCTTTCTTTCTTTGTGATGCTTGCCGCCTGCGCAGGGACTGCCCCTGCACCTTCCACTACGGAATCGACGCCTTCTGTCGAACAGCCCCAGGCGGCCGCGCCTTTTACACCGGCATCGGAGTCTGCCGCTCCCGCTACTGAAGCAGCTCCCGCGGCAGAATCCCAGGTGCTTTTCAACTCCCAGCAGCTGGACAACTACCGCCTTGCCACTCCAGAGAACATTCCCGCCGCACAGCAGTTCGGCGCGGCTCAGACCACCGCTCAAGTCGCGGATTCCTCCAGCTTGCAAACGGCGCAAAATCCGCCTGACCCCTACAAGGCGTTCCCGGCCCTTGTTGACCAGGTATTCGCTTTTGCCGACTCTCTTTATCGCGCAGGCTACACCGATTCCGCCACCGCCTACCTGGAACGCTTCCGCGTCATCAAGCCGCTCTGGCTCCAGTGGGAAAAGCGTGCCGATTCCCTGCTGAACGAATTCGGCAAGACCCGTGCCGAAAAGTCCAAGCAGTTTGATCCCCTGGTACTCAAGATCCAGAACATGAACCGCGCGCAGTCCGCCTACAGTTTGGTTAGGGAAACCGCCGACAGTCTCATAGCGCTGAACCCTGGCGATTCCTTGGTGGCCTGGGCAGACGAGCAGAAAAAGCTTGCCTACGGCAACACCTTGCAAAAAGCCCGTCGTGACCTTGCCGAAATCAGGGCCCTTGCAGAAGGCCGCGCCGAATTCAATGCCGCCCAGGAAAAGCTGAAGGATTTCCAGTTGCGTTACCGGGACTTTGAAGATTCCCTGCAAACCGCAGCCCTGGCAGCCCGCATTCAGGAACTTGCCGCTGTTGCTGATTCCGTGGCCAAGAACTACTGGGCAACCCACGACCCGGCCCAGGCCCTTGCCCAGGCCGACACCTTAAAGAATCAGGAAAAATTCCCCGAAGCCAAGGACCTTTTGAACAAGTTAATGTTCAGCAACTTGCGTCAACAGGCTCTGGAAAAATACAATGCCTTGGCCGATGCCTACTGCAACAAGCAGAGAAAGATTACCAGCCAGCTCTTCACCAAGGCCCAAAAGCAGAAGGACCCTCAAAACAAAAAATCCCTGCTTCAAGACGCCATAGATTCCCTGGACAATTGCCTAGTGGAATATCCCGACTACAGCCAGAAGCAGAAAGTCATTGACAACAAGGACTTCTTGCAGAAGGAACTGTCGAAATGATAGACTCCGCCTGGTGGGAATACGGACAGTATCCGGTCTTCTTTATCCTGGGCGCAGTCGTTAGCCTTATCAACAGCATCGCCGGTGGCGGAAGCACGCTGAGCCTCCCCATCATGATATTCCTCGGCATGCCCGCCACGGTAGCCAATGGCACCAACCGAATCGGGCTCATCATCGGTAACATCAGCTCCGTTGCAAATCTCGCTCGTCACGGCTATCTCAACAAGAAAATTTTCTTCCAGCTCCTGATTCCCACCGTCATCGGCGCAAGCATTGGCGTGTGTTTCTTGGTCCGCATCGGCGACAAGGCTTTCCAGGCCCTTCTCGCCGCCGTCATTTGCCTGGTGGTGGTCATGAGCCGTCTTCGTAAGGACATTTTCGGCAAGCCCCCAGCAACGCCGCCTGCCAAACTCACATGGAAAGGAGCCCTCGGATTTTGCGGTGTGGCCATCTACGGCTGCATTGTTCAGGTAGGTGTGGGCTTTGTCCAGATTTTCAGTCTCACCCGTTATACCGGCCTTGACCCCATTCATGTGAACGCCCTCAAGAACGCCCTTACCACCGTGTTCCTTTGCATGAGCACCATCGCTCTCGGAATCGCGGGCAAAATTGATTGGCCCATTGCCATCATCATGGCTGTAGGGGCCTGGTTCGGCGGCTATTGCGGCAGTTTCTTACAACGAAAAAAGGGCAACAAGTTCATCGAGAACTTTATCAGCGTCTGTAGCATCGCCCTTGCGATTTACCTAGTCGTAGATCTGGTCCTTCACCATTGATCGCTGCACGAACCAGTAGTACCACAGGCTCCAGGCCGCCCACAGGATAGAGACGGCGATTCCCACTTTGCCGATGATGGCGAGAGTGTGTGCAATTTGCAGGTAATGCACCAGGTGTCCTGTCTCGCCCAGAATAAAGTTCCAGTCATGGAAACCGTAGGGTGACTCGGCTCCGGTCACGCCGTTGATCAGGTGTAGTCTCATCGGCAGCGCATCCGCTACATAGGGCACCACATCCATCACGTTCTCGAAAGCCCACCACAATCCAATGGAGGCTCCGAACAAATCTCTGGGCTTGATCCACAGCGCAAAGCAAAATATCAGCGGCACAATGCACTGAAAAAGCGACCCGCCCAGCGATATGATTACATGGCTCCCGAAAATCCTGAACACCACATGCCCCGCTTCATGTACAAGCAGGTTGATGCTGTGTAGAAACTGCACAATCCAGGCCTGGTCTTCCTTGAAGAAGATGGGCACAGACAAACTAACCATCGCCACAAAGCATGCCAGTCGGAACCAGAAACTCTGTTGGATTCCAAGCTTTTTGGGAAACAGGAACAGCCTAAGCACGGCGGGCCACTTCTCCGGCTCGTTCAGCTTCATTGTCTGGTGTTCGCGATAACCTGTCTGCACCAGATTCAATATTACTTTGTCTTCATTCTGTTTTTTCGTGTCCGACATTTTTCCTGCCTTCAATCTACAAGATAACATAAATCTCGGGACTCGCCTGTTGATTTTTCTTTATTTGTCCCCTATCATAACGCATCCTCCAATGACCGAATCCGCTAAATGCGAAAAATACTTCTCCGGATTGCGGATTCTCTC
>CAMKNA010000055.1 GCA_946414075.1 uncultured Fibrobacter sp.
CGAGGCGCGGCATCAGGGCCATCAGGCTGAAGCTGCCGTAGAAGTAAACGTCGAGAGAGTTGAAGAACGGATAGTCGGCGCATTCACGAACGAGGAAGCGGTCGTCCTTGTCCCACACGGTGGCTTCGGCGAGGAAGCTGAGCGTGTTGAGGGCGAGGCTCTTGAATTCGTCCTGCTTGGCGGCTGTCTTGTAAAGCTTGGCCACGGCCTTCTTAGGCACGAGGGCTTCGAATGCCTTGAGGCGAGCGTCCATGTTCTTGTCGGCGGCGAGGGCTTCTTCAAGGATAGCGCCTACGCGGCCATAAGCTTCGGGGAAGAACGCGGTGTACTTCTTGGCGGAAGTGAGCTTGTTCAGCTTGATTTCGGGGAAGTCCAGCACTAGGTTGAACTGGAAAGAAACCTTCTGCTTCGGCTTCAAAACGGCGGTAACAGCGACGGCACCGGCCATTGTTTCGCGGCCACTGTAAACATTCTTGACCCAGGCTTCGCAAACGCGACCGCTGCGGAGAGCACCCTTCAAAACAGAGGCGGCGTCATCCTGGTAGAACATCGGCTTCACGGAAACGTTCAGGTTATCCTTCTTGTTCCAAGCGACAGACACGCCCATGCAACCGTTGAAATCGCTTTCGGCGAGCGGCTTTTCGTTGTAGAATTCGAGACCGCGGACTTCGCGGCCGTCCTTGGCCTGCTTGCTGAACTTGACGCCCTTCGGGAAACGTGCAGACGGCACGAGCACGAAGCTGGAGTCCTGAACGCCCTGGCGGTCCTTCTTGGCCATGTAACCGGCGATGCAGTCCTGCACCTGCACGATGGTGATTTCGCGGGTTTCCTTGGTGGTATTTTCGAGAGTGAACACGGTTGCGTTCACCGGGAGGCTGGAGAGGCGTTCGTCACCCGGAGTCACGTAGCTGGACTGGGTCTTGGTAATCTGCACGCCCTTGCCTTCGTACTTGGTTTCGCTCACCGGATAGAGGGCGGCGTACTGCATCTTGGCGGCATCGTAACCGGCCTGGCCCAAGAATTCGCTGTCGTTTGCCCAAGCGGCGGTGAGGGCGCCCTGACGCACAACCTTTTCGCCCACGACACCGTTGAAGAAGTCGATGACGGCGCTGCGGTTGAGTTCGGCACCGGCCTTGTTCAAGAGAGCTGCGGTGCGGTCGCTCCATTCAATGTGCCAGCGTTCAAAGTCGGCCTTGTTGTTCTTAAAAAAGTTCTTGTCGGCAATGGCCTTGTTCAATTTTGCCTCTGCCTTCTTCTTGTCGGCAAGTTCAGCGGCAGTAAAGAGTTTTTCGCCCTTGGCATCTACCAGGGGGTACTTGTCCAGCATCTGCACGAGGCCGGCAAGGTTCTCGATTTCCAGGGCGTTCTTGGCACCAATTACGGATTCGCGGAAGAAGAAGTTGTTGAAGCGGAGGTCGGAGGGCTTTTCGGTGCGGACCTGCACGCCCGGCATCACGTTCATCACGGGAGTGGTGCCAGCAGGCGTTGCGGTGAATGTCGAGCCGATACCGCCGACAGCAATACCCGTGGTAGAAGGGGTCGTAGAAAGCGGGGTGTACCAGGGCTGGATAAATTCCACGGCGAGGCCCGGGGTCATCAGCTTCTGGACGGAACCGGCCTGTTTGGCGCCGGCGAGGTAATCTTTAATGCTCATAGTCAATTCCATGAATTGGGGTTAAATTTTTACGAGTATAAAATTAAAAAATCTAGGGGCATTTGCCTCACCCGCGGGTAAGGCGCCACTTCAGATATCCTGCCATTTGGAGCGGATGGTTGAATGTACCGTCCGCCATTTTCTTTTGCAGGTCTTCGTCGGAAAGTTCCCGGGTCTCAATTTCTTCGGTGCTGTCGAAGTTGGTGGTGCCCGCCTTCTTTACGCCGTCGATGAACACCACATGGAATATGCCGCGATGCCTGTCGGGGTTTACGGGGAAGGTCCCGATATATTTTGTACCGCCACCATTCCCAGCGAATCCGCATTCCTCCTGCAGTTCGCGGAGCGCGGCCTGTTCCGGCGTTTCGCCCTTGTCGATGATTCCTGCGGGGAACTCCAGCGCGATTTTCCCGGTGCCGTGGCGGTACTGTTCCGTCATGACCCACTTGCCTTCTGCAGTGCGAGCGAGAATCAGCACCCAGTCCGGCTGCCACAATGTATAAAAGTCATCAATGACCTTGCCGTTTGGCAGTTCACAGGTCTCCTTCGCCACCTTAAGCCAGGGTGCGTCTACAAGGTATTTGGAGTCCAGCAGTTTCCAGGGTTTCATGGTATAAAGATAGTTACCCTTCCAGCTTATTCTTTAGGTAGTGCCGTGCGGTCCAGGCAAAATAGAGAATGTCTGCGATAATCAGGGCCACAGCGCAGGCTAAAAATACGGGCTGGTGCATGCCGAAATAGCCTGCCATGGAGCCGCCCGTTAAAATTCCCGCACCGATACCGATGTCCCAACCGCTCAGGTATGTGCTGTTGGCGGTACCACGCTGGTCGTGACGGGCCAGGTTCACGCACATGGTCTGGTAACCTGGGAAAATAAGTCCGAGACTGGTGCCAATCAGGAACGCCGCCACAAAGAAGGTGATGGGGGAGTGGCTAAAGGCCAGGATAAAGTAGGCAACCACATTCAGGGTCATGCCGGTACCCACTAGGTGAATCAGGTAGCCCCTGTCGATAAGTCGGCCCGTCATCACACGGTTCAAGATAAGTCCGCCCGCAATCAGGGCGTAGAACCAGCCTGAACCTCCGATACCAAGCTCTTTCGCATAGAGGGCGATGTAGTTGGTGACAGGCCCGTAGGCAAACCCCACAAAGATAAAGTTCACGAACTGCGGAATGGCTCGTGTCAAGAAGAAACGGTCCAGGGAAAGGGGCGCGTGGGGCTTCTTCTCCTTACGGGGAACATTCAATGTCTGTACGAGAATCAGGCCGATAACGCACAGGGCGATGGAGATGATGAACACGATGGTATCGCCGAAGGCCTCGTATAGGAACATACCGGTCATAGGGCCCGTGGCAAAGGCCAGGTTCACGCTGATGCCAAAATAGCCGATGCCTTCGCCACGACGGCTCGCAGGCAAGGCGTCAATGGCCACCGTATTGCTCGCCGTGCTGGAAATCCCGAAGAAAAGCCCGTGGGCAAAACGAACCACCGCCAAGATGGCGAGAATGCTTACAGTCTTGTAGCCCAGAAAGCAGGCAGTAAAGGCGAAGAATGTCCAGAAATAAAGCGGCTTACGGCTGAGTGTGTCTACCAAGAATCCGGCAAAGGGCCTGCAGGCCAGCGCCCCGATGGTGTAAAGCGAGATGATAAAGCCTGCGGTGGCGTTGTCGGTCTGGAATTTTTCGATAATGTAGAGGGGCAGAATCGGCAGCAGCTGGTAAAAACTGAAGAACAGCAAAAAGTTCGCGGCGGCCACCGTCACGAAATTCCGCGTCCATAAAGCTGGCTTTTCGGAAAGAGTCATTTTCTTTCCAGCATCACGATGGTTTCAAGATGCGGGGTGCCGGGGAACAAGTCCAACGGCTGGATTTCCCGCACGCGGTAGCCGTAACGTTCCCATTCCTTCAGGGAGGCGGGTATCTCGTCGGTGCCGCAGAACACGTGGCAAACACGAATGGGCTTTCGCATGGCGAGAGCGTGGATTACACCGGGCTCGCATCCCTTGCGGGGCGGGTCCAGCAGAATCTTCTCGGGCTCGTTCAGCACGGGCCGCGGGAGTCTGGTCTGCACGAATTCCTCGTCAATCTTGCCTGCGATAAAACGGTAATTTTTCTTCAGGTGCTTGGCCGATGCCTTGGCGCAATCAATGGAAGGGCCTTCCCATTCCACGCCCAGTACCGACTTGGCGGCTTCGCCCAGGGCAAAACTGAACAGACCGTAACCGCAGTACAGGTCCAGAAAGTGGTCTTCCTTGGAAAGCGAAAGCAAACGGCTCGCCGCCTTGATCAGGTTGTGGATCTGGCTCTCGTTAATCTGGCTGAATCCTGTGACGGGGTAGCGTAGGCTGAAATGCCCCAGGTTCAGGCTCAGTTCCCGTGGGCCGTAAAGCTGCTTGAAGTTCAGGCCTTCGGTGGGCCGCTTGGATTCCAGGTAGTAATCCGACTCGGTGGTATCCACATAGGCATGAGCTGCCGTCACATGGAAGGGCGATTTCTGCAGGGCTTCTGCAATCAGCTTCAGCTTGCGCACGATGCTGGCGTCAACCTTCTTGATGTTGAAAATCACCACCCGGTACTGGTAGGTGCCGCGAATGATAATCCAGTTCAGGGCGTAGGCCAGGGGCTTGTAGGCCGGCGTAATCAACTTTTCAAACAGAAAGTCATAAATACGGTTGTGTTCGTCGGGTTCCAGCAGGGAATCCTGACGGTCGAACTGCAAGTTGCCCGGTTCCATGTGCACGCGTCTCTTGCTGGTGGTGCGGTAACCGCGGGGCATGGGACTGGCCACCACCTTCTGGGGGTTGCCGGCTAGGCGGTTCACGTCCCAGAATTCCCGGATGGCGGCATCCTTGACGCGGAGCTCGTCCTTGTAATCCAGCATGGCAAGGGATTCCCCGCGGAGGGAATCGGCTTCGCGGGTGTAGTTCGGAATCTGGTGGGCAATGGCTTGTTCGAATAGCATGGCCCAAATTTAGAAAAAGTTCCCAATATAAAAAAGAGGCGGACTTGCGTCCGCCCCATTGAGTTACTTGGTCGTTATCTTAAGGGTTCATATTGTCCGGAGCTTTGGAATTAACCGCTTTGACCGTGGGGCAGGTCAAGTCTAAGGAATTGTTTTCGCTGTCGGTCACCGTAACGGTGGGGCTTGCGGTCTGTCCCTTTTCGGTGAATGTCATAGCTGCACTGCTGGTGGTGCTTGTGACTCCTGTCCATTCGTAAGATGTGATGTCTGCAAGGGCGTGGCATCCGCTTACGGTCCAGGTGACGGTTACATCACCATTGCCGACATCCGGGGTGGTTTCGCTGGCTCCGCAGGAGCACCCTGTTAACGGTGCTCCTGTCACCTGTACTGACCCGCAACGGATGGTCTTTTCTCCCAGTTTGACAGAAGCGGAGAAGTTCCCGGTGGTTGAGTATGTTGCAGTCACTGTCTTTCCGTCGGAACCGCACTTGCCGCTAGAAGATGCCGGGGTGGCCCCATCCAATGTCCAGTCGCAAGTGGAATTGCTAACAAAAATTTTATAATCCATCATTTCGATTATAGAGCCACCACTAAGCGATGCCGGCGTGAACACCCAGTTTACCGATTCTCCCTTGTAGATGCTGGTCTTGCTGGGGGCGCAAGTTCCGTCGGGGGTGCGCTTGATTTTCCACCTGTAGGTGTCTGCCCCGGAAATGTCGGTGCAGATGTACTTTTCGCCGTTATTGGCTTCGCTCTCTTCATTCAGACGAGCCTTCGTGCATCCGCCCATGCCCAAGGAACAATCCTCGTAGCCACCTTGTCGCCAGGCGTCGCCGTCATATACATAGCAGGTGCTGCTGTAAACATCGCCTTGTTTGGCGTCTCCGTCTTTGCCCGCTTCCCAGCCGTACGTATCGTATTCGATTTGCTTGGCTTCGGTCCATTCGCCTTCCTTGCAGATGTACCAGGTGTTGCCAGCCTTGCCTACAGAATCTGCCGTAGCCTTCACGCAACCGCCGAGCACAGTCTCGATTTCGTCTGCGACACTCCATTTCTTGCCGTTGAACACATAGACGGTGTCCGTCACGTTACCTTTCTTGATATCGCCTTCGGTAGCGTCTTTCCAGCCGTAGGTGTCCTTCTCTATGGTGGAGGCTTCTTCCCAGCTGTTGTCCTTGCAAATGTACCAGCTCTTGTCGCTGCCCTTTCCGACAGTCCCTTCCTTGGCTTCGGTACAACCGTCCAGTTCCAGGCTGCAGTCGGAATCGTTGGCGTCACGCCAGGAACCTTCTTCAAACACGTAGCAGTTCGTGGTGACGGAATCTCCGTAGCGGGATTCGCTCTCCTTGCCGGCCTTCCAGCTGTGGGTGTCCTTCGAGAAGTCGGTGGCTTCCATCCAGGCGCCGTCGAGACAGATGAATTCCATGTCCTTCAGGGCGCTAGAAGAATTGCCGTTCTTCTTGACTTCGCCTTCACGCTTGCTGTTGCAGGTGCCCAGCTTGAAGTTTTCCCACCAGAAGTTGTTCACGTACTTCTCGAATGCGGGAACCTTGTCGGAGAGTTCCCAATCCTCGATGTTCTTGCGGATGCCGGCAAGGCCTCCCTTCAGGCTGGTTTTTGCAGCCCAGTCGGCAATGGCGGTCTGAACCTTTTCGTTGTCCCACACGCCGTCGGCCTCGATGTCGCTAGCATAGTCCGCCAATCTCTTGCTAAAGGCCCCTTCCTTCAGGTCGCTCTGCATCAGGGTGCTTATGGCAAGCAGGGCTGCACTTCCGTCGCCTGTGCCGAAGATGTTCATGTCTTCGGAATTTCCGAAATCGCCCTCGATTCCGAAAGAGGCGAGAATTTCACTGTCGGCCTGTTCCTTTGCCTTCTTGACGGTAAGGTCGTTGTTCTTCAGCAGGTAGAGGGAGCGTTCGTGCTCCAGGTGGGTGAGCAGGTTCACGTTCACCTGGCTGCGGTTGCTCAGGTCCGTAAAGGCGTAAAGCGTTACCTGGGATTCGGACTCCTTGCCGGTCACTTCATTGAGGTAGAATCCGTTTGCCTTCAGCAGGGCGAATTGGGATTCCAGGTTGACCACATCAACGGAGAATTCCCCGCGGTCGCCCTTGATCTTGCCCTCGTAACTGCGGCCGGTCTGGGCGAGGGTCTTGCCTTCTAGTTCCTGCACAGTCACGCTGGCCCCTTCCACGAAGGGCCCCTTCTGGGATACGCCGGAAATCGTCTTGTTCTCGATGGGGATGATTTCTTCGGCAATGATTTCACCGTCCTCGACGGAACCCCCAGCCATGCCGCCAGAGCTGCCGTCGTCTCCGCAGGCCGCAAAAATGCAGGCGGTGGAAAGGGATAATTTTAGGAGCTTGTTCATTTTCTCCTCCTTTGGTTAAAGGGGTTGTTTTAAAGGTGTCGCCATGTTGGTCAGCGGGAACAGCTGCATGTTCAGGCGGTAAACTTCTTCGGTCTTGGCGCTTTCGGTGGCGATGGCCACGATACGGCGACGGCACTCGGCCAGTTCCTCTACAATCTTGGCGTAGGCATCGCGGGTTATACCTAGAGTCAAACCGGTAATGTTACGGTCTTGGGCGGGGTCGTTTTTTAGGGTATCGACGGCGAGTTCCGCCATTTGCACCTGCAGGTCGTGGGCCACGGCCTTCTGGACGGTCTTGGTGCTGCGGGTGGGGCGGCTCATGCGGAGCGAACGGTCGGCCTGCCGGTAATGGCCCTGTTCGTCTTGGGTCAGGTAGCCCGCCTCCTGCAAAAAGTCCAGAATCTCCCGGACTTCGCCGGTCTTTACGCGGTAGCGGGTGGCCCTGGAAATCTCTTTCGGGGTCGCCCCGTCCATGGCGGGCGCGAGTTCACGGATAAGGGAATTCTTCCAGGACTTGAAAAACTGGTATTCCTCGGCGGTGACCAGTTTTACCTTGTGGACGCGGGCCAGCTCGGCGATGTCTTCCAGGATACCCTTCTTGTCGCTTTCCTTCTTTGCGTTGTCCAGGGCCACCAGCTTGCAGAAGAAGGTGGACTCGAAACCGGCAAGACCCATGGCGCTTGCCACTTGCGGCGCGGAACGCTCTCCCAGGTTCTTCTTGCCTTCGCACACGTACTGTAAAAACACAGGGGACGAGAGCCCGGCTTTTTCCGCAAACGAGGCCCACGAAAAGCCCCTGCGGGCCTTTCGCTGTTCGTAATAGTCCCGGATGCATTCCCGGTAGTCGATGTATTCGATGATGGGTCTCATGGCTCTAAATATATATCCTAAAAAATAATTTTGCAATAGCTGGAATATAAAAAACTTAAAATTTTTCCAAAAATCGTTAAATTTTGTGATTTTGAACAAAAATTTTTATAGAAATGGAATATATTTTGTAAAAAACGGGCGTTCCCCCTGCGGGGTCGGGCCCTGCTCGCCCTGCCACCCTGAACTTGATTCAGGGCCGGGCTCATCGAGCCGCTACGCGTCTCGACGTTGCGGTAGCAACGCGACGCCCCCTAACGCAAAAGAATGGAATGTGAAATAAAAAAGACCTCCCAGAAGGGAGGTCTAAGAGCGGCGGACCGGGATCGAACCGGCAACCATTAGCTTGGAAGGCTA
>CAMKNA010000056.1 GCA_946414075.1 uncultured Fibrobacter sp.
CCAAGGCCAACCTGCTCCGTGTATTCAACACGAACTACAAGGCCAACAGCCCGCTTATCGGTGCTGCAAACCTTGTGCGCAAGGACGGCTCTCCGCTGGACGAATTCAACTTCCAGGCTCACGATGTGTGGATCGGCATCCAGTACAGCATTATGTGCGCCATGATGCACCACGGCTTGGAAAAGCAGGCTGCCGACATGGGCGATTCCATGATCCGCAACCTCTACGAAGAAGCCCGCATCCCGTTCGCCGCACCGGAAGGATTCAACGGTTCCTGCCGCCTGCACCCGGAAGCTCTGGTGAAGGCCTTCGGCCTCAGCGCTACCGCCGCCGACAAGATGCACAAGGAACTCCTGAAGAAGGGCGCCCTGCTTGCAGACTCCCGCATCAGCCCGAAGCTCCCGCGCAATCTGCCCGCCTTCGTGAAGGCATTCGGCAGCATCGCCAAGGCCAACAAGGTTGAAGCAAGCGCGCTGTTCATGCTGCTCCACAGCACGGCACTGAAGTACACTGCCGGTAAGTACTTCCGCCCTGGCATGGTATTCGCATTACTATAAGACCGTTCGCGCTAAAATCGGGGGCAATTTCTCCGGCCTGCGCTCACTCTCGCAACCGCCCCTAGTTAATACTAGGGGCTTTGTTGCTCACAGTAAAGATCGTTCAAACTATGGTAACAAAAAGGGCGCCCTTCAGGGCGCCTTTTTTTAATTCTCAACAATCCTCATCCTGTTACCCAGATTATTTTCATCATCAATAACAAGAAGGGTGGCCTGGTCAAAAGGAGACTCCAGCTTAATCTTGAACGCGAAATTCGTCGAGCAAACACAACCGGAACTTGCCGAAGAGCTCTCTGTAATAGGCCTTACATGCATTACGGTTTCGTCCATAGTCACCTCAAGGCTTGGCGTAAGCAGCTGCTTTTCCATTCCGGCAAATCCGCTAATCTCTCTGCAAGGCATTCTCACATTTTTCACAACATAGGCGGCAGAATCGTTTTCGACGGTCATATAAGCCACCGGGGGAATGGCTTGATCACCACCGCCGGCGCCATCCACCATGGGATCACCCGACGAATTGTTATCCTTGCAGGAACCAACCATGTTGTCCACCACCTGGCAGGGGACATCACTAGTCGAAACGGAAGACGAGCTTTCCGTCGTGCTAGGTTCTGGAACAGTCTCACTTGACCCAGACTCCGTCGAGGAAGACGACTCTCCCGTCTTCTCGGGAACTTGCGAGTCAGATGAACCAACCACCACGCTAGACGAGCTAACTACCGTGCTAGACGATTCGACGCTCTCCGACCCCGACGACTGTTCCGGCCCTGTCGAAGACGAATCGTCCCCACAGGCCCAAAGCATCAGCGAAAGCACGGCCCCGCATATAAAGATTTTTTTCATTACTTCACTCCCCCGTTTACTTTACACTACAACCAAATAATAAAAAAAAGAACCCCGCCAAAGCGAGGTTCCAAATCCGTTAATCAGGAACGATTAGAAGTCGTCATCGTCAGAATGTTTTTTCTTTTTCTTTTTCTTCTTCTTGGGCATGGCGTCGTCAGCAACCTTGTCTCCCTGCGGCTTCTTGTTCACCACCACTTCAGCGGCCTTCTCACCGGGCTTGGTGAAGCCGAACTGACGGGGATCAAAGCCCTTGGGGAACTTGGTCCTGTTGTCGTAGATGACGCGCTTGGCCGTGAACTTCTCAATCTTCGCGTTGCTCAGGTCGGCACCGGAGAAATCCACATCTTCCATCTTGGTATCGGCGTCAATCTTGACACCCTGGAGATTGGCGTTCAGGAAGCTCACCTTGATGAGCTTTGCACCGGCGAGGCTGGTACCGGACATCTGGGCCAGCTGGAAGTCGGAACGCTCGATGGTGGAGTTCGCAAAGTTGCTCTTGGTCAGATCAGCCTTGTCGAAGATGCTCTTGAAGATGTAGGCGCCATCAAAGACGGTCTTCATCATTTCGGCTTCCTTGAAGATATTCTTTTCTACAGTGGCATCGTAGAAAGAAGCCTTGTCGAGCTTGCTCTTTTCAAAGTCGTTCTTGGACACGGCGCCCTTATCGAACACCACGCCAGAGAGATCCTGCTTGCCGAACTTCATGTTCTTAACAGTGGACTGAGCGAACTTTGCACGCTGGAGCTGGGTCTTGGACAGGTCCACATCGTTAAAGGTGGTCAGGGACAGGTCCGCGTCCTGCAGGTTAACATTCTTGAACTCGGCACCGCCAAATTCAGCCTGGGAAAGACCGGCTTTAACGAAGATAACGTCCACCAGGTCTGTGCCCTTGAAGTTGGCGGCAATCAGGTTACAACCTGTAAAGTCCGTGTGGTTCAGAGTGGCCTTGCGGAAGTCGCTGTTAGCCATCAGGGAACGGGCAAAATTGGTGTTGGTGAGGTTCGACTTGGAGAAGTCGGCTCGGGTAAGGTCCACTTCGTTCACGGACGCCATGGTCAGGTCCGACTTGCTGAAGTCCGTTTCTTCGGAAACCTTCATCAGGTCCAGGCGGGCGTTCTTCAGGTTGGTCTGGGGGAACTGGCTGTCCAGGAGCGTTGCACGGTAAAGGTTGGCCTCTTCCATGTCGGCACCCTTGAAATCGGAGGAGCGAATGTCAGCGCCGCTGATGACCACGCCCTTAAGGACGGCATTGTTGAAATTCGCTTCGCTAATCACGGCGTTCTGGAACGACACGCCAGAGAGGTCTGCACCCTTGAAATTCGGCTTTTCGCCTGCAGCACGCTGGAAATCGGTAACATTCTTGATTGCCTTGGCGTTGCTGAAGTTGAATCCATCAATACGCTTATCGCGGAAAGAGATGTTAAGGTCCTTGCCGGAGTAATCGCCCTGAGCAAACCCGCTCATGGCAAGGGCACCGACCAGACAAAGGCCAAACTTTGAAATTTTCATCATATTCATATACACGTTCCCTTTTATGGAAAATCCAAATAACGGATAACCCTAAAATAAATAAAAAAAATGAAATATAGGCAAGAAAAATGCAAAACAATGCTATTTTTTGCCTTGAAATGTCAAATTTCGCTCAAAAAGAGTACGACACCATAGTCTGCGGGGCAGGTCCTGCAGGCCTGATGGCCGCCTGCGCCCTGGGTCGTTTGACCGGCACTGCCAGACGGGTTCTCCTTCTGGACAAGAAGGCACCCTGGAAAGAGCCCATTTTTTGTGCAGAAGCGGTTTCTGCGGACAGACTCGCAGCCCTCTGGCCTATCGACCCCACCTTTGTAAGGGGACGGCTTTCGGGCATCTACTTTACCTCACCCAAGCGCTACCGTGCCGAATTCTACAGCAAGAACTGTGGGCTTATCCTGAACAGGGCCCTGTTCCACAAGAGTATAGCCGATGCCGCCCAGAATCACGGGGTGGAATGCCACTTTGACACCCTTATCCACAAGTTGGAAAGGACGGAGTCTGGCTGGAATGTCCAGGTATCCCAAGATGGCGAATCCGTCACCCTTTCGGCCAAAACCATCATCGACGCTTCGGGCCCAAGCTGCAGGCTCACCCGCAACATTCCCTGCCTCGAGGGCATCGAGACCGGCGACACCGACCTGGAATCCGGAATTTTCGCCGTAGCGGACGGTATCGAGCACAGCCCCGAGCACATCGAACTTTTCTTTGGCAGCGAATTCCAGGACGGTTACGGCTGGATTTTCCCCCGTGACGGCAAGGAAGTGAATATCGGGTTCGTGCTGGGGAAATCCGTAAAGAACGGCGAGCCCCTGCGCCAGAAGCTCATGAATTTTATCGCGAAAAACTACCCGGACGCGACGGTGAAGGCCGTCTATGGCGGAATGATCGCCTGCGGCCAGTCCCTCAAGCCTCTCGCCAAGGAAGGTCTCTTCAAAGCCGGAGACGCCGCCAGTTGCGTGAACCCCATCAGCCGGTCCGGCATCGTGGAATCCCTGCTTAGCGGGAAAATTGCCGCCGAAGCCGTAGACCAGTGGCTCAGGGATAGCGGAGAAAACAGGAAGGCCATCGAGGAGTCTACTCTCGACCGCTGGATGAAGGCCCTGGGCAAGAGCCACCAGCAAATCGCAAACGCCAAGGCCGGCTTCAACAGCATTACCGACGAGCAGTTCGACAAGGCCGCCAAGCGGCTCTCCAGGCTGCCCCGTGAAAAACAGACCCTGATCCGTATTTTCTGGAATGTGCTCTGGTCCTGCCCCTCTGTCATCTGGAAGATGAGGTCTTTCCTCCGCTAGGGCCATCATGGAAGATTCTATTCAAGAGCGTCAAGATTCGCTGCGGAAGACTTTCTCCAATTTCAAGGATGCCGACGGCAAGTGGGAATTCCTGCTTGGGCTTGCCCGCAACCACAAGGGAATGGACCCTTCCCTGAAAGCGGAAAAGTTTATCATCCAGGGCTGCGCATCTACCATGTACCTGGTGCCGAGCTTCAACGGCAAAACCATTCATTTTGAGATGGATGTGGAAGGGGGCACCACCAACCCGCTGATTAGCCGCGGCCTGGGAGCCCTAGCCCTGCAAATCTACAACGACCAGACCCCCGCCGCTATTTTGTCTGTAGACCCAGAGTTCTTTCGGGATATCGGGCTCAATGTGGGGCTCTCCCCCACCCGGAGTAATGGATTTGCCAGTCTCGTAAAACAGATTTATTTATACGCACGCGTCTTTGACGCCATTTCCAAAAGGTAAGGTAAAAACATGTTCAGTTTCTTAAACGGAAAAAGCCCTTTTGACGAAGCAGAAGAAAAATTGGAAGCCGGAGAGACCGTCAACGGACGGCCCAAGATGCCCACCGGCCCCGTCATGGGCTGGCAGGACGGTCTGTTCCTGCTGGTAATCATCGGCCTGATCGTGGGCGGCTACCAGTATTACCAGCATTCCAAGACCTCCAGTGCCGAAACCTTCGCACGCTGCAACGCCCTTTTTGACGCCGCCGCAGAAGCTCCCGAAAAGTACCTAGAAGCAGAAGCTTGCTTCGACAGCACCTGGGATCTCGGGTTCGTTAGCGACACCATGGAAGTGCTCCGCCAGAACCGCGTGGGCGAAATCCAGGACAAGAGGAATGCCCAGAAGGATATACTAGAAGACGCCAAGGACGCCTTGGCCGACAAGGACACCGCCAAAGCGGTAGAAATTCTGCGCGGCTACCAGGGGGCCATGTTCCTCAGGAACTACGACAAGGAAGACTGGGACAAGATTGCCAAAATAGAGATTGCCGTTGCTGCCGATAGTGCGGGAACTGTTGCCGACAGCGCCAAGGCCCCTGTCGAGACTGAAAAAGCCGCTACAAAACAGGCAACCAAATAACATATAATATGTATAAGGGATTCGCGGTAAAAAAATCTTTTTTTCGAAACAACCCCTTGCCAGCCGTTCATTTGTTTGATATTTTTGGTGCCATGATGAACTTTGTGACAACTGCAACCCTGAATCGTCGTTGGTGGCGCGGACTCTAACATAGAGCCCGGTATTTGTCGCAAATCACCCAAGATTTTAAGCAAAGGCTTCCGGACTCACGGAGGCCTTCCTTTTTACCGAAAATTGACGAAATCCTCCGGGACTTAAAGCCTTTGTGAACCTTAAACGAAAAGGCAAACAAGTTTTAAACTAGAGGATTAAAATGACTAAGATTACCCATATCACCGAACAACCGGGTTACGCTCCGCGTACTGACAGCATTTATGTAGCTCTCCCCGGTGAACGTTACACCCCGTTTTCACTCGCCAAGAAGCTCGGCGCGAAAGCCATCTTCGAATCGGCCAGTTTCGACCACGGTCGCAGCCGCTATTCGACTTTGATGGTCGATGAAGGTTTCCGCCTGCGCCAGAACGACAAGAACGTGAGCATCGTTGTAGATGGCAAAGAAAGCGAATTCTTGGCAGAAGGTGATGGAGATATTCTCGACGCACTGCTCAAGATTTCTGCAGAAAACACGGTGCCGCCTAACCAGATTCCTATCCCGTCTTCGGGCGTGGGCTACCTCGGTTACGAATTCTGCGCCCGCTGCGATACGATTCGCCTTGCCCCGCAGGTCGATGAACTGAACATTCCCGAAGCCGAATTCCTGGTGGGTCACATCTACATCGTGTTTGACCACTTTACCGAAAAGCTTCACCTGTTCGCCCTGAACTACGAAGAACACCAGATTGACTTGAAGGCTGCGATTGAAAAGGTGAAGGCCCGCCTCGCTGACCTGGACTTCAGCTACCTCGCTCCGGAAAAGCAGTACGGCAAGGGCATCACGATGACCGACCTGGAACAGTCCCGCAAGGAATACACCGAAAAGGTCGAAGCCCTGCAGAAGCATATCATCGCCGGTAACATCGTGCAGGCTGTGCCTTCTCGCCGCATCCAGTTCGCAAGCGATATCGAAGCACTCGACATTTACCGCCGTCTCCGCACGGTGAACCCGTCTCCGTACATGTTCTTCCTTGATTACGGTACGCACCAGTTTATCGGTGCTTCGCCGGAAAGCTTGGTGCGCGTGCGTGACGGCATCGCCACCATCCACCCGATTGCAGGCACCCGCCGCCGCGGCAAGGACGACGTGGAAGACGAAGCCCTGATGAAGAACCTGAAGGGCGACCCGAAGGAACGGGCCGAACACCTGATGCTCGTGGACTTGGCCCGTAACGACCTCGGCCGCGTCTGCGAAGCCGGTACGGTGGAAACCACCAAGTACATGGAATGCGAAAAGTTCAGCCACGTGATTCACCTGGTCTCTGATGTGCAGGGCCGTGTGGCAAAGAACAAGAAGGCCATCGAAGTACTGCGCTCCAGCTTCCCGGCTGGTACGGTGAGCGGCGCTCCGAAAATCAGCGCGATTGAAATTCTTTCTGGCCTGGAAAAGGTCAAGCGCCGTTTCTACGCCGGCGCAGTAGGCTACATGGAATCCGACGGTGATCTGGATTTCTGCATCGCTATCCGTTGCTGCTTGAAGCAGGGTAAGACCATCAGCCTGCAGGCCGGTGGTGGCATTGTCGCGGCCAGCAACGCCGACCGCGAATTTGAAGAAACGAACGAAAAATTGGGTGCCATCCGCGCCGTGCTCGAAGGAGAAAACTAAGATGATCGTCATTATCGATAACTACGACTCTTTTACTTACAACGTCTACCAGGCGTTGGCCAAGATTACCACTGAAGAAATCCGCGTGCTCCGTAGCCGCGAATGCACCATCGCCGACATCGAAAAGCTCTCCCCGAGCCGCCTCATCGTGAGCCCGGGCCCGGGCCGTCCCGAAGACGCCGGCATCTCCGTGGAAGCCATCAAGCACTTTGCTGGCAAGCTCCCGATTCTCGGCGTGTGCCTCGGCCACCAGGCTATCGGTTACGCCTTCGGCGCAAAGATTGTGCAGGCCAAGTTCATCAAGCACGGCATCGCCGAAGAAATCGACCTCGACGGCAAGGGACTTTTCCGCACCATCGGCAAGAAGAACATCTTCACGCGTTACCACAGCCTCGTCATCGACGAATCGACGCTCTCTTCTGACTTCGAAGTGACCGCCCGCGCGACCGACGGCGACATCATGGGCATTCGCCACAAGACGCTCCCGATTGAAGGCGTGCAGTTCCACCCGGAATCCATCGCCAGCGGCCGCGCCGACGAATTCTTCAAGGCTTTCCTCAACTACCGTCGCGAACCGCTCGACATCCGCGGAATCCTGAACACGCTTACCGCAGGCAAGGACCTGAGCCGCGAAACCGCCGAAATGTTCATGGAAGACCTGACCGACGGTATTATGGACGAACGCCAGATGGCTGCTATCCTTACTGCCCTTTCCAGCAAGGGCCCCGTGACTGAAGAAATCGCAGGCTGCGCCAAGGTATTGAGCAGCAAGAAGCGCAAGTTCCCGTACAGCGGTGACGAACTCACCGACATCGTGGGTACCGGTGGCGACGGCAAGGGTAGCTTCAACGTGAGCTCGCTCTCCGGCCTGATTGCCGCCAGCTGCGGCGCCAAGATTGCCAAGCACGGCAACCGCGCTGTTTCCAGCAAGTCCGGCGCCGCTGACTTCTACACCGCAGCCGGCTTCAAGCTGGACATGACTCCGGACAAAGCCGCCTCTGTCATCGACAAGACGAACTTCGTGTTCCTCATGGCGCCAGTCTACCACAGCGCTATGCGCTTTGCCGGCCCGGTTCGCGGAGCCCTCGGCGTGAAGACCATCATGAACCTGCTCGGCCCCCTCACGAACCCGGCCGAAG
>CAMKNA010000057.1 GCA_946414075.1 uncultured Fibrobacter sp.
GCGGATTCGGTCAGTCGTGAGCCGTAGCAGCCGATATTAATCGGCTGTGAAGGCGAGAGAATCCGCAGGCTGTAGAAGCATCTTGGAATTTAGCGGATTCGGTCAGTAAGGGAGAAGGCCTCTGCTCAACGCAGAGGCCTTCATTTTAGGGTAGTTATAAGCCGGGTTCTGTACCCCTTGCGGGGCGATGACCATCTCTCTGGACGACTCGTTACCGACCGCCTCAAGCGACCTACCCGGATATCCAACAGCTGCGGGCCGCAGCCGGTCCTTGCGGACGGAATCCTGCTTGGTCTTGCACCGGATGAGGTTTACCGTGCCATCCCTGTTGCCAGGAATGCGGTGAGCTCTTGCCTCGCCCTTTCACCCTTACCTTGCCCGAGCTTGCGCCCGAACCTGGCGGTTTGCTTTCTGTTGCACTGTCTGTCGCGTTTCCGCGCCTGGACGTTATCCAGCATCCTGCCCTGTGGTGCCCGGACTTTCCTCCAGCATTGCTGCCGGCGGTCATCCGCTACCCGGAGCCAAATATAGGAATTTTATTTCTTGGTGTCACCGGTGGAGCAGAAGCAGACGGCGGTTATAAGGATGACAAAAGCGCAGAAAGACATAGTGACCTCGATTTTTTACACCTATAATCTACATTAAAACTTATGACAGAAACTGACATGTATTAAAATGAGAGAACTTGTTTTGACGGCGGAGGGGGGCTTTCCCCATCCCACACCCCACATCTCACATTGGTAATTTCTATATTCTCCCCGTCATGTCGATTGTCGTTTTACTTGTTTGCGCCCTGGTGGCCTCGGTTTTTGCGGGGGAGTCCTCTGCCGATTCTACGGCGCCCTTCCGCGTAGACAGGATCCGTTACCATATTGGCGATGCATTTGACGATTCCAAGTACCACACCAAGTACGACAAGTGGGCCTATGACCTGCTGAATGTTGTCCACATCGAGACCCGCGAAGCGACGGTCCGCAAGTTGCTCCTGTTCAACGAGGGCGAAATGGTGGACCTGAACCTGATGCTGGAATCGGAAAGGTTCCTGCGAGATCAGAGCTTTCTATCGGATGCAAGTATCGAGGTGAACCGCGAGGGGGACTCCACCTTCGTGGATGTGCATACCAGCGACAATTGGACCTTGACGCTCCCCTTCAGCATTGGCTTCTCGGGTAGCGAGTGGAGCTATGACAACCTGAATTATGGCATTGGCATCCAGGAGAGCAATTTCCTTGGCCTGGGGCAGAAGGTGGGCTTTTACTACGGCCATAATGAATTCCGCGACATGTGGCAGGCGGAGTATTCCGACCCGCATTTCCTTTTCCGCTACAACCACCTGGACTTTCTCTACAGCTACAATACCGACGGCTACCTGGCCAGCTGGCAGATGTATGTGCCCTTCCTGAGCCGGAGCGTGAACCAGTGGGGCTATACCCTGGCGGGGCTTAAAAACAAGCGTTTTGCCTATTATTACGGAAGTGGAGATATGCCCGTAGGGGCGGCTAGGTATGCGACCTTCTCGGCGCAGGAGACGGCGGTGGACGGGAACTTTGTCCAGTCCAGTGCAGACGCTGCTGTTACGAAGAATAACGCGACCGTGGAACTGGACGAGGAAAAGGCGAATAAGTTGAGGGCGCACAGGTCCGGGATACTTACGAAGGACACCCTGGAATACAACGGTGAAGAGACGGTGCGGCTTTTGAAGGTGGAGGATTTTATCGAGGACTCCCTGAGTTTTCGGTTTAGCCGTTCCTTTGGCGGTACCCAGCGCAAGTTCTACCTGGGGGCCACATACGATTACCACCGGGAGACGGCAGAAGAGGGCCGCCTGTACCGCTACCTGTTCACCCATAACGACATGACCTATGTCATTGATTCCACTGCGGCGTGGGATTTGTGGCTGCCGAAGCGCAAGGATTCCCGCCTGGGCGCCTATGTGATGTATTCCAACATCCGCTACGAGAAGGTGAAGAACCTGCATAACGCCAAGTGGACCGAGGATGTGGACAAGGGATTCTCCCTGAAGGCCCAGCTTTCCAAGAACTACGAGCAGCTGGGTTCCGACAACAACGATATCCGCCTGGACTTTTGGACCAACTTGTATTTGGGCCGCGGCTGGAACCACCTGACGCTGCAGACCCAGATGTACTACTACCTGGACCACGGCGAGCGTAGGGATTTTTATGGGAAGATCAACGGGGAATACATTTTCCACCCGAACAACACCTTCTCTACGGCACTGAAGGGCCTGGCGGACTTGTATGATGACGCCCGCCTGGGCTACCAGCTTTCACTGGGCGGATCCGATGGCTTTGTAGGGTTCCCCACGGGTTACTACGCGGGACAGGCAAGGGTTTACGGAAGCCTGGAACAGCGCTACTTTGCGGATTTCGAGATTGCTACCCTGGTGCCTGTGTTTGTGGCCTTTGCCTCTGTGGGGGAGACCGCTTGGAAGTTGGACGACATCAACCGCAAGGACTTGATTTATGTGCTGGGATTTGGGGCGCGGTTTATCCAGACCAAGTCCATTAGCAGGTTGGTGAACAAGTTGGATGTAAGTTTCCCCATGAACGGGGAACGCAAGGGAACGCCCCACTTCAACATCACCACGGCTTATACGCTGTAGTGGACGGAATAAAGGTTTGAGAGGATATTGTGGCTGACGAGATTGAAGAAAAAGTCCAGGCGGAAGTGGAAGCGGATTTGCAGAAAACTATGCACCACAAGGTACGGAAAATCAAGAACACTATTCTGCGTATAGAGATTGTTATTGGTGTTATCGCTGTGGCCTTCGGTATAGGCCTTACTGTATTGGTGTGGGGCGAAGGGTTCTTCCCGGGTGCCATCATGCTGGTGATGACGGGCATGATCAACATCTTTCTCGCGGTAAAGGAACTGGTGGACCCGACGGATGGGGTTTTCCATTGGCAGCCCCTGTTCTTCATGATTGTTAGGCGGGCCATGTTCTTCTTGAATGTGGTGCTTACGGCCCTGGTTGTGGGGACCATGACTCAACTGTTGGGCTAGTGCACGCCGTCTTCGTTGACGGCGGGCTTTTCGGCGTACCAGGCTTGGATTTTTTCCTTGGCTGTCTCGTCAAAGGATGTTTCGTCTTTGAGAATGTGGGCGGCGGTTTCCAGGGTTTGTGAAATTAGTTCCTGGTCGGCAATCCAGTCGAACCAGCGGAACACCCAGGCGCCGCTCTGCTCGTTTCCTTCCAGGTTGCCCGCCCCGCGGGTCTGCAGGTCCAGTTCCGCAATCTCGAAACCGTCCTCTGTGGCGGCGAACTCCGAAAGTCTTTCCATGCTGGTGTCGGCGGCGTCGCCTTCGGGCTGCATCAAGAAGCACCAGGCTTCTTGATTGCCGCGGCCAACGCGGCCCCGCAGCTGGTGCAGCTGCGACAGCCCGAATCTGTCAGGCTGGTCGATGACCATCAGGTTTGCGGCGGGCACATTCACGCCCACCTCGATGACGGTGGTGGCCACTAGAATTTGGGTCTTGCCCGCCGCGAAACGCCCGATGATGGCGTCCCGGGTTTCCTCGTCCATCTGGCCGTGTACACCCTCTACGGTAACTTGGCTATCAAAAGCGCGGAGTTCGTTCACGATATCGTCTACGCTCCGGGCGCCACCTTCGTCTCCGGATTCCACGCGGCTTGCAATCCAATAGCAGAGGTTTCCCTTCAGGGCCTCGCTGCAGATGAACTTCTTCATGGAGTCCCGCTTTTCGGGCCCCACCAGGCGGGTCTTGATGGGCTTACGGCCTGCAGGCTTTTCCTTGATGGAAATGACCTTCAGATCGCCATACAGCGTCATGGCTAAGCTTCTTGGGATAGGTGTGGCGCTCATGACCAGCATGTCGGGGTAGTCTCCCTTGGAAAGCAGGGCCTCACGCTGGCCCACGCCAAAGCGGTGCTGTTCGTCGATAATGACGAAACCGAGCTTCGAGAAGGTTACATCCTTGCTGTAGAGGGCGTGTGTCCCGATGACCGCGTTGCAGAGCCCCATCTGGAGTTCACCCAGAATCTGCTTACGCTCGGCGGCACCAGTGGCGCCCACCAGAAGCTGGACCCGAAGCCCCGCCGCTTCAAAAAATGGCTTTAGGGACTTGTAGTGTTGCCTTGCCAGAATGTCGGTGGGCACCATCAGGGCGCATTGCTCGCCGGAACCGCACACCGCCATCATGGCGAGCATGGCTACTACCGTCTTTCCGCAACCCACATCTCCCTGCAGCAGGGCATGGAACTGCTTTTTACCGTTGAGCCCGTCAATGATGGTGTTCAATGCGCTCTCTTGCCCGCCTGTCAGCTGGAAGGGGAGGGTGGCCCGTATCTTCATGACGGTGCCCAGGTCGATTTGCCTTTCATGCCCGCGAAGCCTTTGGTTTTCTCGCCGCTTGACCATGCGCAGGCAGAAGGGGAGCAGTTCCAGAATTTTCATTTCCCGCTTGGCCTTGAAGATGGCGGGGAATTCCTTGGGCAGGTGCAGTGTGCGCAGGTTCTCCATGACGGGGGCGAAGTGCAGGTAGTCCGTCAGTTCCCTGGGGCACAGCCCCGGCAGGGTAAGCCCTGGGAACTTGAAGATGGTCCTGTAGAGCCCCCGGAAAAACTTCTGCTCCATGCGGACCTCGCGGCAGGCTTCGCTTATAGAATAGACCGGCAATATGCTGCCGCTGAATTCCTGGTCGTCGTCGAAGGGCTGCATGTCGGGGTGGCTCATCTGAAGCCCACGGTATTCGCCCACCACGCTGGACACCAGCCATTTTGTGCCGTTCTGGATTCGCTTCGCCCAGTAGCTTGTGCCCTGGAAGAATAGTAGGCTCATTTCGCCGGTGCCGTCAGAAAGGGTGGCCACGAAACGGTTTTTACGCCCGCGGACGATTCCCGAACGGATGATAGTCCCGATAAGCACGGCCCGTTCTCCGGGTTTGCAGTCCTTGATGGCGGTGACCTTGGTCTGGTCTAGGTAATTCCTAGGTATGTTGTAGAGCAGGTCGGCGAGGTTGTTGAACCCCGCCTTGCGCAGGGCCTGGACGCGCTTGGGCCCTAGTCCCGGTAGCTGGCTCAGTTCCATCGTTATCTCGGCAGGCTTTCGCCTCTCTCGGCGCGCTCTTTAGCTTTCTGCCGAGCCGTTTTTCCGACGAGGTTGGTTTTCTTCCAGGTAAGCAACTTTACAGGCTGACCGTTATCGTCGTACACCTTGATTCCCTTGGTGTCGATGGCGGCCACCAGGGCGTTGAACTTGTCGATGATTCCCACTAGCTGGTCAATGGCCTGCTTGGTGCTGAGCAGATCCTTCATGGTGGGGGAATTTTCTATGTCGGTAATGACCTGGCTCGCCTTTTCGGTTCCTTGGTTCAGGGCGTATATAATCTCGTTTGCCTTCTGGATTTTTTCGTTGGTAACGGCGGTGACGGCCTTCACTGCGGAGTCGGCTTGTCCGGTCAGGTCGATCAGGTAGGCGGAAGCCGTGTTGGCCTGGTCAAACAGTTCATTCAGTTTTGGGGTAAGGGCGTTAAGCGTGTTTTCCGAATTCGTGATGATTCCTTCCAGGGTGCCCATGACCTTTTCGTAGATTTTCTGCGCCGATGGGTGACGCTTGTCTCCCTTGGTTATGGTCCTTATCATAACGCGAACGCTGGCTAGCTGCTGGTTCACGTTCTCCATAAGCCGGAGAGCTTCGGCAATGCCCGGCTCGAAATGCCCTTGGTGGACATGGTTGGGGGGCAGCACCTTTCCAGTTTTAGAAAGGGTGATTTCTAGGCGCCGCTGCCCCATAAGGGCGTAGTTCACATTGTTGAACTGAGTACCTTCCCGGATGGCGATGGGCTCGTCAAAGTTGATGACGATTCTGGCTCGGTCTCCAAGCCACCTGACCTGGGAGATGGTTCCCACCCTGTAACCCCGGACCACCACCACATCTTCGGTTTGCAGGGATCCCAACTCGTCAAAATCCACGATAGCCCAGTGGCTCACCTTGTGGTGCGCTCTGAACATGCCAAGGGCAATAAAGGCGATGATGCCGATGATGGCAAGCATGGAAAAGTAGCCTATGGCCCTGTCAGAAAGATGCATGTTTTGAATATAGAAAACAACAAAAAACTTGACTTTGGTTTGTTTTGAGAATATATTGGATTGTGGAGGTTCTTGTAATGAGAAAATGTTTGGGTGTCGCCTTGGTGGCTTTGCTTGCTCCTGTTTTTGCGCATGCCGAAGAATCTACGGATGCCTTTGGTTTCCAGAAGTTCTTCAAGACTGCGGATGGTTCATACTCTTGGAATTCCCAGCACTGGGCCAACGGGAATGCGCGTTCCCTTGCCAACTGGGCGAGTGATACCCAGGATCCTACCCAATGGACCGACAACCGCAGTTCCGACGCAGGCGGCTTTTATGTGGATGGCCAGGGCACCATGCAGATGCTGGGCAGCGGACCCCGTTTCCATATCAATGGCCAGCAGGATGGGGCACCTAACAAGCAGAAATTTAAGAACGTAGAATACACGGGCTACTTTAAACGGGATGCTCTTGGTGGCCAGGATTATGGCGGCATGGTGGTAGGTGTCCGCAGCGGAGCCCTGGGGCATGGTTCTAGCGGTGGAAACAACTGTGATGCCCACACTTACTATGCCAGATTCAGAAACGACGGCAAGTGGGACTTTGAGAAGGAATGGAAACACCCGGGGAGCTACTACAGGAGTGGCTCCGGCGTGGGGCGTCAGGACCCCTTGTGGGGTGGGAACGTTTTGCCTGTGGATAAGTGGATTGGCATGAAGTATATCGTCTACAACAAGGATGACGCTACGGTTCACCTGGAAGTGTACATCGATTCTACCAGCGGTGCGACGCCGCCGGGAAAGTGGGAGTTGGTGGGTTCCGCCGATGATTCCGGCACGGACTGGTCCGGTGCCAGTTACGGAGCTGCAACTATTGACGGGTGCAGCTACACCGATGCCAAGGCTGCCATCTTGCAAGAAGGCGATGCCGTAGTCATGCGCTCGGATAATGACCATCCATACTATAAGTTCGTGTCAGTCCGCGAGATAGATCCCGCGTCACCCATCGGCGCAGAAGGAGGCGAGGAATCGTCTGTCATTAGGCGGACATTCAGACCTTCTTTGGAAAATGTACCTGTCCGGCATTTTGACTTGCTGGGTCGCCCCGCCGGGAAAGATGTCCCGCAGCGGATTTATGGAAAGTAAAGACTAGCCCGAAGTCTTTTCTTTTACTAAATTATCGCTGTCTAAAATTTTCTCAAAGGAAATACAATGGCTAAGAAAGAATCCAAGAAAAAGGTAGTCCTCGCCTATAGCGGTGGACTCGATACTTCCATTATCATCCCCTGGCTCAAGGAAAACTACGACTGCGAAGTGATCGCTTTCGCCGCCG
>CAMKNA010000058.1 GCA_946414075.1 uncultured Fibrobacter sp.
TCAAACGCTGCAGGGCCATCTTGTCCTTCTTCAGGTCGATGCCCGGATTGTCCTTTTTGAATTCGTCGTTGATCCAGTCGATAATCACTTCGTCGAAGTTGTCACCGCCGAGCATCGTATCGCCGTTGGTGGCCTTCACGCTGAACATGCCGTCGTCGATTTCCAAAATGGAGATATCGAACGTACCACCACCGAGGTCATACACGGCGACCTTTTCGCTCTTCTTGGAGTCAAGACCGTAGGCAAGGGCGGCTGCCGTCGGTTCGTTCACGATACGCAGCACTTCGAGGCCAGCAATCTTGCCGGCGTCCTTCGTAGCCTGACGCTGGGAGTCGTTAAAGTAGGCGGGGACCGTAATCACGGCCTGCGTCACCGGCTGGCCCAGGTAGTCTTCGGCAATCTTCTTCATGGTCTGGAGAACCATGGCCGAAATCTCGGGAGGAGCGAACTGCTTGTCGTCCACCTGCACGCGCACCGGGTCAGAACCCGTGCCCACCAGCTTGTAGGGCATGTTCTTTTCGGCAGCGGAGCATTCGCCGGCCGTACGGCCCATGAAACGCTTGATGGAGTAAATCGTCTTTTCGGGGTTGGTGATGGCCTGACGCTTTGCCACGTGGCCCACCAGACGTTCGCCGTTCTTGCCGAAAGCGACAATGGACGGGGTGGTGCGGAAACCTTCCGCGTTAGCGATCACGACCGGCTTGCCGCCTTCCATCACGGACACGCAGCTGTTGGTCGTTCCCAAGTCAATACCGATAATCTTGCTCATAATGAGTCTCCTATTTTTAAATTCTTTAGCCCGTAGGCCTTTTTACGCCCATTTATAAGCAAAACCCGTGCCAAACGCAAAAAACGCCCATTTTGTTTCGTTCTGAAACAAGAAAAAGGCCCGTAAAGGGCCAAATTCGCCGTGTTTCATATTAAAACGCCCCTTCCAGTAAACGCCGCTATAAGCCTATGCAAAATAAATTATATTTTCCAAAAAATTTTTTCTTTAAATTGATTTAAAATAAGGATTCTTTCATGAATAAAATACCCCTGTTAGTTATTGTATTCACTGCTTTGACAATGTTTTTTTCTGCTTGTGGTAGCGACAAAGGCTCTAGTGCCGACGACAAATCCAATGAAAAAGTTGATGTAAAACAAGGGAGTTTCGTAGATTCACGTGATGGAAAATCATATAAGACTGTTTTCTTGGGTGATCAGGAATGGATGGCAGAAAATCTGAATTATGCGATAGCTGGAAGTTATTGTTATGACGGGCTTGATGAAAACTGCACTGAGTTCGGGCGTTTGTACAGTTGGTACGAAGCGCAGGAAGTATGCCCAGAGGGGTGGCATTTGCCAACAGATGAAGAGTGGAATCTGATGCTGGATTTCGTTGGTGGCAAGGAAGTTGCAGGAAGAAAGTTGAAAAGCACCAGTGGATGGGAAAATGACGGTGGATGGGAAAATGATTTGAAAGGAGACCATTGTAACGGACTTGACACTTACGGTTTTTCTGTGAAACCTTCTGGTAATTGTGCTTTTGACAATGTTTGTTTGGGAACTTTTTTTGCTGACTTTTGGTCCAATAAAAGCCATGGTACAACGAGCGCTTATTATTGGAGTTTTTCGTTCTCTACAGATTCTGTTCTTTACTATGACGGTGAATATAGAGGAAATCGAAAGTCTGTCCGCTGTCTCAAAAATAATTAAGATATATAGGGTTATAAAGCAGTTTTCAAAATTCTTAATCCAATCCCAGTACAAGCCGGATAGCGGTCAGGGCCTGATGGGCGGCGCAGAGCATGACTCGGGGGGCCACAAGCCCGATAACTTCATCTATGTCATTTTGGCCGTCACCACAGAGGTAGAAACGGTCCGTAATCTTGCGGGTCTTTATGGAGTTTCCGCTGTCGTAGCTGGCCATGCCGCTTGCAGCCACCAGATACTTCTGGGGCAGCTGTTCCAGAACCGTATCTACCAACATGGCCTTAGCGTCCGCCTTGTCAAAGGCTTCGCAAATGACATCGGCACTTTGCAAAAGTGAAACGGCATTTTCGGCTGTCACGCGCTCCTGATGGACCTCATATTTTACGTAAGGAGCAATCTCTTTCAGATTCTCGAGAAGGGCTTCCGCCTTGGGGATGCCCACCTGGTTCATTTTGTATTGCTGGCGGTGTAGGTTGGTGATGTCCACCGTGTCGAAATCAATCAGGATCAACTTGCCAACGCCTGCACGGGCAAGGGAAATGGCGATATTGGAGCCGAGGCCTCCCAGGCCGCACACGGCGATAGTTGCTTTTTGCAGTTTTTCGACGGCGTCGGCCCCCTGCTTTTGGACCAGGGCGGCCAGGATTTGTTCACGGGAGGGGAGGGGTGCAGCGCTAGACGACATCAGCCGCCACCTACGAAATTCACGACTTCGACACAGTCTCCGTCGGCAAGGACAGTCTCGCCATACTTGGACTTGGGAACAATTTCACCGTTCCGTTCCACGGCGATACGGACCTGGTTGTAACCAGCCTCGGCAATATAGCTAGCCAAGGTCTTGCCCGCTGCATCTACATCCTGTCCGTTTACCTTAAGCATGTGTCAAATATAATTTATTATAAAAGAAAGGGGAGAGATGGGGAAGCTTTCGGATTATTTCCCGGAGGAGACGATGACCTTCGCGGTCTTCAAGATCTTGTTCTTGAGTTTGTAGCCTTTCTGGAACACGGTGACCACATGGCCTTCGGGCACGGTCTCGCTGGGCTGCTGCATCAGGGCTTCGTGCATGTTCGGGTCGAATTCCGCGCCGGTGGGGTCAATCTGCTCGAGGCCCGCGTCGGTGAGAATCTTTGCGAACTGGTTGTAAATCATCTGCATGCCTTTTTCAAAGGCTTCCAGATCCTTGGCCTTGTTTTCGCTGGCAAAAGCGCGCTCGAAATTGTCCTGCACTTCGGAGAGCTTTTCAAGGAGCTTGCCGTTGGCGGTCTCGATGAGTTCCAGCTGTTCCTTGGCGCTACGGCGGCGGAAGTTGTCGAATTCGGCCATCAGGCGCAGGTTGCGGTCATTGGCATCGGCCAGCTGCTGCTTCAAGGCTTCGGTCGGGTCGATCTCAGCGACAGCTTCGGCAGGCTGTTCGGCAGCCGCTTCTGTGGACGGTTCAGTGCCAGATTCGGCCTGAGCGTCGCCAGCAGCCTGGGCATCGGCCTTGTTGGCCTCGGCTTCCATCTTCATGGCGTCTTCGGCGGCCTTAAGCACGTCTGCTTCGAATTTTGCCTTTTCTTCTGCGGTCGGTTCCTGTTCGTTCAAATCTTCTGCCATTTCAATAAATCCTTTAAAAATTTTCCTGACGGGCTACAGTTTTACATTTTCTCGCCAAAATCACGCCCAAAGATAGCAAATTATGTGCCAATGGCAAAGCAGGGTATATTGGGCTAAAATTCAAGGAAAGAAGTATTATTGTGAAACAAAGCCCCCTCTCGTTTTCTATATTTTAGTTTACATAACCCGCATTATCGGCAATAATAAAATATAGAAATTGGCGATTTTAACTCATTAAGGCCAATCATGCAACAATATTCTTTATATATTGTAAACACAATGAAGATATCTTCCGCCATATCGAAATGGATACTTTTTGTCATTGCTGTAGCCTTCACGGGAATTCTTTTGCAGGGCTGTGCGGCTACGCGCAAGATTGACGCGGCCAGTATCCTGTCCAAGACAAAGCTGGAATTCAAAGAGCTTCAACTTGATTCGGTAACGATCAATCCAGACCTGTTCGAAAATATCAAGGACCTCAAATCTACGCTGTTGCCGAACCCTCAGGTTGTCCTCATGGTCCAGAACCTTGCACGTGGAATTATCGAAAAAGAACTAGGCAAGGCTCACCTGACAGCTATCATGACGGCAAACAACCAGAGTCCCGACACCCTGTGGATCCGTGAACTGAAAGCTGAACTATTCCTAGATACTCTGATAGAGCTTCCGCTGCAGCTGAAGGACTCTACAGTCCTTTTGCCAGGAGTAAACGATCTTACGCTTACGACCAAGTTCCCGCTAGACAAGCGACTTCTTGGCCTCGCATCAATTACCAAGTACAAAATCAAGGGCGAATTTTCCGTATCCCTGGAAGCCGAAGGCCCGCTGGTCTCCTTTGATTTTGACATAGAACATCCCATTTCTCCCGAAGAAATGCGCGCCCTGGAAGACAGGGCCCGGAAATCCCTTTTGGACGGCCTTGTCAGTGACTGGGTCTATTCCATTTTCCCGAAGGAATGATTATGAAACTCCCCCGCCGTTTTGTCCCCGAAAACCTAAATCCCGATGACGAAAAGAAAATCAGCGAGCTTTACCGGAGCCTGCTATTGCGGGACATTCCCGCTGCCGCCACTCCCTTACGGGACTGGATTCTGGACTGGAGCGAGCTGAACTCTGTGCTGGGTGAAGTCAGCTGCCGCCGCTACGTGTCCATGACCTGCGACACCAAGGACGAAAAGGCGGCCAAGGCCTATGCCGACTTTGTAGAAAACATCCAGCCTGTCATCAACGAATACGATGACAAGTTGAACAAGAAACTGATGGCCCACCCTTCCAAGGACGCTCTCAAGGGCGAGTTCGGCGAATGGTTCAAGGGCGTGCAGGTTTCCCTGGACCTGTTCTCCCCCGACAATATTCCCCTGGAGACCGAAGAAAATAAGGAAATCCAGGCCTACCAGAAGATTACCGGCGGCATGAGCGTGGAGTTCGAAGGCAAGACCCAGACCATGCAGCAGATGGCGACCTACATGGAAAATACAGACCGGGGCTTGCGGGAACGGGCCTGGCGGGCCATGTGGGAACGCCGCCTCAAGGACAAGGACGCCCTGGACGGAGCTTTTGATAAGTTGTTCAAAATCCGCAAGGAAATCGCCAGGAATGCCCACTGTAGGGACTTTATCGACTACATTTTCCTCGCGAAGCACCGGTTCGACTACTCCCCCGCCGACTGCGAGGCTTTCCACGAAAGCATCGAGAAGCTGGTACTCCCCCTGCTGAAAGAAATCTACAAGAAACGCGCCCAGAAGATGGGTCTTGAAAAGCTCAGGCCTTGGGACTTGGACGTTGATCCCCTGAACCGCCCAGCCCTCAAGCCTTATTCCAGCGGCGCGGAACTCATCGAGAAGGTGGACCAGATTTTCGAGAGCGTCCACCCCCAGGCAGGCAAGTGGGCCCGTGAAATGCAGGCCCAGAACCTTATCGACCCGGATTCCAGACTCGGCAAGGCCCCCGGCGGCTACCAGATTGGCTTTGACGAGAGCCGCCTCCCCTTCATCTTCATGAATTCCGCCTGCACGGACCGGGACATCTACACGCTCCTGCACGAATCGGGACATTCTTTCCACCAGTTCGCCCTGGCGAACCAGCCTATTGTGGCCTACAGGGACGTTCCTGCGGAATTTGCGGAAGTGGCCAGCATGAGCATGGAACTCATCGGCATGTCGAACCTAAAGCCCTTCTACGGTGACGACAAGGAAGCCATCGCCAGGAGCGTCCTCGGAGAACTGACAGACGTCATCTGGCTGTTCCCCTGGGTGGCCAGCGTAGATAGTTTCCAGCACCGCATCTACAGTTTCCCGGAGCACACGGCCAGCGACCGCACGGACATCTGGAACGAAATCATGGACCGTTACGATGCCGGCATCGACTATTCGGGCCTGGAGGCGGTCCGCGGGAACCTGTGGCAGAAGCAGCTACACATTTTCGAGTGCCCGTTCTACTACATTGAATACGGGATTGCCCAGATCGGTGCCCTGCAGGTGTGGGCAAACTTCAAGAAGGACCCGAAAAAGGCCATCGATGACCTTTTCAGAGCCGAAAGTCTTGGAAGCAGCCGTCCCCTGCCGGAACTTTTCGATGCTGCCAATATCAAGTTCGACTTCACCCCCAGGACCCTTGAACCGCTCATGCAGGTCGTCTGGGATGAGCTTGGCGCCTGAGGCGCAGTTAGTAGTTAAGAGTTACTAGTTACTAGGATTCGAATCCGTCATAGCAACAAATAGCTTTTTTAGAAAAAAACACTTTTTTATGCAAAAAAAGGCTAAAATCGGTTGACAAGGGCAAAAAAAACATCTATATTTGGCCTCACATCCTAAGGAGGGATGGCCGAGTGGTTGAAGGCGCACGCTTGGAAAGCGTGTTTACTTTACGGTAACGAGGGTTCGAATCCCTCTCCCTCTTCTAAAAAATTTCGGAGGTACCCCGATGTCCGACCAGAGAGTTTATCTCGACGATATTTACGCTAGCAAGGAATGCCAAGGTTCTGTTTTCCGTGCCGTGGTCATGATGGCCCATGAGGCCCGTTTCCTCAACAGCCAGGCCGGTCAGGGTTACATCCAGCTCACCAAGAAGCCCACCACCATCGCCATGTACAAGTTCAAGGAAGGCAAGCTTTCCATGATTGAAAAGGCAAGCAACGACGTGACCGAAGAAGCCATTGCCGCTTCTGCTGCCGCCGAATCCGAAAACGTGGCGGAAAACGCTGCCGCCAATGCCGAAGCAGCCGACGCCGCCTTCGGTGTATAGTTTATAGGTTTGTCAGATTTTGAATCCCCGGACTTGGTCCGGGGTATTTTTTTTGCCTTCTCGGCTTGCTCACTTTTGCCATAGCGCTTACCTTTTGCTATCTTTACGCGCGTAACTTTAAACCGGCGGCCTAGGTCGCCAATCACTCAAGAGGTAAATCAAA
>CAMKNA010000059.1 GCA_946414075.1 uncultured Fibrobacter sp.
GTCGTAGTAATCCTTGAACTTGGTCTCCTGCTTCTCGAAATCCTTCTTGACCTTGCTGACCATGACGCCCTTCTTCTCCATCTGGGCGCGGAGGTACTGGCGGAATTCCGTATTGTCGGCCACTTCTTCGGCCAAGATGTCGGCGGCACCCTTGAGGGCGGCCTTCGGGTCGGCGAGGCCCTTTTCCTCGGAAAGGTAAATGCGGGCTATTTCTTCGGCCGTATTGCCGGTATCTTCCTGGTTCCACATCAGGCGGGCAAGGGGTTCCAGACCAAGTTCCTTGGCGATGGTGGCACGGGTACGCTTCTTGGGCTTATAGGGGGCGTAAATATCTTCAAGCAGGGTCTTGTCCTTGCAGGCTTCAATCTGGGCCTTCAGTTCCGGAGTCAGCTTGCCCTGTTCTTCGATGCTCTTGAGAACGGTCTCCTTGCGGTCGGCAAGTTCCTGCAGGTAGTCGCGACGGTGGCTGATGTCGCGGAGCTCAATTTCGTTCAGGGTTCCCGTCTGGTCCTTGCGGTAACGGGCGATAAAGGGGATAGTGCCCCCCTGGTCCATGAGTTCCAGGGCCTTGGCCACGCGCCAAGTTTCAAGTTTCAGCTCTTCAGCGATAATAGCGGAAAAATCCATGATTTCAGTTTCCAATTGGAGGGTCCTGATCTTTCGAAGAGGCCCTAAGTTAAACAGCCCGGCAGCGTTCGCCGCTGGGCACCCTCACGGGTCTGTTGAATATAGCAATAATAGCAGAAACGGGGACTTAGAGACGGCCCGAAGATCTCGGTTTCGGAGCGGCGGTCGAACGGGGCCTAGGGGCCGCGTGAGTGCTCGAGCCGCCCTGGACTCTAGTGTCGAAACGATGGCTATCGTTGCGTCTGGAATTATCGTCGCTCTCCACATATCGGGAGGGCAGTCTTTCCTGCTCAACGGCACCCGGAGCGGGAACCGGACGCCTGGTCGCCGGCGCGGGAGCCGGGCTTGCCGCAGGATAGGCGTTTCCCTGTGCCGGAACCGTCATGACGCGTGGAGCCGGCGCCGCACGATTAGCAGGTGCAGGAGCAGGGGCCGCCGCCCGGGGTGCCGGAGCGGTCGACATGCGAGCCGCAGGCGCGGGCGCCACACGGGTAGGTGCGGGCGCTACACGGGAAGTAGGGGCTGGCGCAGGCCTTCTCGGGGGCGGGCTATTATAGTGGTGGGGCGGACGGTAGCGTCTCGGGTGCCTGGGAATGGGCCTATGGGCATACCAGCGGGTATTACGCACATAAATCACCCTGGGGCCCCAATCGATCCAGCAGGAACCCCAGCCCCACTCGCCAAACCAGGTCCCAAGCCAGACTCCCGAACCGTAATAAACGCGGGTATAGCCGTCGTAACGCACATAGTAGACCACACGGGGGTTGTAGACCGGCACATATACATATTCCTTCTGCACCGGGTAGATGGTGATGTTGTCGCCGGCCTCCACCTTCACCTGTTCGTTTGACTTCAAATGTCCATAGTCGTAGGCCTTCTGGCGCATCCGCTGCACGGCCTCCATCACCTCCTCCTTCTGGTTGGTGACGGCGTCGCCCAGCTGGTCTGTCCAGGTGCGGTACTTGTCCATCATGGAAAGCACCGACGGGAACGGCAGCAGGGCCTGCACGCTGGGGTCGTAAGGCAGGTTCGCCTCTTCGATGGCAGAAGCCAGGGTCGCCCCCTTCATATTCTTGTGAGACTCCGCCCACAGGGCGGCAGCGGGAATCTGGTTGCCGTAGGTGGAGGCGTCCAGCACCTGCACGAGCAGCGGGTCCGGATACAGGGCGATGCTTGCCACCAAGGTATCCAGCTCCGAGGTAGAGTAATTGGCCTGGGCAAAACTCGAAACACTAAGGCAAAGGACCAGTGCGGCCACCACATTCATCAATCTCGAATACAACCTGTCCACGGAAACCTCCTTTGCCGTTCCCGTTAAATATACAAAATTCAGGTTTATTTCTTGAACAAATCGCTGTGTGTCCCACTGTCGATTAGAGTAAGGACCAGCACGTTATTGTCTTTCAAGTAAAGCAACAACCAGTCCGGTTGAATATGGCATTCCCATATCCCCTTGAACTTTCCCTGTAGTTCATAATTCTTGTGCTTGGCGTCCAAGGGCAAATCCAGACGCAATTTTTCAATAACGTCTTCCAATAAGGAAATGTCCAGTCCCCGTTTTTTGGCAAGTTTGACGCTTGCCTTGAAGCGGGATGTTTTCGCCAGTTCATAAACCATTACTCACAGTCCTTGAGGAGTTCCTTTGCAGAGGAATACTTCTTTGTTTTGCGATTCTTGCTGATTCTTTTGGCCTCATCAATTGCTTCCAACGTGGACTCCGAGAACTCGCGTTGGGGCGGGACAATCTCAAATGGAATGCACTGCTGATTTATGGCCTGCTTCAGGAAAAGCCTGATTGCCGTGGTGATGTCCAAACCGAGAGAAGCAAACAACGATTCCGCCTCGTTCTTTGTCGCCAAATCGATTCTTGTCTGTAAAACTGCATTTGCCATAGTTTTTACCTCATTTTTATTCAAATCTAGTTTATTTATGGTGCAAATGCAATACATTTGTATTTTATTACCCGGTTAGAACAATCCGATTAACCTTTGCAAAACTCATGCCAAGCGAAAACCGGCGATTTTAGGCGAAAACAGCCGATTCCGCCTTGGGAGGGATGTGATTAATCATTTTTTAGTCAATGATTAATGATCAAAAGAATCTAAATTAGTTGCAGCCATGAACCAAGAATTGTCTCTAGAAGAACTATTTGAAGCCCAGGGTAAAAGGCGCTGGGAGATTGCCAAGACCACCGCAAAAGAGCGAATCGCGAAACTGCAGAAGCTCCGCAAGGCCCTGGTGGCGCGCCAGCAGGAATTCTACGACGCCGTGTGGGAAGACTTCCACAAGCCTAAAACAGAAGCCCACCTCTGCGAGGTGTACCCCGCCATTTCCGAGATCGACTGCGCCGTCGCCCATCTGGAAGAATGGATGGAAGACAGAGGCGGCAACTGGAGCCCCCTGTTCCCCACCAACAAAAGCGTCAGCCATTTTGAACCCAAGGGTCGCGTGCTTATCATGGCGCCGTGGAACTACCCCTTGCTGCTGTTTGTCTCCCCCATCGTGGCCGCCGTTGCCGCCGGGAATACCGTCATTGCAAAACCCAGCCACAAGACTCCCAAGGTAAGCCTGTTCCTGGAATCCCTAATGGCAGAAGTCTTCCCGAAAAACGAAGTGGCCGTTGTACTGGGCGACGGCGCAGTCCTGGGCGACAAACTTCTTTCCCTCCCCTTTGACCACATGTTCTTTACCGGAAGCCCCAGGGTGGGCTCCCATGTGGCGGAGTGTGCCGCCAAGGTTCACGCCGGCGTCACGCTGGAACTGGGCGGAAAGTCCCCCGTCATTGTCCTTGACGACGTCCAGATCAAAGACGCCGCCCAAAAGATTGCCTGGGGCAAGTGTCTGAATGCGGGCCAGACCTGCATCGCCCCCGACTACATGCTTTGCCCTGCAAAACTGGTGCAGCCCCTGGCAGAAGCGGTGGCAGGAATCATCCGAAAGATGTACGGCTCTACAGACGAAGAGCGCCGCTATAGCGAAAACTTTGTCCACATCATCGAAGACCGGGCGGTTGAACGCCACAAGGCGCTGGTAGAAGACGCCCTGGCAAAAGGCGCCACTGCAGCCATAGGCGGAACCTTTTTGCCCGAAGACGCCGAAAACCGCTACACTCCCGCCACTGTGCTTACGGGGGTTACCACCGACATGAGCATCATGGACAGCGAAATTTTTGGGCCAATCCTCCCCATTGTGGCCTACGATTCGCTCGATGAGGCAATCCAGTTCGTGCAATCACGCCCAAAACCGCTCGCACTATACATCTTCGGAAAATCGGAATGCAACATCGACCGCGTGCTGCGCGAAACCACCGCCGGTTCCACCTGCGTAAACCACTGCATTTTGCAGATTGAAAACCTGTCGGTACCCTTTGGCGGAGTGGGCATGAGCGGCACGGGGAACTACCACGGAATTTACGGATTCAAGACATTCAGCCACGAAAGGAACATGATGTTCCAGGGTGTACTAGATTCCATGCGGTTCTTCTACCCGCCCTACCACAAAAACGGGGACAAGGGCCTACGGGCAAAAATCCAGCGGCTTGCGAGGAAATTTCTTAACCTCTAGCCCACGTACAGTTTCTTCATCTCGTCGGTGATGGCCATGGGGCGGCCACGGTTCAGGTCCACCAGCACCCACTGGGTCTCGGACTCAAAAATCACCTTGCCGTCGGACACCCGCTCGAACTTGCACTTTCGAATGGTGGCCACCTTGCCGTAGGCAGCCACCCAGGTGGTGCCCTTGATTTCGTCGCCCAGGAACGCCTGGTTCTTGTATTCCACGTGCTGCACGTGGATCATCCAGCCGGCGCCAAGGCTTTTCATGAGGGCGGTGCCGCCCACCGATTCGGAGTGGGCGATGGCGATGTCCTGGATCCACTGCACAGACCACACGTTGTTGAAATGGTGGTTGTCGTCGATCATCTCGGGAGTCACCTTGAACACCTGCGTGAACTGCATGGGGTTCACCGTCTCTTCCATCGCAATAGCCATAAAGCCTCCGTTTTTGGGTGTAAAGATAATTATGTTAATGTTATATTTATGGCGTTCAAGAGGAGTATTTATGGATTGGAATGACTTTACCACGCTGACCCGTGACCAGATGCTGCCGATTTGGGACTTTTACTGCAGCGACCCGTTCTCAGTGCTGGGCATCCACCCGCTGGATACCGACAAGGGCATCAAGACGGTCATCCGCACCTACCAGCCCCAGGCTTCCTTCGTGCGGGGCGAGTCCTGCGACGGCGAGGTGGAATTCGACTTTGTGAAGCTGGGCGACACCGGGTTCTACGAAGCCATCCTGGACATGGATTTTGAGCCATTCTTCTACAACCTGATTATCAAGCAGGAGGGCGGCATCGAGTACACCGTCACCGACCCCTACGCCTTCCAGCCGGTGCTCTCCGAATTCGACCGGCACCTGATTTCCACCGGCACCCACTACGAGCTATACCGCAAGCTGGGCGCGAACCTGGTGGAGCATCAGGGCTTCAAGGGCGTGCAGTTCGCCGTCTGGGCCCCCAACGCCAAGTCCGTCTCCGTGGTGGGCAACTTTAACAGCTGGGACGGCCGCCGCCACCAGATGCGCATGCTGGGCAGCTCAGGCATTTGGGAAATCTTCATCCCTAACATCGGCGAAGGGGAACTCTACCGCTTCGAGATCCACGGTGCCGACGGCAACCTCCACGTGAAGGTGGACCCGCTGGCCAAGCTTTCCGAAGTGCGCCCGGCCACCGCCTCCATCGTTACCCACCTGGACGGCTACGAATGGGGCGACGAGCTTTACATGAAAACCCACTGGGCCACCAAGGTCTTCGGATCTCCCATGAACATCTACGAAGTCCACGCCGGCTCCTGGAGACGCGACCCCGCGAACCCCGACCGTTTCCTCAACTGGGACGAGCTTTCGGAAAGGCTTATCCCCTACCTGAAGGAAATGGGATACACCCATGTGGAATTTCTGCCGCTGGCCGAGCACCCCCTGGACGAATCCTGGGGCTACCAGGTGACGGGCTACTACTCCCCCACCAGCCGCTACGGCACCCCCGACCAGTTTAGGCATTTTGTGGACCTTTGCCACCAGAACGAAATCGGCGTGATTCTGGACTGGGTTCCGGCCCACTTCCCCAAAGACGCCCACGCCCTTGGCCGCTTTGACGGCACCGCCTGCTACGAGCACGCCGACCCCCGCCAGGGCGAACACCCCCACTGGGGCACCTACATCTTCAACCTGGGCCGCAACGAAGTCAAGAACTTCCTCATTGCAAACGCCATGTACTGGCTCAAGGAATTCCACTGCGACGGCCTGCGCGTAGATGCCGTGGCCTCCATGCTCTACCTGGACTACGGCAAGGGCCCCGGAGAGTGGGTCCCAAACAAGGACGGCGGCAACATCAACTACGACACCATCGAGTTCCTGAAGCACCTGAACAGCATCATGGGCCGCCTCACGCCCCACGCCATTCTCATCGCCGAAGAATCCACCAGCTTCCCCAGCATCACCCGTCCGCCGGAGCAGGGGGGCCTGGGCTTCCACTACAAGTGGAACATGGGCTGGATGAACGACTTCCTAAGCTATATCGAGCACGAACCCATCCACCGCAAGTACCACCACAACCAGCTCACCTTCAGCATGGTCTACGCCTACAGCGAGAACTTCATCCAGGTGTTCAGCCACGACGAGGTGGT
>CAMKNA010000060.1 GCA_946414075.1 uncultured Fibrobacter sp.
CGAAGCTCCCCGAAGGCTACAAGATTGTGGCCAGCACCAAGGACTGCGAAATCGCCGCCGTCGCCTTCGATAGCGATAAACCCGAACGCCAGATTTTCGGCATCCAGTTCCACCCCGAAGTCACCCACAGCAAGTTCGGCATGAAGTTGCTTGAAAACTTCGTCGACTTTACCGGTGCCCAAAAGACTTGGAACATGAAGAGTTACCTGCCGCTCATCACACAGCGCATCAGGGACCAGGTCAAGGACCGTAAGGTGTTCCTGCTCGTGTCTGGCGGCGTGGACTCCACCGTAGCATTTGTGCTTTTGAACCGTGTGCTCGGACCGGAAAAGGTATTGGGCCTGCATGTGGACAACGGCATGATGCGCCTGGGCGAATCCCAGAAGATTATGGAATTCTTGAAGGCCGAAGGGATGAACAATCTTAAGGTCCGCGATGCCAGCGAACACTTCCTTGCAAAACTGGCCGGAGTGACTGCGCCAGAAACCAAGCGTGGCATCATCGGCAAGGAATTCCTGACGGTGAAAGACGAGGAAATGGCCAAGCTCAATCTCGATCCGAACCAGTGGATGATGGCTCAGGGCACAATCTACCCCGACACCATCGAAAGCGGCGGCACCAAGAACGCGGACAAGATCAAGACCCACCACAACCGCGTTCAAGAAGTCTTGGACCTTATGGAAAAGGGCCTGGTGCTGGAGCCTCTCGCCGACCTTTATAAGGACGAAGTCCGCGCATTGGGCGAAGAGCTGGGCATCCCGCACAACTTGGTATGGCGCCACCCGTTCCCGGGCCCGGGCCTTGGCGTGCGCCTGCTCTGCAGCGACGGCAAGCTTTCCGATGACATGGTGAAGTTTGAAGACGTGAAGGACACCGCCGGTCAGTCGCTCGCCGACTACCTGAAGGCGAACAACATTGCAGGCCGCCTGCTCCCCATCAAGAGCGTGGGCGTCCAGGGAGATGGCCGTACTTACGCACAGCCGTTCCTCATCACCACTCCGGGGCTCAGCTGGAAGGATTGCGAAAAGTTTTCGACTGAACTCGCCAACCGTTTCAAGGCCATCAACCGCGTGATTTACCAGATCGGTAGCGTCGCTGACGAAGACCCGAAGCTTGTCGAACAGTTCGCCACCCGCGAAAACTTCGATACGCTCCGCAAGTTCGACAACATCTGCACCGAATTCCTGCAGGCCAACGACCTGTACGAAAAGATTTGGCAGATGCCGGTCGTGCTCGTCCCGCTCCGCACGGCAAACAAGCCCTGCATCGTGATGCGCCCGGTGAACTCCACCGAAGCCATGACGGCAAACTTCGCCGAAATCGACCAGGGCATGCTGGCCGGGCTCTGGCGCAAGTTCGAGACTGAAGGTGCCGGCAGCCTGTGGTACGATGTGACCCACAAGCCCCCCGGAACCATTGAGTGGGAATAAGGCGAGAGTCGCGACAAAAAGCTGGCTTTTTGTCATGACCGAGCCGCGTGAACACGCGACGAGCGTAGCGCAGTCGCAATGGGAGTAAGGCCTAACCAGCCACTGTATTCATGAAATCCGACAGGCGTTTTGAAAACGTCTTTAGGGAGCAGCGTTCCAACAATTCCTGGGCAGCGCGTTCATCAACGATTGTTTCGCCATCCAACACACTGCGCAAAATCTGGCTAAACCCCTCGGCATCATCTGGATTTTTCAGAAGGGGAACCACACCCTTCAGATTTTCAGCAAGGCCGCTTGTTTCTGCAGCTATGGCAGGTGTTCCGCAGGCAATTGCTTCTATGGGCGGCAAACCAAACCCTTCTAAAAAGGAAGGATAGAGCATCAAATCCGCATTCCGGTAAAAGTCCACCAGAAGTTCATCAGGAATCCCGCAGAAATGGAAAACATTCTTCAAGCCCATGGCATCGAGTTTTTTTCTCGTTGACGCACGCAGTCTTCCAACACGCACAAAGGCCACATCGGGATTTAGCCTTGCCACTTCAAAAAAAGTCTTCAGATTTTTCCTAGGCTCGTCCAGACTGATATTCAGGCACACTCCACGGAACCCAGAAACACCATGTTCCTTCCAGAAAAGCATGCGCTGATCAGATGTACGGCGTTCTTTGCGATAAAACACATTATTGCGGATTGGATTTCCGACCACGGCCGACGAAACACGAGGTTTACCATAATACCGTTCTGCAGCCTGTCTGGTATATTCAGACACATAAACAAAATGGTCCGTCCCTTTTACAGGGTCGGCAAACAACTTCTTAAAAAGCCAAAATTTTAGACTTTTAGGATACAGCGTTTCCGCAAATGTATCATGGACCATAACAACCATTCGCACCGTCGGAAGAGTCTCACGGGCCACAGGAGCAAGGAATCCTATCTCTGGCCGAATCAAAAAAACAATATCCGGCTTTTCACGACCTAAGAGATCTTTGAAGGGGGCCCTAAACGAATAAAAACCCACACACAGATTCCTAGCGCTAATGGCATAATCTTCTCCCGGAGCCCCTTTAGGAAAGCTACTAGGAACAACAAGCCAAAGCACCCGAGTAGAGTAGCCAGACATTTGAAGAGCCGCAGACACATCTGACGCCAACCGCCCAAAACTCGTGCATGGGTTTTTGTCGCAAACAATCAGGACCTTCTTCTTACCGGCCATCTATGCCCCGTCAAACCAGCGTTGCAAAATGATGGCCGCAGCGGCACAGTCGATGACAGCCTTGTTAGCCTTCTTCTTTTTGACACTCCAATGGGAAGTCTGCTCCTGGGCCTGCACGCTAGAATAGGATTCGTCCTGGGTGTGGATTTTCATGCCCGGAAAGCGCAAGGCCAAATCCTTGATGAAGGCCTCCACCACCACATTCTTACCGTCCTTGCGACCATCTGGGTGGTAAGGCATGCCCACCACAAACTCGTCCACCTTGTTCTGCTTGACCAGCTGGTCCAGGCGCTCAAACAAGGGCGTTGTCTTGCAGTCTATAGTCTCCCTAGGAAAAGCCATACGAAGTTCGGAATCCCCAAAGGCAATTCCTACCCGGTGTTCCCCATAATCAATGGAAAGGTAATTCACGACATGGCCCTCAGCTATTCGGGATAGGCACAACAGCGGAATCCAATAACAGGAGACTTGTAATAAGCAGCGGCTCCACGATAAGCCGTAGTCTTGCCCGTAAGGAACACCACTTCGATATGGTCCGGCACATACTTAAGACCATTGCCAATAGATTCAAGCCACTTGTCGCCCCCATTCTTGTACTCAGAATAGAGAGCGTAATCCATACCAAGGACAGTCCCTGTCGTATCTTGAACCTTAAAGAACTGCAGAGAATCCTTGAAATCCTTTGTGCGTAAAAGCTTGTAGAGTGTCCTGGATGTATCGGCCGCATAGACCGTATCCACCTTCGCCCCTTCCCGATAAAGGAATACGGAATCCTTCACATATTCCAAACGCGTAAAATAGGGGAAAGAACGATTTGTACAATAAGCGATGTCTTCTCTTTCAAGGCCATTGAACACCTTGTAACTACCGCCCTTCACCACAGCCGCAGAATCTTCGGAGCGACCCCTCGCCCATTCCTGGAGCTGCCCCGGGAAATCCCGGATGCCCATGGGATTCACGCAACGGGGATTACGCAAGGCAACATCATTTGCCGCAAGAGAGTCATTCGTCGCCACATTGCAGTAACTAAACAGGTACTCCGTAGCATCAATGTCCGATTCCTGCAAGACACCATAGGAAAGGGAGCCACCAGAAAGGCAGACTCGCTCCCAATCGCGCTCATTGCAGAGACTCACCTTGAAACCGCTGGCCGAAATCGCCTCGCAAGTGGCAAGAGCCTCGGAATACAGCACATTATTTACAAATTTACCCGAATCATCCTGGTGTTCAAAACGCTCCATGCAGAATACCGTATCCTTGGATACAGACACCGGAAGGAACTTGTCTGGGCATGTCACCTGGCTTGCCAAGCTCCCTGGGGAAACAGCGATAGTATCAATCAGAGCCACAGAATAATAACCCGAACTGTCCACGGCACGAATTCTCAATATGAGCGTATCCCCAGGTGAAACCCAGCGGATAGTATCCGTCACAAAAGAACCGTTGGAAGAGACCTTCATGGTACCGGACTTCAGGGAATACAGTGTGGAATAACGGCCCGTCCCCCCAACATCGTCGTATGTCACCCACGCCTTCTTATTAGTGTCATACCGGTCCACCACATAGGTACTGACTAAATCAAAACAATGGCTCCATGCGCATGTATCCGGCACGAACAAAACCGTATCCACGATGATTCCATGCTTCGAATTCGTAGGATCCAGGCTACGGCTCCAGAAAATTCTCAGGCGGTTATTGCTGTCGAGCCTTGCCATTCCGGGGAATAGCGTATCTTCAAGCACATAGAGCTTTGTAGGCATCAGGGGAGCAATGGAATCTGTCGTCATGAACAGCTGATAGGATTCTACAGTAGCAACACCCTCGTTACCCGAAGAATTCCCACTAGAATCCCAGGATGAAAGCCCTATGTTATATTGCGATTCCGCTTTCAGCCCTTCAAATACCACGCGGAATCGGTTAAGACTATCCACATCAAAATTGAAGCCTTCGCCATCAAGCACGACAAAGCGCAGGTAATTCTTCACATTTTTCCCATGACCGACCCCATCCACCCAAATTGAGTCGTTATTTGCACGGATTCTGGCATGACGCTTGTAGAGTACGCCTCCGGTCATATCCTGACCGCTGGGGGCATATAGGCTAATCCTGACATTGCGCAGGTCTTCGTTCTTATCCGGAGAATAAAGCACGATGTTGTAGCCCACGATGGGGCCAGAAAGCTCCATGGGCTTATAGAAATCCGTCTGGTCCGTAGGCCTATACCATTCAATCATGGCTCCGGTCGTCCATACGGAATCGTAGAGCACAACTCTCGAAGGGGGCATGTCATCACCAAAATGCAAGAACACGCGCTGTACGGCACCTGGATCGTCATTATCATCATATTCACAATAAAACGCCACTTGGAGACTATCATAAGTATCCAGGTATTTCTGAGCATACTCCGTCACATCAATCGTATCGTAAAGGGCCTTACTTCCCTGGGGATAATCGTAGGTTGCGGTGGCCTTAGAAAGCTGGTCCGACGATACGGACTTGGAGGTATCGTCCACCACCGTGGTATCTACCCACATGTAAATACGCTCCAAATTCGACCGATCAATGGGATAGCGGAGCCGAATGCGGTAACAGGCGGCCGTATCCCCATCCTTGGCACAGGACCGCAAGACACTCGCATCGGAAACTTCCCTATCAAACAGGAACTCGACAGAACTGTCGTCGTCAGAGCAGGCAATCAGGGCAACCGCCAAAAACACCCCCCACAGGGAGAGCACAGACAACCATGCCAGGCGCAGACGGAACAGGCCTTTCAGACCGCAATAAAGCATCTAGTCACAATATAGAAAAAACGGCCACTCAGAGAGTAGCCGCTTAAAAGTCGAAACAAAATCGAATTAGGCTTCTTCCGGATAGACGGAGACCTTCTGACGCTTTGCATCGAGGCGTTCGAACTTCACCTTGCCGTCAACCAGGGAGAACAAGGTGAAATCCTTGCCCATGCCCACATTCACGCCACTGTGGAAGTGAGAACCGCGCTGACGAACGATGATGTTGCCAGCCTTGACGGTTTCGCCCGCGTACTTCTTGACACCAAGATACTTGGCGTTACTGTCGCGGCCGTTACGTACTGAACCTTGACCTTTCTTATGTGCCATGGATTAAGCCTCCTTAGCCTTACGCAGAGAGTTCTTCTTGACCTTGGCCGGCTTGGCAATGCCCTGAGCAATCTTTTCCTTGCGGGTAAGGGGCTTGTTCTGCTCCTTCTGCTCGGCAAGGGCAGCCACGCGAGCGCGGTTGCGTTCGATAACCTTGGGATCGACCTTTGCGGATTCTGCGCCGGAGCGAAGTTCCGTAACCAGCACCTCGGTAT
>CAMKNA010000061.1 GCA_946414075.1 uncultured Fibrobacter sp.
ATTGGAAAAAGCGATCTGGAGCGGGTCAAGGCGGAAATCGCCATGCATGACGACGAATTGATTGAATGCGATCCCACAAAAGAGAAGGGCTGTATGGAATTCACCAATTATGGAACGGAACGCGACAGTACCAGGTTTTACACGGTTTCCTTGCATTGGAAGTTGCCGAGATTCCAAGTTTATCCTAAATGGGTCCACCGGAAAATTATCAAGGGATTGCTGGGCGAGGACTTGACCGATGCCGACACGGTCCTTGATGCTGGACATATAAGAGAAATCCATAAAAGGGCACTTTACCGTCAGGTGGAAGAATACAAGAGGAGCATTGAGTACGAACTCAGGAATTATCCCAATGACTGGTACTATGACAGCGCCCAGACGGAAGTCGCCGCCACCCTCAAATACGAGCGCATGGACAGTATAGATGTCTTGTTCGATTCACAGCTGTGGACGACCTATTATATTTCGAATGCCGGGTACGATGCCGGTGCCGCCGGAGGATACAATTACGAGTATCATCGCACATTCTCAAAGAAAGACGGGTCGCTGGTTGATTCCACTATTTTCAATCCAGAAGAAAAGGAAAAGATTGTATCGCTTCTTCGCAAATATGCGGAAAAATACGATGCCCGTCCCAATGCCATCAGCATGAATTTCCGGCTGGAGCCTTCTTTCTTGAAGGACGGTATCGGTTTTGATGGTTCCTCTTTCGAAATCGGCGAGCACACCCACGGCAGCGTGATGATCGTGGTGCCTTACGAGGAAATTCTGCCCTATATGGAAACTTGGGCTCGCCGGGAATTCGGTCTTACCATGCCTGAATAATTCTTTTACATAGAACGGCGTCTTTTTTATATAAATTTACGCCATGAACATCCTAGTCTATTTCCTCTTTGCACTTTCGGGTTTTGCGGGGCTGATTTACGAAGGTTCCTGGGCCCGCTACCTCAAACTTTTCCTGGGCCACGCTAGTTATGGCCAGGTGCTCACGCTGTGCATTTACATGGGCGGTCTTGCCATCGGTAGCTTTATCGCGGGCAAGATGGTGGAATGGGTAAAACGGCCCCTGCTTGGCTATGCGGCGGTAGAACTGGCTATCGGCATTGGCGGCCTGGTTTACCACCCGCTCTACAACCTGCTTACGGGATTCTTTTTTGACAGCGAATGGATTGCTGGCCTGGGCTTTACCGGCGCCGAGATTACCAAGGTGGTGCTGGCTACGGGCTCTACGCTCCCCATCGCCATTGCGGTGGGCATGACCTTCCCCTTCATAGCGGCGGGGCTCCTGCGCAAGAGCGGTCAGGAACTTTCGCTCCCCATGCTCTACTTTACCAACAGCCTGGGATCTGCCATTGGCATCCTGGTGACCAGCTACCTGCTGATTCCTGAACTGGGTAACCATGCCACCCTTTGCGTGGCGGCTTCCATCAACTTCTTGCTGGCGGCGATCTTTGGCTACATCGGCTTTGCCACTTCGCCTAACAAGGATGACGACGAGGGTGATGTTGCGGATGCTGGCGCGGAAGGTGAGAACCGTGCCGCCGAGCCCCTGAATGTGGACTATGTGGCGGAACACAAGCTGCCCATGCCGCCCAAGAACACCTGGCTCTGGATTGCGGCCATTACGGGGCTTACCTCTTTTGTTTACGAGATTGTCTGGATACGCTTGCTCAGCCTCTTGATGGGCAGTTCCAGCCACAGCTTTGATCAGATGCTTTCGGCCTTTATTCTTGGGCTTGCCATCGGAAGCGCCGTCAGTGGCAAGCTTTTGAAGAAGGACTCCTTGGTGATCCTTTCTTTGGCCCAGATTTTCATGGCCTTCTTTGCCCTGTGTACGCTGTATTTCCACAAGCCCTTCTGGGGCATGATGAACGAGGCGAACCAGATTTTCAATACCACCGCCGACGGCTATATCTGTTGGAGCCTTTTCAAGTACGCCCTGTCTGTGCTGTGGATGGTGCCCACCAGTTTCTTTGCGGGCATGACGCTCCCGCTTATAACGGTGATTCTTACCCGTGCCTTCAAGAGCGAAGCTCCCATCGGCAAGGTTTACGGCTGGAATACGGTGGGTTCCATTATCGGTTCTGCTGGTGGTGGCCTTATCTTGCTGCCCTTTATGCAGCTCAAGGGCGCCTTGGTTCTTGCTGCCGTGCTGGACTTTGCTATCGGCTTTATTCTGCTGGTGGTCTATCGTAAAAAGTTCCGCTACAGCGTGCCCTTCTACCTGGTGGCGGCCCTGATGGTGTTGCCCTCCATCTTCGTGAATTTTGACCCGCACTTGGTGACCTCCGGTGCGTTCCGTGCCTACAAGAACCTGCATCCCGACGAAAAGATTGTGGTGAAGGACGGAAAGACGGCCACCATCAGTTTCCACGAGTCCGATGTGCATTGGTATATCAAGACCAACGGTAAGGCCGACGCCAGCATGAGCAAGGACCGCAAGCACCCCATCGAAGGTGACGAGCTGACCCAGGCGGCTACGGCCTTTATGCCCATGGCTATGCGTACTGAGCCTTATGACGCTGGCATGGTGGGCTTTGGCTCGGGCATGGGCGCCCATTATCTGCTGGCCGACCCGCTGCTGAAGGATTTTGACTGCGTAGAGATTGAAGAAGAGATGATGACTCTGGCTCGCGGGTTCTACCCCTGGAACGCCCGCGGCTACGATGACCCCCGCATCCACATCTACATCGACGATGCCCAGACCTTCTTCCTTACGAATCGCCGTAAGTACGACCTGCTGATTAGCGTGCCCAGCAACCCCTGGGTCTCTGGCGTGGCAAGCCTTTTCAGCCACGAGTTCTACGCCAAGATGCGCCGCTATATGAAGCCTGGTGGACTTTGGGTACAGTGGATCCAGACCTACGAATTCAACGACCAACTGTTCTTGAACATCTTGAAGGCTCTGGACGTGGTGTTCCCCTACGTGAGCCTGTATAGGGCCCCCGAGGAGCCGGACATTATCATCGTGGCTAGTGACCAGCCCGTGATCCAGAAGGCCATCGGACGTTTCAGTACCGACCCTGTGCTGGTGAAGGAATTTGAACGCATCCACCGGGAGCCCGACTTTTTTGGCGAACAGAACTTCCTGTTTACCTCCAAGATGATCCGGCCCATGATGGAGAATATCCTGCCCAACAGCATCTTTATGCCCATCGTGGACAACAAGGCCGAAGAGGCCCGCTTTGTGCATTCCAATGCCCACATTGTGCAGGTCTTCGACAGTTGCGAAGTCTGCTGGCCCGAATACCTAGACTCTGCCGATTACGCTCTTAGGCGTGGCGCTAAGATAAAGGCCATGATGCAGAATCGCGATGCCTACCGTGAAATCGCCCTGCTCGCCTACCTGAACCGCACGGATTCCCTGATGCGTGCCAACGCCCAGCCGCAAGCTGCGCAGGATACGACGCAGAAGGATTCAACCCAGGCAACCGCCGTGCAATCTCGTTTTGCTGTGGCGGAAGCTTCCCCCGAATGGAAGAAGTTCCGGGAGGAATATATCGAGTGGGTGAGGGGTATACCCATGGAAGCCCGCGACACCAACGCCGTCTATACAAAGGTTCGCGATCTGGTGAACGCAGGAGTGTTCCCCGCCTCCTTCGTGGACGAGTTCAATATTTTGGAGACGGCCCGCGCCAAGGATTACGTGACGGCAGCCAAGCTGGTGGCGGATTTCTACGAGAAGTACGAAATCAAGAATATGGATGAGTTCTTCCTCAGGAACGCCGTGGTTATCGCCTTCCTGGCTCGTGAACCGGAATTGGCCAACGCCCTGTACAAGGATGCCATCCGGCGCCACGAAGACATGTACGCTGTGGAGAAACTCCTCATCGAGAAGGAAATCGTCCGCCTCCGCCGCGAACAGACCCGCAAGAACATGGGGATGTAATTTGGGGTCGGAACATCGCCAAGCCTAGAATACGAAGGTCAGGCCGAGGCTGGTGTAGAATGTGTAGAGGTGAGCCTTGGAAAGGCTGGATTCGGCGATGGCGTCCTCGTTCAGCAGGTTGGTGAAGCACTGCACCACGCGAATGTCGACGATAAGCCAGCGGTTGATGGCGTAACCCACATTGAATACGCCCCCAAGTTCCACGCCCGAAGAGGGAAGGGTGTTCTTGCGCTTGTCCTTTTCGCCGGTCTCTTTTGTCTTTTGGGTGATTTCCGATGAACCGGTGAGTTTCAGGTCTACATTCATACCGATGCCTACGAAGAAGTTGTCCTCATCGAAGGTGTAGCGGAAGATAATGGGAATCTCGAAGAGCATGTAGTCAAGATTGCCTTCGGTCTTGCTGTATTCATTCTTGCTTTCGTAGTTGTACTTGCGGTACACGAAATCCAGTTCAGGGACCAGACTCACATGGCGGATGCCGATGGGCAGCCGTACCAGGATGCCGCCGCCGGCCTGGTAGCCGAATCCCCAGTTGTCACTCTTTTTGCCGAAGAAGGTGTTCATGCCGCCGGCGGCGCGGAGTCCGATCTGGATGGACCTGGAGAAGCCTTCCTTGCGGGCGCGGTACATTTCGGCATTCTCTTGGAGATAGCGATCATAGGTGTCGGTCTCGTCTACTTCCACGCATTCCGTGTTGGTGGAGTCGGCTTCGGTGCAGTCTTCGTACTCGTCGGGGTTAACCGCTCCTGCGACCTTGGCGGAATCCTTCTTGGTGCTGTCGGCGGGGCTTGCGACTTTTGCGCCGGTGCTGTCCGTTGTGGAGCTGTCTGTGGCAGCTTCTGCAGACTGTTCGCTAGAGTTTTCGCCTTCATTTGCGGTTTCGCTAGCGGCTGGTTCAGATGTCGCCGCTGTTTCCGTGCCGTCGCAACCGTCGCCGATACAGGCGGGTGTGGGTTCTTCGCTGGCAGGTTCGCTTTCCAAGGCCTGTCCGCCGTTCTGGGACGCTATCCAAGCCGAATCCACATCGGCTTCGTACTCCTGGGCGAAAGCCGAAGAGCCGAATAATGCCAGAAACGCCAACGGCAATATAAACCTGGAAAGTTTCATAAACACAATTATAGCAAAAAAGGGACCATAAGCCTTGTTTTTGCTAAATTTAACCCCGAAAAATTAAATGAGCCCGCGGCGGTTCTGTCGGGGCGTTAGAGGAAAAAATGGCAAAGTACAATCCGCAAGAGATCGAAACCAAGTGGCAGGCCT
>CAMKNA010000062.1 GCA_946414075.1 uncultured Fibrobacter sp.
GCAACATCATCCCGGCCGGCATCAAGAGCCCCTACAGCCTCTACGACATGGGCCTCGGTGGATTCACTGACGTTGACATGTACGACCAGAAGGACGCTACGGGCTTCATCCGCTGCTTTGGGCTCCCGCTCAAGACCCGCGCCCTGTTGCTCGGCAAGAAGACCAATGTGGACTTCGGCAAGCCGGTGGTGCTCCCGAAGAAGTAGGACTAACTCACGAATTAAAAAATCCCTCGGCCAGCGCCGGGGATTTTTTGTATTTTTGGAATGTATGAATATCCGCGTTCCTTTTATCGCACTGGCACTTCTTGTAAGTGCGTCTTTTGCTACCGATCCGCGTTTTGAACAGGGGGCCCGCTTCTTGGCTCAGGGTGAATACGAAAAGGCCCTTGGAGAGTACAGGGCGGTTCTTGCCGAACAGCCCCAGAACTCCGATGCCTACTTTGCCGCCGCCGAAGTCTACATCAAGATGCCCAAGCCCGATTACAGCAGGGCTCTGGCCAACTACCGCTTGGCCTACAAGTTTACGCCGACCATGAGCGCCGCCTACGAAGGTGCCGCCAAGGTCTACGAGAAGCTCGGCCAAAAGGCCAAGGCCGAAGCCGAATTGGCCAAGGATCCGAAGAACAAGCCTGTCGAAGAAGCCGCGCCTGCTGCCCCTGCAGAAACAGTCGCCGCTCCAGCCGCGGAAACGGCTCCCGCCCCCGCGACCGAGACTGCAGCCCCTGCCGCAGTGGCCCCGGCGCCTGAGCCCGCCCCTGCTGAACAGGTCGCTGCCCCTGCACCAGAAGAGCCTGCTCCTGCCGCTCAGCCTGCCCCTGCAACGCAAGCGGCTCCCGCTGCCGCTGTTGCCGAAAAGCCCGCCCAGGAACAAGCTGCCGCCCAGCCCGCAGCCGAACAGCCTGCTGTAAATCCCGACGACCCCTTCGAGAAGGGCAAGGCTTTCCTTGCCGAAGGCAACTATAAGGAAGCCGCCAAGATGTGGCGAGAAGTTCTCTCCAAGACCCCGGGGCATGTGGGTGCCTACTACTTTGCCGGCGTGACCCGCTACCAGATGGGGGAAATGGACAAGGCGGAATTCAACCTGAAGAAGGGTGCCGACTATAAGGATGCCGGTGCCGATGCCTACTATTACTTGGCCCTGATTTACCAGAAGACCAACCGCACGGATTTAGAAAAGAAGGCCTTGGCAACCTACATTAGAAAGTCCACTCCCAACGCCCAGTTCCGTAAGGCGGCAGAAGACCGTATTGCCGAACTGAAGGGCGCCCCGGCAGATTCTGCAAAGTCCGATGCAACGGCTTCCGCCGATACGACTCCGACAGCGGAAACGAAGGCCGCCGCTTCTAAGATTTCACCAGCTCCGGCGAAGGCCTACTCCATCGCCCGCGCCAACGACCTTTTCAAGGCGGGTAGCTTCGAAGAATCCTTGCAGGTCTACAAGGTCATGCTGGAAACGGAACTCTCTCCCGAAGAACGGTATTTCTCCCTGCTTCAGATGGGTAACATCTATCGTGAGTTGAGGGATTTCCACAGTGCCGCTTCCCGTTACAGGGAAGTCGTGCAGCAGTACCCGGATTCAGACTGGGCCACCGAGGCACAGCGTGCCTTGGAAGATGTCGTCTGGCTTGAGAAGCACGCTGGCGGACTTCCGCGCCGCAAGCGTTAAGACCTACGACGCTACCGGTGTCGGTCGCTTACTTGACCATGTCCGTGAAGCAGTCCACATCCCCGGAGATGTGGAGATTGTATTCGTTGAAATCGAAAGGCTTTTTCGCCTTCCCGTCCTTGTACTCGTCGTAAGCGTCTTTGCAGTCGTTTTCGATAGCCTTGAATCTCGGAGCTATAACTACGGTGCAGGACTTGTTGCCCTTTGAAACGGTCAACTCAGCCTTGCCGGCACTGTATTTTTTATACGCAACATCGACATCTCCATATTTGGCGGTTTTGCAGTCCACTTTTTCCATTTTGTCCATATCCGTGAACCCCAGGAACCCTTGAATGGTCTGGAGATTGTCCACAAGACAGGAGTCGCCGAAGTACTTGGTGTAACTGAAGGTGGATGAAGAGTGTAGGGAATAACCATTGTAGATTAGTCCGCTTTCCGCATTGGGCTCGATCCATTGCCCATATGGGAAGGAATCTCCGTAGAATTTCATGGAAAGCTTTTCCTTGTCCTTTTCGACATTGATGGATTTTGACGAGCCGTTGTATTTATAGTTCATGATGGTGGCCTTGCTCTCCCTACCGTCGGACCAGTACAGACTGTCTCCTTGGATTTTGCATTCTGGGGTGTAGACGGAGATGGTCTTCTGGGTGGTGTCTATGTCGAAGTAGGCCTTGTCGGTATAGAAAATACCATCGCCCGTGTAGGCAACGGCAGAAGAACCTTCTTCGGTATTGAATGTCTCGTCTTCGAAGGCTTCGTCCTCTGTTCCGGAATTGGACGAACTGTCACTACAGGCGATAAAAGCAAGTAATGTGGCAGGGATGATTAGGCTAGAGTACTTCATGATACACCTCTTTTTGTTTGGGCCTGTAGCCTAATATATGTTAATAGATTATCCGTAGGTCATGGATAAAAATATTAATTGAAATATGGAGATACCTTTTCCAATGGCTTCAAGGTGTTTCGGGATGATTTGTTCCGTTTTTTTGGGGTGCTGAACTTGATTCCGGCTAGTACTAGATTACACCGGCGTCTTACTTTTTTCGCCGGCGATTTCACGGACGAGCTTTGGAACGAGGTATCCGGGAAGTTGTTTGCGGATTTCGTCAATAAGTGAACGGGCGGTATTGTCGTCCACTTCGAAATGAGCCACGCCGCTGGCATGGTCCAGCTGGTGCAGGTAGTAGGGAAGCACGCCTTGTGAAAACAGCTTGCGGCAAAGGGTGGTTAATTTATCCGTACTGTCGTTTACGCCCTTTAGGAGTACGCTCTGGTTCAGGAGCGTCCAGCCAGAAAAGCGGAGCTGCGCGAACACGGTAGCCGATTCAGAATCCAGTTCGTCGGAGTGGTTTACATGGGAAACCAGAACGCAGTTGAAACGGGCTGGTAGTTCGTGTAATAGTTCAAAATGTTGCATTACAAGGTCGGGACGCACTACCGGGAGCCTTGTGTGGATGCGGAGTGTGGTGACCGAGGGGTGCTTGGCGATGGCTTCTACCAAGTCGCGAAACTTGCCCGGGCCCAGCATGAGCGGGTCCCCGCCTGAAAGAATGACTTCCCATACATCAGTGTGTGTATCTAGCCAGTTGTCGACTTCTCGGGCGGTATTGGGTATCTCGCGAAAGGGGTAATTCCTGCGGAAGCAGAACCTGCAACGGACACCGCAGGTGGCGGTCGAGACAATTAGGGCGCGTCCATCGTATTTCTGGATGACGCAATCAGATTTGCTAGCGGGCAGGTCGCCTACTGGATCGTCCACAAATCCGTCAATGTTTTTGAGTTCTTCCTTTGTCGGTAGGATTTGCCGAAGGAGCGCCGTGGGATTGGCCGCCTTCTTGATTAGGTCGGCATAGTGCCTGGAACACTGGAACGGAAACTTGGGCTTGTCGTCGAGTTCGGCCTTGGAAAACTTGGCGGTGGCGTCGGCCAAATCGCTTCCTAAATACTCTAAAAATTCGGAAATTTGTGTGAAAACTGTCCTTGGGTTTTCCATTATATACTAAATTTAGCTTCAAAATCAACAAGAGGATAATATGGGTACTGTAAGCACCAACGAATTCCGCAAGAAACTTAAAATCATGGTCGACGGCCAGCCGTACGAAATCATCGAAAACCAGTTCGTGAAACCGGGTAAGGGCCAGGCCTTCAACCGCGTTCGCATCAAGAACCTGGTAACTGGCCGCACCCTGGAACGCACCTGGAAGAGTGGCGATACGGTGGAAGAGGCCGATGTGACCTTCACCGAAATGACCTACCTCTACAACGATGGTGCCACCTGGTATTTCCTGGACAACGATTCCCAGGAAACCATGGAAATCCCAAAGGAAGCCCTCAATGGCTGCGAAGTGTGGCTGCTTGACGGCGCCACCGTCGAAGTGACCTGGTGGAAGGACCCGAAGAGCGGTTCTACGCTCCCCATCGAAGTCATCCCGCCCACCTTCGTGGACCTGATGATCGTGGAAGCTCCTCCTGCAGTGCAGGGCAACACCAGCGGCAACGTGATGCGCGAAGCCATCCTCGAGACCGGTGCCAAGGTGATGATCCCGCTGTTCATTGAGAACAACACCAAGATCCGCGTGGACACCCGCGACGGTTCTTATCTCGAACGCGCGAAATAAGACCGTTCGTGCTAAAAGCCGGAGCAAATTCTCCGGCCGGCGCTCACTCCCACCTAAAGGTGGCCATGTCCACGTAAGCGCTAAAGCGCTAAGTGGCCAAAGCTCGCAACCACGCCTCGTTAATACGAGGCGTTTGTTGCTCACGATAAGACCGTTCGTGCTAAAAGCCGGAGCGAATTCTCCGGCCGGCGCTCGCTCTCGCAAAAGCGTGCAAAACGAGTGTCGCAAAATTATGCTTGCATAATTTTATGACCGAGTGCAGCCGCGG
>CAMKNA010000063.1 GCA_946414075.1 uncultured Fibrobacter sp.
TGGCCATTCTCCCGGCCATGCGGATGGTGCAGGAACTGCAGGAGAAATACCCCGGCGCGCAAGTCACTTACGAGATTATCGACAACGAGGCGGGCGTGCTGAAGGCGCTGAACGAAGGCACTGCGGATATCGGTATCACGCTTAAGGCCCCACGCGCAAAGAAATACCGTGCCGAAAAATACATGCAGGAGCGGCTCTCGATTGCACTTCCCAAGAAGCACCCGCTTGCCAAGCGCAAGTCCATCCGGCTCCGGGAACTCAAGGGCGAGACCATCATCCAGCGCAGCAACGTAGGGTTCTGGGAGCAGGTCAAGCGCAAGAAGATTCCCGACGCCACCTTCATCAAGCACGACAGCACGAAGGGCATTTCAAAGCTCATCGAGCAGTCTTCGCTGTTGACATTCGTTTCGGACCAGAAGTTTGATTACGACATTCCCAAGAGCCGCAAGATTGTGCCGCTCGCCGACCGCGAAATGAACGTGGAATTTTTCAAAGTGACACTGGCGTCAACTCCCTAGCAGGTGGAAATTCAGGTACCACGAAAAGGCGTGGATGCGCCTGGACATGGGTTCGGCATATTCCGAGGAATAGGCCGCCATTTTCACGTAGGTGTCAAGCCTGTGGCCCAAATCCAACCAGGAGAACAGCCTGTATTCCACCACGGTATTGTTGAGGAGCAAGAAATCCCAGCCCGAAACGCCATATTCCGCAGTCGTTCCCTCGATGGTCTTCATGGCATCTATTGTCGTCTTGTTGTAGATTCTCCACCTCTTGTATAGGGTTTCTATCATCAGGCTGTATTTCACGCCGGAATTGTACTGGTAGCTATCCATGTCGGGCTTGTAATCCGGGTGAAATTCTTGGATAATGTCATCGTAGCCCATGTCGGCAGAACCGAGCATAATCCAGTAAACCTGATTCATGACACGGAACCGCAAGTTGGGAGTCAGCCAAAGGGCTATGTCCATGGCCCCGCCAAGCGAAAGCGTGCTTACCGTGGCAAGGTCCCCGTAAAAAGTATCGTAATCCAGATTCACCGAAAAATCAAGCCAATGGCCTCGCCCGTGGATACCCCTGTTCACAAGTTTCCCCATGATATCCATCTGCAACACTTTTCCTTCAAGTCCGCCTTCACCGAAGAAGTTTAAAGTGAAATAATCGAACGGTCTCCTTACCCTCGTGTAGGGTCGACCATACTCAAGGGAAACCGCCATCATTCCATGACGGTCGTTCCATTCCGCATCCAGTTCATCGGCATCTTCGCCACCAAACCGATAGTCAGAACCGAACCTGGAGCCAATACCCGTGGCAACCGTCAACTCGATTGGTGTCAAGCCCGTATAAAAATCCCTGTTGCCGAACACCCTGCGCTGGGCATAGCCGGCGGGTTCCAGTGCAAAAGCAAGCAGATGCCTGTACCAGGGCACCTTGGAACCGTTGTACGATGCGCGGGAAAGCCTGTAGAAGACTTCTCCGAACATGGAGCCAGCTACTGTCGTAGAAATTAAGTCATTCGGCGCAGGATATTCCGTTTCGCAGAACATTTCCCAGGTGGAACTCCCAAGGGCAGCAAACGCCATGCTTCCGTAAAAGCCGTAGCCACCGGCACGGGCCGTGGCGTAATACATGGAGCCCTGATACGGATGTCCGTAAAAGTTGATGGCCCAATGGTTATGGTCCCATTCCCAGCCTTCGCGGAAGTTGCGTTTCCAATAGCTGGGGCCCGTATGTGCGTAACTCTTGTCCAGGACCCAGTAATCCCATGCCCACACAAAGGCGTTGAGCCCGAGCACTTCGGTCCCGACAATAAGCGGATTCACGTGGGTGCCAAACAGACTGTCTTTGGGAATGATCGGTGCTTCAATGGCATCGGCTGCGTCTGCCGAATCACCACGGATAGCGTTCCGAAGTTCGCGAGCCTCCTGAATACTGAAAACAGCATTTTCGTTTTCGATTTTCTTGCGGAGGCTATCCGGAATCTGCGGAATTTCACCATTTGCTTTTTGTGGAAAGGCAGAAACGCTTAAGAACAGCAACAGCGAAGCAAGGATTTTAAAAAGACGCGGGCGCATGACGGCGTAACTTTAAAAATTATCACGTCGTTTAAAAAGGGCATATTCGCAACTTTCTGACGGAGCGACAAATTCTGCAGATTAAACATGCACATCTTGATTATTCAAGTCCCCAAAGTACGACAATTCAAGCAGGAATCATTCAAGAAAAAATCCACCCACGACCTTGCCTGCTACGCGGAGCAGAAATACGGCGATTCGCCGGAATATCTCTGGGAAAAATTCCCGCAGTTTGTGGTAATCCGCAAGAACGAGACCAAAAAGTGGTACTGCTTGCTGGGAACCGTCGATTCTAAAAGAATCGGGGCCGCAACTGAAGGGGTCGCCGATGTACAGGTGTCGCAGCCCGTCAAATTATTTCCCGCCAAAATCCTTCTCGACAAATAGCGCGCGGGCATTGCCTTCAAGAATCATGTCGTAATAGGGCGCAAGGTCGGCCTCTTTTTTCAGGTATGCCTTGAGTCGCTCGATGCTCGCGGTAAGCACCTTGGGCGCCACGTAGGGGTAATCGGAGCCGTAAAGCAGGTGGTCGGGCGTGGTGATGGTAAGCATCATGCGGATGGTCTCTGCGGAGTGTGCTCCGGCAAGGTCGTAATAGAGCGAGGCCAGGTTCTTTTCCCAGTCGATTTTCCCGACGAGCTTGTTCTGCTGCATTACGGGAATCAGCGACTTCATGCGGGGCAACGCGAGCGGGAGATAGGCACCGCAATGGGGCACCACCACTTTCACGTTCGGGTAGCGAGCCAGCACGTTCCTGGAAATCATGTTGGTGACAGCTCGGGTCGTTTCGGAAAGGTACTCCTGCATGGCTAGCGGGGTCTGCTTCATCACGTCCTTGTTGACGGGCTCCGGCCTGTGAGGGTGCAGAATCACGACGGCGTGCTTTTTATTCAGGTAGTCAAACAGGGAGTCCAGTTCGGGCGCGCCCAGGTACTGCCCCTTTACGTTGGTCGCAAGCTTGATGCAGTCGGCCTTGAGCGTATCGAGGGCGTAAGCCGCTTCGGCGATGGACTTTTTCACGTCGGGCAGCGGGAGTGCCGCGCAGTACATGAATCGACCGGGGTATTGCTTTTTCAGGGATGTACCGACCTCGTTCACCTTGCGGATGATGGAGGCGCTTTCGTTCGCGTCGCCGAAATAGGGCTGCGGGGCAGCGAGCGTCAAAACAGAGGTTTGCACCTGGGCTTCGTCCATCCATTTCAGGTGGGCGCTCACGTCCCATTTGGGGAGCGGAAAACCTTCGTCCAGCAGAGCGTTATGCTTTTGCAAATTGGCCAAATAATCCGCAGGAATCACGTGGGAATGAACGTCGATGGCACCGCCGGCAAAGGCGGCCGCGGCCAGGGAGGTTGTCAAAACAACGCTTGCAGCTAAATGTTTTTTGAAATTCATAGAACGTC
>CAMKNA010000064.1 GCA_946414075.1 uncultured Fibrobacter sp.
TTCGTGTACAAGTGCACCCGCCTTTACGATCCGAAGGACGAAGGTGGCCTGATGTGGAATGATCCCGAAATCGGCATTAAGTGGCCGGTAGGCAATGGTTTCGAACCGCTGCTTTCTGAAAAGGACACCAAGAATCCGGCGCTCAAGAATCTGGGATTCGCTTTCGAATTGTAGTCCCGCTCTGCAAACGATATTTTGTGCTTAAAGAGTCGTCTTTGGGCGGCTCTTTTTATTTTATTCTTGTCCCGGTTGTAATAATTTTTTAATTTTTAGATGATGAAACACATTCTCGTTGTATGTACCGGTAATATTTGTCGTAGCCCCACGGGTGAATATTGCCTTAAGAAAGAATTGGGGCCTGATTTTGAAGTGATGAGTGCTGGGCTTGGCGCCTTGGTGGACCATCCGGCGCACGAACTCAGCCAAAAGATTGCTCTTGAACATGGTATCGATATGAGCGCACACCGCGCTCGGCAGATTAATCTGGATATTTTGAAGTGGGCCGATCTCATCCTGGTGATGGAAAACGGCCACAAGATGGATTTGTTGCACCGTTATCCGTGGCTCGAAGGCAAGGTTTTCCGTTACGGCGAACCGCAGCGGGTGGATGTCCCCGACCCGTACCGCCGTCCCGAAAACGCTTTCGTGCTGGCGTGGAATTTTATCTCTAAACTGACCCCGTACTGGGTAGAAAAAATCAAACAAAGCGAAGGCCAGGCTTAAGCTGGCCAAAAGGGTTAATTTATGAAGAAAATGAGTTTGGGTCTTGGCCTTATTGCCGCCGCCTTCTTGAGTGGTTGCGCTCTCGGACCTCAGATGCAAATGTCTGTACCAGGAGATTCTGCCGAATACAATGGCATGATGGTACATATTCACGATATTGGCGCCGGCGATTTCGGCACCGCTGTGGCTGCCTCCGGCTCTGACAGTGCCAGTGCTAGTGATTTTGGTGACTTGAAGGAATTGATGGTGGATTCCCTGCCGGAACTGGAATACCGCATTGGACCTCTGGACATGGTTCAGGTCGTGGTGTGGGAACACCCGGAACTGACTTCCCCGATGGGCCAGTACCAGCCGGCCGGCCAGAAGGTGACTACCGATGGTAAGCTTTTCTACCCCTATGCCGGTGAACTCCAGGCTGCAGGTCTTACCGCCCAGGAACTCCGCGCCGAAATTACCAAGCGCCTTTCTGACAAGATTTTGAACGATCCGCAGGTGGATGTCCGCGTGACGGGCTACCATAGCCGCAAGATGTCCGTGTCTGGCGCCGTTTCCAAGCCGGGTTATGTTTCGTTCGATGAACATCCGATGACTCTCCCCGATGCAATTGCCGGCGTTGGCGGTTTCTCCAAGGAAGCTGACCCGTCTGTGATGCAGCTCCGTCGTGGCGACAAGGTCTATACCATTAACTATCTCGATGCCTTCAAGGCCAACCTGCCGCTTGAACGCATTGTGGTGCAGCCCGATGACCAGATCTTTGTGCCGTCGCTTTCTGAAACCCAGAAAGATCAGAAGGCCTACGTGATGGGTGAAGTCGGCAGACCCGGTATCGTGAATATCTATAACGGCAAACTGACTCTGGCCGAAGCCTTGGCTACCGCCGGTGGCCTGCAGGCTCTGAACGCTACCGCCCGCGGAATTTACGTTATCCGTAATACCTCTGACAAGCAGATCGATGTGTTCCAGCTGAATGCAAAGAACGCAATGGCCTTGGCCATGGCCGATCGCTTCCAGTTGAATGCCCGCGATGTCGTCTATGTCGACGCTTCCGAACTCGCAACCTGGAACCGTCTCGTCAGCTTGATCTTCCCGTCTGTTAACATGGTTTACTATGGCGCTTTGGCTGCTCATGAAGTTCATGTGGTCAAGGATGACTATACTCCTGATAACAAGAAATAAGGTTCGATAGACTATGATTAACCTGATTCTTTGTGGTGGTTCGGGCACGCGCCTTTGGCCCGTGAGCCGTTCCCTGATGCCCAAGCAGTTCGCCCCGCTTTTTGACGGACAGTCCCTGTTCCGCAAGACCGTGGTCACGAACTCTGCTGTTTGCGAATCCCAGTTTATTGTTTCTAACGCCGACCAGTTCTTCTTGGCCAAGGACCAGCTTGAAACGGAAGGCATGACGGGTAGCAAGTTCCTGTTGGAACCCGTGGGCCGTAACACCGCCCCGGCTATCGCCCTTGCCTGCCTTACCATGAACCCCGAAACGGTCGTTCTCGTGTCTCCGTCTGATCACGTGATTCGCAAGAAGGACGAATACAAGAAGGTGCTTCTCCGCGCCGAAGAACTGGCGAAGGCCGGTAACTTGGTGACGTTCGGCATTACGCCCACCAGCCCCGAAACGGGCTACGGCTACATCGAAGCCGATGGCGAAAACGTAAAGCGCTTCGTGGAAAAGCCTGACCGCGCCACAGCCGAAAAGTACCTGCTGGCAGGGAATTTCTACTGGAACAGCGGTATCTTCTGCTTTACGGCAAAGACGTTCCTCGCCGAACTGGGCAAATATTCCCCGGAAATGCTCGCCGCCGCGAAAAAGGCCCTTGCCAATGCGACAGTCGAAGATGGTGAACCCATCCGCATCGACCGCGACGACATGATGGCTATCCCGTCGAATTCTATCGACTATGCCGTCATGGAAAAGTCCAACAAGGTGAAGGTGGTTCCGAGCGATATCGGCTGGAGCGACCTCGGCAGTTTCGATAGCCTTTATGGCGAATACCAGCATGACGAAAACGGCAACAACGTGAACCCGCGCCACATCGCCGTGGATTCCAAGAATTCCCTTGTGATGGGCTCCCAGCGTACCATCGCGACGATTGACCTCGACAAGATGCTCATCGTCGACACTCCGGATGCGCTCCTGGTCGCTCCGCTCAGCAGCAGCCAGAAAGTGAAGAAGGTGGTGGAAGAACTCAAGGAACGCGGTTCCGACCTCATTAACGTGCCGCAGACCGTGAGCCGCCCGTGGGGTACGTACTCCGTACTGGAATCTACCGAACGCTACAAGATGAAGCGTATCGTGGTGAAGCCGGGCAAGCGTCTCAGCCTGCAGAAACACTTGCACCGCTCGGAACACTGGGTGGTCGTAAGTGGTACCGCTACGGTGACCGTGGGCAAGAATGTCTTCTACGTGCGTCCGAACGAATCCACCTATATCCCAGTGGGTGAAGTTCACCGTCTGCAGAACGAAGGCAAGCTCCCGCTGGTCATCGTTGAAGTCCAGGTGGGCGAATACACCGGCGAAGACGATATCATCCGCGTCGAAGACGACTTCCA
>CAMKNA010000065.1 GCA_946414075.1 uncultured Fibrobacter sp.
TTTATACTGGAAACCACCTGTTTCAACAATAGAATACATTTTGTAATCCTTTTTAAGTTGCTATTGGAGTCCCAAATTTAGTAAGAAACAGGCAAAAAGTAAAGGGGATTTTCCCTTTTTTGGCCCCTTTTTTACCGAAAATCCGCCTTTTTTCGGGTTAGACCGGCATAAGTGGATGGCGAGGATCATGAGCCGAGCGGTCGTCTGTGAGCCACAAGCGACTCGTATCAACGAGTCGTGGTGGCGAGAGCGAGGCGAGTTCGTAGATGCCTCAAATGCGACAGAGCCGAGCGGTCGTATTAGGCCCCAGCGGCTTCTAGCCTTTTAACATGACAGTACGCCAATTCCTTCGTCTTTTCGTCCCGAAGGTGCAGGCTGGAACCCTCGCAGTAGCGCCAGTACTTGCAGGTCTTGCAGTCGCCGATCTTTGCCCAGCGGCGGTCCCGCATCACCTGGTAGCGGTTCTGCCAAACATCCCAGATATCGTCCTTGTAGATGTTCCCCTGGATATAGTCCCCCCGCAGGCTCGGGCAGGCCGAGATGCTCCCGTCACAAAGTACGGAACTGACATTCACGCCAGCACGGCAGAAGAACGGGTAATTGCGAGCGTCCTTTTCGTAACTTCCCAAAAAACCTTCGCAGCCGTAATTCACATTGATAACCTTCAGGGACTTCACCTCGCGGATAAAGTCAAAGACCTGCCGGAACTCCTGGTTGGTCAGCTGGAACAGCGGATTGTCCTTGGCACGGCCCTTCGGGAACACCGTCGCGATACGCCAGCGTTTCACGCCAATCTTCAGGAGCATATCCAAAATCTTGGGCAGTTCCTTCAGATTCTCCCGGTTCACGCAGGTCATCACATCGAAGGTAAGACCTTCGGTGTGGGCGGCCATGTCAATGGCCGAGAGCGCTCGCTGAAAGCTGTGCGGGTCGCCTCGGAAATGATTGTGACTTTCTTGCAGGCCATCGAGACTGATGGTCAGTGAGCGTAGACCTGCGGCCAAAAGCCTTTTATAGCGGTCCGGCGTCATGGCAAGCCCGTTGGTCACCATGCCCCAGGGATAACCCCGTTTCTTGATTTCCTGGCCGCATTCTTCCAGGTCAGGGCGCATCAAAGGCTCGCCCCCGGTAATCACCACAATAAAGTGTTTAGGGTCGATGTGAGGTGCAAGCTTGTCCAGCACCCCCATAAAGTCTTCCCGGGGCATGTCGGGAATGGCGTCCTTGACGCAGTCGCTGCCACAGTGCAGGCAGTGCAGGTTACAGCGGAGGGTACATTCCCAAAAGAAATAGGTCAGCGGATGCGCCTTGATTTCGTTATGGCGGTAAAGGCGGTAGGCTTCAAGGGCGAGTTTCTTTTTGAGGCTAAGGCGCATAAAAATTAATCGTCTTCCGTCGGCTTTTCAGGACAGTTTATGGTGGGGAAACACCCTGCCCAAGGATCAGGGTCAATGTTGGGATTACGCTCTATGCAAATGTCCTGACCAGCCTCGCAATTCTTGGCCTTATCAGATCCTGCCTCAGGAGCCAGAGCTTCCACGCCTTCAGGGAGTACGACACCCTCTCCCGCGGCATCGTAGGGATTTCTCAAGTACCTATTTCCATCGGTACAGTCGATAATCTTGAATTCCTTGCCGACATCATTTTCGGCTACATCATTATAGCATAGGGTTAACATCTTAAAATCAGAAGGAACACCGTAAAGAGCGACCACCATCCCTATGGAATCCTCAACAGACTTACCCAAATCACCATTCTTGCCTGATAAAGAATCAGGATCTATCTTCTTGGTAGACGAATCAACTTTTGCTTCAGAACTCTGTGCAGGCAAGCCAGCCTTTGAACTAGAGGACGCGCCCGATTCACTGCTCTGGTATTCCGACGGAGGTCCATACAGACATTCCGCTTCTGACGAAGAATCGTCACAACTGGCCCAGAAGAATCCGGTCAAGGCCAACGCTAATTTTTTCCAATGCTTGCGAATATTCACAGTCAGTTCTTCCCGCATTACCAAGAAATACCATAAAGAGGAGCGTTCTCTTCTTTTTGAATCACATATTTTTCTTCGAATTCTTTTTCGGAAAGTATTGAACCTTCTTGGTCAGTATAGGTTTTACGGCCCTTTTCATCGGTGGTAATCGTGTAAGTAATGCCATCCCGACAGGTAACGGTATTCTCGTCCGTTTCATCACAGATGACGGGTTCCTTAGATGGATCATATTCATAAGCTATGTTGTATCTAGTCCTGAATTCCGCCTCACTATAAATCTTTCCATCGCACTCGTAGGTATTCTCGGAAACCTGAACAACACCATATTCAGGACAAATGTTCTCAACACACTTGTATTCGCTTTCCCATCTTTCCTCAGTCAGCTGTTTGCACACCGTTCTGTCTCCACAATGGACCGTAGAATCGCCCTTGTTCAAATAACAGTTGAGTACTTCATTTGGCACACCGTACAGGGCAATGGGCAGTTCCATCTCGCCACTGCTAAGATTATTCTTTACCCCAGAACTAGACGACTGACCGACGCGCTCGCTATCCGACATGGGAATTTTCCCACTATCCGATGAAAAGATTTTGCCACTATCCGACGAATCACCGGAGGACTGGCCTTCTCCATTTGCCGATGTGGCATCACTGTCGCAACTGACCCAGAAAAATCCGGTCAGGGCTAGCGCAATCTTTTTCCAATGCTTGTAAAACACCTTCCGCTCCTTTTAGCCCATTCCCTGTCAGTAATATACATTTTTTTACCGTTCTAAAAGTTTCTTTCAGAAAAAAGAAACCTATATCACAAAAAAAATCCGCTTCGTTAGAAGCGGACTTAAATTTTCAATTTGAATTAAAATCGAGTTACTCAATCGAGAAACGCAGAGAACCAAGCGAGAGCAGGCGCCTTGACCGAAGGCGTACAAAGCGTACGACGAGAGTCAAGGCAACGCACCATCGCGACGGCTATATGCGTTTCTAGCCCAAAGTGACGACAACCTTGTGGATACCCTTCGTAAAGATAGGTGCCACGTCGGCGTCAATCTTCTTGCCGTCCACGATCATCTCGGCCACACCCTTGCACACGTGCTTCGGGTTCTTCACTTCGATTTCGTAGGTAGCGCCGC